>NZ_MBDT01000032.1:0-918444 GCF_001702295.1 Pseudomonas sp. S3E12
GCGGTGATGAAAGCCGGCGGTGTGTATGTGCCGCTGGATATCGAATACCCGCGTGATCGCCTGCTGTACATGATGCAGGACAGCCGTGCGCAACTGCTGCTGACCCATTCCAGTGCCTTGCAGCAACTGCCGATTCCCGACGGCATGCAGACGCTGGCTATCGATCGCACCGAGGCGTGGGCCGACTACAGCGACACCGCGCCGGCGGTAAAACTGCACGGCGACAACCTCGCCTACGTGATCTACACCTCCGGCTCCACCGGCCTGCCCAAGGGCGTAGCGGTGTCCCACGGGCCGTTGGTGGCGCACATCATCGCCACCGGCGAGCGTTATGAAACATCGCCGGCCGATTGCGAACTGCACTTCATGTCGTTCGCCTTCGACGGCTCCCACGAAGGCTGGATGCACCCGCTGATCAACGGCGCCAGCGTGCTGGTCCGTGATGACAGCCTGTGGCTGCCCGAGTACACCTACGCGCAGATGCACCGTCACAACGTGACCATGGCGGTGTTCCCGCCGGTGTACCTGCAACAACTGGCTGAGCATGCCGAGCGCGACGGTAATCCACCGAAAGTGCGGGTCTACTGCTTCGGTGGTGATGCCGTGGCCCAGGCCAGCTACGACCTGGCCTGGCGCGCGCTCAAACCGACCTACCTGTTCAACGGCTACGGCCCGACCGAAACCGTGGTCACGCCGTTGCTGTGGAAGGCGCGCAAAGGCGACCCCTGCGGCGCCGTCTACGCGCCAATCGGCACGCTGCTGGGCAACCGCAGTGGCTATGTACTCGATGCTCAGCTCAACCTGCAACCCATCGGCGTCGCCGGTGAGCTGTACCTGGGCGGCGAGGGCGTGGCGCGTGGTTACCTGGAACGCCCGGCGCTGACCGCCGAACGCTTCGTGCCGGACCCGTTCGGCAAACCGGGCAGTCGCATATATCGCAGCGGCGACCTGACCCGTGGCCGCCCGGATGGCGTGGTGGATTACCTCGGGCGTGTCGACCACCAGGTGAAGATCCGTGGTTTCCGTATCGAACTGGGGGAGATCGAAGCGCGCCTGCGTGAGCAGGACGGCGTCGGTGAAACCGTGGTCGTCGCCCAGGATGGGCCGACCGGCAAGCAACTGGTGGCGTATGTTGTGCCGGCCGATGGTTCGCTGGCCAACGACACCGAGTTTCGCGAAACCCTGCGCCGTGGATTGAAAACCCATCTGCCGGACTACATGGTCCCGGCGCACTTCATGTTCCTGGCCCGGATGCCGCTGACCCCCAACGGCAAGCTCGACCGCAAAGGCCTGCCGCAACCGGATACGGCGCAGTCGCAAGGCGCCTGGGTGGAGCCGGTGACGCCGTTGCAGCAGCAGGTCGCGGCGATCTGGGCACAGGTGCTGGGGGCCGAGCGTATTGGCCTGAACGATCACTTCTTCGAGCTGGGCGGGCATTCGTTGCTGGCCATGCAGGTGATCTCCCGTGTGCGTCAGTTGCTTGAGCGGGAAGTGGCCCTGCGCACCTTGTTCGAACAACCGCAGTTGGAAAGTTTCGTGCTGGCCTTGCAGGCGACAGATCAGGCGCTGGCGCCGCCGATGCTGGCGATCGGGCGTGAGCAACCGTTGGCGTTGTCCTTCGCCCAGGAGCGCCAGTGGTTCCTTTGGCAACTGGATCCGCGCAGTGCGGCTTACCATATTCCCAGCGTGCTACGCCTGACCGGGCGCCTCGACCAGCAGGCCTTGCAGCGCAGCTTCGACGCTCTGGTGGCGCGGCATGAGAGCTTGCGTACCCAGGTGTACCAGGACGGCGAGCGCGCGTTTCAGTTGATTCGCCCAGCGACCGCCCTGGTGATCGCGCGGGTGGAGGCCGACGCCGAGAACCTTCAACAGCAGGTCGAAACCGAGATTGCCCGGCCATTCGATTTGCAGGCGGGCCCACTGCTGCGCGTTACCTTGCTGCGCCTGGCCGACGATGAGCATGTGCTGGTGCTGGTGCAGCACCACATCGTGACCGACGGCTGGTCGATGCAAGTGATGGTCGACGAACTGGTGCAGCTGTACGCCGCCCACTGCCAGGGCCAGGCGCCGCAATTGCCGGAACTGGCGCTGCAATACGCCGATTACGCGCACTGGCAGCGCCAATGGATGGCGGCGGGCGAGCGCGAGCGTCAACTGGCGTATTGGCGGCAATTGCTCGGCGGCGAACAGCCGATGCTGGAACTGCCTACCGCGAACGCGCGGCCAGCGGTGCAAAGCTATCGCGGTGCAAGCCTGCAACTCGAATTGCCCCAAGCGCTGGCAACCGGGCTCAAGGCCTTGGCCCAGCGTGAGGACGTGACGTTGTTCATGGTGTTGCTGGCGTCTTTCCAGAGCCTGTTGTACCGCTACAGTGGTCAGCCGGACATCCGCATCGGGGTTCCGATTGCCAACCGCAACCGGGTTGAGGTGGAGCGCGTCGTCGGTTTCTTCGTCAACACTCAAGTGCTCAAGGCCGATATCGACGGGCAGATCACCGTCGGCCAGTTGTTGCAGCAGGTCAAGCGCCGCAGCCTGGATGCCCAGGGCCATCAGGACCTGCCGTTCGAACAGTTGGTGGAAGCCCTGCAACCGGAGCGCAGCCTGAGCCACAACCCCTTATTCCAGGTGATGTTCAACCACCAAAGCGATGCCGGCCTGATGACCTCGGGGCACTCACTGCCAAACCTGCGTGTAGAAGGGCTGGATTGGGGCAGCCACACCGCACAGTTCGACCTGAGCCTGGACACCCAGGCCTCGGCGGATGGCATCCACGCCACCCTGACTTACGCGACCGACCTGTTTGACCCTGTCGTGCTCGAGCGCATGCTCGCCCATTGGCAGAACCTGCTGCAGGGCATGCTCAATGACCCGCAGCAGCGTGTCAGCCAGTTGCCGTTGCTGGACCCTTGCGAACAGCAGGTGTTGGTAGCGCAATGGAATGCCACCGCTCGCGACTATTCGCGCCAGCCGGTGCATCATTTGATCGAGGCTCAGGTAGCGCAGACCCCGGACGCTCCGGCACTGGTCTTCGCTGCCCAGCGCCTGGACTATGTCGAGCTGAACCGGCGTGCCAATCGCCTGGCCCACCGCCTGATCCGTGCAGGCGTCGGCCCGGATGTGTTGGTCGGCCTGGTCGTGGAGCGTTCCGTCGAAATGGTCGTCGGCCTGCTGGCCGTGCTCAAGGCGGGCGGCGCCTATGTGCCGATGGACCCGGACTACCCGCGTGAGCGCCTGGCGTACATGCTCGAAGACAGTGGCGTGAAACTGCTGCTGACCCAATCCCATCTGCTGCAACAGCTGCCGATTGCCCAAGGCGTCGAATGCCTGGTGCTGGGGGAGTCGGCGTTCGAGGATTACCCCGACACCAATCCTGACATTGTGCTGGACGCTGAAAACCTCGCGTATGTGATCTACACCTCCGGCTCCACCGGCCAGCCCAAGGGCGCGGGCAACCGTCATTCGGCACTGGCCAACCGCTTGTGCTGGATGCAGGAAGCCTACGCCTTGAGCGCCAGCGATACGGTCTTGCAAAAGACACCGTTCAGTTTCGACGTCTCGGTGTGGGAGTTTTTCTGGCCACTGATGACCGGCGCGCGGCTGGTCGTCGCGGCGCCGGGTGATCACCGTGACCCCGCCAGGCTGGTGGCGCTGATCAACGCCGAACACGTGACGACGTTGCATTTTGTGCCTTCGATGTTGCAGGCGTTCATGCAGGATGCGGCAGTGTCCAGTTGCCACAGCGTGCAACGCATTGTATGCAGCGGTGAAGCACTGCCGGTGGATGCCCAGCAACAGGTATTTGCCAAATTACCCGCAGCCGGCTTGTACAACCTGTACGGGCCGACGGAAGCCGCCATCGACGTGACCCATTGGACCTGCATCGATGAACGGCGTGACACGGTGCCCATCGGCCAGCCCATAGCCAATCTGCAGACCTATGTGCTGGATGCCCAGTTGCAAGTGGTGCCCGCAGGCGTCGCGGGCGAGTTGTACCTGGGCGGCAAGGGGTTGGCGCGTGGCTACCATCGCCGTCCCGGGATGACCGCCGAGCGTTTCATTGCCTCGCCGTTCGAGTCGGGTGCCCGCTTGTATCGTACCGGTGACCGCGTGCGCCAGCGCAGCGACGGTGTGATCGAATACCTCGGGCGCCTGGATCACCAGGTCAAGTTGCGGGGCCTGCGGATTGAACTGGGTGAAATTGAAGCGCGCCTCCTCGAAACCGCTGAAGTGCAGGAGGCGTCGGTGCAGGTTGTCGATGGCAAGCACTTGGTCGGCTATCTGGTGTTGCAGGCGCCCGGTGAACACTGGCGCGAAGCGCTCAGTGCGCACCTGGCTGCGCATTTGCCCGACTACATGGTGCCGGCCCAGTGGGTGCTGTTGGAGCAGATGCCTCTGAGCCCCAACGGCAAGTTGGACCGTAAGGCACTGCCCAAGCCCGATGCGCGCCAGCACGAGCAGGTGTTCCGCGCCCCGCAGAGCGAGTTGGAGCAACGGCTCGCGACGATCTGGGGCGAGGTGCTGGACGTCGAGCGCGTTGGCCTGGATGACAATTTCTTTGAACTGGGCGGTCATTCGCTGTTGGTGTTGATGCTCAGGGAGCGCATCCGCAAGGCCACCGGCAGGGTGCTGTCGGTCAGCCAATTGATGCTTAACCCGACGGTTGCCGGGCAGGTGAATTGCCTGGGTAACGGCGCGGGGCCTTCGTTGATCGTCAAGCTCAACAGCCAGACGCAAGGGACGCCGTTGTTCCTGTTCCACCCCAGCTATGGCTCGGTGCATTGCTATAAGGCCATTGGCTTGGCGCTGCGCGAGCAACGGCCGGTGATGGGCGTGATCTGCCGTGCACTGGCCGAGGAGGGCAGTGCGGTGCCGAGCTGGCAAGCGATGGTCGAGGACTACACTGGGCAATTGCTCGCTGCCTGGCCCGAAGGCCCTTATCGCCTGGCTGGCTGGTCAATGGGCGGTAACCTGGCCATGGAAGTCGCTTATGCGCTGGAGCAAGCCGGGCGCGAGGTGGAAGTGGTCGGTTGGATCGACGCCTCGCCACCGTATTGGCTCAAGGCTTACTGGGACGCGGCGGTGACGGCGGATGACGATGAACTGTCGGTCAACCAGCGGCGTGTAGAACTGTTGCAGGTCATGTTTCCTGCCTCGAGCCAACAGATCCACGGGGCGTGGCAGGACAGCCAGGCGCTCTTCAGCGATGAAGTGCAGCAATGGCAGGCGCTGGGTGCCTGGGCTGAAGACGCGTTGGGTGAGACGTTCCGGGAGATCAAGGCAAGCTTGCTTGAGGGTGACGAGGCGCAGATTTCCTGGGAACTGGACCGCACCCTGGGCCAGCGCCTCAAGGATGCCGACTTCAAGCCGCTCAAGGCGCCGATCAGGTGTTGGTGGGCCGCCGCGAGCCGTGCGGGACAGCATCGCCGGTTGATCGAAGCGACCATGGAGCAGGTGGTGGGCCGCGCGTGCGTACAGCAGTCAGTGACGATCGACTCCACCCACGACCGCATCATCGATAACGCCGCGTTCGTACAGAGCTTCGCCGATGCCATGAAGTAACTGTCTGCGTTATCCAACGCCCCTGGCCCAACGGCCAGGGGCGTTTTTTTTTGCCTTGCCTGCGTGTTGTGCGGGCAGCAAAAAGCCCCTGGTCATTGCGCATGGCCAGGGGCTTGGGGCGGTGCGTCTAGCGTCTATGCATCAGAAGTTCCAGCGAGTGCTGAGCATGATGTTACGCGGGTCACCGTAGTAAACCGAGTTGTAGAAGCCGATGTTGGTGTAGTACTTCTTGTCGAAGACGTTGTTGACATTGAGGCTGGCCGATACGTTCTCGGTGACCTGGTAGCGAGCCATCAGGTCCACCAGCCACAGGGGATCCTGGGAGAAGTTATCCTGGCTGCCGGTGGTGTAATTGTTGGTCAGCAGCTTCCAGCCCGTACCCTGCCAGCGCACGCCGCTGCCCAGGGTGAGTTTGTCCAGGGCGCCGGTCAGCTTGTAGCTGGTGTAGATATTGACCTGGTCTTCCGGTTCCCAGGTGGAGAGTTTTTCACCCTCTTTGTCACGCATGATCTTGTGCGTATAACCCGCCTGCAGCTGCCAGCCGGGGGCCAGCTCGCCGGAGATTTCCGCTTCGTAGCCCTTGGTCTTGGCCTTGGTGCCCTTGGACGCATAGTCGAGGCCCGGGTAGCTGTCGGGAATGTAGTCGCTATCGTCGATGGCGCGGTTTTTCTCGTGCACTTCGAAGTAGGCGAGGCTGGCGTTGAGGCGTCCATCGAAGAATTCGCCTTTGAAGCCGACCTCGTAGTTCTTGCCTTCATCCGGCTCGATCGGCTTGTTGTTGCGGTCGCGGTAGTCGTCCTGTGGCAGGTAGATCTCGGTGAAGCTGGCATAGGCCGAGAGGTTTTCGGTGAAGTCGTAGGTAAGGCCGGCGTAAGGCACGACCTTGCCGGTGTCCTTGACCTGGCTGGTGCCGCTGACCTCGTAGTTGTTGAGCCGGGTACCCAGGATCAGGTGCCAGTCATCAGCCAGGCTGAAGCGGCCGGTGATGTACTGGGCGCTCTGGCGGGTGAGCTCGTCGTTGCGTTTGGTCTGCGGGCCACGGTCAGGTTTGGGAACCTCGCCGTTCCAATTGAAATAGTCGTAGTTGTTGTTGATGGCGCGGGTGTAGTCGCGGCCCAGCCAGCGGGAGCGCGAGACCGAGGCGCCGATCACCAGTTCATGGTCACGTCCGAACAGGCTGAAAGGCCCGGTGGCATAAAGGTCGCCGGTATCGCTGGTGGTCTCGCCATTGTAGGTCCGCGTGAGCAACATGGACTGACCGGTGGTGACGTTGGGCGCCAGCAGGGCGGACAGCGGTGCCTTGTAGCCATTGATCTGGTGGTTGTACTGGGCCTTGCCGACCCAGCCGTTATCGAAGGTGTGTTCCAGGGTCGCGAAACCGGTACGGGTGTACTGCGCCCACTTGCTGAACTTGGCGCCATTGTTGAACGAACGCGAGGTGCTGATGCGGTTGCCGGCGCTGTCATACAGCGAGGCCGAGCCCGACCAGCTGGAGCCTTGCGGGTCGCTGTCCTGGTAGTCGCCGCCGACGGTCAGCAGTGTGTCCGGTGACAGGTCGAACTCCAGGATGCCGTAGTACACGTTGGTCTTGCGCTGGTAATGATCGAGGAACGTGTGCTTGTCCTGGTAGGCGGCCACCGCCCGACCGCGCACGTTACCGGTCTCGGTGAGCGGACCGCCGACGTCGACTTCCGAGCGGTAGTTGTCCCAGGAACCGGCGCCCAGGTCGATGTAGCCCTTGAATTCCGAGGTTGGCTTCTTGCGCACCATGTTGATGGTGCCGCCAGGGCCGCCGGCACCGGTCAGCAGGCCGGTAGCGCCCTTGAGGATCTCGACGCGGTCGTAGATCACCGTGTCGGTCAGGGTGTGGCCGGACGAATACTGGGCATCCTGCAGGATCGGAATGCCGTCGTACTGGAAGTTCTGGATGGCGAAGCCACGGGAGTAGTAGCTGGTCCGCTCACTGTCGTACGCGGCAACGGTGATGCCGGGGGTATGGCGCATCACGTCGTCGATCGACTTGAGGTTGAAGTCATCCATGGCCTGGCGCGTCACCACCGAGATCGATTGAGGCGTCTCCCGGGGCGTCAGCACCATTCGGGTCGCGGTCGCGATGGTGCCGGGAGTATACGAGCCGGAGCCCTCGGTAATGGTGCCGAGCTGGTTGGCGGTCACCTGGGTGGCGCCCAGCTCCAGGGCGGACGAACGCCCGGCCGTGAGCGTCATGGTGTTGCCCTGCAGGTCGTAATCGACCCCCGTCCCGGTCAGCAAGGTGGTCATGGCCTGGCCAGGTTGCATCTTGCCCTTGACCTTGTGACTGCGTTTGCCTTCTACGTCGGACGGGCTGTACAGCACTTGCAGGTTGGCCTGCCGACCAAATTCTTGAAGAGCGCTCCCCAGTGACTGGGCGGGGACATTCAGCTCGATCTCCTGCGCCTGAACATAACCTGCGACTGGCAGGGTCAGCGCAACGGCAATGGCGCCAGGGAGCACGTGGGTGTTCAAGAGGCGGCGCATGGAGAGTGCCTTGCTCAAGGGACTCAGACCAAATGTTGCTGGCATGGGTGAATTCTCTTCTAGGTATTTAGTGGGCAGATTATAAATATTTGTTGTGGTTGGTTCTCATTACCACTAGTGAGACGTTCCTACCTGTGGAAACCGGAAAAGAATTTTCAGGCCGGCTCCATTTCGTGTACCACCTGGCCCGCACGTAGCCGTACCAACTGGTCGGCGATATCGAAGTAGCGGTCGTCGTGGCTGATCACGATGATGGTCTTGCCCAGGCGCTTGAGGTCCGGCAGCAGTTCGGTATAGAACACGCGGCGGAAGGCCGGGTCCTGGTCGGCGGCCCATTCGTCGAACACCAGCACCGGGCGCTCTTCCAGCCAGGCGTTGACCAGTGCCAGGCGCTTGCGCTGGCCGGTGGACAGGTCGGTGGTGCTGAATACGCCGTCCTTGACGCTGACCTTGTGCGCGATTTCCAGGCGCTCCAGGTACTTGGCGGCGCTGTCCAGGGACTGGGTGGCGCTGCCCTGGACCAGGTCGTCGAACAGGTAGTAGTCGGCGAACACCGTGGTGAACAGCTGGCGATAGTCATCGCGCGCCGGGTCGGTCACCGTTTCGCCATTGAGGCGGATTTCCCCGGCCTCGGGTTGATACAGGCCCAGCAGCAGCTTGATCAGGGTGGTCTTGCCGCAGCCGTTCTCGCCGACGATAAACACGATATCACCCTGCTTGATGCTCAGGTTGATCGGCCCCAGGTGGAACGGCTGGCTGCCTTCCACCGGCGGCGGGCTGTAGCTCACGCCGCGCAGCTCCAAGCTGTGCACCACCGGTGTCGGCGCTTCGCTGCCGTCCATCAGCAGGTGCGGTTCGGGGGAAGAGAAGCGTTCGGACAGTTCGGTGATGCGCGCAAACGCAATGCGCGCCTTGCCGATGATCGGCAGGTAACCCACCACGTGTTCCAGCGGGCCCTTCATGTACAGCAGCACCAGCACAAAACCGGTGATCACCGCCGGGTCCGGGTTCGGGTTGTAGGCCTGCATCGCCAGCGCCAGGCCGATGACCACAAAGAACAGCATCGAGCCGAAGGTCTTGGCGACGATATAGATGTTCACCGAACGCACCTGGATATCGCTGATACGGTCGGCGGTTTCCTGGATGCGGTGGGTGTTCATGCGGTAGCGGCGGGGTCGGTGGATGCGCAACTCCTTGGCGCCGGAAGCGATTGCCGAGTAGTAGCGTTGCAACTCGTCTTCCTGGTCGCGGGCCTCGTCGAAGCCGCGAATGCCCTTGGCGCCGGCAATGAATTGCACGCTGCTGCCGATGACGATCGCCACCACCATCATCAGGAACATCGGCACCGACAGGTACGCCAGGTACCCCAGGCAGCCCAGGGTCACGGTGGTGGCGATGGCCAGCGGGGTGAAGGCAAAGGAGAAGTCGCTGATGGTGTCGACGTCATGGGTCAGCACCGGGATCAGGCGGTGGGAGCGATACTGTTCGATCTGCTCGATGGGCGCCGACAGCACCTTTTCGCCGAGATCCTTGCGCAGGGCGGCAATGATCCGCTGGCCCACATAGTTGGTGCCGATATCGGAGACGATCGAACTGGTCAGCGCCAGCACACACAGCGCCGCAAAGCTCAGGATCACGCCCTGGGTCATACCCGTGGAAGAATGCAGCGCGTTATTGATGGTCGCCAGCAACAACGTGATGGCCAGGCCGCCGGCCATGCCCAGGGCGATGGAGACCGTCACGATGGTGCGAAACGGCCTGAGCAATGCAAGCAAACCTTTGAAGGCGCCGCGCTTGGGATCGGTCATAAGTACTTCCCGGAAAGTGAAAAAGAGGGGGCTGGGCACACAGACCCTTACCCATGACAAACGAAGGATTGGCGCGACTATTTAGCTCGACGTGCCCGGCGGTGGCGGTGGCGGATAAATTGCGCGTGGGCTGGTTCGTTCTTGTGGTGTAGGCGCACGCGTATCGGCGCGTGCCTGATCTTTCCAGCGAGAGCGAAACAATGACGAAAAAGAACCTGGTGTACGTGTGGTCCCTGCGCAATGCCGCTGCCGACAAGGCCGGCCAGCCGGTGGCCTACAAGGACCACGAACGCTACATGAAGTCGGTGCTGGAGTTTCTGGTGGGGTCGCTCAACGACACGCCACTGGGCGAGGCCTACAACCTGGTGGGCGTGGTGTATGACGACGATGAGCAGAACCCGCGGGACCAGCAGTTGGTGGCCGACTACGGCTTTGCCTATAAGCCCGGCCGCCAGTGGCTGTACCCGGCCGACCTGCGGGTGCAGGGGCGCCTGGTCAACGATCTGCTGCTGAGCGTGCCGTCCACCTATCGGCGCCTGCCGCGGGGCAGCGCCGAGCATATTGCCGGCAAGCAGGATTTCGAACGCCGCCTGCATGACACGTTGGTGGAGCTGAAGGCCGATATCGTGGTGCTGGACGGCCTGCTGGTGATCCTGGACGAGCTGGTGCGCCCTGGTGCGCCGTTTGCCCGTCGCATCATGAACATCCACCCCGGTATTACCCGTATCGAATCGCCCTATGAGCGCCGGGGTGCCTACGCCACCTGGAATGCCTTGTACGGTGCCCGTGGACAAGCCGTGGTGGATTGGGCGACCAGGGAGACGCAGCCGTGTGAACCGCTGTACCTCACCGGCGCCTCGTTCCACTACGTGGATAACGGCATCGACTCCGGCGAAGTGTTCCACGACGTGCTCAAGACCGAGATCTCGCCGGACGACACCATACTTGAGTTGCGTTGGAACAACTTCAATAACAGCCTGTTCCCGGCGTTGCATGAAGGCCTGGAGTTGTTGGCGCAGAAGGGGGTCTAAGCCGCGCACGATTTGACTGTGGGAGGGGGCTTGCTCCCGATGGCGGAGTGTCAGTCAATGGCGATGTCGACTGCCGCACCATCGGGAGCAAGCCCCCTCCCAGATTAAATCCCGTCAGCTTCAGAGATCGCGCACGACCCTGAAGCCGATCCAGTCACCCCGCGTCTGCGGATAGATCGTGTTGCGGTTCCCTGAGCGCGAAAACACCGGCGCCTCGCCCCAGTCATTGCCGCGAATCATGTAGCCCTCGCAGTTTGGCTCCATCCATGCGCTGCCGTCGGTGGGCGCGCCGATGTAGCTGGAGTGCTCGCAGTCGGCCACCCGCTCATAGACGTTGCCATGCATGTCGTACATGCCAAACGCATTCGGCGGGTAGCTGCCTACCGGCGAAGAATAGCTGTAGCCGTCCGCCGGCCCGTAGGTGTTGGCATGCTTGGCGATGCTGTAGCCCTTGCCCTCGTCGAACGGGAACGGGAATGGCCCGGTGGAGCCGGCGCGCGCGGCGTATTCGCGCTGGGCCTCGCTGACCATGTGGTACTGCTGGCCGGTCTTTTTCGACAGCCAGGCCACGTAGTGCTTGATGTCGTCCATGTCCATGCACACCGCCGGCTGGCGCGGGCCCTGGGGGTAGCGCGGCTTGCTGGCGATGCATTCGCGGCCGGGGCGGGTGTCGCCGTCGGCGATCTTCACCCCGGTCTGGCGGATATAGCTGTCCCATTCGCCGGCGGTGATGTGGAAGCGGCTCATGGCGAACGGCTTGGCGAAGGTCACTTCATGCATCGGGCCTTCGTCCGGCTCACGGCCGACTTCGTCTTCCGGCGTCCCCATGGTGAAGGTGCCGGCGGGCAGTACCACCATTTCCGGGCAGTCCTTGCAGTCCTTGAACACTTTGCCCGGTTGCGGCGTGGCAGCCTGGGCCAGGCCCGGCAGCAGCGCGCCGCACAGGGCGGTCAGTGCCAGGGTCGTCAGGGGTTTGAGTCGCAGTGGCGTCATAGGGGCCTCTCGTGCAAAGGGAAAAAGGCGCGTCACAACCGCTGGCTGAGCAGGGTCATGAAGCGCTGGATTTCGTCGGAGTTGTTGAGCAGGCCGGGCGCCGTGCGGATCACCGGGCCGACGTCGCGGTCCACCGCGTCGATCACCACGCGGTTCTTCTGCATATAGGCCGCCACCCGATCACTGTCCTGGCCCTTGACCCGGAAGAAGGTAAAGCCGGCAGACAGTTCTGGGCTGCGCGGCGTGACCAGTTCGATCTGCGGGTGCGCCAGCAATTGCTCCTTGAGTTCGGCGTTCAGTCCATGGATGCGCGCCTGGACCGGCGCCTTGCCCAGTTGCAGGTGCAGCTTGAAGGCCTCATCCGCCGCCCAGCGATGCTCGAAGGCGTGATAGCCGCCGGGGGTCATGATGGTGGCGAAGTCCTTGTCTTCGGAGAAGGTCGGCACCATGGGCGTGACGTAGGTGTTTTCAGGGTTGCGCGCGCACACCAGCCCGGTGCCCCGCGGACCGAACATCCATTTATGGGTGCCGGCGATAAAGAAGTCGCAATGCATGTCGGGGAAGTCGAGGTTTTCCACGCCGAAACCATGCACGCCATCCACCACATAGAGGAGGCGGTCTTTGTCGTCGCGGTTGCGGTTGTGCGCCGCCACCAGCTTGCCGATCTCGCCGATGGGCAGTTTCACGCCGCTGCCGGACTGTACCCAGGTCATGCCCAGCACCCGGGTATTGGGGCGGATATTGCGCTGGATATTGCCCAGCACCTCGTCGGCAGAGACCTGGCTGGCCCGCTCGAACAGCTTGATCCGGCGCACCTGGGTGCCTTCCTTGAGCACGCGAAAATCCAGCACGTTCTGGGTCGCGTAATGCTCATGCACGGTGGTGAGGACTTCCTGGTCCGGGCGCACCTTGATGCCGCCATAGATCATCGCCAGGCCTTCGGACGTGCTGCCGGTCAGGGCGATCTGCGCCGGGGTGGCCTTGAGGTAGCGGCCGGCCCATTCGCGTACCTGGCCTTCGCGTTTCCAGGTTTGCTCCAGGTCCCAGTCCATGGCGAGCCCTGGGTTGCGGTCGATCTGGGCGCGGTAGCGCTCGATGGCCTCGCGTACCGGCCTGGGGTGCGAGGCCACCAGGAAGTTGGAGAAGTGCAGGTAATCCGGGTCCTGGTTGAACAGCTGCTTGAACCCCGTCCATGGGTCATCCGTGGTGGTGGCAGCCAGTGCCTGCGGGATGAGTGCAGCGCCCAATGGCAGGCTGGCGGCGAATACCCCGGCCTGCTTGAGAAACGTACGGCGGTCAGTCATGGACTTGCTTCTAGGTGATTAGCGGTTGGCCAAGGGTTTGGCGGCTTTTTGTACCTGGTCCCACACCCGCAGGAAGTTGCCTCCCCACAGCTTGGCGATGTCGGCTTCGGAGTAGCCGCGCTGGATCAGTTCGGCGGTGACGTTGCGGATTTCGCCGACGTTGTTCCAGCCGTCGATACCGCCGCCGTCGTTGAAGTCCGAAGCGATGCCGACGTGATCGATCCCGATCTTGCGCACGGTGTAGTCGACGGCGTCGCCCCAGTCCTTGAGCGTGGCCTTGGGTTCCTCCTCAAGAATCCCGTACAGCCCTTGGGCATACTGGCCGAACTTCTGCTCCGGCCATGCCGCGATGATCGCGTCCCCCGGCATCAGGGCCATGGCCAGGTTGGGCAGTGGCGGCAGGTCGAAACGCGCGCGCAGGGTGTTGAGCTTGTCCTGGGTCGGCTGGCTCAGGGGGCGTATGTAGGCCGGGAAGCCCACCACCTGCACCACGCCGCCACTGTTCTTGATCAGTTGCAGTTCCTTGTCGCTGAGGTTGCGCGGGATGTCCACCGACGCGCGCGGTGCCGAGTGGGACGCGACCATCGGCGTGCGACTCAGGTGCGCGACTTGCTCCAGGGCCTTGGTCGACATCTGCGACACGTCAATGATCACCCCCAGGTCATTGAGGCGCTGCACCGCTTGCTTGCCGATGTCCGACAGGCCTTCGAGGGCATCGACGGAATCATTGAAAAACGGCAGTGGGCGCGATGAGTCGGACCAGGCGTTATTGCCGATATAACCGAAACCGAACATACGCATGCCCCGGGCGGTCCACAGGTCCAGCTGGTTCAGGTCATTGCCCAGGGGGTAGGCGTTGAGCATGCTGATAAAGATCGCGAACTTGCCTTCGCCATGCAGACGTCGAAAGTCATCCGGGGTATAGGCGATGCCGACTTGATTGGGAAAGTCACGCACCATGCCGGAGATGATCTTGTAGCGCACCTCCTGCTCGTGGCGGGCTTCCTCGACAAAACCGTCAGTAGGCTTGTGCGGGGCATTGGGGCCATTCCAGATTTCCGGCCAGCCGAAGATCGTCAGGGCTGCGCCGGACAAGCGACCGCGTGCCGCCTTGGCCAGGTCGAACTGGCCGCTGCCGTCCTTGTCCGCCTCGTTGCCGGCGGTGCCGAAGTCCATGGGCACGGTGATGTGGCTGTCGAACGACAGCAGGCGGTCCTGCAGTTCATTGGCCTGCTTGATCACGGCGAGCGGGTAGCCGGCATTGCCCTTGAACCAGTGATCCCAGGCCAGGAAGCCTGCGCTGGCACCGATGGCCAGTGCCAGCGGCAAGCCGATGTACAGCGCCTTTTTCGAACGTGGTTTTGTCATTGCCATCTCAGTCAGTTGAGGCCTTCGCTATCAGGGAAGAACGAGTGGTGCGCGGGGAAATTTAGGCGGCGCGGGCAGGGCGGTAAATTTCCCCGGCGTGCAAACGTTCTAGCTCTGATAAAGCCGTTTCCTAAGGTAGACAATGACCATCTCTCGACGTGGGTTCATCGCAGGCCTGGCGCTGACCGGCGCGGCTGTGCCGGCCGCTTTCTATGCCCATCGCGAGTTGACGCGCGAAGAAGAATTCCCCATCACTCCCGGCGAAGCCACTGTGGACCTGGCCGACACCGCCGGGCAGCACCTGGCCAACACCTTGCGCGGGGTGTGGCGCCTGCGCCTGGAAGGCCGCGACGCCGGCCTCAAGGGCCTGCCGCTGCAGGGCCTGGAACTGTTGCTCGACATCGCCCCCCGTGGCCGTGGCCTGCGCGGCTACCTGGACACCGCCGCCAACCTGCGCAGCGAAGGCGAACCGCGCTACCGCGTGCTGGGTGACCTGCTGACGGGCGAGGGCGCCTTGCTTTACTGGCGCCTGATCGACCGCGATGCCCTCGACGGCAGGCCCGCCTATGAGTTCAAGATGACCCTCGATGAAGTCTGGGCCGACTTCGCCAACGCCGGCAGCGGCACCCTCAGCGGGCACATCCTCGACCTGGATCGCCCCCTGGCCTTGACCGAACGTGACAACCGCTTTATCGCCCACAAACAGCTGTTTCCCGAAGCCCGCCAACGCATCGGCCTCAACCCGACCCTGCTGGCCTGGCTGATTGCTCCGGAGCACCGCCTGTTTCACCAGCTGTGGCACGCCACCCGTGACCAGTGGCACAAACTCTCCGAAGAAAAACGCGACGCCCTGCGCGGTATCGGCTGGCAACCCGGCCCGCGCGGCAAGGAGCGTGACGCCCGTGGCAAACACAAAGACCGCAACGGCTCGGGCATCGATTTCTTCTTCATGCACCGGCATATGCTCGGCACCGCGCGTTCGATGCAGGATCTGCCCTCGTGGCCCGCATTCCCCGAACCGCAACCGGCGCTGGAGCGCGATCGCCTAGGCTTCCTGCGCTACTTCGACAACCACGACGGCTTCGCGCTGCCGCCCACCTGGTCAGCCCCGGACGACAGCGAATACACCCAGTGGGTCAGCGACATCAAGGCCGCCGAGACCTACCACAGCAACTTCCAGGTCTGGGAATCGCAGTACCGCGACCCGCGCTACCTGGCCAGACTGACCTTGGGCCAACTCGGTTCCGAAATGGAGCTGGGCCTGCACGACTGGCTGCACATGCGCTGGGCCTCGGTGCCCCGCGACCCGTCCAACGGCGCGCCGGTACCCCTGGCCCGCGACCCGGCAGACTTTGCCCCGCGCTGGTACGCGGCGGAAAACGACTTCCTCGGCGACCCGTTTTCATCCCATGTAAACCCGGTGTTCTGGCACTTCCACGGCTGGATCGACGACCGTATCGAGGACTGGTACCGCGCCCACGAACGCTTCAACCCCGGCGAAGTCAGGCGCCTGGACGTCAACGGCGTGGCCTGGTTCGCCCCGGGACGTTGGGTCGAAGTCGGCGACCCGTGGCTGGGCCCGGACACCCATGGCTGCAGTACCACCCCGGGGTTGCAGATGGGCAAGTCGATGGAGATGGACCCGGAGACCATGAAGCTCGCCTTGCGCATTACCTTTGGCGAGGACGAGCACCTGTTGCAGGGCCTGTTCAAGCGCGTGCCGAAGCGGCCCTGGTATGCGCGGCATTTGAAGGTGAAGACCGTCTAGCGACGTTCTCGCTCCCGTTCGGGAGCGATTACCTGCGCTGAAAAAAAACCTTGAACCCTCGCTGCCTCCCTCTTGTCCCCGCTTCCCATGTCACCCCCCAGCGCCCAAATCCCTTAATTTTCCAACCCTGCCGGAAGCCCCTCCAGGCCTGCGGCTGCGCCTGCATTTTTTTCACCGGGCGCTCCAGCACACCCGATTCCAAACGGCAGCTGAAAACGGACTTTCTTCTCCACCGTGACTTATCAGGCAGGTTACTCCCATGCAGTTCAGCGAATTATTGGCAGCGATTTCCACCCACGCGATCCGTCTGCAAAGGGAAGAAGACGACCTGATTGTCCTGGGTGACGATGAGGCATTGGACGATGCGTTGTGGGATCAACTGATCGCCCACAAACCTCGCTTGCTTACGCTGGTGACCGAGCATGGCGGGGACTGGTTGAGCCCGGCCTATCGCATCACGCCGGACATGGTGCCGCTGGTCAATCTCGACCAGCTGGCGATTGACCGTATCGTCGCGGCGATCCCCGGTGGGGCGGCGAATGTGCAGGATATCTACCCGCTGGCGCCGTTGCAGGAAGGCATGCTCTATCACCATCTTTCGGCAGCGCAGGGCGATCCCTATGTGTTGCACGCGCAGTTTGTGTTCGACAGCCGTGCACGTTTGGCGGCCTTTGTCGAAGCCTTGCAATGGGTGATCGATCGCCACGACATCCTGCGCACCTCCATGGCCTGGGAACGCCTCGATGAACCACTGCAAGTGGTGTGGCGCAAGGCAACCCTGGCCTGTGAAGAGGCGCACTTCAGCGGTGGCGATGCCCTCGACCGCCTGTTGACGCGCTACGACGCGCGCACTTACCGCATGGACCTGGGCCAGGCACCGCTGCTGCGCCTGGTATTTGCCGATGACCCGGCCAACCAGCGTGTGGTTGCCATGCTGTTGTTCCACCACACCATCCTCGATCACACCGCCCTGGATGTGGTACGCCATGAAATCCAGCTGTACTTGGCCGGCCAGCAAGACCAGGCCCCTGAGCCCGTAGCGTTTCGCCGTTATATCGCCCAGGTGCGCCACGGGGTCAGCGAGCAGGCCCATGAGGCGTTTTTCCGCGAGATGCTGGCGGACATCGACGAGCCGACCTTGCCGTTCGGTTTGCAGGACGTACAGGGCGATGGGCTGGGCATCGACGAGGCGCGTATTTCCGTCGACAGCGATCTGAGTCGCCGCCTGCGCAGCCTGGCGCGGCCGCTGGGGGTAAGCGTGGCCAGCCTGCTGCATCTGGCCATGGCCCGTGTCCTGGGCGTGGTTTCCGGTCGCGATGCGGTGGTGTTCGGTACGGTGATGCTCGGGCGCATGGGGGCGGGTGAGGGCGGTGAGCGGGCCTTGGGCATGTTCATCAACACCTTGCCGTTGCGGGTGGATGTGGGCGCACAGGGCGTGCGCGCCGGGGTGCAGGCAACCCATGCGCGGCTCACCGCGTTGCTCGAGCATGAACATGCCTCCCTGGCACTGGCCCAGCGTTGCAGTGGTGTGGCCGCGCCGACGCCGCTGTTCAGTGCGATGCTCAACTACCGGCACAGCGCCGCGGGCGACATGGCCGCGGTGATTGAGGTCGCTGAGGGCATCCAGGTACTGGGTGCCGAAGAACGTACCAATTACCCGCTGACGGTCAATGTGGATGACCTGGGCGAAGACTTTGCGCTGACGGTGATGGTCGATGGGAACATCGGCGCGCAGCGTGTCGCCAGCTACCTGCACACGGCGCTGGAGAGCCTGGCCCAGGCCCTGGAACACCATCCGGACACGCCCCTCGACCGCCTGGCGATCCTGCCCGATGAAGAGCGCCACCACCTGCTGCACAGCCTCAACCCTAGCCCTCGCACCTACGCCGACAGCGCCTTGATCCACCAGCAGGTCGAACTCCAAGCCGCCGCCCAGCCGGAGGCCATTGCCCTGCGGTTCGACCAGCAGCGTCTGAGCTATCGCCAGCTCAACGAGCGCGCCAACCAGGTCGCCCATCGTCTGCTGGCCCAAGGCATCCGCCCCGACGACCGCGTGGCCATCTGCGTCGAACGTGGCCCGGAGATGATCATCGGCCTGCTGGGCATCCTCAAGGCTGGCGCCGGCTATGTCCCCATCGACCCGGCCTACCCGCTGGAACGCATTGCTTACACCCTTCGCGACAGCCAACCCCTGGCCGTGCTGGTGCAAGCCAACACCCGTCACCTGGTGGGCGAGCTGGCGCCGATCGACCTCAACGGCCTGCGCGGCGAGTCCATCGTCAATCCGCATGTGATGCTTGACTCGCACAACCTGGCCTATGTGATTTACACCTCCGGCTCAACCGGCCAGCCCAAGGGCGTGATGGTCGAGCATCGCCAGGTGGCGCGGCTGTTCAGCGCTACCGAGCACTGGTTCGGCTTCAACCGCAACGACGTGTGGGCGTTGTTTCATTCCTTCGCGTTCGATTTTTCGGTGTGGGAAATCTGGGGTGCGCTGCTGCACGGCGGCCAGTTACTGATCGTGCCGCAACTGCTCAGCCGTTCGCCGGACGAGTGCTACACGCTGCTCTGCGAAGCGGGCGTCAGCATCCTCAACCAGACCCCCAGCGCCTTCCGCCAACTGCTCGCGGCCCAGGGCGACAGCCCCCAGGCCCATTCCCTGCGCCAGGTGATTTTCGGCGGCGAGGCCCTGGAGCCGGGGATGCTCAAGCCGTGGTACGCACGGGCGATCAACGCCGGTACGCAGTTGGTGAACATGTACGGCATCACCGAAACCACCGTGCACGTGACGTACCGCGCCCTGGAAGCGGCGGACGCGCAGTTGGTCGGCGTCAGCCCGATTGGCGGGCCTATTCCCGACCTGCAACTGTATGTGCTGGACGCCCACCACGAGCCGCTGCCGGTTGGCGTGGTCGGCGAGTTGTACGTCGGCGGTGCCGGTGTGGCGCGGGGGTACCTCAACCGGGATGGGTTGACCGCCGAGCGCTTCCTCAGCGATCCGGCCACCGGACTGCGGATGTACAGGACTGGCGACCTTGGACGCCGGTTGGCCGACGGCAGCGTGGAGTACCTGGGGCGCAATGACGACCAGGTGAAGATCCGCGGCTTCCGGATCGAACTGGGCGAAATCCAGGCGCGCCTGGCCAGCGCCCAAGGGGTGCGCGACGCGGTGGTGATCGCCCGTGAAGATCAACCGGGGGACAAACGCCTGGTGGCCTACGTGATTGCCGAGGGCGACACCCGCGTCGCGGCGCTGCGTGATCACCTGCTGCTGAGCCTGGCCGAACACATGGTGCCCAGTGCCTTCGTGCTGCTGGAGCGTTTCCCGCTGACCACCAACGGCAAGCTCGACCGCAAGGCCTTGCCTGCACCCGACGCCGATGCCGTGGCCCGGCGCAGCTACCAGGCCCCCCGGGGCCACGTGGAAACCGCCATCGCCGGCATCTGGCAAGACCTGCTCAAGCTCGATCGCATTGGCCGCGATGACCATTTCTTCGAACTGGGTGGCCATTCCCTGCTGGCGGTCAAGCTGATCGAACGCATGCGCCAGGTGAACCTCAGCGCCGACGTGCGCGTGTTGTTTGGCCAACCCACCCTGGCAGCACTCGCGGCGGCGGTGGGCGGGCAAGCGGAAGTGCAGGTGCCGGCCAACCCGATCCATGCCCACAGCCAGGTCATCACCCCGGACATGTTGCCGCTGATCGATCTCGACCAGGCCGCCATCGATCACATCCTCCACAACGTGCCCGGCGGTATCGGCAATGTGCAGGACATCTACGCCCTGGCGCCCTTGCAGGCAGGCATTCTCTATCACCACCTGGCGACCACCGACGGTGACCCCTATGTGTTGCAGGTGCAGTTGGGCTTTGACGATCAGGCTGCGGTAGACGCCTTTATCCTTGCGCTGCAGAGCGTGATCGAGCGCAATGACATCCTGCGCACCGCGATCCTCTGGGAAGGCCTGGACGTGCCGGCACAGGTGGTCTGCCGCCAGGCGCCGCTGGCCGTGGAGCGCATTGAAGCCCCGGGCGTCGATGCCCTGGCGCACCTGCAACAGCGCTTTGACCCACGCCACTATCGCCTCGACCTGTCCCGCGCTTCACTGATGCGCCTGGCCTACGCCGAGGACCAGGGGCGTTTCGTCGGCATTCTGCTGCTGCACCATATCCTGCTCGACCACACCGCCCTGCAAGTGCTGGTGCAGGAAATGAGTGCCAGCCTGGCCGGGTGCAGCGCGCAACTACCGGATGCGGTGCAGTACCGCAACTATGTGGCCCAGGCGCGGCTTGGGGTCAGCCAGGCCCGGCACGAAGCGTTCTTCAGCGAAATGTTGGGCGATATCGACGCGCCGACCCTGGCCTTCGGCTTGCAGGACGTGAATGGCGACGGCAGCGGCATTGTCGAAGCGCACTTGCCGCTGGAGCCGGCATTGAGCCTGGGCCTGCGCGAGCAGGCGCGGCAATTGGGCGTGAGCACGGCGAGCCTGGTGCACCTGGCCTGGGCGCACGTGCTGGGGCAAGTCTCCGGGCAGCAGGAGGTGGTGTTCGGCACCGTGCTGCTTGGGCGCATGCAGGGTGGCGAAGGTGCCGACCGCGCCCTGGGAATGTTTATCAACACCTTGCCGCTGCGGGTCAGCGTCGGCACCGTCGGCGTGCAGGCCGCGGTGCGCGCCACCCACGCGCGCCTGGCAGACTTGCTCGTGCATGAGCACGCGCCGCTGTCCCTGGCCCAGCGGTGCAGTGGCGTACCGGGTTCGTTGCCGTTGTTCAGCACGCTGCTCAACTACCGTCACAGCGCGCCGGCGGACGCGCCGGGAGACAGTCCGTTTGCCGCTTCAGGCATCCGGATCCTCAGTTCCGAAGAGCGCAGCAATTACCCGCTGGTGCTTAACGTCGATGACCTCGGCAGCGGCTTCGCCCTCACGGTGCAAGGCGTGGCCAGCCTGGACGCGCGGCGTGTCGGCGACTATATGCTCACCGCCTTGCGTCACCTGGTGACCGCGCTGCAACAGGCGCCCACCACGCCGATGCTGGCCGTGTCGATCGTGCCGCCGGCCGAACGTAACCAACTGCTGGTGGACTTCAATGCCACCGCCCGGGACTACCCGTCGCAGCTCACCGTGCCGCAACTGTTCGAAGCCCAGGTCCTGGCGCGCCCCGAAGCGGTGGCGGCAGTGCAGGGGCCGTTGTCCCTGAGCTACCGCGACCTTAACCGCCGTGCCAACCGCCTGGCCCATCACCTGATCAGCCAGGGCGTGCAGCCAGGGGAAAGCGTGGCGATTGCGTTGCCGCGCAGCCTCGACTTGCTGATCTGCCAACTGGCGATCCTCAAGTGCGGCGCCGTGTATGTGCCGTTGGACATCAATGCGCCGCTCGAGCGCCAGGCGCTTATCGTGCAGGACAGTGGTGCGCAGCGGGTGCTCAATACCTTGGCCGACCTGAATCTGGAGGCGCAGTCGCCGCACAACCCGCAAGTGTTGCAGTCATCGGAAAGCGTGGCGTACATCCTGTACACCTCCGGCTCCACAGGCGCACCGAAAGGCGTGCAAGTGCCCCACCGCGCCATCTCGCGCCTGGTGCTCAACAACGGCTATGCCGAGTTCAACCCGCGCGACCGCGTGGCCTTTGCCTCCAACCCCGCGTTCGATGCCAGTACCCTTGAGGTGTGGGCACCGTTGCTCAACGGCGGCTGTGTGGTGGTGGTCGAACAGGCGGTGTTGTTGTCCCAGGCGGCGCTGGCGTCGTTGCTGCAGGAGCAGGCCATCAGTGTGTTGTGGATGACCGCCGGGCTGTTCCACCAATACGCCGATGCACTGATGCCGGTATTGGCGCAGTTGCGTTACCTGATCGTCGGCGGCGATGTGCTCGACCCGCTGGTGATCGACCGCGTGCTCAAGCACGGCAAGCCCCGGCACCTGCTCAACGGCTACGGGCCGACCGAAGCCACCACCTTTGCCACCACCCATGAAATTACCCAGGTGGGCGAGGGCGGTATTCCGATTGGCCGGCCGATTGCCAATGCCCAGGCCTATGTGCTGGATGCGCACCGCCAGTTGCTGCCGTTGGGCGTGGTCGGCGAGTTGTATATCGGCGGCGCGGGCGTAGCCACGGGGTACCTGAACCAGCCGCAACTGACGGCGCAGAAGTTTGTCCCCAACCCGTTCGGCGAGGGCCTGTTGTACCGCACCGGTGACTTGGCGTGCTGGCAGGCCGACGGCACCTTGCTGTACCGGGGACGCAACGACCTGCAAGTGAAGATTCGCGGTTTCCGCATCGAGCCGGGCGAAATCGAAGCCTGCCTGGCGGCCTTTGCCGGTGTGACCCACGCCGTGGTGCTGGTGCGTGAAGACGAGCCTGGTGACAAGCGCCTGGTGGCTTACTACACCGCTGACGCGCCGCTGCCGATCGAAGCGCTGCGCGCCCATCTGCAGGGCCGGCTGCCGGACTACATGGTGCCGTCGGCCTATGTCTGGCTGGCACTGTTGCCCCTCACGGCCAATGGCAAACTGGACCGCAAGGGCCTGCCGGTACCGGATGCAGGCGCGCTGCTCAGCCGTGGGTATGAGGCGCCGGAAGGCGAGGTGGAAACCCTGCTGGCGCAGATCTGGCAGGATGTGCTCAAGCTTGATCGCGTCGGCCGTCATGACCATTTCTTTGAGCTGGGCGGGCACTCGCTGCTGGCGGTCAGCCTGATCGAGCGCATGCGCCAGGCCGGTCTGAGCACCGATGTGCGTGTGCTGTTCAATCAGCCGAGCCTGGCGGCACTCGCGGCGGCAGTCGGCAGCGGCCGTGAGATTGCGGTGCCGGCCAATGGCATTCCTGCGGGCTGTACCCGGATAGTGCCGTCGATGCTGACCCTGGTGAGCCTTGATCAAGCGGCCATTGACCGGGTCGTCGCCAGCGTCCCTGGCGGTGCGGCGAATGTGCAGGATATCTACCCGCTGGCGCCGCTGCAGGAAGGCATTCTGTACCACCATATCAGCGCCGAGCAGGGCGATCCGTACCTGCTGCAATCGCGCATGGCCTTCGACAGCCTTGAGCGGTTGCAACGGTTCATGGGCGCGCTGCAACAGGTGGCGGCCCGTCACGACATCCTGCGCACCAGCGTGGTCTGGGAAGGCCTCGACAGCCCGGTCCAGGTGGTCTGGCGTGAGGCGCCGCTGGTGGTTCAGGCGATTGACCTGGACCCGGCGCACGGCGATATCCTCGAACAACTGCATGGGCGTTTCGATGCGCGCCACTATCGCCTGGACATTACCCAGGCGCCGTTGCTGCGTATGGTCTACGCCCCGGACCCGGCCAACCGGCGGGTGGCGGCGATCCTGCTGTTCCACCACCTGGCGCTGGATCACACGGCGATGGCGGTGGTGGGTCGGGAGATGGACGCGTTCCTGTTCAACCAGGCACAGGACTTGCCGCTGGCCGCACCGTTCCGTAACTATGTGGCCCAGGCGCGTCTTGGCGTGAGTGTGGACGAACACGAGCAGTTCTTCCGCGCGATGCTCGCCGAGGTCGATGAGCCCACCTTGCCGTTCGGCGTGCAGGATGTGCAGGGTGACGGGCGCGCTATCGAAGAGGCCGAGCAGGCCGTGGACGCCGCGTTGGCCAAGCGGCTGCGGGAACAGGCGCGATTGCGCGGCGTCAGTGCGGCGAGCCTGATGCACCTGGCGTGGGCGCTGGTGCTGGGGCGTGTCTGTGGGCGTGACGAGGTGGTATTCGGCACCGTCCTGATGGGCCGCATGCAGGCGGGCGACGGCGCCGACCGTGCCTTGGGGATGTTCATCAACACCTTGCCGCTGAAGGTGGACGTGGCCGCCGACGCGGTGGCCGCGCTCAAGGCCACCCATGGGCGCTTGAGCGCCTTGCTCGGTCACGAACACGCCTCCCTGGCCCTGGCCCAGCGCTGCAGTGGCGTGGCGGCTTCCACGCCGCTGTTCAGCGCCTTGCTCAACTACCGTCACAGCCACCCCGGCGAAATGGCCCGCGACGGCCATGGTATTTGGGAAGGTGTGCAGCTGTTGGGCGGTGAAGAGCGCAGCAACTACCCGTTGACCCTCAGTGTCGACGACCTGGGTGAGGGCTTCGGCCTGAGCGTGTTGGCGCTGCCGCGCATCGGCGCGGGGCGCGTGTGCGCTTACATGGCCAATGCCATCGAGCAACTGGTCGACACCCTGGAAAATACCCCGCACACCGCGCTGGATCAGCTGGATATCCTTCCGGCCAGCGAACGCGAAACCCTGCTGCGCGAGTTCAATGCCACGGTGGCGGATTTCCCCACCGGGCACACCGTGCATGGCGCCTTTGAAATCCAGGCCGAGCGCCAGCCCCATGCCATTGCCGTGGTGCAGGACGGCACATCCCTGACCTATCGCCAGCTCAACCAGCGCGCCAACCAGTTGGCCCATCACCTGCTGGCGCAGGGGGTGCAACCGGATGACCGCGTCGCCCTGTGCTGCCGGCGTGGGCCGCAGATGCTGGTGGGATTGCTGGGTATTCTCAAGGCGGGCGCAGGTTATGTGCCGATTGACCCGGCCTATCCCGCTGCACGCATTGCTTACTTGTTGCAGGATAGCGCTCCTGTGGCGGTGCTGGCGGAAGCGAGCACCCGCGAGCTGCTGGGTAATGTCGCCAGCATCGACCTGCATGAGCGCCACCACCCCGACGTGAGCAATCCGCAAATCGCCGACCTGACCCCGGCGCACCTGGCCTACGTGATCTACACCTCCGGCTCCACCGGCCAACCCAAGGGCGTGATGGTGGAGCACCGCAGCGTGGAAAACCTGGTGCATTGGCACTGCGAAGCCTTTGGCCTGAGCGCCATCAGTCACACCAGCAGCGTTGCCGGTTTTGGTTTTGACGCAATGGCCTGGGAGGTGTGGCCGGCATTGTGCGTGGGCGCAACCCTGCACCTGCCGCCTTCCGAGCTGGGCAATGAACAGATTGATGACCTGCTTGCCTGGTGGCTGGCGCAGCCCCTGGACGTCAGCTTCCTGCCCACGCCGGTGGCCGAATATGCGTTCAGCCAGGACCTGCACCACCCCACCTTGCGCCTGCTGCTGATCGGCGGCGACCGCTTGCGCCAGTTCAGCCAGGAGCGGCGCTTTGCCGTGATCAACAACTACGGGCCTACCGAGGCCACGGTGGTCGCCACCTCCGGCCGCGTGCGTGCCGGGCAGGCGCTGCATATCGGCCGGCCCATCGCCAATGCCTGCGTCTACGTGCTGGATGAGCACTTGCGGCCGGTGCCGGTGGGTGTCGCCGGTGAACTGTATGTGGGCGGCAGCGGCGTGGCTCGCGGGTATCTGAACCGTGCGCAGATGACGGCCGAACGCTTCCTGCAGGACCCGTTCAACGCCGGTCGCATGTACCGCACCGGCGATCAGGTGCGCTGGTTGCCCGACGGCAATCTTGAGTACCTGGGACGCAACGACGAGCAGGTGAAAATCCGTGGTGTGCGCGTCGAGCTGGGCGAAATCGAAAGCTGCCTGGCGGCGTTGCCAGGGGTTGGCGAAGCGGTGGTGCTGGTGCGCGAGGGGCGCATGGTGGCCTGGTTCACCGAACACCACCCGCTGTCCATCGAAAGCCTGCGTGAGCAACTGCAGGCGCACTTGCCGCAGGCCTTGGTGCCGGTGGCCTACGTGCGGCTCGACGTACTGCCCCTGACCGCCAACGGCAAGCTCGACCGACAGGCGCTGCCGGCACCGGACCAGGCCGCCGTGCTGAGCCGTGACTATGAAGCTCCGCTAGGCGCTGTGGAAACCACCTTGGCCCGGCTCTGGGCCGAGGTCTTGCAGGTCGAGCAGGTGGGGCGCCACGATCACTTCTTTGAACTGGGCGGCCATTCGTTGCTGGCGGTCAGCCTGATCGAGCGCATGCGCCAGGTTGGCCTGAGCGCCGACGTGCGCGTGCTGTTCAGCCAGCCGACCCTGGCCGCCCTGGCCGCGGCGGTGGGCAGTGGTCGCGAAGTCCAGGTGCCGGCCAACCGCATCCCGGCTGATTGCCAGCGCATCACCCCGGACCTGCTGTCCCTGGTGACACTCGATCAATCGAGCCTGGACCAGATTGTCAGTTGCGTGCCCGGCGGCGCCGCGAATGTGCAGGACATCTACCCCCTGGCACCCTTGCAGGAAGGCATTCTGTACCACCACCTCACGGCCGGTCAGGGCGACCCCTACCTGCTGCAGTCGCACCTGGCGTTTGACCGTATCGAGCGTCTGCACGCCTTCGCCCAGGCGCTGCAGCAGGTGATCGATCGCCACGATATCCTGCGCACCGGGGTGGTCTGGGAGGGCCTGGTGCAACCGCTGCAAGTGGTGTGGCGCAAGGCCCGATTGCCACTTGAACACTTGCACCTGCAAGGCGATGTACTGGCCGGCCTGCATGAACGCTTCGATGCCCGGCGCTACCGCCTGGACATCAGCCAGGCGCCCCTGATCCGCCTGGCCTATGCCGAAGACCCGGCCAACCAGCGCGTGGTGGCGGTGTTGCTCTATCACCATATCGCCCTCGACCACACCGCCTTCGACGTGGTGCTGCGGGAAATGCAGGGCTACCTGCTCGGCCACCCGGCGCCCACCGCCGCGCCGATGCCGTACCGCAACTACGTGGCCCAGGCGCGTCTGGGTGTCAGCGAGCAGGAACACGAGGCGTTCTTCCGCGACATGCTTGGCGATGTCGATGAACCCACCTTGCCCTTCGGCCTGCAGGATGTCCGCGGCGACGGCAGCGCTATCGAAGCGCACAGCCTGCAATTGGACAGCGACCTTAACCGCCGCCTGCGGGCCCAGGCCCGTTTGCTCGGTGTGAGTACGGCGAGCCTGTTCCACCTGGCCTGGGGCCAGGTCCTGGCGGCCACCTCCGGGCGGCACAGCGTGGTCTTCGGCACGGTGCTGGTGGGGCGCCTGCAAGGCGGAGAGGGCGCCGACCGTGCCCTCGGCGTCTTTATCAACACCTTGCCCCTGCGCCTGGATATCGACGCCCAAGGTGTGCGTGCAGCCGTGCGCACCACCCACGCACGGCTCAGCGCGTTGCTCGGCCACGAGCATGCCTCCCTGGCCCTGGCTCAGCGTTGCAGCGGTGTGGCGGCACCGACGCCGTTGTTCAGTTCGATGCTCAACTATCGCCATCGCGGCGCCGCCACCCGTTCCCAGGACGCGCAACACGCCTGGGAGGGCATGCAGACCCTGGTCAACGACGGGCGCACCAACTACCCGCTGACCTTGAATGTGGACGACTTGGGCGATGGCTACGACGTGACGGCATTGGCCCACGTCGATGCGCAACGGATCTGCGGTTATATGCAAGTGGCCTTGGCCGGGCTGGTCGAGGCCCTGGAGCAGGCGCCGCACCAGGCGCTCCATCGGCTGCCGATCCTGGGGGCCGAGGAGCTGCAAAAACTGCTGGTTGAATTCAACGCCACCGAGGTGAATTACCCCCTCGACCAGACCCTGCACGGGCTGTTCGAGGCCCAGGTCATGCGCACGCCGGATGCCGTTGCCGTGAAAGCGCACGAGCAACAGCTCACCTACCGGCAACTCAACGAACGCGCCAACCGCCTGGCCCATCATCTGCGTGAATGGGGTGTCCAGCCGGAGTCGCGGGTGGGGATTTGCCTGGAGCGCGGCCTGGACATGCTCATTGGCCTGTTCGCCATCCTCAAGGCCGGTGGCGGTTATGTGCCGCTCGACCCGACGTACCCGCTGGAGCGTATCGCCTACATGCTGGACGACAGCGCGCCGGTGGTGGTGCTGGCGCAACGTGCGACTCGTGGTGTGCTCGGCGAGGTGCCGGTGATCGACCTCGACCAGCCCACCTGGCAGCACCAGAGTGCGAGCAACCCCGAGGTGCCGGGCCTCACCGCCGGTAACCAGGCCTATGTGATCTACACCTCCGGCTCCACCGGTCAGCCCAAAGGCGTGATCAACGAGCACGCCGGGGTGGTCAACCGATTGCTGTGGATGCAGGACGCCTACGGCCTCAAGGCCCATGACGCAGTGCTGCAGAAAACCCCGTTCAGCTTCGACGTGTCGGTGTGGGAGTTCTTCTGGCCGTTGTTCACCGGCGCCCGCCTGGTGATGGCGCGTCCCGGCGGGCATAAAGACCCGGCCTACCTGTGCGCAGTGATCGAAGCTGAGCGGATCACCACGCTGCACTTCGTGCCGTCGATGCTCGATGTGTTCCTGGCCCACGGCGATGTCAGCCATGCGGCGGGGTTGCAACAGGTGATGTGCAGCGGCGAAGCCCTGCCGGGCAGCCTGGTGCGCCGCTTCAAGCAGCAGTTGCCGGGGATCGGCCTGTACAACCTGTACGGCCCCACCGAAGCCGCGGTGGACGTGACCGCCTGGAACTGCGCGCGCCCCGATGCAGCGGACAACACCCCGATCGGCAAACCCATCGCCAACACGCGCCTGTATGTGCTGGATGGGCAGTTGCAACCGGTGCCGCTGGGCGTGGTCGGCGAGCTGTTTATCGGCGGCGTGCAGGTGGCGCGGGGTTACCTGAACCGTCCCGAGTTGACGGCCGAACGTTTCCTCAAGGACCCCTTCACCCCCGGTCGTCTGTACCGCACCGGTGATCTGGGGCGCTACCTGCCGGACGGCAATATCGAGTACCTGGGCCGCAATGATGATCAGGTCAAGATCCGTGGCCTGCGCATCGAACTCGGGGAAATCCAGGCGCGCCTGCTTGAGCATCCGCAGGTCAACGAAGCGGCGGTGGTCGCCCGTGAAGACCGGCTCGTCGCGTACTACACCGGTACCCCTGCCGATATCGAGCAACTGCGTGCCCACCTGTTGCAGCACCTGCCGGACTTTATGGTACCCGCGCTGTTCGTGCACCTCGACGCGCTGCCCCTGAGCCCCAACGGCAAGCTCGACCGCAAGGCGCTGCCGGCGCCTGGCATGCAGGCGCTGCAGGGGCGTGAGTACCAGGCGCCGGAAGGTGATACCGAGATCCTGCTGGCCCGGCTGTGGGCCGAGCTGCTGAACGTGGAGCGGGTAGGGCGCCTGGATAATTTCTTTGAACTGGGCGGGCACTCGCTGCTCGCCGTGAGCTTGATCGGGCGCCTGCGCCAGGAAGGCATGGAAGCCGATGTGCGGGCGCTGTTCGAACAGCCGACGCTGGCCGGCTACGCCGCAATGACCGAACGAATGGAGATCGTCCTGTGAGCCTCTTTGAGCTGCTGGCAACCCTGAAAACCAAGGACATCCAACTGGCGCTCAAGGGCGAGCAGTTGTCGGTGCAAGGCAACAAGCAGGCCTTGAGCGACCCGGCGATCCTGGCCGCGTTGCGTGAGCACAAACCGGGGCTGATCGAGCTGATCAAGGCCGGCGAATACGCGCCGGCCAAGGCCGGTGAAGTCGCGGTGCCGGCCAATGGCATTGCGCCGGGCACCGAACGCATCACGCCGGACATGCTGACGTTGTCATGCCTTGACCAGGACGAGATCGACCGCATCGTCGCCACCGTCGACGGCGGCGTGGCGAATATCCAGGACATCTACCCGCTCGCGCCGCTGCAGGAAGGCATTCTGTTTCACCATGCCAGCGCCGGACAGGGCGACCCGTATGTGATGCAGTCGCAGTTCGCGTTCGACAGCCTGGCGCGGTTCGACGCGTTCGCCCAGGCCCTGCAAACCGTCATGGATCGCCATGACATCCTGCGCACCGGCGTGGTCTGGGATGGCCTGCAACAGCCGTCGCAAGTGGTGTGGCGCCGGGCGTGCCTGCCGGTGCAGGCCCTTGAGCTGGACCCTGCCGACGGCGACATCGGCGCACAACTGCATGCGTTGTTCGATGCCCGTCACTATCGGCTCGACGTCACCCAGGCGCCGCTCCTGCGCCTGGTGCGCGCCGATGATCCGGCCAACCAGCGCATTGTCGCCACCTTGCTGTTCCACCATATGGCCCTGGACCACAGTGCCCTGGAGGTGGTGTGCCATGAAATGCAAGCGTGCCTGCAGGGGCAGGGCGCGACGCTGGGCCAGGCGGTGCCGTTTCGCAACTATGTGGCGCAGGCACGGTTGGGCATCAGCGAGCAGGAACACGAGCAGTTCTTCCGCCAGATGCTGGGCGACATCAGTGAGCCAACCTTGCCCTTCGGTTTGCAGGACGTGCAGGGCGATGCACGGGGCATCCGCGAACTCAGCCTGCCCTTGGCGGCGCCGTTGAGCCGACGCCTGCGCACTCAGGCACGGCAGCTGGGCGTCAGCGCGGCAAGCCTGTTTCACCTGGGCTGGGCGCAGGTGTTGAGCGCATTGTCCGGCAAGCAACAGGTGGTCTTCGGCACGGTCTTGATGGGCCGCCTGCAGGGCAGTCATGACACGGAACGGGCCCTGGGGATTTTCATCAACACCCTGCCGTTGCGCGTGGATGTGGACGCCCAGGATGTAGGCACCGGGGTTAAGGCCACCCATGCGCGGCTCACCACATTGCTGCGCCATGAGCATGCGCCGCTGGCCCTGGCCCAGCGTTGCAGTGCCGTGATTGCCCCCACGCCCTTGTTCAGCGCGCTGCTCAACTATCGTCACAGCGCACCCGCCGCCAGCGCCGAGGCCGTGTCGGCATGGCAGGGCATCGTCGCCCTGAGTGCCGAGGAGCGTACCAACTACCCGCTGACCTTGAGTGTCGATGACCTCGGCGAGGACTTTGGCTTGAGCCTGCTGGCCAGTGCCCAGGTGGACCCGCAGCGTGTGTGCGCCTACCTGCAAACCGCCCTGGAACACCTGGTGACTGCGCTGGAACAGGCACCGACCACCGCGTTGAACCAGGTGACGGTCGTCCCCGTTGCGGAGCAACGCCTGGTGCTTGAGCAGTTCAACGCGACCTCGGTGAGTTTTCCCCAAGGCACCACCCTGCATGGGCGTATCGAAGCCCAGGCCGCGCTGACGCCCGATGCCATCGCCGCCGTGCACCTCGAGCGCACACTGACCTACGCCGAGCTGAACCAGCAAGCCAACTTGTTGGCCCATCATCTGTTGGCGTTGGGGGTCAAGCCCGATGACCGCGTGGCCATCGTCGCCCGCCGGGGCCTCGATACCCTGGCCGGGTTGCTGGCGATCCTTAAATCCGGTGCCTGCTACGTACCGGTAGACCCCTCCCACCCGGCCGAACGCCTGGCCTACCTGCTCAGCGACAGCGCCCCGGTGGCGGTGCTGGCCCAACACGCCTTGCTCGAACGCCTGCCTCCGCTGGACGTGCCGGTGATCAACCTCGATCGCTACACCTGGCACCATCATTCGGCGAGCAATCCCGTGGTCGCCGTCACACCGAGCCATCTTGCCTATGTGATCTACACCTCCGGTTCCACCGGCCTGCCCAAAGGCGTGATGGTGGAGCACCACACCGTGGCCAACCTGGTGGACTGGCATTGCAACGCCTTCGACCTCTGCGCCGGGCGGCATACCGCCAGCGTTGCCGGGTTCGGCTTCGATGCCATGGCCTGGGAAGTGTGGCCGGCGCTGTGTGTCGGGGCGACGCTGCACCTGCCACCGGCCCACGACGGCCCCGAAGACATTGATGCACTGCTGGCCTGGTGGTGCGCGCAGCCGCTGGATGTGGCTTTCCTGCCGACACCGGTGGCCGAGTACGCCTTCAGCCAGAACATCGAACATCCCACCCTGCGCACGTTGCTGATCGGCGGCGACCGCCTGCGTCAGTTCGGGCGCGCGCAGCGGTTTGAGCTGATCAACAACTACGGCCCTACCGAAGCCACGGTGGTCGCCACGTCCGGCAAGGTCGAGGCGGGACAGGCGTTGCATATCGGCAAGCCCATCGCCAATGCCACGGTCTACCTGCTGGACGCACAGCAGCGTCCGGTACCATTGGGTGTGGCGGGTGAGGTGTACGTGGGCGGCAAGGGTGTGGCACGCGGCTATCTGAACCGGCCTGAATTGAGCGCCGAACGCTTCCTGCACGATCCCTTCAATCCCGGCCGCATGTACCGCACCGGCGACCTGGCGCGCTGGCTGCCGGACGGCAACCTCGAGTACCTGGGGCGCAACGACGACCAGGTGAAAATCCGCGGCGTGCGCATCGAACTGGGTGAAATCGAAACCCAGCTCAACCTGTTGCCCAGCCTCCAGGAAGCCGTCGTGCTGGTGCGTGAAGACCGGCTGGTGGCCTATTACACGGAAAGTGCGCAGTTCGACCCGCTGGTCGTCGGCGATATCCGCGCCCATCTGCTGGCGCACTTGCCGGACTCTATGGTCCCGGTGGCCTTCGTGAAGCTGGATGCGCTGCCCTTGACCGCCAATGGCAAGATCGACCGCAACGCCCTGCCGGCGCCGGACATGACGGCAGTGTTCAGCCGTGAATACGCAGCCCCTCAAGGCGAGATCGAAAGCCTGCTGGCGCAGATCTGGGCCGATGTGCTGCAGGTAGAACGGGTCGGGCGCCATGACCACTTCTTCGAATTGGGCGGGCATTCGTTGCTGGCGATGCGCATGGTGTCGCAGATTCGCCAGCGCCTGGGCGTGGAACTGTTGCTCAGCGAGCTGTTTGCCAATGCCGAACTGACGGCTGTCGCCCAGGTGCTGGCCCAGGCGGGTCGCAGCACCTTGCCGGATATCCTGCCGGCCAACCGCGATGAGCCCGTGCCGCTGTCGTTCGCCCAGCAGCGCCTGTGGTTCCTGGCGTTGATGGAAGGCGCCAACACCGCCTACAACATTCCCATCGGCCTGCGCCTGCGTGGGCAGCTGCATGTGCAAGCGTTGCAACGGGCGCTGGCGCGCATCGTCGCGCGCCATGCCACCCTGCGCAGCCGTTTCGCCCAGCACGGCGACGAAGCCCAGGTGCTGATCGTCGCCGCCGAAGACGTGTTGCCGCTGCAAGTGCAGGACTTGCGTCGCCACCCGCAGCCGCAACAGGCCCTGGATGCGCTGATCCATGGCGAAGCCTCGGCACCCTTTGACCTGGAGCGTGGCCCGCTGCTGCGCGGGCGTCTGGTGGTGATGGCTGACGAGCACCATGTGCTGCTGCTGACCCTGCACCATATCGTTTCCGACGGTTGGTCCATGGGCGTGCTTACCCGTGAGCTGATGGCGCTGTACCGCGCGTTCAGCCATGGCCAGCCCGACCCGCTGCCGCCGCTGGCGATCCAGTACGGTGACTTTGCCGTGTGGCAGCGCTTATGGCTCAGCGGTGAAGTGCTGCAACGCCAGAGCCACTATTGGCAACAGGCCCTGGCCGGTGCGCCGGCGTTGCTCTCCTTGCCCACCGACCGCCCGCGCCCGGCCCGCCAGGACTACGCCGGCAGCAGCGTCGAGGTGCGCCTGGACGAACGTCTCACCGCCGGGCTCAAGGCCTTGAGCCAGCGCCATGGCTGCACGGTGTACATGACCTTGATGACGGCCTGGGCCGCATTGCTGGCGCGGCTGTCCGGGCAGCAGGATGTGGTGATCGGCTCACCGGTGGCCAACCGTACGCGCAGCGAGGTGGAAGGGCTGATCGGCCTGTTCGTCAACACCCTGGCGGTGCGCATCGACACCTCGGGCGGGCTGAGCACCGAGGCGTTGCTGGCGCGGGTCAAGGCGCTGACATTGGCGGCCCAGGCCCACCAGGACCTGCCCTTCGAGCAAGTGGTGGAAATCATCCGCCCGACGCGCAGCCTGGCCCATAGCCCGTTGTTCCAGACCCTGCTGAGCTGGCAGGACAGCAGCGCGCCGACCCTGGCCCTGGGCGACCTCGCCCTGGAAGGCATCGTCGAGAACAGCCACTTCGCCAAGTTCGACCTGTCGCTGAACCTGGGGGAAGTGCAGGGCACGATCCTCGGCGCGCTGGAGTACGCGGTGGCGCTGTTCGATGAGTCGACCGTGCAGCGTTACGTCGGCTACTTCACACGGTTATTGCAGGCCATGGTCGATAACGACCAGGCGGTGCTGGAGCATGTGCCGCTGGTGGACGCGCGCGAGCGCGAGCGTTTGCTGTTCGACTTCAACGCCACCCGGGCGGACTACAACCTTGACCAGACCGTGCACGGGATGTTCGAAGCCCAAGTGATACGTACGCCGGAGGCGATTGCGGTCAAGGCCGGCGAGCAGCAACTGACCTATGCCGAACTGAACGCACAGGCCAACCAACTGGCCCATCACCTGCACGCGCTGGGCGTGCAGCCGGACTCGCGGGTGGCAATCTGTGTGGAGCGCAGCCTGGCGATGGTGGTCGGCCTGTACGCGATCCTCAAGGCCGGCGCTGCCTATGTGCCGTTGGACCCGGCGTATCCACGCGAGCGCCTGGCCTACATGCTTGAAGACAGCGCCCCCGTTGCCGTGCTGGCCCAGGCTTCGACCCGCGATCTGCTGGGCGCGGTACCGGTAGTGGATCTGGACCAGCCGTGCTGGCAACACCATTGCATGGACAACCCTCAATTCGCGGGCCTGGCTGCCTATGTGATCTATACCTCCGGTTCCACCGGCCAACCCAAGGGCGTGATCAACGACCACGCCGGGGTGGTCAACCGCCTGTTGTGGATGCAGGACGAATACGGGTTGACCGCTCAAGACCGCGTCTTGCAGAAAACCCCGTTCAGCTTCGACGTGTCGGTGTGGGAGTTCTTCTGGCCACTGTTCACCGGCGCGTGCCTGGTGATGGCGCGTCCCGGTGGGCATAAAGACCCGGCGTACCTGTGCGACGTGATCGAGGCTGAACGGATCAGCACCGTGCACTTCGTGCCCTCGATGCTCGATGTGTTCCTGGCCCATGGCGATGTGAGCCAGGCCGCCGGGCTGGCGCGGGTGATATGCAGCGGCGAGGCCTTGCCCGGCAGCCTGGTACGGCGCTTCAAGCAGCAGTTGCCCGGCAGCGAACTGCATAACCTGTACGGCCCCACCGAAGCCGCCGTGGATGTGACCGCGTGGAACTGCGCAGGCGCGGTGACACCGGATAACACCCCCATCGGCAAGCCGATTGCCAATACGCGCATGTACCTGCTGGATGGGCAGTTGCAGCCGGTGCCGCTGGGCGTGGTCGGCGAATTGTTTATCGGCGGCGTGCAAGTAGCTCGCGGTTACCTGAACCGCCCGGAACTGACCGCCGAACGTTTCCTCAAGGACCCGTTCAGCGCCGGACGGATGTACCGCACCGGCGACGTCGGACGTTATTTGCCCGATGGCACTATCGAATACCTGGGTCGCAACGATGATCAGGTGAAGGTTCGCGGCCTGCGTATCGAACTGGGGGAAATCCAGGCGCGCCTCACCGAGTATGCCGCCGTCAACGAAGCTGCCGTGGTCGCCCGCGACGATCACCTGGTGGCGTACTACACCGGTGTACGCAGCGAGATCGAAGCCCTGCGCGGCCATCTGCTGCAGCACCTGCCGGAGTTCATGGTGCCGGCGATTTTCGTCCACCTCGAGGCGTTGCCCCTGAGCCCTAACGGCAAGCTCGACCGCAAGGCCCTGCCTGCACCGGGTGCGGATTCGGTGAGGGTGCGCGAGTACGAGGCGCCCCAGGGTGATACGGAAGTCACCCTGGCCAGCCTGTGGGCCGAGTTGCTCAATGTGGAGCGCGTGGGACGTCACGACAACTTCTTCGAGTTGGGTGGCCACTCACTGTTGGCCGTCAGCCTGATAGGGCGTATGCGTCGCCTCGGGTTGTCGGCGGATGTGAAGGTGCTGTTCGGCCAGCCGACCCTGTGTGCTCTGGCGGCAGCGCTGGGTGGCGGGCGTGGCGTGGCGGTGCCGGTCAATGGCATTGCCGAGGGGGCCACGGCGATCACGCCGGACCAGTTGCCCCTGATTCAACTGGATCAGGCCGACATCGATCGTATTGTCGCCGGCATCCCCGGTGGTGCGGCGAATGTGCAGGATATCTACCCGCTGGCGCCGCTGCAGGCCGGCATGCTCTATCACCATCGCGCGGTGCAGGGCGACGATGCCTACGTGCTGCAGGCGCAGTTCGCCTTTGATTCCCGCCAGCGCCTGGATGCGTTCGCCCGGGCGTTGCAGGCGGTGATCCAGCGCCACGACATTCTGCGCTCGTCGTTTCACTGGGACGGCCTGGAAGAACCGCTGCAAGTGGTATGGCGCAAGGCGTCGCTGCGCGTCGAAAGCGGCCCGTTGCCCCTGCGCCTGGACCTGGCCCAGGCGCCTTTGATGCGCCTGGTCTACACCGAGGAGCCCCAGCGCGTGGTGGCCACGCTGCTGTTCCATCACCTGGTCATGGACCACTTGGCCCTGGATATCCTGCAGCGCGACATGCAGGCCTTCCTGCTGGGCGAGCAGGATTCGTTAGGTGCAGCGGTCCCGTATCGCAACTATGTGGCCCAGACCCGCAGTGGTGTTGATGCACACGAAGGGTTCTTCCGCGAGATGCTCGGTGACATCGACGAGCCCACGGCAGTCCCCGGCCTGGGCGCCGATGAGCCGGCCCAGTTGAGCGTGGATCCCGCACTGAGCCAGCGCCTGCGGACCCAGGCGCGCCAGGCGGGTGTCAGTGCCGCAAGCCTGATGCACCTGGCCTGGGCCCATGTACTGGGCAAGGTGTCCGGCCGCGAGCAGGTGGTGTTCGGTACGGTCATGCTGGGTCGCCTGCAAGGTGGCGAGGGGGCCGAGCGGGCCATGGGGGTGTTTATCAATACCTTGCCGCTGCGGGTCGACCTGGGCGAACGCGCGGTACGCAGTGCACTGCGTGCTACCCACGCCCGACTTACCCAGCTGCTCAGCCATGAACACGCGCCATTGGCCCTGGCTCAGCGTTGCAGCGCAGTGCCGGTGGCGACGCCGTTGTTCAGCGTGTTGTTCAACTATCGCCACAGTGCGCCGCACGCCGGTGGTGCGGCCGACGCGTGGCAGGGCATTCAATTGCTCAAGACTCACGAGCACAGCACCTTTGGCCTGTCGATGAGCGTGGATGACCTGGGCGCCGGTTTCAGCCTCAAGGCCAGGGGACCGGGTGCCCGGCGTCTATGCGAGTACCTGCATATCGCACTGGAGCAACTGGTGCAGGCGTTGGAACACAATAGTGACCTCGCCATCGGCCGCTTGCCGATCCTGCCCGACGCCGAACGTCGCCGGCTGCTGGAATTCAATGCGACCCGGCGCCCATTCCCGCGCGAGCACACGGTGCAACGTCTGTTCGAAGCCCAGGCCCAGGCAACGCCCGACGCGCTGGCGGCGGTGCAGGGCGAGCAGGCCTGGAGTTACGGTGAACTGAACCAGCGCGCCAACCGCCTGGCCCATCACCTGCTGGGGCTTGGGGTGCGCCCCGCCGATAACGTTGCGATCCTGCTGCCACGCTCCCTGGACCTGTTGGTGGGCCAACTGGCGGTGCTCAAGTGCGCCGCCGCCTATGTGCCGCTGGACAGCAACGCTCCGGCCGAACGCCAGGGCTTTATGCTGCAGGACAGCGGCGCGGCGTGGCTGCTGAGCCGCAGTGAAATGGCTGCCGATTACCCCGCACAGCGCCTGGACCTCGACACCCTGGCCCTCGACTCGCAACCGAGCCACAACCCGGCGCTGTCGCAATCGAGCGACAGCGTGGCGTACATCATGTACACCTCCGGCTCCACCGGTACGCCGAAGGGGGTGCGGGTGCCCCATCGCGGCATCACGCGGCTGGTGATCAATAACGGCTATGCCGACTTCCAGGCCGGCGACCGCGTGGCCTTCGCTTCCAACCCGGCGTTCGACGCCAGCACCATGGACGTCTGGGGCGCGCTGCTCAATGGCGGGCAGGTGCAGGTGATCGAGCACACCACGTTGCTCGATCCGGTCGCCTTTGGCCGGGCGCTGCAAGGCGTGACGGTGCTGTTTGTGACCACGGCGCTGTTCAACCAATACGTGCAACTGATCCCTGACGCCCTGGCCGGCCTGCGCATCCTGTTGTGCGGCGGCGAGCGTGCCGACCCGGCGGCCTTCCGCAGCCTGTTGGCCCGGGCGCCCGCACTGCGCCTGGTGCATTGCTATGGGCCGACGGAAACCACCACCTACGCCACCACCTATGAAGTGCGCGCGGTTGCCGATGACGCGGACAGCGTGCCGGTGGGCCGGCCCATCTCCAACACCCAGGTGCACGTGCTGGATGCGCACTTGCAGGAGGTGCCGCTGGGCGTGACCGGTGAAATCTGCATCGGCGGCGACGGCGTGGCCACCGGGTACCTGAATCGCCCGGACCTGAGCGCGGAAAAATTTGTGCAGGACCCCTTCAATGAGGGGGCCTTGATGTACCGCACCGGCGACCTCGGCCGCTGGAACGCTGAGGGGCTGCTGGAGTGCATCGGCCGTAATGACGACCAGGTCAAGGTCCGTGGCTTCCGTATCGAGCTGGGTGAAATTGAAGCGCGCCTGGCGACCCACGGAAGCATTCAGGACGTGGTAGTACTGGCCCGTGAGGACGCCCCGGGCGACAAGCGCCTGGTGGCCTATTTCACTTGGGTGGCCGAGCCCGTCGCTATCGACAGCGTACGCGCCCATCTGCAGGGGCAGCTGCCGGACTACATGCTGCCGTCGGCCTATGTGCCGCTGGAGCGCTTGCCGTTGACGGCCAATGGCAAGGTCGACCGCAAAGCCTTGCCGGCCCCGGCCCTGGACGCGTTGTGCTGCCGCGAATTCGAAGCGCCGGCCGATGCACTGGAGCAGACCCTGGCCCAGCTGTGGGCCGAGGTGTTGAAGCTGGCGCGGGTGGGCCGGCATGACAGCTTCTTCGAATTGGGTGGGCATTCATTGTTGGCGATTCGCCTGGTCAACCTGATGGAGGAGGCGGGGTTGCAGGTGTCCCTGGCCGAGCTGTTCCAGCACGCCAGCGTCGCCTCGGTGGCCGCCATGCTGCGCCAGCGCACCCAGGCGCCGGAGCGTGATACTGCGGTGATCACGGTACGCAGCAGCGGCTCGCAGGCGCCGTTGTTCCTGGTCCATGAGTTCAGTGGCATGGACGTGTATTTCCCGGCGCTGGGCCAGCACCTGCCCGGTGACTATCCGATCTACGGCCTGCCTGGCGTGGCACTCGGTGAGGCGCACCTCAATACCATGGAAGGCTTGGCGGCGCGCATGGTCGGCCTGATTCGCGGCATCCAGCCCCACGGGCCTTACCGGGTCGCCGGCTGGTCGTTTGGCGGAGTGCTGGCCTACGAAGTGGCGATGCAATTGCTCGGGCAGGATGAGCCGGTGGCGTTCCTTGGCCTGATCGACAGTTACGTACCGCGCATGACCGACCAGGGCAAGGCGCGCTGGAGCGGGCCGGATGCCCTCAAGCGGCATTTGCTGTTGCAATGCACGGCTTATTGGAACGCGCAGGGAGGTGTGGATGAGCTGGCGAGGATTGAGCAACTTGAGGCACAGCTTGGACAGTTGGACTTTGCGGGTCTGCTGCAACGCTGTCGCGATCAAGGTCTGTTGTACGCGCAAATGGCGGCAGCGGCGGACGCGGACCTCTTGAGCTTTATCGAGCGCGAAGTGGGGCATGGGCATGCGCTGGCGCACTACAGCCTGTTTCCGTTGCCGATGGCGGTGCATCTGTTCAGCGCCCAGGAGCGCCCGACCGAGTTGGCGCGGCGCAGCGAGTCCCTGGGTTGGAACGACGCCCTGGCCCCCGGGCAACTGCAGCGAGTTGAGGTGCCTGGGGATCACCAGAGCATGATGCAGGCGCCCCATATCCAAGGCTTGGGTCGCGCCATGAGCGCGGCGTTGCTGGCAAGTACGCCGGTGAGCCAGGCGCCGCACCAGCCGCTGTTGCGAATTCAAAGCGGCCGCGCCGGGTATGCGCCGCTGTTCTGCGTGCCGGGTGCGGGGGACAGCGTGACCGGGTTTGTCGGCTTGAGCGAAGCGCTGGGGCGTGACTGGCCGCTGTTCGGCCTGCAGCATCGGGGCCTGGATGGCGAGGCGGTGCCCCACAGCCAGGTCGAGGCAGCCGCGCGCTGTTACCTGACGGCGCTGGAGCACGAGTGCCCGCGTGGGCCGGTGCATCTGGTCGGGCATTCCTTTGGTGGCTGGATCGCATTGGAAATGGCCCTGCGCTTGCAGGCGGCCGGGCGCGAAGTGGCATCGTTGACAGTAATCGACAGTGAGGCACCGGCTGGCGCGGGGCGTCCCTATACCACCACGGCGGCGTTGGTGCGATTGATCGAGGCCATGCAGTTGGCCGCGGGCAAGGCGTTTGGCATTGATCTCGTGGACTTTGCCGGGCTCGATGAGCGCGCGCAGCGGCAGGCGTTGCATGGGGGCATGGTCGACGTGGGGTTGTTGCCGGCCCGTGCCAGTGTGGACGCGATGACGGGGCCGGCGCGTACCTATGGCGCGGCGTTGCGCACGGTGTATCGGCCTTTGCGGCGCTATGAAGGTGCAGTGCGCCTGGTGCTGGCCGAGGACCCGGCGCTGGACGCGGCGGGGAATCAGCGGGAGCAGGGGAGGATGATCGAGGGGTGGCGCAAGCAGGGCAGCGCCTTGGAGGTCTGGTATGGGGCGGGGAACCACTTCACCTTGCTCAAGGTACCGAATGTTCACAGGCTGGCGCGCTGGTGGTTGGACGGCGTGGTGATTGGGGAGGTGGTTTCGTGAAGAGGGTCTACCCCCTCCCGCCTATGGACTCCCTCAAAAAAGCCCAACCACTTTTCATGGTCATTTATGCAAACTTCTAAGCTCCGCAAAACCGGCCTGCTTGCAGTCCTGGCCGTCGCCATCGGCCTCATTGTCTACACGGTCCAGGCGCCCGCCGACGCCCCGCAATACCTCACGGCCAGCGTCGAACGCGGCGATATCGAAAACGCCGTGCTGGCCACCGGCGTGCTCGAAGGCATCAAGCAAGTGGATGTCGGTGCCCAGGTTTCCGGGCAGTTGAAGTCGCTCAAGGTCAAGGTCGGCGATAAGGTGAAGCAGGGCCAGTGGCTCGCCGAAATCGACCCGTTGATCCTGCAAAATACCCTGCGCAAGGCCCAGGTGGATGAGGAAAACCTCCAGGCCCAGCGCCGGGCCACGGCGGCGCAGCTCAAGCAGGCCAGGTCGGTGTATGAACGCTACAAGGGCTTGCAGGATGACGAGTCGGTGTCGCGCCAGGACTTCGAAGACGCCGAGTCGACGTTCCAGGTGCAGCAGGCCAACCTGCTGTCCCTGGATGCGCAGATCAAGAGTGCGCATATCCAGATCGACACCGCCAAGGTCAACCTGGCTTACACCCGCATCGTTGCGCCCATCGATGGCGACGTGGTGGGCATCGTCACCCAGGAAGGCCAGACCGTGATCGCCAGCCAGCTGGCACCGGTGCTGTTGAAGCTGGCGGACCTGGATACCATGACGGTCAAGGCCCAGGTGTCGGAGGCCGATGTGATTCATATCAGCCCCGGCCAGCAGGTGTACTTCACCATCCTCGGCGAAGCCGACAAGCGCTACTACGCCAAGCTGCGCGGTACGGAACCGGCGCCGCAGAACTTCCTCGAAACCCAGACTGCCGGCACCCCCAAGCAGAACACGGCGGTGTTCTATAACGCGCTGTTCGACGTGCCCAACCCCGACCATCGCCTGCGCATCGCCATGACTGCCCAGGTGCGCATCGTGCTCGACACCGCCCAGGCGGCGTTGATGGTGCCGGTGGCCGCGCTCGGCCCGCGCAACAACGATGGCCGCTACTCGCTGCGGGTGCTGGACGCCAAGGGCAAGGCGGTGGCGCGGGAGGTGAAGACCGGTATCAATAACAACGTCAAGGTGCAGGTCCTGGAGGGCCTGGCCGAGGGTGAGAAGGTGGTGATCGGTGACGCGTCGCCCACCGTGGCGGGGAACTGACGGATGACCCAGCCACTGTTGGAACTCAAGGGCATCACCCGCAGTTTCATGGCCGGCGAGCGTGAATTCATTGCGCTCAAGGGCATCGACCTGACCATCCATGCCGGGGAAATGCTGGCGATTATTGGCGCCTCGGGTTCCGGCAAATCGACCCTGATGAATATCCTCGGCGGCCTGGACTACGCCACCGCCGGCAGCTACAGGATCAACGGCATCGAAACCCGCTCGCTGGGCAATGACCAACTGGCGGAGCTGCGCCGCGATTACTTCGGGTTTATCTTCCAGCGCTACCACTTGCTGGCGCACCTCAGCGCGTTGCACAACGTGGAAATGCCGGCGATCTACGCGGGCACCCCGCAGACCCAGCGCCACAGCCGCGCACGTGAGCTGCTGGAACGACTGGGCCTGGCCAGCCACACCAGCCATCGGCCCAGCCAGCTGTCGGGCGGCCAGCAGCAACGGGTGAGTATTGCCCGGGCCTTGATGAACGGCGGTGAAGTGATCCTCGCCGACGAACCCACCGGCGCCCTCGACACCCACAGCGGCAAGGAGGTGATGCGCATCCTGGCCGAACTGCACGCGGCCGGGCACACGGTGATTATTGTCACCCATGACCCGAAAGTGGCGGCCAATGCCCAACGCATCGTCGAGGTCAGCGACGGCGAGATCATCAGTGACAAGGCCAATGCCAGCAGTGGCCTGGACCTGCCTGCCGAGGCGCCGCTCGAGGCCAGGCGCGGCGGCGCACGCCGATTGGTGGCAAGCCTGGGGTTGTTCAAGGAGGCGTTCAACATGGCCTGGGTCGCGCTGGTGTCCCATCGCATGCGCACCTTGCTGACCATGCTGGGTATCGTCATCGGCATCACCTCGGTGGTGTCGATCTCGGCCATCGGCGAAGGCGCAAAACGCTATGTGCTCAAGGACATCCAGGCGATAGGCAGTAACACCATCGATATTTTCTCCGGCACCAGTTTCGGCGACAGCCGCGCCTCGGCCATCGAGACGCTGATGCCCTCGGATGTGGAGGCCCTGAACCGGCTCTACTACGTCGACAGCGCCACCCCGGTGGTGGGCCGCAACCTCTTGCTGCGTTTCGGCAATATCGACCTGGACGCCCAGGTCAATGGCGTGAGCGACCGCTACTTCAAGGTGAAGGGGCTGAAACTCGAAGCCGGCATCGCCTTCAGCGAAAGCGATGCACGGCGCCAGGCCCAGGTGGTGGTGATCGACCACAATACCCGGCAACGCCTGTTCGGGCCGAATGTGGATCCGCTGGGCCAGGTGATCCTGGTGGGCAACCTGCCGTGCACGGTGATCGGCGTGACGGCGGACAATAAGAACATGTTCGCCGCGAGCAAGGCACTCAACGTGTGGGTGCCGTATGAGACAGCGGCAGGGCGTCTCTTAGGCCAGCGCCATCTGGACAGCATCACCGTGCGCATCAAGGACGGCCAGCCGAGCAAGGTGGTGGAAGACAACGTCAATGCGCTCATGCTGCAACGCCACGGCACCAAGGATTTCTTCACCAATAACCTCGACAGCATCATGCAGACGGTGCAGAAAACCAGCCGTTCCCTGGCGCTGCTGTTGTCGTTGATCGCGGTGATCTCCTTGCTGGTGGGGGGCATTGGCGTGATGAATATCATGCTGGTGTCGGTCACTGAGCGCACCCGCGAGATCGGTATTCGCATGGCGGTGGGCGCGCGACAGTCGGATATTCGCCAGCAGTTTTTGGTGGAAGCGGTGATGGTGTGCTTGATCGGCGGGATGATTGGCATCGCGCTGTCCTTCGCCATCGGCTATCTGTTTTCGCTGTTTGTGAAAGAGTGGGAGATGGTGTTTTCCCTGGGGTCGATCATCATGGCGTTTGGCTGCTCGACACTGATCGGCATTGTGTTCGGCTTCGTGCCGGCGAGGAACGCGGCACGGCTGGACCCGATTGAAGCGTTGGCACGGGATTGACCTCCCGGCAGCTGCCGAACCTCGGCGAGGCAGCTGCGGGGAGAGGGCTTAGAGCGCGGTATCGTCGGTGGAGTACATCCACCGCAACAACGAATGCCGTCCGCTGATCCCCAGCTTGATCGCCGCCCGCTTTAGGTAGCTTTCAATGGTGTTGACCTTCAGTGCCAGTTGCTCCGCCAACTCCGGCGCCGTGCGCCCGGCCAGCAGGCCCACGCACACCTCCAGCTCGCGGTTGGAAAGGCTCAGCCCCGATTGCACCAGGCGTTCCTGAATGCGTCGACGCAGGGTGTCGATGCCCTGGTTCTGCGATAGGTGCGGGTCGCTGTCACCGCGGCATGGCTGAATCGCGGTGATGTGTTTTTCCACCAAAGGCAACAGCAGCGTGGAGAAGTCCTGCAACATGCTGCGTTCCTGGGGCGAAAAGCTTTCTGACTGGTGGGAGCGGTACACCGACAGCACGTAGCGCACATCATCCTTGTGGCGTGTGAGGTGCAATTGTGCGGCCGGTTGCGCATCGCCCAGGGCCGCCACCGAATCGGTGTAGACCGGGCTGATCTTGCGGCGGGTGTGACCTTCGGGGCTCACGCGCAATTGGGTGATATGGGTGGCGTCCACTGCCAGTTGGGTGAGGATCAGGTCATGCAGCATGCGTGGGAAATCGCGACTGCCGGTGCTGGCGATGACCTTGCCTATATGTGGGAACAGGTGTGAATTCATCAGTTCGTCCATGAGTGTCGAATGCAGGACGTATGCTAGTACAGCCTGGCGGCGGCAGGGGGATCCAATCGGCAAAAAACCGCATTAAGCCCGGCCAACGGTGGTCGGATCCGTCCGGCCACCGTCGTGGGAAAGCACAACCGAGGGCCTGGGGCTTATCGCGCCGACTGTACCGCCATCGGCGTTTCGCGCGGTACGGCGCGGGTGCACTTGGCCAGCGCCTGCTGCACGTCCGCCAACAGGTCGGCGACGTCCTCAAGCCCCACTGATAAACGCACCAGGCCTTCGCTGATACCGTGATGCGCGCGTTCTTCAGGGGTGTAGGTGCTATGGGTCATGCTCGCCGGGTGCTGGGCCAGTGACTCGGCGTCGCCCAGGCTCACCGCGCGGGTGAACAATGTGAGGGCGTTCATGAAGCGTCGTCCGCTGTCGATCCCGCCCTTGAGTTCGAAGGCGATCATGCCGCCGGCCTGGCTCATCTGCCGCGCCGCCAATGCGTCTTGCGCGAAGCCGCGCAGCCCCGGATACGTCACCCACTCCACGGCGGGATGCGCCTGCAAGGCTTCGGCCACGGCCTGGGCGTTGCTGCAATGGCGGTCCATGCGCAGGGCCAGCGTCTTGAGGCCGCGCATTAACAGCGACGCGTCCTGGGGCGACATCACCGCGCCGGTCAAGTCCTTGAGGCCTTGCAGGCGAATGCGCTGGGCCAGGGCCTGGTTGCTCACGGCGATGCCGGCAGTGATGTCGCCATGGCCGCTGAGGTACTTGGTGGCCGAGTGCACCACCACATCGGCGCCCAGTTCCAAGGGCCGTTGCAGGTACGGCGTGCAGTAGGTGTTATCCACCACCACGGTCACGTTCGGCTGTTGATGGGCGAGGGCGGCCACGGCGGCGATGTCCACCAGTTGCAGGGTGGGATTGGCCGGGGTTTCGCAGTAGACCATGCGCGTGGCGGGGCTCAGCGCCGCTTGCAGGGCCGCCAGGTCGGTGAGGTCCACGTGGCGCACCTTGATGCCGAATTCGCCGATACCGTGATGCAACAGGGCGAAGGTGCAGCCGTAGAGCGTCTGGCTGACGATCACCTCATCGCCCGGGCGCAGCAGAGTCCAGAACGTCGCGGCAATCGCGCCCATGCCGGAACTGAACGCCACCGCCGCCTCGCCGTTTTCCAGGCTGGCCATGCGGGACTCCAGCAGCGCCAGGGTCGGGTTGGAAATGCGCGTGTAGAAATGGCCACCGGCCTCGCCGGCGAAACAGGCGGCGCCGTATTCGGCGGTGGGGAAGGCAAACGTGGCCGACAGGTAGATCGGCGGCACGAGTGCGCCGTGGTGGTCCTTGGGGTCGTAGCCGTGGTGGATGGCACGGGTGGAAAAGCCGAATGCATTGTGTTTAGTGTTCATGTCGGGCGCTCCTTATTTCCTACAATGCTATGCTTATAACCACGGCTGGATTTTCCAAACTTTGCCGACAAATCCCGTGTCCCGGGATGAAAACTCGCTAAAAACAATAAACAGAGGCACATCATGCCCATCACGCTGGATCGCACCGACAAAGCGTTATTAAACGCCCTGCAAGGCAATGCCCGTTTAACCGTGGCCGAGCTGGCCGACCGCGTGTCCCTGACCACGTCACCGTGCTGGCGGCGGGTCAGGAACCTGGAGGAGAGCGGAGTGATCAGCGGCTACCAGGCGATCCTCTCGCCCAAGGCGTTGGGGTATGGGGTGACGGCGTTTGTCAGCATCATGATGGAGAGCCACACCCAGGAAATCGCCCGGGCGTTCGAGCAACGCCTGTTGGATATTCCGGAAATCGTGGCCTGTCATAACGTGTCGGGACGCTATGACTTTTTGCTCGAGGTGGTGGCCAGGGACCTGGAGTCGTTCGGCGAGTTTGCGCGGGAGGTGTTGCAGACGCTGCCGTGCGTCAAGGAGATCTATTCGAGTTTTTCCTATAAATCGGTGCGCCCGTTGCGGGTGATTCCATTACCAGGTTGATCGCACCATTGGTCACCTGTTCTTCCCCGCAATTGGCTATTTCTCCCCTACGGCCCGGTGGCTAACCTAGCCACCACTTCCCACCGTTCCGGAGTTCCGCATGCAAGCCCGTACCGATTTCTACACCGCTTCCCCAGACGCCATGAAAGCCATGCTCGCCCTGGAAGCCGCCGTCGGCAAACTCTCCATCGAACTGCCATTGCTGGAGCTGATCCGCCTGCGGGTCTCACAGATCAACGGCTGTGCCTTCTGCCTGGACATGCACACCGCCGATGCCCGCAAGGGTGGCGAGACCGAGCGTCGCCTGTACACCTTGTCGGCCTGGCGCGAAACGCCGTTCTTCACCCCGCGTGAACGCGCGGCATTGGCCTGGGCCGAGAGCCTGACGCTGCTGAGCCAGACCCACGCCCCGGACGCAGACTTCACCGCGCTCGCCGCCGAGTTCAGCCCCCGGGAGCAAGTCGACCTGAGCGTGGCCATCGCCACGATCAACAGCTGGAACCGCCTCGCGGTAGGTTTCCGCAAGATGCCTGAATAGGCGGTTGAAGACGGCTCTTTTGTGGTGAGCGGGCTTGTCCCGCGCTGGGCTGCGCAGCAGCCCCAAAGCCAGGCGCAGAGGAGTGCCTGATATACCCCATTCGTCTTCATCAGGGGCGCTTCGCACCCCAACGCGGGCGGTGCGACGATTCGCCAAGCCCGCTCGCCACAGCAGTAAGTGTCAGAAGTTCACCGAAGCACTCAGGCGCGCCGTCAGCGGCGCGCCCTGGAACAGATAGTCATCGCCCATGTACTCGCCCGCGTCGCGCCAGTAGCGCTTGTCGAACAGGTTGTCGACGCTCAGGCGCAGCACCGTCTCGTAGCCGTCGACCCGGGTGGTGTAGCGGCTGCCGACGTTGACCACTGCGTAATCCCCCACCTCCACATTGCCGCTGCGATTGGCGTACTTCTTGGCGCTGTATTGCACGCCGCCGAGCACCGCCAGGCCATTGACCCACGGCAACGCATAATCGGCATACACACTGGCGCGCAGCTTGGGCACGTTGATCGCCTGGTGGTCTTCGTATGCCGGTGTGCCGCTGCCGCTGACCCGTGCACGAATCGCCGCCACGCTGGTGGAAATCTGCAGACGGTCGGTGGCCCAGCCGTTGGCCGACAGTTCCACGCCGGTGTTCTTCTGCTCGCCCTGTTGCACATAAGTAAAGGTAGCGGCGCCATCCGGCTTGGCGTACTGGTAAGCCTGGCGTGTCTGGAACACAGCGGCGGCGAAGCTGATGCGACGCCAGTCGTATTTCACCCCGGCCTCGATTTGCCGCGAGGTGGTCGGGGCCAGGGTTTCATCGGCGTTGCTGGCAAACCAGGGGGCGGTGCCGCCCAGGGACAGGCCTTTGCTGTAGCTGGTGTACAGCGAGATGTTTTCCACCGGTTTGTAGATCAACGATGCCTGGGGCAGAAACACGTATTGCTGGGTATGGCGGGCCTGGTTGCCAGTGACGCCGTCGAAGGCTTTTTCATCCAGGCGCACTTCGCGGCCACCGAGGAGGGTTTGCCATTGCTCGTTGAGGCGGATGCGGTCGGTGACGAACAGGCCATACTGGCGGCTGTCGAGGGTGCGATGGCTGTCGTTCAACGGCTTGTCGGTGGGCGTGAACGTCGGCGCGTCAGCGTCGATATTGGCCGTGCCGATGTACTCGTTGACGGACTTGCGCTTGTCGATCACCCGGCGAAACGCGCTGGTGCCGAAGGTCAGTTCATGGCCGATGCCTGCGGTGTCGAACAGGCCGGTCATCGCCGCCTGGACTTCATCGTCACGGCGGGTGTCGTCGGGGCTGCGGTAGTCGTAGACGTCGTAGTTGCCTTCGGGCGTGAAGTGGTTGCCGACACCGTTGGTGTCGCCGCCCCAGGCAAACGAACTGTAGTCATCGATCACCACCTTGCTGCGCGCGGCGCTGACGCTGCCTTTCCACTGGTCGCTGAAGCGGTATTCGAACGTGCCGTTGAGGTTCAGCGAATCGATGCCGACCTGCCTGGAACCGCTCTGGTGGCCCAGCAGTTTTTTCGGCGAGGCGTCGTGGGGCACCTCGGTGCCGCCCAGCAACTGGTAGCCCGGTACCGAGCGCTGTTGTTTGTTCTGGTATTCCGCGTCCAGTTGCAGCACCGCGTCGGGGCTGATGTTCCAGTCGAAGGCCAGGGAGACAAAGTCGCGCTGGCCGTTGGCGTGCTCCACATAGGCATTGAGGTCTTCATGGGCGACGTTGGCCCGCAGGCCGAATTGCTGCTCGCTGCCAAACCAGCCACCCACGTCGGTGGCGATATAGCCACTGCCGCGGTCATCGGTGGACACCGTCACCTGGCGCACGTCTTCCGGGCGCTTGGTCACGTAGTTGATCACGCCGCTGGGTTCGGAAATCCCGCTCTGCAAACCGGCCAGGCCCTTGAGCACTTCCACCTGCTGCTTGTTTTCCAGGGCGACGTTCTGCTCGCCGGTGATGGTGCGCCCGTTGATCTTGTAGCTGCTCGCCGCATTCAGCGAGAAACCGCGCACCACGAAATTTTCGTAGTAGCCGATGGGGGCGTAGCTATCGCCCACCGAAGCGTCGTTGCGCAGCACTTCACTGAGCAGGCGCGCTTGCTGGTCCTTGATCAGCGCGGCATTGATCACCGTGATCGAGGCTGGAGTGTCCAGCAGCGGCGCCTCATTGAAGCCACCGACCGAGGCGGTGTCTGCGCGATAGCCGGACGCGTCCTCGCCCTGGACCTGCACCGCCGGCAGCTCGAGTTGTGCCGCCCAACTGTTGCCGATCCCGCCGCTGAGCAGCAGGCCGAGGGCGAAACGTGTACTGACGACAGGACGAAAACGCAAAACCATGGGGGAGGGCCTTAAAGCGCAGGGCGGGGGGCGCATAAGCTAGGCATAACCGCTCGGTTTTACAAGTGAGACGTCCCGTCTCAGCCCTCCCGCTGAATGACGTGCCTCTCGACAGCCTGAGTGCCCACCTGCGATAGACAGGGCTTCTCTAACCCTTGCAGGAGATCATCATGGGTATCGCTGGAAAAGTTGCACTGGTGACCGGCGCCGGGCAGGGCATTGGCCGGGCCATCGCCCTGCGCCTGGCACAGGACGGTGCCGACATCGCCCTGGTCGACATCAATGGCGCCAAGCTCGAGGCCGTGGCCGCCGAAGTCGTGGCCCTGGGGCGCAAGGCCTCGGTGTTTATCGCCGACGTGTCCAAGCGCGACCAGGTGGTGGCGGCGGTCGAACACGCACACCAGACCCTCGGCGGCTTCGACATTATCGTCAACAACGCCGGGGTCGCGCAGATCGACGCGCTGCTGGACGTCAGCCCGGAACAGGTCGAGCGCACCCTGGGCATCAACGTGCAGGGCGTGTTGTGGGGCATCCAGGCGGCCGGCAGGAAATTCAAGGCGCTCAAGCAGAAGGGCAAGATCATCAATGCCTGCTCCATCGCCGGCCATGAAGGCTTTGCGCTGCTGGGCGTGTACTCGGCCACCAAGTTCGCCGTGCGCGCCTTGACCCAGGCGGCGGCCAAGGAACTGGCGAGTGCCGGGATCACGGTCAACGCCTATTGCCCGGGCGTGGTCGGCACCGACATGTGGGTGGAGATCGACAAGCGCATGGCCGAGATTACCGGCGCCGAAGTGGGGGCGACCTACAAGCAGTACGTCGATGGGATTGCCCTGGGCCGTGCGGAAACGCCGGAGGATGTGGCGGGGTTGGTGGCCTACCTGGCCGGGCCGGACGCGGATTACATGACCGGACAGGCGCCGTTGATCGACGGTGGGCTGGTTTATCGCTGATCTCCCAAGGCCGACGGTGTTAAATGTGGGAGGGGGCAAGCCCCTCCCACATGGTTGCCCCCGTTGTGTCAGTGCTTGCCGGGCATGTCGATGCCCAACTGGTTGACTCGGCGGTACAGGGTGGCCCGGGAAATCCCCAGCGCCTGCGCCGTCGGCAACGGCTTCCAGCGATGCCGGATCAAGGCATCCAGTACCACTTGGCGTTCCGGGCTGACGCTGTGCTCGGCCAGCGTCTCGACCTGCTCCCCACGCACTTCCACCGGCAAGTCCGCCAGCTGAATCGTGCCGCCTTCACACACTGCACAGGCATACGCCAGCACATGGTGCAGTTGGCGCACATTGCCCGGCCAGGCATAGCCCAGCAGGCGTTCCAGCGCGGCCTGGCCGATGCCCACCGCGACGCCGCTGCCGCGCGCTTGCTGCTCCACCAGTCGGTTGATCAATGCCAGCTTGTCGCTGCGCTCGCGCAACGGCGGCAGGCAGAAGCGTGCGCAGCCGAGGCGGAAGTACAGGTCTTCGCGAAAGCGCCCGTCGCTGACCAGCACGGCCAGGTCGCGGTGGCTGGCGCAGATCACCTGAATGTCCACCGTGCGGGTCTTGGCCCCGCCCAGGGGCGCCACTTCACCCTCGGCCATCACCCGCAGCAGGCGCGTCTGCAACGCCAGCGGCATATCGCCGATTTCATCGAGGAACAGGGTGCCGCCATCGGCCTGCACCAACAGCCCCTGCATGCCTTTGCTGGAGGCACCGGTAAAGGCGCCGGCCACGTAGCCGAACAGCTCGCTTTCAATCAAGTTTTCGGGGATCGCCGCGCAGTTCACCGCGACAAAGGGGCCTGTTCGCCGGGCGCTGCGTTCGTGCAGCTGGCGGGCGAAAACTTCCTTGCCGGCGCCGGTTTCACCCTGCACCAGCACCGGCAGGTTGCGGTCCTTGACGCGCACGGCCAGGCGCAGGTGTTCTTCCACCCGTGGGTCGACCTGGGTGTGCGCAACGGGCCGCGCCGGTTTGCGGCGCGGCGCGTTGACCCGCACGTGCAGTACGCCAGGCTCGCCCAGCCATTGCAGGTGTTGGGTCGATTGATCGGTGGCCGAGCGCAATGCATCCAGATCGAACACTTCGCCGATATGCGCCGGCACCTGGCCGAAACGCCGGCGCAGTGCCTGGCGCGCCTTGCTGTTCAGGGCGTGCAGGCGCCCGTCCTGGTCCCAGGCCAGCAGCAGGTCGGGCTGGCTGTCCACGTAGCCCGGTGTGCTGTGGGCCTGGAGCACCCAATGCTCGCGGGCGCTGTGCATGAAGAAGGCGTTTTCGATGGCCTGGGCACTCTGGGCCACCATCTGCCGCACCAGGTGCTGGCTGCGCCGGTCATCCGGGGATTTGAGCGCTGAGGCATCCATCACCCCCAGCAGGTTGCCCTGGGGGTCGAAGATCGGCGCGGCGGAGCAGGTCAAACTGATGAAGGCGGCGCGGAAGTGGTCGCGCTTGTGCACGGTCACTGCGGCCTTGCTGGTCAGCACCGTGGCCACGCCGCAGGTGCCTTCCTCGGCTTCCGACCAGCAGGTGCCGAGGTACAGGCCGGCTTTGCGGCAGTCGCTGCGAATGGTGCTGTCGACGCGGTGGTCGATGGTCTGGCCCTGGGCGTCGGTGAGCATCACGCAGTAGTCGGCGTGGCGCACCCGGTGGTGCAGTTGCCCGACTTCTTCGCCGGCGATGCGCATGAACAGCTCGGCGCGCTCGCGGCATTCCTTGAGCAAGGGTTCGGTAAGGATGCGGGGCCCCTGCAGCGAGCCGGGGTCGAGGTGGTGTTGTTCCATGGAGCGCCGCCATGAATCGAAAATCAGCGACGGCACCGGCGCCTGGGGCAGGCGATCGGCATTGCGGACCACGCGACTGACGCAGTCGACGTGTTCCCTGGAGTTCGCGGCGAGCATAAGGCCTCCGGTTCTCGATCTTTGTTGTTATGCCCGCCATTAAGCGCCCGTGGGCGCGAGGGGACAAGGGCAACCTGACCAACAGCCCCGCGTGAGACGCGGCGTCTCATTTCGGCCGAGACGCCGCCTGCACAGTGCAATGCACCGTCTCATTCTGCACAGGCATACCGTCCCGGCACAACCGCACGGCACTGCTCTGGATCAAGGCTTTGCCAGGTTTCATCGCACCTTGGCACAGGCTGTGCTGAACCGCTTACAGCTGGCCGCAGCCAGCCTTTTGTGTGTCGAGACAACCTGGAGAACAACAAGATGTCCACCCACCTGTCCACCGATCAATTGCTGCATGCCTACACCGTGATGCGCACCATCCGTGATTTCGAAGAACGCCTGCATGTGGAATTCGCCACCGGCGAGATCCCCGGTTTCGTGCACCTGTATGCCGGACAGGAGGCCAGCGCAGCGGGGGTCATGGCCCACCTCAACGATGAAGATTGCATCGCCTCCAACCACCGTGGCCATGGCCATTGCATCGCCAAGGGCGTGGATGTGTTCGGCATGATGGCCGAGATCTACGGCAAGAAAACCGGCGTGTGCGGCGGCAAGGGCGGCTCCATGCACATCGCCGACCAGGAGAAGGGCATGCTCGGCGCCAACGGCATTGTCGGGGCCGGTGCGCCGTTGGCGGCGGGCGCTGCGCTGGCCTCCAAGCTCAAGGGCAGCCAGGGCGTGGCGGTCGCATTTTTCGGCGACGGCGGCTCCAACGAGGGCGCGGTGTTCGAGGCGATGAACCTGGCGTCGATCATGAAACTGCCGTGCCTGTTCGTCGCCGAGAACAACGGCTATGCCGAGGCCACCGGTTCCGGCTGGTCCGTGGCGTGCAAGGACATTGCCGAGCGGGCGGTGGGTTTCGGCATGCCGGGGGTGATTGTCGATGGCAATGATTTCTTTGCCGTACACGCGGCGCTGGGCGTGGCGGTGGAGCGTGCACGCAAAGGCGACGGGCCGACCTTGGTGGAAGTCAAGCTGAGTCGCTTCTACGGCCACTTCGAAGGCGATGCACAAACCTATCGTGGCCCGGACGAGGTGAAGAACCTGCGCGAATCCCACGACTGCCTCGCACTGTTCCGCCAGCGCTGCAATGCCGAAGGCTGGCTTGACGCGGCCCAGTTCGAACGTATCGACGGTGAGGTCGCGCAGTTGATCGACGACGCCGTGCGCCTGGCCAAGTCCGATCCCAAGCCCCAGGCCGCCGACCTGCTCAGCGATGTCTACGTCGCCTACCGCTAATAACTACAAGACTCGGAGAGAATTTCATGGCTCGCAAAATCAGCTATCAGCAGGCAATCAACGAAGCCCTGGCCCAGGAAATGCGCCGGGACCAGAGCGTGTTCATTATCGGCCAGGATGTCTCCGGCGGCACCGGTTCCCCCGGCGAGCAGGACGCCTGGGGCGGTGTGCTGGGCGTGACCAAGGGTCTGTACCCGGAGTTTCCGGACCGGGTACTCGATGCGCCGTTGTCCGAAGTCGGCTACGTCGGCATGGCCGTCGGCGCCGCCACCCGTGGCATGCGCCCGGTGTGCGAATTGATGTTCGTCGACTTTATCGGCTGCTGCCTCGACCAGTTGCTCAACCAGGCCGCCAAGTTTCGCTACATGTTCGGCGGCAAGACCACCACGCCGCTGGTGGTGCGCGCCATGTACGGTGCCGGCCTGCGTGCCGCCGCCCAGCATTCGCAGATGCTCACCTCGATGTGGACGCACATTCCCGGGCTCAAGGTGGTGTGCCCGGCCACGCCCTATGACGCCAAGGGCATGCTGATCCAGGCGATCCGCGACAACGACCCGGTGATCTTCCTCGAACACAAGATGCTCTACAGCCTCCAGGGCGAAGTGCCGGAAGAGCTGTACACCGTGCCGTTCGGCGAAGCCAACTTTGTGCGCGAAGGCCGCGACGTGACCCTGGTGACCTACGGGCGCATGGTGCATATCGCCCTGGAAGCCGCCGCCAACCTGGCGCGCCAGGGCATCGACTGTGAGGTGCTGGACCTGCGCACCACCAGCCCGTTGGACGAAGACAGCATCCTCGAGAGCGTGGAGAAAACCGGGCGCCTGGTGGTGATCGACGAGTCCAACCCGCGTTGTTCCATCGCCACCGACATCAGTGCGCTGGTGGCCCAGCAGGGCTTCTCGTTCCTGCGTGCGCCGATCGAGATGGTCACCGCGCCGCACACGCCGGTGCCGTTTTCCGATGCGCTGGAAGACCTGTACATCCCCAATGCCGCGAAGATCGAGGCCGCGGTGCTGAAGATCGCCGACAAGAGGAACGTCGCATGATCCATACCTTGACCATGCCCAAGTGGGGGCTGTCGATGACCGAAGGCCGCATCGACGTCTGGCTCAAGCAGCCCGGCGACCGGGTGGAGAAGGGCGAAGAAGTGCTGGACGTCGAGACCGACAAGATCTCCAGCAGCGTCGAGGCGCCGTTCAGTGGCGTGCTGCGCCGCGTGCTGGCGCTGAGCGACGAGACCTTGCCGGTGGGCGCGCTGCTGGGGGTAGTGGTGGAAGGTGAGGCCAGCGAGGCGGAGATCGATGCGGTGATCGAAAGCTTCAACGCCGGGTTCGTCTCCAGCAACGCCGAAGCCGAAGCCACCGGGCCGAGTGCGCAGAAGGTCGAGGTGGGCGGGCGTTTGCTGCGTTATCTCGACCTGGGCGAGGGCGGTACGCCGCTGGTGCTGGTGCATGGCTTTGGCGGCGACTTGAACAACTGGCTGTTCAACCAACCGGCCCTGGCCGCCGAGCGCCGGGTGATCGCCCTGGATTTGCCGGGACATGGCGAGTCGGGCAAGCCTCTGCAAACCGGTGACGCCGAAGAGCTGAGCCAGGCGGTGCTGGCCTTGCTCGATCACCTCAAGCTCGACCGCGTGCACCTGGCCGGGCACTCCATGGGCGGCTTGGTCAGCCTGACGGTCGCCCGTCAGGCTCCGGCGCGCGTTGCCTCACTGACCCTGATCGCCAGCGCCGGGCTGGGGGCGGACATCAACGGCGATTACTTGCAAGGTTTCACCGAAGCCAATAACCGCAACGCGCTCAAGCCGCAACTGGTGCAACTGTTCAGCGACCCGGCGCTGGTGACGCGGCAGATGCTGGAGGACATGCTCAAGTTCAAGCGGTTGGAAGGGGTGCATCAGGCGCTTCGTCAGCTCAATGCCCAGTTGTTTGAGGGTGGGCGCCAGCGCCTGGATTTGCGCAACGTGGTGGGGCGGCAACCGAGCCTGGTGATCTGGGGCAGTGACGATGCAATCATCCCGGCCGACCATGCCCAGGGGCTGGAGGCCCAGGTGGAGATTCTGCCGGGGCAGGGGCATATGGTGCAGTTGGAGGCGGCGGAGCGGGTTAACCAACTAATCTCAACCTTCCTGAAATCCCAGCCTTGAAATGCAATTCAATGTGGGAGGAGGCAAGCCCCTCCCACATTTTCAGATGCATTCAAAGTGAGTGCTTGAGGGTTTCGCTCGGCAGCTCTTTGAACAACGCGCGGTAGCTGTTGGAGAACCGCCCCAAATGCCAGAACGACCAGTTCATCGCCACCTCGGCCACGGTCGTTCCGGCACCGCTCAACAATTCCCGCCGTGCCCCGTTCAACCGGCGCAGGCGCAACCACTGCGCCGGGCTCATCCCGGTGTAGGTCTTGAACCCTTGCTGCAACTGGCGCAGCGGTACGCCGGCAATCCGCGCCAGTTCCAACAGGTTGACGGTTTCGTCCGGCGCATCCGCCGCCCACTCGCCTATGCGCGCCATCAAGCGGCGTTCTTCACTGCGCTTTTGCAATGAGCTTCGGTCCAGGCACACGCAGGCGTTGTCGAGGATGAACAGGCAATCGTCGAGCAACTGCCGGGTGAGGGACACCGGGTCGATGTCCGTGGACAAGCGCGTCAGGGTGCCACTGAGCCAACGGCTGAACAGCGCGTTCTGCTGGCAGGCCAGCGGCGCCATGAACAGGCCTTCCAGTGTGGCCACGTCCAGGCCATGGTGCTGCACGAACTGCGGGCCGAACACCACCGCCACTTCGCGGTAGTTCTCTGGGGTGATCCAGGTGTTGCGGCTTTCGCCATTGAGCAGATACAGCGCGTTGTCGCTGCCATCGAAACAGAACGCCAGCGCGCCCGGCGGTGCGTTGAAGTGCTGCTCCACACGGGTGTTCATGCTCTCTTCGTAGACCTGCACACCGTGCAGGTCGAGGTAGCGGACGCGCCCGGCAAAATGCCCCGGGGACATCTGCTGGTACTGCTGCACCCAGCCGGGTGTCGCACGGCATTGGGTAGCCACATCAGCGGTGGTGAAGGCCTGTACGCGCAAAGCGGTTGCCTGGGTCATGGGTGATCCGTGCGCACTCTATTGGTGCGTTGTGCTGCGTGCAAAGTGGATAGATGGCCTGTGAAGGCTGGCCCAAGATAGACCTCAATGCGCCGCGAGTACAAGGCGGCGCAGCACCCACCCCATGACGAGGTCCTTATGAACGCCCCCTTCGATCAGCTGTACACCTGGCTGAAAGAACACAAGATTACCGAAGTCGAATGCGTGATCAGTGATTTGACTGGCATCGCACGCGGCAAGATTGCGCCCACCAACAAGTTCCTGCATGAGCGAGGCATGCGCCTGCCGGAAAGTGTGTTGCTGCAAACGGTAACCGGGGACTTTGTCGACGACGAGATCTACTACGACCTGCTGGACCCGGCCGATATCGACATGATTTGCCGCCCGGTATCCAACGCGACCTACGTGGTGCCGTGGGCCATCGAGCCCACCGCGATTGTGATCCACGACACCTTCGACAAGCACGGCAACCCCATCGAACTGTCGCCGCGCAACGTGCTGAAGAAAGTCCTGCAGCTCTACACCGAACGGGGCTGGCAGCCGATTGTCGCGCCGGAAATGGAGTTCTACCTGACCCAACGCTGCGAAGACCCGGACCTGCCGCTGAAAACCCCTATCGGCCGTTCCGGCCGTGCGGAAACCGGGCGCCAGTCGTTCTCCATCGATGCGGCCAACGAGTTCGACCCGCTGTTCGAAGACGTCTACGACTGGTGCGAAGCCCAGGGCCTGGACCTCGATACGCTGATCCATGAAGACGGCCCGGCGCAGATGGAAATCAACTTCCGCCACGGCGATGCCCTCGACCTGGCCGACCAGATCACCGTGTTCAAGCGCACCCTGCGCGAAGCCGCGCTCAAGCACAATGTGGCCGCCACCTTCATGGCCAAGCCGGTGGCCGACGAGCCGGGCAGCGCCATGCACCTGCACCAGAGCGTGGTGGAGATCGCCACGGGCAAACCGGTGTTCGTCGACGCCGACGGCAACATGAGCCCGCTGTTCCTGCACCATATCGGCGGATTGCAGAAGTACATTCCCAAGCTGTTGCCGATGTTCGCGCCCAACGTGAATTCGTTCCGCCGCTTCCTGCCGGACACCTCGGCGCCGGTCAATGTGGAGTGGGGCGAAGAAAACCGTACCGTCGGCCTGCGCGTGCCCACCTCGAGCCCGGATGCGATGCGCGTGGAAAACCGCCTGCCGGGCGCCGATGCCAATCCCTACCTGGCCATTGCCGCCAGCCTGCTGTGTGGCTACCTGGGGATGATCGAACAGATCGAACCCAGCGCCCCGGTAGAAGGCCGCGCCTATGAGCGCCGTAACCTGCGCCTGCCGTTCACCCTCGAAGACGCCCTGGCGCGGATGGAGGACTGCGACACGGTCAAGCAGTACCTGGGCGACAAGTTCGTGCGCGGCTACGTCGCGGTCAAGCGCGCCGAGCACGAGAATTTCAAGCGGGTGATCAGTTCCTGGGAGCGTGAGTTCCTGCTGTTGAGCGTCTAAAAAACACAAAAGAGGTGTCGATATGCGTCTTGTGAACAAGCTTCTCCCGCTGGCCCTGGTGGCCGCGTTCAGCGGTGCCGGGCAAGCTGCGCCGACGGTGAGCGTCTACAACTGGACCGACTATATCGGCGAGACCACCTTGGCCGATTTCCAGGCCAAGACGGGGATCAAGGTGATCTACGACGTGTTCGACTCCAACGAAACCCTGGAGGGCAAGTTGCTCGCCGGTCGCACCGGCTATGACGTGGTGGTGCCGTCCAACCACTTCCTGGCGCGGCAGGTAAAGGCCGGCGCATTCCTCAAGCTTGACCGTTCGCAGTTGCCCAACTTCAAGAACCTCGACCCCAAGCTGCTCAAGCTGCTGGAGAAAAACGACCCGGGCAATGCGCACTCGGTGCCGTACCTGTGGGGTACCAACGGCATCGGTTACAACGTCGACAAGGTCAAGCAGGTGTTGGGTATCGACCATATCGATTCATGGGCGGTGCTGTTCGAGCCGGAGAACATCAAGAAGCTCAACCAGTGCGGCGTGGCCTTCCTCGACTCGGCGGATGAGCTGTTCCCGGCGATCCTCAACTACATGGGCAAGGACCCGCGCAGTGAGAACCCCGAGGACTACCAGCAGGCCGAGGCCAAGCTGTTGACGCTGCGGCCGTACATCACCTACTTCCATTCCTCCAAGTACATTTCGGACCTGGCCAACGGCGATATCTGCGTGGCGTTCGGCTATTCCGGCGATGTATTCCAGGCGGCCAACCGCGCCAAGGAAGCCAAGAACGGCGTGAATATCGCCTACTCGATTCCCAAGGAAGGCTCCAACCTGTGGTTCGACCTGCTGGCGATTCCGGCCGATGCGAGTCACCCAAAAGAAGCCCATGCCTTCATTAACTACCTGCTCGACCCTGAAGTGATCGCCAAGGTCAGCGCCTCGGTCGGTTACGCCAATGCCAACCCGGCGGCGAAGGCGTTCATGGCCCCGGAACTGGTGAACAACCCCGAGGTGTACCCGTCCCAGGCCGTGCTCGACAAACTCTATATTTCCACCACGCCGACCCCGGCGACCATGCGCCTGATGACGCGCGCCTGGAGCAAAGTGAAGACCAACAAATGACCCTATCCAGCGACCACGCCCGCTCCTACTACCTTGCGTCGGCGAATGCCATGCCGGAGCGCCCGGCACTGGGCGCCGACCTGAGCGCCGATGTGTGTGTGATCGGCGCTGGTTTTACCGGGGTCAACACCGCTATCGAACTGGCCCAACGCGGGCTCTCGGTGATCCTGCTGGAGGCCCGGCGTATCGGCTGGGGCGCCAGCGGGCGCAATGGCGGGCAGTTGATTCGCGGGATCGGCCACGATGTGTCGGGGTTCGCCAGGTACGTGGGCGAGGAGGGCGTGCGTTACCTGGAACGGGCCGGGATCGAGTCGGTGGCCCTGGTGGGCGAGCGCATTCGCGAGCATGGGATCGACTGCGACTTGCGCTGGGGGTTTGCCGAGCTGGCCAACACCCCGGCGCAGTTCGCTGCGTTCAAGGGCGAGCAGGACAGCCTGGCGCGCCTGGGTTATGTGCATGAAACCCGCCTGGTGGGCCCGCAGGACATCCGCGACGTGGTGGATTCGACGCAGTATGCCGGCGCCTTGGTGGACATGGGCTCCGGGCACCTGCACCCGCTGAACCTGGTGCTCGGCGAGGCGCAGGTGGCCGAGTCCCTTGGGGTGCGGATCTTTGAGCACACCGAAGTGCTGGAACTGATCCACGGCGACACGGTGCAGGTGCGTTGCGCTGGCGGCACGGTACGCGCCGCCAGCCTGGTACTGGCCTGCAATGCGCACCTGGAGGAACTGGAACCGCGCCTGAGCGGCAAGGTGCTGCCGGCGGGCAGCTACATCATCGCCACCGAGCCGCTGTCGGTTGCACAGGCCAATCAGTTGATCCCGCAGAACCTGGCGCTGTGCGACCAGAAAGTCGGCCTGGATTACTACCGGTTATCCGCCGACCGTCGCCTGTTGTTCGGCGGTGCCTGCCATTACTCGGGGCGCGATCCCAAAGACATCGCGGCCTATATGCAGCCCAAGATGCTCAAGGTGTTCCCGCAATTGGCCGACACCGCCATCGCGTTCCAGTGGGGCGGCAGGATCGGCATCACCGCCAATCGCTTCCCCCAGGTCGGGCGGCTCAAGCAATACCCGAATGTGTTCTACGCCCAGGGCTATTCCGGGCATGGGCTCAACGTGACCCACTGGTGCGCGCGGCTGCTGGCCGAAGGCATACACGCGGGCCACAGCCAGGGCCTGGATATTTTCAGCCGGGTGCCGCACATGACCTTTCCCGGTGGCAAGGCCTTGCGCTCGCCGCTGCTGGCGTTGGGAATGGCGTGGCATCGCTTGCGGGAATTGATGCATTGAAGCCCGGGGCGTGGCAGGCTGTGCACGACGTTTTCCTACGACTTTTGGAGATTTAGCGTGCCAACAGCATCTGCAGTGATTGAAATCCCGGTATCGGCCGAGACGGTCTGGCACTTGGTGGGTGGCTTCAACAGCCTGCCGGACTGGCTTCCGTTTATCGCCAAGAGCGAGCCCGGTGAAGGTGGCCGCGTGCGCCATCTGACGACCGCCGACGGCGGTGTGATCGTCGAGCGTTTGCAGACCTTCGATAACGTCGGGCGTACATACAGCTACACCATTGAAGAGTCGCCGTTTCCGGTGAGTGCTTACCTGGCGACGTTGCAGGTTGAGGCGCTGACGGAGTCGTCGGCGAAGGTGACGTGGTCCGGTGTGTTTACCCCGGCGGCGGGTACCACGGAGGCGGCGGTGGAAGAGCTGTTTGCCGGCGTGTACAGCGGCGGGCTTGAGGCGTTGCGCGCCAACTTCCCGGCCTGATTCGATCTACCCGGCAATGCAAGGTATCTACACAACTTTCAGAGACTGGCGAGTTCCCCTGTGGCGAGCGGGCTTGCCCTAATGCCCGTCAGTTAAGGCTTTTTGTAGGAGCGAGCTTGCTCGCGAAAAACTCACAGGCGCCGCGTTTATTCAGGAGGCACGCGTTATCGTTGACGTTTTTCGCGAGCAAGCTCGCTCCTACAGGAGGCGATGTACGCTTACTGACTGGCATTTGGGCTTGCCCCCTCCCACAGTTTGACCTCACTGGCTTATGGATCAGGCTTCGGGCATCAGTTGCTGGCGGCACTCCAGCACCAGGCGCGCGCCGCCTTGCTCGCTGGTGCCCACTTCCAGCTTGAACCCATGCAAGTTGATGATCGCGGCCACAATCGACAGGCCCAACCCAAACCCGCCTTGCTGGTCGCCTTCATCCACCCGATAAAACCGCTGGAACACCGCATCGCGTTCTGCCGCCGGTATGCCGGGCCCGGAGTCGTGCACTTCGATGCGCGTGCTGCCGGCATCGTTGAGCCCCCGCAGGATCACTGCGCCGCCCGCTGGAGAGAACTTGATGGAGTTGCTCAGCAGGTTGGCCAGGGCTTCGAACAACAGGGCGCGGTCGCCGGTGATCCATGGCAGGGACTCGGGGACTTCGAGTCGCAACTGCAATTCGCCTTCCTCGGCCAGGGGCAGGTAGAAGTCATGCAACTCGCGCAGCAGCGGCAGCGGGTCCATCACCAGGAAACCGGAACGGCGCTGGTGGTCTTCCAGCTCAGAGATACGCAACAGCCCGCGAAAGCGCGCCATCAGGGTGTCGGTCTCGGCGATGGCGTCGTCCAGTTTCACCGCGTAGCCGGAGTCCTGCTCGGCCTCCTGGCGGATGCGGTAGAGCTGCGCACGCAGGCGGGTCAATGGGGTGCGCAGGTCGTGGGCGATGTTGTCGCACACGCCCTTGACCTCATTCATCAGTTTCTCGATGCGGTCGAGCATGGCGTTGACGATGGCCGCGAGCATGTCCAGTTCGTCACGCCGGTTGGACAGCGGCAAGCGGTGGGTGAGGTCGCCGGCGACGATGGCTTCGGCGCTGGCCTGGATCCCGCGGATCCGGCGCAGCGGGCGGCGGCGCAACAGATGCCAGCCGGCGGCGCCGGGGATAATGGTCAGGGACAGCGCCCACAGCAGGGCATGCCAGATGATCCGTGTCACACCGAACAGCGAGCCATTGGCGCGCACCAGTACCAGCCAGCGGCCGTCGTCGGTATGGCTGGCGACGGCGTCGCAGCTGTCCTTGGGCAGTTTGGGGTCGTCGGAGTCGACGCAATTGGCCAGGGTGTGGATCTTGCCGTCCAGCGGCAGGTCGGAGGGAATCGCGCGGATCGGCCCACTCAAGGGGCGGAACTGCTCATCGAACAGGCCGTAGGCGTCCACGCCCTTCATGTCGAAGGTCATGCTGGTGGTCAACGCTTCCACCAGTTCTTCGCCGTCGAAGCGCTGGAACAGGTGCTGGCGTTGCATCAGCGAATGGCGCGACAGGTCACTCAGGTAACCCGAGACCTCGTAATACAGCACCCCCATGAGGATGCAGCTCCAGGCCACGAACAACGAACTGTACAGCGCCAGCAAGCGGCTGCTGGACGAACGCCAGCCCTTAGAGGGGTTCAGCAATGACATAACCGGAACCTCGTACCGTGCGGATCAGCGGCGGGAGGCCCGGTGGATCGATTTTCTTGCGCAGGCGGCCGATGTGCACGTCGATCAGGTTGGTGCCCGGGTCGAAGTGATAACCCCAGACTTCCTCGAAGATCATCATCCGCGACAGGATCTGGCCGGTGTTGCGCATCAGGAATTCCAGCAGTTTGTATTCGGTGGGCAGCAGGCTCAGGGGCTGGTCGGCGCGGCTGGCTTCGCGGCTGATCAGGTTCAGCTCCAGGTCGGCCACGCGCAGGGCCGTCTCGAATTCCTTGACCGTGCTTTTGCGGCGCAGCAGCACTTCGACGCGGGCGGCCATTTCGTCGGAGGCGAAAGGCTTGGTCAGGTAGTCATCACCGCCGGCGCGCAGGCCACGCACGCGCTCGTCGACGTCGGAGAGGGCGCTGATCATCAGGATCGGCGTCGATACGCCGATGGTGCGCAGGGTGGTGACGATGGCCAGGCCATCGAGTTCCGGCAGCATGCGGTCGAGGGTGATCAGATCGTAATCACCACTCACGGCGCGGACCAGGCCTTCGCGACCGTTGTCCACCCAATCTACGTCCAGTCCATGGCTACTCAGCTCGGCGACGATCTCGCGGGCCGTTACGGCGTCATCCTCGATGGTCAAAATGCGGGTCATAGGATTACCTGGTGAGCGATTCACACTAGAAGTGGGGGCATTTTGCCAAGAAATGGCTGAACGCTTCCTAAATAAAACTTCATGTTGGCAAAACTGACACAACTTTCATGGCGGGTACCGGCCGGGGAGTAATCTCCTTCCACAGGGAATGCATTACGCCCGCCTGCAACAGCCATTTCTTGCAAGTTGCATGGTTCAGGCAAGTTCAATTTACTTAACTTGTTGAAATACAACGGATTTAATTTTCAGCGCGACTGGCATGCTGCCTGCACTGTCCCTTTTGAGACTTGTAACACTATTTTTCCTGCCGGGAGCACCATAACAATGATCACATCGTCATCCACGCTGCAAGAGTCGAGCGCGCGCTCCGGGGTTTCCTGGGGGGCTATCTTTGCCGGGGCCGCTGCGGCGGCTGCGTTATCCCTGATTCTGGTATTGCTGGGCTTCGGCCTGGGTTTCTCGGCGGTGTCGCCGTGGGCCGACAGCGGCATCAGCGCCAAGGGGCTTGGCATTTCCACGATTGTCTGGCTGGCCTTTACCCAGATCGTTGCCTCGGGCCTGGGCGGTTATATCGCCGGCCGGTTGCGAGTGAAGTGGGCCAATATGCATGGCGATGAAGTGTACTTTCGCGACACCGCCCATGGTTTCCTGGCCTGGGCAGTCGCCACGCTGATCACTGCCGTGCTGGTGGTCGGTTCGGTCAGCAGTGTGGTCACCGGCGGCGTGAAAGCCGGTGCCAGCGTGGCAGCCGGTGCGGCCAGCGGTATCACTCAGGCCGCAGGCAGCGCAGCCAAAGGCGTCAACGGTGGCGATTTTGACTACTACGTCGACAGCCTGTTTCGTGACGATCGCCCGGTTGCCGTCAGTGATGACGCTGCCCATGGCGTGGTTGCGCGCATTTTCACCCGCACCCTGAGCAATGACGGTCAACTCGCCGCTGAAGACCGTGCCTACCTGGCCCAGTTGATCAGCCAGCGCACCAACCTCAGCCAGGCCGATGCCGAAGCGCGTATCGACAAAGTCTACGGCGATGCGCGTAAAGCGGTGGAAGACGCCAAGCTCAAGGCCAAGCAAGCCGCTGAAACGGCCGCCAAAGTCGCCGCCTATACCTCGCTGTGGACCTTTGTCGCCCTGTTGATCGGCGCTTTCTTTGCCAGTTTCGCTGCAACCTTCGGCGGTCGTCGTCGGGATGCCGTGGTGTACGTCGAAACCGAAACCTACGTTCGTTAATTCAAGGAGAACAACATGCGCTCATTACTGCTTTGGTTCCTCGGCGTGCCGATCCCGGTGATCATCCTGATCGCAATTTTCATGCACTGATCCCGAGTTCAGCTCGGCCTGATGTGGGAGGGGACAAGTTCCCTCCCACATTTGGGTTTGTGGAGTGTCAGCCAGGTTGCTGCCAACAGTGCGCTGGCAACGGCGGTCATGATCACCAGCGGCTGCGACGTACCGTCGGACAGCAGCCCGGTGGCCCAACTGCTCACGGCAGTGAGGAACATCTGGGTAAAGAAGAACAACCCCGATGCGGTTCCCGCAATCGCACCGTACGGCTGCAACACCGACAGTTGGCACGCCGGAATCACCATCCCCACCGACACCATGATCACCAGCATCGGCAGCACGATCGCCAGCCATTGCCCCGGCATGGCGGTGGTGGCCGCCGCAAGTATCACACTGCCCAGCACGTTCAAGCCGATAGCGGCATGGATCAAACGGTCCGGCTCGAAGCGCCGCACCAGCCTGCGGAACAGGTTTGCGCCGAGCATGTAGCCGCTGATCGTGGCCGCGAACACCAGTGCATAGGCCGTGGTCGACAAGTGAAAGCCTCGCTGCAGCAGCGCCGACGACTCACTGATAAACGGAAAATAGGTGCTGTACACGCAGCCGATCGCCAGGGAATAGCGCAGGAAATAGCGGTCGCGCAGTAACTGGCCATAGAGGCGCAGCAGGTTGCCCGGCGGCGCGGCGGCGACATCGGCCGGGCGGGTTTCGGGCAGGCGGCGGTACACCACCACGTAGAGCACTGCACCGATCACGCCGAGCAGTACAAACAGGCCGCGCCAGTCGATGAAGGGCAACATCAGGCTGCCCAGCACCGGCGCGGCCATCGGTGACACGGCCATGGCCATGGAAATCAGGCCGAGCAAGCGTGCCTGTTCATCGCGGTCGAAATAGTCGCGCACGATCACCCGACCGATCACCGTGGTGCAGCACCCGCCGAGGGCCTGGAACAGGCGGGCGATGATCAGCACGGCGATGCTGTCGGCGAGGGCGCAGGCCACGGTGGCCAGCACATACAGGAAAAGTCCCGCCAACAACACCGGACGGCGGCCGAAGCGGTCGGTCAACGGGCCGCTGATCAGCAGGGAGACCGCCGAACCGAAGGTGTACAGCGTGAGGGTCAGTTGCAACTGGCTGTCGCTGGTCTGGAAGTAGTCGGCCATAGCGGGCAGGGCAGGCAGGTGCATGTCCAGGGTGATACGTGGCAGGCCGATCAGCACGGTCAGCAGTATCAGCCAGAACCACGGGGAGAGGGCGCGTTGCGTCATGGGAGGCTTCTGTGCAAGGAGTAGAGCCCGGACTCTAGCGGCTTTGTGGTTTAATCCTCAGGGCCGCTTGTGGCAAAAATGATTGGACCACTATGAGCCGAGGAAAAACCCCTTCCGCCCTGGACCTGCCGCGCCCCGACAGTTTGGACAGGGGAAAGCAGCAAGGGGCCTACGAGGCCCTGCGTGCAGCGATCCTGAACCGACAGCTGCCGGCGGGCAGTCGCTTGCCATCCACCCGCAGCCTCGCCGAACGCTGGCAGTTATCCCGTGGCACCCTGGAGGCGGCATTCGACCGTCTGCACAGCGAGGGCTATGTGCAGCGCGTGGCCGGCTCCGGTACGCGGGTGTGTGCGGTGATCCCCGAGCAATTCATTGCGGCACCTGCACCGCGCGCGATGCCTCGTCGCGAAGTGGCGGTTGATCGCCCCGAGTCCGGGGTGCAGAGCCATGTGCCTTTTGTCGCGCGGCGCCCGGACGCCAGCCTGTTTGACAGGAAGGCCTGGGCCCGCTGTATTTCCCGGGGGCTGCTATCGGCAGGGCCGGGGGCGCTCGAAGCGGGCCATCCCGCCGGGCTGCCGGAACTGCGCGCACAGATCGCCGACTACCTGCGCAGCTATCGCGGCATGCACTGCGAGGCGGATGAAGTGATCGTCACCAGCGGTATTCGCCACGCCCTTGACCTGATCGCGCGCACGCTGCTCAAGCCCGGTGACACGGCCTGCGTCGAAGACCCAGGCTATCCACCCGCGCGCCGCCTGTTCGGGCTGGCGGGGGCGCAGGTCCAGGCGATTGCGGTCACGGCCGAAGGGCTGGATACCGCGCAACTCCCCGACGCGGCTCGCCTGGCCTACGTCACCCCGGCCCACCAGGCACCGCTGGGCATGACCCTGTCGGTGTCGCGACGCCTGGCGCTGCTGGACTGGGCTGCCCGCGCCGAAGCCTGGGTGGCGGAAGACGACTACGACAGCGAATACAACTACCACAGCGCACCGCTGGCGGCGCTCAAATCCCTGAACGCCCATGACCGCGTGATCTACTGCGGCAGCTTCAACAAAAACCTGTTCCCCGGTTTGCGCGTCGGCTTCATGGTGGTGCCCAAGGCACTGCGCCCGGCCTTGCTGCGCACCCTGCAACTCACCGGGCAGTCGGTGGGCGCCAGCGATCAGTCGGGGTTGCTGGAGTTTCTCGGCAGCGGCGCTTTCGTGCGCCACTTGCGGGCTTCGCGCCAGGCCTATCAGGCGCGGCGCGATGTGTTGCTCGACTGCCTTGGGTCGCACTGTACGATCAGTGGGCAGCAGGCCGGATTGCATTTTGTGTTGTGGTTGCCGAGCGGTGTCGAGGAGGGCGAGTTCTGTTCCCGTGCTGCTGCCGTCGGGCTGGCGTTACAGCCCCTGGGCACGTTCTGCGTCGAGGCGATCCTGCCGCCGGCGGTCATCATCGGCTACACCGCGTTGACCCTGGCGCAGATCCGCTTTCATGGGCGCGCGTTAGCCCAATTACTGCCGGTCAGTCATCAAACCCGACCTGCTCGTGAATCTCATCCACCTTCAACTCCAGCCGGTACGCCACGGCAATAAACAACGCCTGGCACAGGCACAAGGTGGCGCTCAACGAACGGAAGGCAAACGACGAGCCTTCATTCACCAACAGCACCGCGTTGGCCCGCTTGGCCAGGGGCGACAGGTTGCTGTCGGTGATGATCAGGGTCTTGGCCTGATGGTGCTGGGCGATCCGCAGGCAGTGCTGGGTCTCTTTGCCGTAGGGCGTGAAGCTGATGGCGATCACCAGGTCATTGGCACGCACGCTGCGCATCTGCTCGCGATAGCTGCCGCCCAAACCGGAAATCAGGTGGATGCGTTTGTTGGTGTGCTGCAGGTTGTAGACCAGGTAATCGGCCACCGCGAACGAACGGCGCACGCCGACCACGTAGATGTTGTCGGCGTTGACCACCAGGTCCACGGCCTTGTCGAAAGCCACGTCATCGAGCTCCAGCCCCAGGCGCTCGATACCCGACAGGGTTGCATTGACGCATTCGCGGGCCAGGTCGCCGCCGCTGGCTTTCTGTGACTTGTTGGCGATCATGCTGCGGATGCGCTGCTGGTAGTTCTGCACCGGTGTGGTCTTGTGGGTGTAGGCCTCGCGAAACAGCGCCTGCATCTCACTGAACCCACTGAAGCCGAAACGCTGGGAAAACCGCACGATCGCCGAAGGATGCACTTCGCATTCGCGGGCGATGTCGCTGATGCGGTCGACCATGATCCGGTCGCTCTGCTGGCTCATGTAGCTGGCGATGCGCTTGAGCTGGCGCGGCAGGCTTTCGTATTCGTCGGTGATCAGCTGCAACAGGCGTTCGGCGTTGATCGGAGGGCTGGCGATGGTGTCTTCCAGGGTGGTCTCGGGATCGGTGCGGGACATGGGCAATCCTTCTGGCGTGTTCTTCTGATGCGCTGATGGGTGGCGCAAGTCTACAGGGTAGGCGCAAAAAAATACCCCGGCATCACGGCCCGCGTGGCCTGCTGAAACGATGCACGGTGGCTGGCGTGCCCCTATGCTGACGTATTGGAAAAAATATTCCACTAAAAATAATTCTGGAATAAATATTGATTGCTGCCGCCGGACGTTCTAGTCTGCTCCCACCAAGAGCGTTTGCCGTCGCCACGGCGGCACAACGCAGGCTGATAAAAATAACAGGAGCCAGCATGGGCCAGACTCGTTTTGCCAGTGGGCGTCAATTGGATCTGATTTGCCTCGGGCGCCTGGGCGTCGACCTCTACGCACAGCAAGTAGGTGCGCGGCTTGAGGACGTGTCCAGCTTCGCCAAATACCTCGGCGGTTCCTCCGCCAATATCGCGTTCGGCACTGCCCGGCTGGGGCTCAAGTCGGCGATGTTGAGCCGGGTGGGGGACGACCATATGGGCCGCTTCCTGGTGGAATCCCTGGCCCGCGAAGGCTGCGATGTCAGCGGCATCAAGGTCGACCCGGAACGCCTCACCGCCATGGTGCTGCTGGGCCTCAAGGACCGCGAAACCTTCCCGCTGGTGTTCTACCGCGAAAACTGCGCCGACATGGCCCTGCGCGCCGAAGACGTCAACGAAGCCTTTATTGCCTCGAGCAAGGCCTTGCTGATCACCGGCACGCATTTCTCCACCGACGGCGTGTACAAGGCCAGCCTCCAGGCCCTGGACTATGCGGCCAAGCACAACGTCAAGCGCGTGCTGGATATCGACTACCGCCCCGTGTTGTGGGGCCTGGCGGGCAAGGCCGACGGTGAAACCCGGTTTGTCGCCGACCAGAACGTCAGCCAGCATGTGCAGAAAATCCTGCCGCGTTTCGACCTGATCGTCGGCACCGAAGAAGAATTCCTGATCGCCGGCGGCAGCGAAGATCTGCTCACCGCCCTGCGCACCGTGCGCGACCTGACCCCGGCGACCCTGGTGGTCAAGCTCGGCCCGCAAGGCTGCACGGTGATCCACGGTGCAATTCCGGCGCGCCTGGAAGAGGGCGCCATCTATCCTGGCGTGCGGGTTGAAGTGCTTAACGTGCTGGGCGCCGGCGATGCCTTTATGTCGGGCTTCCTCAGCGGCTGGATCAATGACGCCAGCGATGAGCGTTGCAGCCAGTTGGCCAACGCCTGCGGTGGTCTCGTGGTCTCGCGCCACGCCTGTGCGCCGGCCATGCCGACCCCGGCCGAACTGGATTACCTGTTCAACAGCCCGGTGCCGATCACCCGGCCTGACCAGGACGCGACCCTGCAACGCCTGCACCGCGTCACCGTGCCGCGCAAGGCCTGGAAGCAACTGTTCATCTTTGCCTTCGACCACCGCTGGCAACTGGTGGACCTGGCGCAACGCGGCGGCCAGGACCTGACCCGCATCAGCGAGATCAAGCAGCTGTTTATCCAGGCCATCGAACGTGTGGAGAAAAAGCTCGCCGAGCAGGGCGTCGAGGCCGATGTGGGCCTGTTGGCCGACCAGCGCTTCGGCCAGGACGCGCTGAATGCCGCCAGCGGTCGCGGCTGGTGGATCGCGCGTCCGGTGGAAGTGCAGAACTCGCGGCCCCTGGCGTTCGAACATGGCCGCTCGATCGGCAGCAACCTGATTGCCTGGCCCCAGGAGCAGGTCATCAAGTGCCTGGTGCAATACCACCCCGACGACGAGCCCATGTTGCGCCTGGAACAGGAAGCGCAACTCAAGGCGGTGTACGAGGCGTCGGTGACCAGCGGCCATGAGTTGCTGCTGGAAGTCATCCCGCCCAAGGATCATCCGTCCACTTACCCGGACGTGCTCTACCGCAGCCTCAAGCGCCTGTACAACCTGGGCATCTACCCGGCGTGGTGGAAGATCGAGGCCCAGTCGGCCGAGGACTGGAAAAAGCTCGACGAACTGATCCAGGAACGCGACCCGTACTGCCGTGGCGTGGTGTTGCTGGGCCTGAACGCCTCGGCCGAATGCCTGGCCGCCGGCTTCCAGCAAGCCAGCCAGAGCAGCACCTGCCGTGGGTTTGCCGTGGGCCGCACGATCTTCCAGGAACCGAGCCGTTTGTGGATGGCGGGGGAGATCGATGATGAGACGTTGATCCAGCAGGTCCAGGCGACCTTTGAGCAGTTGATCAACGCCTGGCGCAGTGCCCGAGGCTGAACCCAGTCCTAAATGTGCAATGCAATCAAATGTGGGAGGGGGCTTGCCCCCTCCCATAGAAAGCAGATCTCAGTGATACCAGAAAATAATAAAGGTGCAGCCATGCCCGCAATCCGAATTGGCATCAACCCGATCTCCTGGAGCAACGACGACCTTCCGGCCCTCGGCGGTGAAACCCCGCTGAGCACCGCCCTGAGCGAAGGCAAGGAAATCGGCTACGAAGGTTTCGAGCTCAACGGCAAATTCCCCAAGGACGCCAAGGGTGTCGGCGACGTCCTGCGCCCCTATGACCTGGCGCTGGTCTCCGGCTGGTACTCCAGTCGCCTGGCCCGTCGCTCGGTGGCCGAAGAAATCGAGGCCATCGCCGGCCACGTCGAACTGCTGAAACAAAACGGCGCCAAGGTGCTGGTGTACGGCGAGGTGGCCGATTCGATCCAGGGCTCGCGCATTCGCCTGATCGAACGTCCGCGGTTCCACAGTGAACAGGCCTGGCAGGACTACGCCGACAAACTCACGGAGCTGGCGCGTTTTACCCTGTCCCAGGGCGTGCGCCTGGCCTACCACCACCATATGGGCGCTTACGTCGAATCGCCTGAAGACATCGATCAGTTGATGGGCCGTACCGGGCCGGAAGTCGGCCTGCTGTTCGATTCGGGCCACTGCTACATGGGCGGTGGCGAACCCATCGAGGTGTTGCGCAAGCATATCGACCGCGTTTGCCACGTGCATTTCAAGGACGTGCGCAAAGCCGTGGTGCAACTGGCGCGCAACCAGATGTGGAGCTTCCCCGATTGCATCGTCAACGGCACCTTCACCGTGCCCGGTGATGGCGATATCGACTTTGCCGAGCTGCTCGATGTGCTGCTGGCCGCGAAATACGCGGGCTGGCTGGTGGTGGAAGCCGAGCAGGATCCGGCCGTGGCGCCCAGCTACGTCTATGCGAAAAAGGGCTATGACACATTGCGTGCGCTTCTCGACGAGAGGACCCAACCATGAGCTTGCTGGTAAAGAGCAGTAAACGCGGGCAGACCATGGTCGCCCTGGAAGAGGGCCGCCTGGAGTACGTAGGCTTTGCCGCCTACCGTCTGAGCCTCGGCGAAACATTGCCGGTGACTGCCGGCGATAAAGAGCTCTGCCTGGTGCTGCTCAGCGGCCGGGTGACTATCGAAGGCGAGGGCTTCAACTGGCAGAACCTCGGTGATCGCCAGTCGGTGTTCGAGGACAAATCGCCGTTCGCCGCGTATCTGCCGCCGGGTACCGACGCCCAGGTCACCGCGTTGAGCGACGTGCAGATTGCCGTGTGCGCCGCACCGGGTGCGCCGGGTTTCGAGCCACGCCTGATCCGCCCCGAACAGTGCAAGCGCAGCGTCCGCGGCAAAGGCGCCAATACCCGTTACGTGTGCGACATCCTGCCGGATACCGACCCGGCCCATTCGCTGCTGGTGGTGGAAGTGCGCACGCCGTCCGGGCATTCGTCGAGCTACCCGCCGCACAAGCACGACACCGACGACCTGCCGCACCAGAGCTTTCTCGAAGAGACCTACTACCACCAGATCAACCCGCCCCAGGGCTTCGTGTTCCAACGGGTGTACACCGACGACCGCAGCATCGACCAGGCTATGGCCGTGGAAAACAGCGACCTGGTGGTGGTGCCCAAGGGCTATCACCCGGTCAGCGTGCCGTATGGCTACGAGTCTTACTACCTGAACGTGATGGCCGGCCCCAAGCGCGCCTGGCATTTCCACAACGACCCGCAGCACAGCTGGCTGCTGGACCTTTAAACGGTGTTGGACGGAGAACAACAATGAAGTCGCCTCTACGCTTTGCCCTCAACCGTATGGTCGCGCCCAACCTGTCCCTGCCGGATTTCATCCAGCTGGCCGTGGCCTTGAAATGCGATGCCATCGAGATTCGCAACGACCTCAAGGATCGCCAGATCGAATACGGCACCCCGGCCGGCCGCGTGCGCGAATTGTGCGCGGCCCAGGGCATCACGGTGCTGTCGATCAACGCGCTGTACCCCTTTGACGTGTGGAATGACGAGCGCCGCGCCCAGGCGATAGCGCTCGCCACCTATGCCCGCGAATGTGGTGCGCAAGGCTTGGTGATGTGCCCGTTCAATGAACCCGGCGACACCCGCAACGAAGCCCAGCGCGCCGCCGGTTTGCGCACCGCGTTGAGCCAGCTGGCGCCGATCCTGCGCGAGTACGGGATTCTCGGGTTTATCGAGCCCCTGGGCTTCGAAGAATGTGCCATGCGCCGCAAGCGCGTGGCGGTGGACGCGATCCAGTCCATCGGCGGCCTGGATGTATTCCGCCTGGTGCACGACACCTTCCACCACCACCTGGCCAGCGAGCATGAGTTCTTCCCGGAACTGACCGGGCTGGTGCATATCTCCGGCGTGGAAGACGCCCAGGCGCCGCTCAATTCGATCCGCGACGGCCACCGCGTGCTGGTGGGCGAGGGCGATATCCTCGGCAATACCGCGCAGATCGACACCTTGCTCAGCAGCGGTTACAGCGGCTACCTGTCGTTCGAACCGTTTGCGACAAGCGTGCACGAGCTGGCGGATATCCAGCAGGCCTTGGGGGCAAGCATCGCCCACCTGCAGAAACGATAAGGGGCGCGACATGACCACCACCCGACTGACCATGGCCCAGGCCCTGGTGAAGTTTTTGGATAACCAGTACATCGAAGTCGATGGCGTGCAGAGCAAGTTCGTCGCCGGCGTGTTCACCATTTTCGGCCACGGCAACGTGCTGGGCCTGGGTCAGGCCCTGGAACAGGACAGCGGCGACCTGCTGGTGCATCAGGGCCGTAACGAGCAGGGCATGGCCCATGCCGCCATCGGTTTTGCCAAGCAGCACCTGCGCCGCAAGATCTACGCCTGCACCGCCTCCGTCGGCCCGGGTGCGGCGAATATGCTCACCGCTGCGGCGACCGCCACCGCCAACCGTATCCCGTTGCTGTTGCTGCCCGGCGATGTCTACGCCAGCCGCCAGCCTGACCCGGTGCTGCAACAGATCGAGCAGTTCCACGACCTGAGTATCAGCACCAACGATGCCTTCCGTTCCGTGAGCAAGTACTGGGACCGCATCAACCGCCCCGAGCAACTGATGACGGCGGCGATTCATGCCATGCGCGTGCTCACCGACCCTGCCGAAACCGGCGCGGTGACCCTGGCGCTGCCCCAGGACGTGCAGGCCGAAGCCTGGGACTACCCCGATTACTTCCTGCAAAAACGGGTGCACCGTATCGACCGCCGCCCGGCCACCGCCGCGATGATCGGCGATGGGTTGGCCGCCTTCCGGGGCAAGCGCAAACCGCTGATCATCTGCGGTGGCGGCGTGAAGTACTCTGGTGCGAATGCTGCCTTGCAAGCCTTTGCCGAGCGCTTTGATATTCCTTTCGCCGAAACCCAGGCGGGCAAGAGCGCGGTGGTCTCCAGCCATCCACTCAACGTGGGCGGTATCGGCGAGACAGGCTGCCTGGCCGCCAACCTGCTGGCGCCCGAGGCCGACCTGATCATCGGCATCGGCACCCGTTACACCGACTTCACCACCTCGTCGAAATCGCTGTTCAAGCATGCTGAGGTGAAGTTCCTCAACCTCAATATCAGCCCCTGCGACGCCTTGAAACTCGACGGCGTGCAGGTACTGGCCGACGCCAAGGTCGCCCTCGAAGCGCTGGCCGATGCCCTTGGTGATTACCGTTCCGGCTGGGGCGAGCAGATCGCCGACGCCAAGGCGCAACTGGACGCCGAAGTGGACCGTGTCCATCAGGTCGAGTACCACGGCGATGATTTCGTGCCGGAAGTCGACGACCACCTCGACCGCGCCGTGCTGCGTGAATTCATCGAACTGACCGGCTCGTGCCTGACCCAGAGCCGGGTGCTCGGCGTCCTCAACCAGACCCTGGCCGACGACGCGATCATCGTCGCCGCGGCCGGCAGCCTGCCCGGCGACCTGCAGCGCGCCTGGCGCAGCAAGGGCGTCAACACCTACCACGTCGAGTACGGTTATTCGTGCATGGGCTATGAGATCAACGCCGCCCTCGGCGTGAAGCTCGCCGAGCCCTCCAAGGAGGTCTATGCCCTGGTCGGCGATGGCTCCTACATGATGCTGCACTCGGAGCTGGCCACCTCGATCCAGGAACGCCGCAAGATCAACGTGGTGCTGCTCGACAACATGGCCTTCGGTTGCATCAACAACCTGCAGATCGGCAACGGCATGGACAGCTTCGGCACCGAGTTCCGCTACCGCAACCCCGAGAGCGGCAAGCTCGACGGCGGCCTGGTGCCGGTGGATTTCGCCATGAGTGCGGCGGCCTATGGCTGCAAGACCTACAAGGTCAGCACGGTGGAGCAGCTGGAAGCGGCTCTGGCGGACGCGCGCACGCAAAGCGTCTCGACCCTGATCGACATCAAGGTGCTGCCCAAGACCATGGTCCACGGCTACCTGTCGTGGTGGCGGGTGGGGGTGGCGCAGGTGTCCACCAGCGAGCGCACCAACGCGGCGGCGAAAAAACTCAATGAACACCTGGCCAAGGCCCGGCAGTACTAATAACAAGAGGAGCGTTTGTATGTCTTTGAAGCTTGGTGTAATCGGTACCGGCGCCATTGGCCGCGATCATATTCGTCGTTGCAGCCAGACCCTGCTCAACAGCCAGGTGGTGGCGGTGACCGACATCAACCTTGAGCAGGCCGCCAAGGTGGTCGCGGAGTTGAAGCTGGACGCCGAGGTGTACGCGGATGGCCATGGGCTGATCAACTCGCCGCAGGTCGAGGCGATCCTGGTCACGTCCTGGGGCCCGAGCCACGAGGAATTTGTGCTCGCCGCCATCGCCGCCGGCAAACCGGTGTTCTGTGAAAAGCCCCTGGCGGTGACGGCTGAAGGCTGCCGCAAGATCGTCGACGCCGAAGTGGCCTACGGCAAGCGCCTGGTGCAAGTGGGCTTTATGCGCCCCTATGACGAAGGTTATCGCGCCCTCAAGGCGGTGATCGACAGCGGCCAGATCGGCGAGCCGTTGATGCTGCACTGCGCGCACCGCAACCCGACAGTGGGCGAGAACTACAAGACCGACATGGCGATTACCGACACCCTGATTCACGAGCTGGATGTCCTGCGCTGGCTGCTCAACGACGACTACGTGTCGGTGCAGGTGGTGTTCCCGCGCAAGACCAGCAAGGCCCTGGCCCATCTGCGCGACCCGCAGATCGTGCTGCTGGAAACCGCCAAGGGCACCCGTATCGACGTGGAAGTGTTTGTGAACTGCCAGTACGGCTACGACATCCAGTGCGAAGTGGTGGGGGAGACCGGTATCGCCAAACTGCCGGAGCCGTCCCAGGTGCAGTTGCGCAGTGGGGCCAAGCTGTCGAACGCGATCCTGATGGATTGGAAGGACCGTTTTATCGGGGCCTATGACGTGGAGTTGCAGGCCTTCATCGATAGCGTGCGCGCCGGTCAGGTCGGTGGGCCGTCGGCGTGGGATGGCTTTGCGGCGGCGGTGGCGGCGGATGCGTGTATCGAGGCCCAGGGCAGTGAGCAGATCGTCAAGGTCAGCCTGCCGGATCGCCCACACTTCTACGGTTAACACTCGGTCAATGTGGGAGGGGCAAGCCCTAATGCCAGTCATTTAAGGCTTTTTGTAGGAGCGAGCTTGCTCGCGAAAAACTCACAGGCGCCGCGTTCATTCAGGAAGCACGCGTCATCGTTGACGTTTTTCGCGAGCAAGCTCGCTCCTACAGGAGGCGATGTACGCTTAACTGACTGGCATTAGGGCAAGCCCCCGCCCACAGTTGATTGGGTTTCCAATTCAACTCAGGAGTTGATCATGCGAATCGGACTTGTCGGCTATGGCCACGGAGGGCGCTTTTTTCATGCGCCGCTGATTGCAACTTTGCCCGGCGCAACGTTTGTCGGTGTCGTCACCCGCTCACCCGAACGTCGCCAGCAACTGGCAACCGACCACCCCGGCGTCCAGGCCTTTGACAGCATCGGCCAGATCGTCGAAGCCGGGGTCGATGCCCTGGTGATTTCCACCACCCTCAAGGGCCGTCCGGCGTTGGTGCTGGAAGCCATCGAGCACGGCGTGGCGGTGGTCAGTGACAAACCCTTTGCCGCCAACGCCGAACAGGCCCAGGCGCTGATCACGGCCGCCGAGCGCCATGAGGTGTTGCTCAGCGTCTACCAGAACCGGCGCTGGGACTCGGACTACCTGACCCTGCGCAAATTGATCGACGCCGGTGCCCTGGGCGAGATCACCCGCTTTGAATCCCGCGTCGAGCGCTACAGCCCGCAGGCCGTGGGCAATGCCAGCGGCGGCGGCTGGCTGCGCGACCTGGGCAGCCATCTGGTGGACCAGGCGCTGCAACTGTTCGGTCCGGTGGAGCGGGTCTTTGCGCAGTTACAGTTCACCCCTGAATACCCCACTGTCGACCACGGTTTCTTCGTCTCCCTGACCCACGCCAACGGGGTGGTTTCCCATTTGTGGGGCAACGCCCTGCAGAACAGCCAGGCCCCGCGTTTTCGCGTCAGTGGCACCTCGGGTTGCTACACCGTGGACGGGCTGGATGGCCAGGAAGAGGCGCTGATGGCCGGCAAGTCGCCGAAAACCGAGGGCGAGCACTGGGGCGCAGAAGAACATCGCCGTTGGGGCTGGTTCGAACAGGGGCCGGAACGTGAGCGAGTGCCGTCGGAGAAGGGCTGCTGGACCCAGTTCTATCGCCAGTTGCAAGCGGCGGTGCAAGGGAATGGCCCGTTGCCCGTGGACGCTTATGACGCGCTGGAAACCACGCGTATATTGGACGCCGCACGCCTCAGCGCCGAGCGCCAGCAGGTGGTTTCAACAAAAATAGAATAAAATTCTAAAACAGGTTGATATGGAAATTATTTTCCAATAAAGTCTTTTCCAGGTTGCATAAAGTACGTTCGAACTCGATTCGCACGACTCAACAAAAACAAGATCAAAAACAACCAGGTACCGTCAGATGAAAATCTTCAACGCTGTACTGCGAGTTTTACGCCCTGCCCATACGCCCCGCGGCCTGCCCCGCGCCCGGCCGTTCTACTTCTCCTTCCTTAATGTGCTGTGCGTCGAAAACCAGGGCGCGCTGGTCTGCTGCATTCCAGGCGCACCGGTCGTACGCGTGCCTGCCGAGCTCTGATAAACGCAACGTCCAAAAAACCAACAAGAAAGTGGAGACAGACCGTTCATGAAGACCCCGATCCGTTTTACCGCGCTGGCTTTATCCATGCTGCTGGCCAGCGGTGTTGCCAGTGCCGCCGACATCAAGGTCGGCGTGAGCATGTCCGCCTTCGATGACACCTTCCTCACTTACCTGCGCGAAGACATGGACAAGCAGGCCAAGTCCTATCCCAAGGGTGACGGCGTGCAGCTGCAGTTCGAAGACGCCCGCGCCGATGTGGTCAAGCAGCTGAGCCAGGTGGAGAACTTCATCAGCCAGAAAGTCGACGCCATTATCGTCAACCCGGTCGACACGGCCTCTACCAAGAACATCATCAATGCCGCGACCAAGGCCGGCATCCCGCTGGTGTTCGTCAACCGCCGTCCCGACCAGAAGGACTTGCCCAAGGACGTGGTGGCCGTGACCTCCGATGACGTCGAGGCCGGCAAGCTGCAAATGCAATACATCGCTGAGAAGCTCGGCGGCAAGGGCAAGATCGTGATCCTGCTGGGCGACCTGGCGAACAATTCCACCACCAACCGCACCAAGGGCGTGAAGGAAGTGCTGGCCAAGTACCCGGACATCAAGATCGAACAGGAACAAACCGGCATCTGGCTGCGGGACAAGGGCATGACCCTGGTCAACGATTGGCTGACCCAAGGCCGCGAGTTCAATGCGGTGCTGGCCAACAACGATGAGATGGCCATCGGCGCGTCCATGGCGCTGAAATCGGCCGGCAAGGAAAAGGGCAGTGTGCTGATTGCGGGGGTCGACGGTACGCCGGATGGCTTGAATGCGATCACCAAGGGTGACATGGCCGCCTCCGCGTTCCAGGACGCCAAGGGCCAGGCAGTGGGTTCGGTGGAAGCGGCGCGCAAAATGGCCAGGAACGAGCCGGTCGAGCAGAACGTGATCATCCCGTTCCAGCTGATCACCCCGGAAAACGTCGCCACGTTCAAGTAGCCCTGACATAACAACAATGAACCGGCAGGGCGGTCGTGCCCGCCCTGCTGATGGAGTACCGTCTTATGCTCGCTCAAGCCACTGTCTCGCAGCCTCCCGGGATCCAGCCGTTGCCGCTGGACGAACCCTACCTGTTGGAAATCGTCAACATCAGCAAAGGCTTTCCCGGCGTCGTGGCCCTGGCCGACGTACAACTGCGTGTACGCCCCGGTACGGTGCTGGCGCTGATGGGCGAGAACGGTGCGGGCAAGTCGACCTTGATGAAAATCATCGCCGGCATCTACCAGCCCGACGCCGGTGAAATCCGCCTGCGCGGCAAGCCCATCGTGTTTGACACGCCGCTGGCGGCGCAGAAAGCCGGGATCGCGATGATCCACCAGGAGCTCAACCTGATGCCGCACATGAGCATCGCCGAGAATATCTGGATCGGCCGCGAGCAGCTCAACAGCCTGCACATGGTCAACCACCGCGAAATGCACCGCTGCACCGCCGAGTTGCTGGCGCGCCTGCGCATCAACCTGGACCCCGAGGAACACGTGGGCAACCTGAGCATCGCCGAGCGGCAGATGGTCGAGATTGCCAAGGCTGTGTCCTATGACTCCGACATCCTGATCATGGATGAACCGACATCGGCCATTACCGAGAAGGAAGTGGCCCACCTGTTTTCGATCATTGCCGACCTCAAGGCCCAGGGCAAAGGCATCGTCTACATCACGCACAAAATGAACGAAGTGTTCGCCATTGCCGATGAAGTGGCGGTGTTCCGCGACGGCCAGTACATCGGCCTGCAACGCGCCGACAGTATGAACAGCGACAGCCTGATCTCGATGATGGTGGGCCGCGAGCTGAGCCAGTTGTTCCCGGTGCGCGAGACGCCCATCGGCGAACTGCTGCTGTCGGTGCGCGACCTGCGCCTGGACGGGGTGTTCCAGGGCGTGTCGTTCGACCTGCATGCCGGTGAGATCCTCGGCATCGCCGGGCTGATGGGCTCGGGGCGCACCAATGTGGCGGAAACCATTTTCGGCATCACCCCCAGCAGCGGTGGGCAGATCACCCTGGATGGCGAGGCGGTGCGCATCAGCGACCCGCACATGGCCATCGAAAAAGGCTTTGCGCTGTTGACCGAGGACCGCAAGCTCAGTGGCCTGTTCCCCTGCCTGTCGGTGCTGGAAAACATGGAAATGGCCGTGCTGCCGCACTATTCGGGCAACGGTTTTATCCAGCAGAAAGCCCTGCGCGCCCTGTGCGAGGACATGTGCAAGAAACTGCGGGTGAAGACGCCGTCCCTGGAGCAGTGCATCGACACCCTGTCCGGCGGCAACCAGCAGAAAGCCTTGCTGGCGCGCTGGTTGATGACCAACCCACGCTTGCTGATCCTCGATGAACCGACCCGGGGCATCGACGTGGGGGCCAAGGCCGAGATCTATCGCCTCATCGCCTTCCTCGCCAGCGAAGGCATGGCGGTGATCATGATTTCCTCCGAGCTGCCTGAAGTGCTGGGCATGAGCGACCGGGTGATGGTGATGCACGAAGGCGAACTGATGGGCACCCTGGATCGCGCCGATGCGACCCAGGAAAAAGTCATGCAGCTGGCCTCCGGTATGACCGCGGTCCACTGACGAACAGCCGCGCGGGCCTGCGGTTGGCCCGTGCCATAGAATAAGAAGGTGATTGGCTATGAACGCAATAACGGACAACAAGCCTGCCACGGCCCCGGTCAAGCACCGTCGGCGCTTGCCCACCGAGCTGAGCATCTTCCTGGTGCTGATCGGCATCGGCCTGGTGTTTGAGCTGTTTGGCTGGATCGTGCGGGACCAGAGCTTCCTGATGAACTCCCAGCGCCTGGTGCTGATGATCCTGCAAGTGTCCATCATCGGCCTGCTGGCCATCGGGGTGACCCAGGTGATCATCACCACGGGGATCGACCTGTCGTCGGGCTCGGTGCTGGCGCTGTCGGCGATGATCGCCGCCAGTTTGGCGCAAACCTCCGACTTTTCCCGCGCGGTGTTCCCTTCGCTGACGGACTTGCCGGTGTGGATTCCGGTGGCGATGGGGTTGGGTGTGGGGCTGCTGGCGGGGGCGATCAACGGCAGCATCATCGCCGTCACCGGTATTCCGCCGTTTATCGCGACCCTGGGCATGATGGTCTCGGCTCGTGGCCTGGCGCGCTACTACACCGAAGGCCAGCCGGTGAGCATGCTCTCGGATTCGTACACGGCCATCGGTCATGGCGCGATGCCGGTGATCATTTTCCTGGTGGTGGCGGTGATCTTCCATATCGCCCTGCGCTACACCAAGTACGGCAAGTACACCTACGCCATTGGCGGCAATATGCAGGCGGCGCGGACGTCGGGGATCAACGTCAAGCGGCACCTGATCATCGTCTACAGCATTGCCGGCCTCCTGGCAGGCCTGGCGGGTGTGGTGGCCTCGGCACGCGCCGCCACCGGCCAGGCGGGCATGGGCATGTCCTATGAGCTGGATGCGATTGCCGCCGCGGTGATCGGCGGCACCAGCCTGGCGGGCGGGGTAGGGCGTATCACCGGTACCGTGATCGGCGCACTGATCCTTGGGGTGATGGCCAGCGGGTTTACCTTTGTCGGGGTGGATGCGTATATCCAGGACATCATCAAAGGCCTGATCATTGTGGTGGCGGTGGTGATCGACCAGTACCGCAATAAGCGCAAGCTCAAGCGCTGAGCTTCAAGCTGCAAGCTGCAATTCCGATGAGCTCTACAGCTTGTCGCTTGCAGCTTGCGGCTTATAGCTGCTGTACGAACTTTCCTGCTATAAACGCACTCCGATGACCATTCGCCAAGCCCGTCCTGGTGCCTTTGGGGGTTATATCGGAAAAAATGCCTGTCATTTCAGTTGCTGTGCCCTCAAGTCGGCCTTAGACTGCCGCCCCTCGTAAATTGAGTGCCGGGTGGCGCTTGGAATGGATGGCGCCTTTCCGAGACCTGCAGAGGTCGACCGGAACGCTCCCTTATTCGCCTTAATGCACGTATTTTTTATAGAGAAATCAATGACAAAGGAAAAGTTGCTGGCCATGCCGGCGGATGACTACATGAATGCCGAACAGCACGCTTTTTTCGAGAAGTTGCTGCAGGACATGAAGGTGGAACACCACGAGCGCATTGAGCAGAACCGCATCGCCATTGAAAGCCTGGACACCCCGGCCGACCCGGCCGACGCCGCTTCCGTTGAAGAAGAGCGCACCTGGCTGGTCAATGCCATCGACCGCGACCAGCGCATGCTGCCGCAGCTTGAGCGTGCACTGGAACGCATCAAGGAAGACTCCTTCGGCTGGTGCGATGACAGCGGCGAGCCTATCGGCCTCAAGCGCCTGCTGATCAGCCCGACCACCAAGTACTGCATCGAAGCGCAAGAGCGCCACGAGCAGATCGACAAGCACCAGCGCCAAGCCTGATGCGCTGAAGCTGGGGGATCGCCTGGGCGGTTCCCCGGAGAAAGACCCGTTACGCCCCGTCTATTGATCTGCTGCAAGCTACCCCACTAAAGGCCCATGGATAATGGCTGGATAGTGGCGTTTAATGCAGGGACAAAAATGACAAACAGTGGGGTAACGACGATGGCTGGAGACGGAGCTCTGATGGGCGCAGCAGTGCCACCGCAACCGGTGGTGCGCGGGTTGCCTGGCTGGTTGATGCCGCTCCTGCAGAGCGCCGCCCTGGTGCTGGTACTGCTGGGCCTGGCGTTTGCCAGCCTGCCGATCTACCTCTGCCTGCCCATTGCCTTGCTGGTGATCTGGCTGCCAGGCCTTATGAACCGCACCTCCCGCACGGCACCGCCCGCCACTGCCGATGCCATTGGCGAGCTGACCCGCGATCTGTCCTATACCACCAGCCACAACGCACTGTCCGCTGCCGGCGTCGCCTACTCGGTCAAGCAACTGGCGGCTCGAGTGCAATCGCAATTGGGCGCGGCCAAGCAGATCGTCAGCAGTGCCGAGGTGATGATCAGCACCGAAAAGGTCACCTCTCAACTCAGTCGCGAGGCCCTGCAGGCGGCCAGCCAGGCCCATCAGCGCAGCACTGAAGGCCGTGAAGTGCTGGCCCAGTCGATCATTCGTATGCATCAGCTCAGCCAGCGCGCCAACGCCAGTCGGGAGTTGATTGAAGCCCTGAGCCAACGCAGTGAAGAAATCCAGCGGGTGACCCTGGTGATTCAGTCCATCGCCAGCCAGACCAACCTGTTGGCGCTCAACGCCGCGATTGAAGCGGCGCGGGCCGGTGAGCACGGTCGCGGGTTCGCCGTGGTGGCGGATGAAGTGCGTGGGCTGGCGGGCCGCACGGCCACGGCCACCGATGAAGTCGGGGTGATGGTGGCGGATATCCAGCAACGCACTGCCCAGGTGGTTGAGCAGATTCGCCAGCTCTCGGCAGACTTGCACACCGGTGTCGAGCAGGTGGAGCACGCCGGCGAGCACCTGGAGAACATTGCCGGCCTGGCGGCGGGTGTGGAAGGCCAGGTCAATGAAATCGCCCAGGGCACCGACAACAACCGCGCCCAACTCGACAGCCTGTTCCATGCCGTGGAGCAAATGCGCAGCGATCTTATCGTGAGCGACCAGCAGACCCGCCAGTTGGCCGATGCCGCTGTGCAGATGGAAGGGCAGGCCGAAACGATCAGCGAGCGCCTGGCGGAAGTCGGGCTGGATGACTATCACCAGCGCATCTACGACCTGGCGCGCGAAGGCGCGAGCCGGATTGCCGCGCAATTCGAAGCCGATGTACAGCAGAACCGCATCAGCCTGGATGACTTGTTCGACCGCAGCTACACCTTGATCCCCAACACCAGCCCGAGCAAGTACCACAGCCGGTTCGATGGCTACACCGACCAGGTGCTGCCGGCCATCCAGGAAGCACTGCTGCCACGCCATGAAGGCTTGGTATTTGCCATTGCCTGCACGCCCCAGGGCTATGTGCCGACGCACAACAAGGCGTTTTCCCAGGCGCTGACCGGCGATGCCCAGGTCGATGCGGTGCAGAACCGCACCAAGCGCAAGTTCGAAGACCGCACCGGCATCCGCTGCGGCAGCCACCAGCAAGCGGTGTTATTGCAGACCTACACCCGCGATACCGGCGAGTTGATGCACGACTTGTCGGTGCCGATCATGGTCCGGGGGCGGCATTGGGGTGGCCTGCGCCTGGGGTATAAGCCGGAGGGAGCGAAGGCTGCGGGCTAGGGCGTGTTGTTGTCTGTGAGGCGGGGAAATACCAGCTGCCTGGCAAGCGCTATTGCGCCCAGGCAGCCGGCATTGTGTGGATTACTGCGGTTGATGCAGGCGCTGGTTCAGCTCATCCACCGCCATGGCCCAATCGGCGTCTTCACGCAGTTCTTCCTTGAGGAACTGTGCCTGTTGCGGCGTCCAGAACGGCGCGTCGATCAACTTGACGTCGTCACTCAGCGGGTGCGCGACAATGAAGGCGTCGATAGCTTCGGGGGTTGAGTCCAGGCCCAGTTGTTCAAATAAGGTTTCGAGTGTCGGTATTGGCGCGTCCATGTCAGTCTCCGTGCGGGTTTCGGGATCGTTATGCATGGGAGGCTTGTGGCGCGGTAGAGTTCGATCGGATTGTCAGGAGGTCAGTGCCCCTGAATCCACTGCTGCCTTGAGTGCCTGGGCGGATTCTTTTCCGGCGCTGGCGGCAGTATCGAGGGTCTTGAACCAACGGTCTTTTTCGACCTGGTGCGTGGTAACGGTGGTCAACGGCGGCTTGGCGCGCATCACGATCACTGCTTGAAACTCACCGTCTACTTCCCTTGCGTCGCCATGGATGAAAAATTCGCCAATATCAAATTCCGTCACGTATCGCCTTCCCTTCGAGGTAACCAACAGCACTGATGAAACCTGGCCCGTGCGGGGGCAAATTCCAATGGACAGGCCAGTATGGCAGTTGTTGAAGGGCGGCGGCGCAGTAAAGTCATCCGGGTGACGAAACGATTCCGCCGTGCAGTGAGGCCTCCAGCCGCTTGGCCAGTTCGCAGGCCTTGATGTGGTCGCTGCGAAAGCCTTTGATCCTGCCACTGGTGACTTCGCGGATATGGAAGAAGTTTCTTCCGGCGGGTACAACTTGGTAAAGAACCGAATTGGGGTACCCGTTGGGACTGCGTAAGCAGTAGTATTGCTGTTCGTCCTGACATGATGAGCGAGTGCGGGAAGACGTAGCGTCGTATTGGCGTCGTTGCATGGTCAGCTCCTGTCGATCGATCTTGTTGACCCACCAGCAGCGTTACAGGTGGTTTTGACCCGTGTCGCTGTTTTAGTATTGTTGTCGGCAGTCGGCGTCTGGTTCCACGCCGAGATGTTTTTGTTTATATGAGCTGTCGGAAACTGCGTTTTTAATAGTGTTATTCTCTGAAGCGGGTCGACCGGTATTCTCCGGTTATTGAACCTGTGATTTCCTGCGATGCCTGATGTCCCTGCGCAAGGCCCATCGTGCATGCCTGTCCGGGGCTTTGGGCGCAGCAACGGGGTCTTCTTCAGTTTTTCAATGAATGTGTTGTGTGATCGTGCCGAGATGGCCGTTTCTTTGTGCTGCCCGCTCTGGCGGTCAGTGCTTTATTTCGATGTGGGGGCGCTTCCTTGGCAGTCAGTAATCTGGATATGCACGCGTTGTTCGTGCTGGGTGATTTGCGCGCAAAGTTGGTCAAGCAGTTTCAATCCCGTTTTGTTTACATCACCGAGCAGACGCCGGAAGGTATCTATATCGCCGAAATCGATACCGAAGCGGCAATGGTTGTGGATGACAAACCCCGTCTGGAGCTCAAGGTGGGCGACCACTTCCGTGCTGCGGTATTGCCCAGTCGCGAAGGTGGCAAGTTCGAACTCAAGTTCCGCGACATCAAGTTGACGGTGTATGGCTTGGGCGACTATGCCTTTGTGTCCTCGCCCGAGGGCCAGGGCATCGTCTTCAAGGAAGGCCACAGTGTGATGCTGGTGTTTGCCGCCAATGAACAACTGCAGGAAGGCCTGACCAAGACCCTCAAGGCCGTGACCGGCAAGGCCGCCAAATGGCGCAAGGGTGAGCTGGTGACGTTCAAGGCCAGTGAATAATCGGTAAATACTGCGAACATCTCCTATCTCCCGGAACCTCTACTACAGTTGAGTTGACTTAACTATTCAGAGGCTTCGCGCATAGACAGCAAAGCCGTTCGTTGTTTGCTGCGACATCGCGAGGTGCAAGGGCATGAAAGGATTGAGAACGCTGTTGGCTGCATCGCTGACGACCCTGGGTCTATCGGTGGCTTCACTGTCAGTTTCGGCCGCGCCAGCGCCGGTGCACTTTGCCGACCTGAACTGGGAAAGCGGCAGCCTGATCACCGAAATACTGCGGGTCATCGTCGAGAAGGGCTACGACTTGCCCACCGACACCTTGCCCGGTACCACCATCACCCTGGAAACCGCCCTGGCCAAGAACGACATCCAGGTCATCGGTGAAGAGTGGGCCGGCCGCAGCCCGGTGTGGGTCAAGGCCGAGGCCGAAGGCAAAGTGGTGGGCCTGGGGGATACGGTCAAGGGGGCGACCGAAGGGTGGTGGGTGCCCGAATACGTGGTCAAGGGTGATCCGTCCAAAGGTATCAAGCCCCTGGCACCGGACCTCAAGAGCGTGAAGGACCTTGCGCGCTACAAGGACGTGTTCAAGGACCCGGAGTCTCCCGGTAAGGGGCGCTTCCTCAACAGCCCCATCGGCTGGACCTCGGAAGTGGTCAACAAACAGAAGCTCAAGGCCTATGGCCTGGATGACAGCTACGTGAACTTCCGCAGCGGTTCGGGAGCTGCACTGGATGCCGAAATTGCCTCGTCCATCCGTCGCGGCAAACCGGTGTTGTTCTACTACTGGTCGCCGACGCCGTTGATGGGGCGCTACAAGTTGATCCAGCTGGAAGAGCCACCGTTCGATGCCGAGGCCTGGAAGACCCTGACGGATGCGGATAACCCCGATCCGAAGCCCACTCGGTCGTTGGCATCCAAGCTGAGTATTGGCGTGTCCACGCCGTTCCAGAAGGAACATCCGCAGATTGCGGGGTTTTTCGAGAAGGTCGAGTTTCCGATCGAGCCGCTGAATAAAGCCCTGGCGACCATGAGCGAGAACCACACCGCGCCCCGGGAGGTGGCCCAGACATTCCTCAAGGAGCATCCGGAGGTGTGGAAGGCCTGGTTGACCGAGGATGTGGCGCAGAAGGTCGAAGCCAGCTTGAAGTAAGCACGGCGCTTATTGCCGAGCGGAGATCAAAAATAATGTGGGAGAGGGCTTGCCCCCTCCCACATGTTGTTTGCAGTGTCGCTTCAGAATCTGGTTTGCACCGCCAGCTCGAATGTCCGTGGCGCTCCCAGGTAATACGCCGGGGACACATGGGCAAACTCGGCATACACCTCATTGGTCAGGTTGCGCACCCGGCCGGTCACCGAGGTGTGTGAATCCACCTGGTAGCGCAGGAACGTCCCGAACAGCGTGTAGGCCGGCACCGTCTGGGTGTTGGCATTGTCCGCATACACCTCGGCGACATAGCGTGCATCCACGCCGCCTTGCCAGTCCTCGGCAAAGTCATAGGTCAACCACAGGTTGCCGACGCGCCTGGGCACGTTGGTCGGTGTATTGCCCTTGCGCGAGACCACCGCGCCACTGGCGATCTTCTCGTTGAACTCATCGTATTCGGCATCCACCCAGGCGACGTTGCCTTCCGCCAGCAGCCTGGGCGTGATGCGCAATGAACTGGCCAGCTCGATGCCCTTCGATGACTGCGCGCCGACCGGGATGCTCGTGGTCGGGTCCTGCGGGTCGGTTACGGCAAAGTCCTTGCGTTCGATCTTATAGACAGCAACGGTGGCCGAGCCACGGCCGTCCAGGTAGTCGAACTTGCTGCCCACCTCCCATTGTTTGCCGGTCGAGACATCGAACACCTGGGTGGTTGTACTCGGTTGTTCGGCGGCGGTGCTGTATTGCACGTAGACATTGGCCGATGGGGTGAACTGGTAAGTCAGGCCGACGCGACCGGTCACCGGTTCCCAACGGCGCTTGAAGTGCCGTGGGTTGGTGGCCGTGATCGCACGGTGGTTGGTCACATCCAGGTCGATGGCGTCGTAACGCAGGCCGCTCAGCAGCGAAAGTTTATCGGTAAGGCCCAGGCGGTTTTCCACGAACAGCGCCTTGGTGGTGACCTCATTGGTCTTGTCCTTGCCAAAATTCTCCCGGGTACGCGGGATGTCGTAGAAGTGTCCAGGGTTGAAGCCGTTCGGGTCCACGGTGCTGTTGCCCGGCACATTCAGCGGCGTGTTAGTGGTGCTGTTGATCTTGTACTCAAAACCACCGGACCAGGTGGTCGACAGGCCGAACAGACGGTCGTCATGGCGCAGTTCGAACTGGTTGCCGTGCTGTTCGCCCTGGTGGCGCACCTGGTAGGCGGTCGAGCGGTTTACCGCACTGTTGTCGGCGTTGTATTGGTAGGTTTCGAGGTTGCGGTAATCACGCTGGCTATCGAGGTGGTAGAGCGTATTTTTCAGCGTCGTGCTGTCGTTGATCCGGTAGTCGATGATCGAGCGCGCCCAGATCGTGCGCTGCTCGTAACGGCCGTCGGCGACGTTGTAGTTATTGAAACGGTTGTGCTTGTCGATCTTCAGCTCGCCGGCCTTGGGATTGAGCACCGGCGTGCCCCAGTAAGGGCTGTCTTCCTGTTCATCCTGGTATTCCAGGGCCAGGGTATGGGACAGGTCGGGGGTGAGGTCGCTGAGCAGGGAAAACGCCAGGCTCCAGGCCTCACGCTGGTCGCGGTCGATGTAGCTGTGGTTGGTGTTGCGGCTCACATCCAGGCGCGCGTAATGCTGCACGTCGGCGCCGGGCTCGGTCAGCGCGTGATTGACGCCGAATGCCATGCCGGTGGTGTCGTAGCTGCCATAGGTGAGCTGACCTTCGGCGGCCTGCTCCTCGCGGGTGGCCAGCTTCGTCACATAGTTGAGCGAGCCGCCGACGGAGCCGGCACCGTTGATCAAGGAGGAGGGGCCACCGACCAGCTCCACCCGGTCATAGATCCAGGCGTCCACTGGCCGGGCCAGGCCTGTGGCGACATTGATACCGTTGAACATCTGGGTGATCTGGCTGCTGGTAAACCCACGGTAAGAGACAAACCCGCCAAAACCCGGTGGCGCGCTGGCGTTGACGCCGGGCAGGGTGTTGGCGGCATCGCGAAACGTCTTGGCGCCATGGCGTTCGATGTCATTGCGGTTGGCAATGGCCACTGATGCCGGGGTTTCCCGCACGCTCAGTCCCAGCCGCGACGCCACGCCGCTGGATTGATCCAGGGTGAGGCCGGGTTCGGCAGTTGATTCGCCATCAATGGTGGTTGGAGCCAGTTCGATGGCCCAGGCGCAGACAGGCAGGCAGCCGAACAGGCCCGCCAACAGGGGTAGATGTTTCATGGTTGAATCCTGAAAAACTTGGCTTGAAAACAACGCACGGCCGTCCGTCATTCCGTGTGGAACCGGCGGTCAGTGCAGATGGGAAAGCAAAGGGATCAGGCGAAGGCGGGTGGCGCGCGCGGGTTAGCCGTGGGCCAGGTGAAGCGGGCAGGGATGTCAGCAGCCAGCACCACGGCCGGCGGTGGTGCATGGGGTTGTGGCAACACCGCCACATTCAGGCTGGAACTGAGCGCCGGGCCCATGCCGCCGGTTGAGCACAGCGGGCAACCGAACGCCTTGGACAGCGTCGGCAGGCTCTCATCAGTGGAGTTGGACGGCTTGGGCGCCTGGGTACGCGGGTCGACGGTACAGAACTGCCCGCCGATGCCGTTAAGTTGCATCCCCACCATCTGCCCGTGACCGATACTGCAGGCGAACACATTGAACAGGACGCAGCAATAGAGCATCCAGGCAATAAGCGAGCGGTCGGCGCGGGCGAGTTTCATGGGGCGGCACTTTACCATCAGCCGCCGACGAAATGCCTGCAAAAAATCCCAGGGCGACTATCCTGTCTCGCACCTTTCAGGGAGAACCCGCCATGAGCTTTGTCATCGCACGATGCATCGTCGGCGTTTTTACCTGCATCAGCATGGTGCACCTGTACTGGGCTGCCGGCGGCAAACTCGGCAGCCTCGCCGCCATCCCCCAACTGCCCGGCGAATTCGCCAGCGGGCCTCGCCCTGCATTCAAGCCCTCGGCGCTGGGTACCTTTCTGGTGGCGATGGGCTTGGTCGGCATTGCGCTGCTGGTGTGCCTGCGGGCCGGGCTGTACTTTTCGGCGGTCTCCCATGCGGCGCTGCAATGGGGAATCAGCGCGATCGCCCTGCTGATGTTTGCCAGGGCGATTGGGGATTCGGAGTTGGTGGGGTTTTTCAAGAAGGTCGGCGGGTCACGGTTTGCGCGGTGGGATACGTGGTTCTATTCGCCGTTGTGCCTGACGTTGGGGGTGGGGTTGTTGGTGGTGGCGTGGGGTTAATGAGGGAAACACAACACACCGATCTACGCCTCTCAAATAAAAACTGCTCTCATCCTTGCCCGATTTGCCGACCTGGCCGTCATGGTTAATAGAACCTCTATTACCCAGGATTTCCCATGTCGCGCCTTGCTCGCCCCTTGCACCCACTGGCCCTGTCAGTGGCGTTGGCTTTTGCCGCCGTGCCGTTGTTGAACGTCCAATCCGCCTTCGCCGAAGAAAGCCGCAGTGCTGTACGCGGCTTCCAGATTCCGGCCGGTGACTTGAGCCAGGCGCTCAACAGCCTGGCCGAGCAGGCGGGCCTGGTATTGGCGTTTGATGCGAGCCTGGCACGCGGCAAACGCAGCAACGGCTTGAGCGGGCAATACGCCACCGACGTGGCGCTGACCCAGTTGCTCGCCGGCAGCGGCCTGCAGGCGCTGAAGCTCTCGGCCGACCGCTACCGCCTGGAAGCCATCCCGGATAACGGCGGTGCCATGGAGCTGCAGGCCACCACCATCAGCGGCGCGTACCAGGCCGAAAGCCCTACCGGGCCGGTGTCCGGTTATGTGGCTACGCGCAGTTTGTCGGGCACCAAGACCGATACCGCGCTGATCGAAACCCCGCAGTCGATTTCCATCGTCACCAAAGACCAGATGCGTGCGCAGAACGCCGAGAGCCTCAACCAGATCCTGCGCTACAGTGCCGCGGTCATCCCGGAAACCCGCGGTGCCACGGCGTCGCGTCTCGACCAATTGACCATTCGTGGGTTTGCCCCGGCCACTTACCTCGACGGCCTGCGCATGCCGTCGAGCCGTGATGCCTTGCCGCAAAAGGATGCCTTTGACCTGGAGCGCGTCGAAGTGCTGCGCGGCCCGGCGTCGGTGCTGTACGGGCAGGGCACGCCGAGCGGGGTGATCAATATGGTCAGCAAGCGCCCGCTGGATACGCCCTTCCATGAAGTGGGCGTCGAATACGGCACCTTTAACAAAAAGCGCACCACCTTCGATTTGAGCGGGCCGATTGACGATCAAGGCGTGTATTCCTACCGCGTGGCGGGGCTGTTCGACGATGCCGATGGCCAGGTCGAACACACCGAAACCCGTCGCCAGTCGTTGTCCAGCGCGTTCACCTGGCGGCCGGACGAAGACACCTCGCTGACCTTGCTCGGGCATTTCCAGAAGGACCCCAAGGGCGCGTCCTACGGTTCGGTGCCGGCCTGGGGCTCGGTATTGCACAGCCCGACCGGGCGCAGCATCGACGTGGACTTCTACGACGGCGAAAAGAACTTCGAGAAAAGCGATCGCGAGTACTACTCCATCGGCTGGGCCTTCGAGCATCACGTCAACGATGTGTGGACGGTGCGCCAGAACGCGCGTTACCTGCGCAGCGAAGGACGGTATCGCAGCCTCTACAGCAACTACCTGATGGCGGATTACCGCACCATTCGACGTTCCACCATTGCCAGTGATGTTGACATGGATGCCTACACCCTCGATAACCAGGTGCAGGCCAAATTCGACACGGGCCCACTGCAACACACCCTGCTGATGGGGCTCGACTACCAGAACACCAGCACCGACACCCTGTTGGGCTCAGGGACGTATACCGCCGGGCCGACCCTGGATATTTTCAACCCGGTGTATGGCGCGGCCGTGCCGGTACCGGCGTACACCACCGACGGTACGTCACGCAGCGAACAGACCGGTGTCTATCTGCAAGAGCAGATGAAGTGGGACAAATGGGTGCTGTTGCTCGGCGGTCGTTATGACTGGGCCAGCACCGACAGCACCACCAAGACCTTGCGCACCGGGGCCAAGAGCCAGTCCTCCCTGGACAGCAAGGCCTTTACCGGGCGTATTGGCCTGGTCTATCTCTTCGATAACGGCCTGGCGCCCTATGCCAGCTATGCGGAGTCGTTCAACCCGCAGTCGGGCACCGGTTACGGCGGATCGGTATTCAAACCGACAGAAGGCAAGCAGTATGAAATCGGCATCAAGTACCAGCCGCCGGGCAGCAACAGCTTTATCACCGCGGCGATCTTCGACCTGCGCCAGACCAACGTCCTCACCACCGACCCGGACCCCACCCACCTGTGCGGCAGCGGTCGCTGCCAGAGCCAGGACGGCGAAGTGCAATCCCGTGGTTTTGAACTGGAAGGCAAGGCCAGTCTCAACGACAACCTGGACATCACGGCGGCCTATGCCTACCTCGATAACCGCATCAGCAAATCCAATAACACCGTGCGTTACGCTCCCATCAGCGATATCGGCGTAGGCCCGGCCATCAACGCCGAGGGCACCACCACCTATGCGGTACCGCGCCACACGGCGTCGGCGTGGGCCGACTACACCTTCCATGATGGCAACCTCAAGGGCTTCGGTGCCGGCGCGGGTGCGCGGTATGTCGGTTCGTCCTGGGGCGATACCGCCAACACCCTGAAGGTGCCGGGCTACACCCTATTCGATGCGGCGGTGCACTACGACATTCCGAACATCGCCAACCTCAAGGACAACCTGCGCCTGGCCCTGAACGCCACCAACCTGGCGAACAAAGAGTACGTCGCGTCGTGCTATTCCTACTCGTGGTGCTGGTACGGCTCGCAGCGCACCGTGCAGGCGAGTGCGACCTACCAATGGTGATGGCACGACGATAAGGCAATTTAATGGCCCCTTTGTAACAAAATTCTCGCCAGAATCGCTTTTATTTTCAGGTGGTTAGGTGAGGAAGCAAATGCGCACTGTTGGAATCATGCTGATCGCCTGCTCCCTGGCCGGCGGCGCGGCTGCCGTGCAGGCACGGGAGCTGCGCGAGGGTGACAAGTACATGTGCAGTTGGGGCGCCGGCACGGCCGCCAGGGCCCAGGAACTCAAGCTGTCGGGGGTGTCGCTGTACGCGGCGCGGCAGAAGATCCAGACCATCAAGTTCAGTAAATCCTGGATGCGCATGATGGCCATGGGCATCACCGAACAGACCTATGACAGTCGTTCACGGCTCAAGCCCGAAGCGATTCGCCAGAGTTTCTATCAGGATTGCGTGCGTTACAAAGTGGCACGCAAGTAATCGAGTGCAGGCTTTACAAAACCACGACAAACCGATGTTTCTATTTGCATACAATTGCTCCCTTGGTAGAGGAGGCAGGTATGCACACGCTTATTCGCGCCGCGACGCCGGTCCCGGGAGGGGGCTGCCCGAGGCGCTCCAGGTTTGCTGTCAAAACAGAGCCGGGCAGGGTAAGCCCGTGACCCCGGCACCCCCCCCTTCATCCAACAGCCTGCGCTATTTTGCGCTTGGCGTATTGTGTGTCGCGATGTTGCTCGGGGGCTATTTCATGCAGCTCAACGCCAAGGCGGATCGCCAGCGCGAAGAAGCGGCCGAGCGTTTGGCACTTTGCCGGCAGGTTGAGCGGGTCGCCAGTGTGGCCACCTCCGCGGGTCTGGAACTTCGCGATACCTGCAAGCAATTGGGGGAGAACGGGTCGAAGAGTGCCACGCCGCCTTAACTAATAACCCTTTTTTATAAGTGGAAATATCGGCGGTAGTTGCACCAAAAAGTGGCACTTATATGCTTCGCCACCTTAAAAAACATGTGGTTATTGAAGGACTTACAATGCTTTTAATCCGACGAAAGGATATAAAATTTTCTTGTTACAGCTTTTTACACTGGTTACTATAGCCGGGCGTTCACCTCCCACGGTTTATGCATTTTTAAATCCCAAGTTTCCATCAGCTACTTGGGATTTTTTTTGCCTGGAATTTAACCCCCGGCGTCAAACTTCACCTTCTGCAAACTCCGCACGCATCCGCCCGTTGCGTTTGGCCCGGTAGAGCAACTTGTCGACATCTTCGACAAAACCCAGCATCGGGCTGTCGGGTTTGACGATGCGCGTACCTACGCCCAGGCTCAGGGTCAGCAGGTTCGACACCGCTGAAAAGTCATGATCGATCTGTTGTTGGCGGATCAGGTGCAGGCAACGTCCGGCGACCTGTTTGGCCGACGCCGCGTCGGTTTCCGGCAACAACCACACAAACTCCTCACCGCCGATGCGAGCGATGAAGTCCCGCGGCCGGTTGGCGGCCAGTGACAGGGTATGCGCGACCTGGCGCAGGCATTCGTCGCCCTTGATGTGGCCATAGTGATCGTTGTACTGCTTGAAAAAATCGATATCCAGGATGATCAATGACAGTGGCAACTGGCTGCGCTGGGCGCTGGTCCATTCGCGCTCGAGCACGGTGTCGAACATGCGCCGGTTGGCAATGCCGGTCAGGCCATCCTGGTAGGAATATTCCTCGAGTTGTTTTTGCAGGCGCACCAGGTGTTCTTCGGTCTTCTTGCGTTCGCTGATATCGAACATAAAGCCGATCAGCGCCTCGACTTCACCGTCCTTGCGCACCACATGCACCACGTCGCGGATCCATACATAGTCGCCGTTCACCGTCAGAGCCCGGTAATCCGCTTCATGGTCCACCCCGGCACGGGATTGCGACACGCAGAAATTCACCACGTATTCGCGGTCATCGGGGTGCATGCGCGAGACCCAGTCGTCGACGCTGACCCAGCTTTGCGGGGTCCAGCCCAACAGCGTTTCGATCTGCGGGCCGATATAGCTGAAGGTCATGCTCTGCCAGTCGATACGCCACGGGATGGCCTTGGTCGATTCCAGCAGCGTGCGGTATACGTCGCTGTCGGGCTGGCTCGGAGGGGCAATGCTCATGGTGGACGGCTCGAATGATGGCTAAGTGCCCAGAGCGTCGTGTGATCGACGGTGGGAGTCAAGCGCTTGCCGAGGCAGCAGACGAGAGGTCGTGTGACGAGCATGGTGGTGGCCAGCTAGCCGATGACAGCATGGCTTGGCGCGTCCACTGCGCCGTAGTAACGCCAGCAGCAATGACGGTGTTCCGGCACGATCACGCAGCCGCTGAGGCTGACGATCAGCACAGCGGCAACCAGCAGGGTAAGTCGACGGTACATGGTGTTTCCTCTTGGGTTGGCCGGGGTTAATCCTTCAACGCGGCGACCGGCGAAAATCCGTCGCACGCCTTTCAAACATTTCATCAAGCCCCGCCAGCCCCTGAGCAATACTGGTCTCGCCCCCTGCTGAAAAAAATCTGCGCAGCCCGCGACGGATTTTTGCGCACGCGCCGTTCAACCCATCAGCAACCTGCACTTTCGCGGGTTGCATGGAGGAGTTGCCATGAGACCCCAGGCCACATTGCGTTTTGCCTTGCTTGCTCCGCTGGCCCTCGCCGCGTTTGTGAGCACCCCGACGTTTGCCCAGACCGACATCATCATTCAGCAGGCGCCGCCGCCTCAGCGTGTGGAAATGATCCCGGCCGAGCGCCCCGGCTATGCCTGGGACCCTGGCCACTGGCGCTGGGAAGGGCGCGGTTACGGCTGGGTGCCGGGCCACTGGCAGCCCGTGATGCGTCATGCACGCTGGGAGCCTGGCCATTGGGAAGCCCATGGCCCGAACTGGTACTGGCGCGAAGGGCATTGGATCCGCTGAACCCTGACCCTTGGCCCTGAGAACTGCCCGATTGAACGAGACTGATCCGGACGTTGAGCTGCTGGCGCGTATCGGCAATAACGAACCTGCCGCCGTCAACGAAATGGTGACGCGCAAGCTCCCGCGTTTGCTGGCGCTCGCCAGTCGGATCCTGGGGGACGCCGACGAGGCCAAGGACGTGGCCCAGGAAAGTTTCCTGCGCATCTGGCGCCAGGCCGCCCACTGGCGCAGTGGCGAGGCGCGTTTCGACACCTGGTTGCATCGGGTCGCGCTGAACCTGTGCCACGACCGCTTGCGGCGACGCAAGGAGCGCCCGCTGAGCGATGAGGCGGCGGTGGAGGTGGCAGACAGCTCGCCATCGCCTGAAGAGCAACTGGAGACCCAGGACCGCAGTGCACGCATGGCCGCCGCGTTGGCGGCCTTGCCCGAACGCCAGCGCGAAGCCATCGTGTTGCAGTACTACCAGGAACTGTCGAACATCGACGCCGCGGCCCTGATGAATATCAGCGTCGAGGCACTGGAGAGCCTGCTGTCGCGGGCCCGACGCCAGTTGCGCAGCCAACTTGCCGATACACCCGGGCTCGCCCGCCCAGGAAGGGGAACATCATGACACCCGAACGCTTTGTGTACCTGGCCGACGTCTATGGGGCGGACCTGCGTCGCTGGCCCGCGGCAGAACGGGCAACGGCCCAGGCGCTGCTCGACAACGGCAACGTCCATGCCCGTGTAGCCTTGCAGCAGGCACGTTGGCTCGACAGCCAGTTGGACAGCCATCAACTGGCGTTCCCCGACCCGGCGTTGGTCCGGCAGATCCGCCAATCCGCCCCACGCTCATTCTGGTCACGCTATGCCAACTGGTTATCGCCCGCCGGCCTTGTCGGTGCGGGCATTGCCGGCATCGTCACCGGGATGCTGGTGGCGTCCATGAGCGTGCCGCTGCCGATGTTGTCCTCCGACGTGCTGCCCAGTGTCTTTGATCAAGGCGACGCGGAAGTCGTCTTCAGCGTCAACGCCGAGGAAACCGAACAATGACCGCCAGATCCCTGAAACCGTGGTTGTTTGTCTCGATCCTGCTCAACGTATTTTTGATCGGTGGGGTGGGCGGCGGTCTCTACCACTGGATGGCCAACGCCCGGCCTGCCGAAGTGGTGGTTAACCAGCACGGCCTGCGCCAGGCGATGGTCAAGTTGCCGCCGGAGCGGCGCAGGGAACTGCGCCAACTGCTGCGCCGCAATCGCGACGACAGCCAGCCGCTGATCATGGCCGGGCGTGAGGCGCGGCTGGGGGTGATCAAGCAATTGGAAGCGCCGACGTTGAAGCGTGATGTGTTGGAGGCGCAATTAGCCAAGGCGCGTGAGGCCGACGCGGCGCTCAGGGCCTTGGTGGACGGCACATTGGCGCAGTTTGCCGAAACCTTGACGTGGGACGAGCGGCAAAGGCTGGTGGAAGCGTTGTACTTGCGGGGGCAGGCAAACACACCGCGAACCGGAAGGGTGCAAGCCGCCATTGCGAGGGATTAAATCAATCGAGAGCGTAAGCAAGAGCCCTTTCATGGAACTGGATATTCTGACGAGCCACAGAGATAGCGCTCAAAGAAACCCCACATTCCGTTGGGTAGAGTAAGAAGGTAGGAACGATGACCGATATCTCTAAATTAGCTGGCTCGCAGTCACCTGTTGCACAGTCCAATTCTTTAGACGCGATTGCAGATTTCGGAGGCGCGCAAACGGACGGCATGGCTGAGCACATACGAGTGAAACGCCCGGAAGCAGAATCCGCAGCGGCAAACGCTCCGTCTCAGATCTCTTACTGAGTTTTGCTTTCAGCGGCGTGACGAAGCTGCCACGTTCGTCAAATCCTAAGCGAATGGCGGGGTCAAGCTAGAATTGCGCCATCGCGGGCAGCGTGCTGAATTACAGGCGACGCAGAAAGGATTTGACGATGTGCCGCGTGGCGTCGGTGGTGTCCAGTTCGTCCACGGCGCTATAGGCGTGCCACTGGCAGTCGACGATTTCGTTCAGCGGCCGTGCATCCGCGATATTCACCACCGAGGCTTCAAATACATGGTGCACGGTGTCGCGGGCTTTAAGCTCCTGCAAGTACAGCAGCCCGTCCACGTTCAATCCGGTTTCTTCTTCCAGCTCCCGTTCGGCCGCACCGACCGGGCGCTCGTCCCGTTCCACCTTGCCGCCCGGCAAGGCCCATTTTGACCTGGCCTTGCGCACGAAGAGAATATGCCCCTCGTGTTCGCAAATGACCGTTGCGCGTATTTTCATCGTCTGTGCCCCCGCAGCGGGATGAGTGTCATAAAAGTGTAATGCAATTGTCATGCTAAGTGGTTATGGCGCGCCGCGGTGGGGATGTGGATACTGCCCGATTGATGAAAACGGACGAGGAATACAGATGAGCAGCGTACGTTGGGGCATGATCGGGTGTGGCAGTGTCACTGAATTGAAGAGTGGACCCGCTTTCTACAAAGCGCCAGGTTCGGCGCTGGTGGCCGTGATGGGGCGGCGCGAGGAGGCCGTGCGCGATTATGCATCGCGCCATGGGATTGCCCGTTACTACACCGACGCCCAGGCACTGATCAACGACCCCGAAGTGGACGCCGTGTACATCGCCACGCCGCCCGACAGCCACCTGGAATACAGCCTGATGGTGGCGGCGGCCGGCAAGCATTGCTGCGTCGAGAAGCCGATGGCGCTGAACGCCGAACAGAGCGCGCTGATGCAGCGCACTTTCGAGCGTGCCGGGCTGCACCTGTTTGTTTCCTACTACCGGCGCTCGCTGCCGCGTTTCCAGCAAGTGCGCGCGTGGCTGCAGGACGGGCGCATCGGCACGCTACGCCAGCTGACCTGGACCCTGTGCAAACCGCCGGCCGCCGAGGACGCCAGCGCCGCCAACTGGCGCACCGACCCGAGCATTGCCGGTGGCGGCTACTTTGCCGACCTGGCCAGCCACGGTTTCGACCTGTTCCAGTACCTGGTCGGGGACATTGTCGAGGTAGCGGGCTTCACTGCACGACAGGCCGGAAGCTACGCCGCCGAGGACGCCGTGACGGCCTGCTGGACCTTCAGCTCGGGCGCGCTGGGCATGGGCTGCTGGAACTTCGTCGCCGACCGCCGTGAGGACCGGGTCGAGTTGATCGGCAGCCGTGGGCGCATCCAGTTCTCGGTCTTCGAAGACCAGCCGCTCCACCTGGAGGGCGAGACCAACGAGGTGCTGGAAGTGCCATGCCACCCGCATATCCAATGGCACCACGTAGTGGCCATGAACGCGCATATTCGCGGCGAAGCCGAGCATCCTTCGCTGGCCATCGAGGCGTTGAAGACCGATCGGATCCTGGACAAGGTCCTGCAACGTAACCCCAATCTGCCGGGATGATTTTCCCAGGAATAGCGGAATGAAATACTGGATGGTCCTGTGGCTGGCACTTGCCACCACGGCGATGGCGGCCCCGCGTAGCCAAGGGACGCCTGGGGAATTTGATTTTTATGTGTTGTCGCTGTCATGGTCGCCGACCTTCTGCCTGACGCACCCGGACAACGAGCAGTGTTCGGGCAAAGGCTACGGCTTTGTGCTGCACGGCTTGTGGCCGCAATACGCGCGGGGAGGGTGGCCGGCGACCTGCGCGCCGCAATCGCGCTTGAGCCGCGAAGAGATGGACAAAGGCGCGGCGCTGTTCCCGACGCGCTCGCTGCTCACCCACGAATGGGCCAAGCACGGCACCTGCAGCGGGCTGGACCCCTTGGCGTACCTGGAGAAAACCGATGCGGCGCTGGGCGTGGTTGCCATCCCTGCGCAACTGCAACCGTTCAACACGCCACCGTCGTTGCCGGCCCGCGAGATCGAAGCGCTGTTTCGCGAAAGCAACCCGCGCATGGGCAACCATGGGCTGGCGGTGATCTGCAAAGGCAAGGTGCTGTCGGAGGTGCGTGTGTGCCTGACCAAGGACCTGGCCTTCGCCGGTTGCCCGCGCAGTGTGAAAACCCAATGCCGTGATGGCGAAATTCGCATCCCCACGCAGCGTTGAACGCCGGCATCCACACACCTTTGCCCAAGCCACTGCACTAGGTCGAGATCCTGGCTGAGGATGGCGGGTGTGTGGCGTCGAAGACTGTGTGATCCACACCCCAGGGTGATTTTGTTCAATACCGATTTGACCCGGCCTTATACCGTGGAACCCTGTTTACGCCTCATCATAAAAAGGGAACCGCAATGAGCTTGATCATTTCCATGGCCGCCTTCGCCCTGGCCACGTCCATCACGCCGGGACCGGTCAACGTGGTCGCCCTGAGTTCCGGCGCGCGCTTCGGTTTTGTCGCCAGCCAGAAGCATGTGTTCGGCGCTGCCGTTGGCTTTACCTTGCTGTTGGTGCTGATCGGCCTGGGGCTGCACGAGGTGCTGGTGCGCTGGCCCATCCTGACCCAGTTGATCCAATGGGGCGGGGTGGCGTTCCTGCTGTACATGGCCTGGAAACTGGCGGTGGATGACGGCCAGCTCGACGCGGATGGCAGCGCGACGGCGCCATCCATGCTCTACGGCGCGATCATGCAGTGGCTCAACCCCAAGGCCTGGCTGGCCTGTGTGGCGGGCATGGGCCTGTTTGTGGCCGACGGCGATGGGCGGCAAGTCTGGCTGTTTGCCAGTCTCTACCTGGTGATCTGCTACCTGTCGGTGGCGTGCTGGGCTTATGCCGGGACCTTTCTACGCCGTTACCTGGACAATCCCCAAGGCGTGCGCCTGTTCAACCGCTCGATGGCCGCGTTGCTGGTGGCCAGTGTGGGTTATTTGCTGATGGCTTGAGCACCTCGCGGTATTGCCCCGGGGTGGCGGCGAAATGCTGTTTGAAGGTGCGCTGGAAGTGCGCCTGGTCGGCAAAGCCCGCGGCGAGCGCCACGTCGGCGATCAACTCGCCCTTGCGCAGCTGGGTGCGGGCAAACTGGATGCGCTGGTTGACCAGGAACGCGTGGGGCGTCAGCCCGTAGTACTGCTTGAAGGCGCGGATCAGGTACGACGGCGACAGTTCGGCCGCCAGGCAGATGTCTTCGAGTTTCAACGCCTCGGTGCAGTGCGCACGGATGTACTCGGCGGCCCGCTCCAGCTTGTGGTTGACCTCGCGCATCGGTGTGGGTGAAGGGTTCAGGCGCTGCTGGACTTCGCTGAAGTAACTCACCAGCGCACTCTGTTTTTGCAGCAATTCGGCCTGCTCGTTCACCAGCATCCGGTACAACGCCAGCAAGCCGCTGTACAGCAGCGGGTCACGGGTATGCGGCGTATTGAACGGGCGATAACCCTGGTCGGTGCTGAAGCCCAATTGGTACTGCAGCTCGGTCAGCCAGGGCGTGTCGAGGTACAGCATATGATAGGACCAGGGCTGGTCGTGGATAGGGTTGCAGGCATGCACATCGCCGGGGTTCATCAACACCACGGTGCCGGCGCTGATCTGGAAGGTATCGGCGCCGTAATGGTAATAGCTGCGCCCGGTGGTGATCGCGCCGATGGAGAAATGCTCATGGGCGTGACGGGTGTAAGTGACCTTGCGCCCGTCGGCGATGGTGCGCGCTTCGATGAACGGCAGGCGCTCGTCGCGCCAGAAGCGCGGTGCGGCGGGGAAAGGGGCTGGCGGTGTCATGGGCGCGACTCCAGGGCAGTCAAGATCAGAAACGGATCGTTGCACAGACCCTGGCGTTTGGGTAGCCGATGACTTAATAGGGTTTCAGATTGTGCAAACGCTCGTTTCGGCGTTTGTTGATCATCAGGACCTTTTCCACATTGTTGAGGTTCTGCGTGGACTCGCTCAGCTCCCGGTGGTTACTGAGCAGGCATTGGTCAACGACCATCCTGGCAATCGCTTCGAGTCGTGCCGATTGCCAGGACTTCGGTATGGGGGCGGGGTCACCCTGGGTATCCGTTATGAGGGTGGTGTCCAGGGGATGGAGCAGGACCTGCGAACTGGCGCCCGCCACGGGTTCGGAACCGTTGAGATAAGCGCTCCAATCGATCTGCAACTGAACAGGGCCTGGGGCGACCGGGTCATTCAGCAGGCCGGATGGCGGGTTGGCCAGCTGCGTGACCAGCATTTGCCTGGGAAGCAGTTGCAGCAGGTAGCGCTCCCGCTGGTAGCGAACACGCAACAGGCATCCAAAATGTGCGGTGATCATCGTGTCCCGGGCAGAGGGAGATGGTTTGCGCAGCAGGTACAGTTCGATGTTTCCCCGCTCCAGGCTGACGCGCTTGGGCAGCGGCAGGCAGGACAGCAGGTAGGCAATGTACACGACATAGCTCTCACGTAGGGATTCGAGCGCGGCGTGGAAGTTTTCATCAGCGTTGTGGTCCTTGAGCGTTCTCAAAGGGGGCGAAAACCTGTTGACCAGTACCTGTGGCTGAATCGCCCTCCAGCGTTCCATGTGCTTTAACTCACCGGCCAGATACAGTTCGGCCAGGGAAAAGGAAATATCCTGGGTGCTGACTTGCGGATAGCGAATACCGGGCGGAAGGAAGGGCGCCGGCATGAACACGGTTTTGTCCAGGTGAGCGTTATCCGGATAGACCTCACGCAGGTACCTCAATGCCGCCTCCTTCTGATCCGGATAGGGAGTGTGCAGCGAGCCGAAGGCATCGTTGAGGGTGCGCTTCTGTTTCTCATAGGTGCGCACGGCGAGCTCGCCTTTAAAGGGCAGGTCCGTGTCCGTCGTATCCACTACGCCATTGGCACGTGCCCAGTCGAGGACGGGATCGACCGTAGGAGGCAGCGCCCAGAATTCCCGGTTGAGCGTCGTGGCAGGGTTATGGACCAGAGTCATGATGTTCTCAAGTGTCATGTACCGGCTGGCGCCAGGGGTTTTCAGCTCGATGAAATCAACGAACTGCTTGAACACGACCCAGTTCTGGTTACACAGGTAAGGCAAAGTTTCGGGGATGTTGCGCACCAGCAATTGTGGCGCGCTGCCACTGAGCAGCAAATGCGCGGCCAATGGGGCGCCCTCCAGAAGGGTCTGGTGCAGGAGGGCTTCCAGATTGCTGCGCACCAGTGCGCAGTTGTCACCCCAGTAGTAATCGGTGTCGATGGCCAGCCCGCCGACCAGGTTGCGTTGTGTGCCGGCCTGTTCGTCCAGGCTCAGAATCAGTGCGCTGAGCAGCAGTGTCTGCCGGCGCTGTTGCGGCGTTGTACCGTGCAGTGCGGCATCGGACCAGATGACGAGGGTGTTCAGGCGCTCGACCAATAGCTGGCTGCGCGGGCTCTGCACCATCTGGTTCAGCAGCATGTCCGCTTCGGCGCGGATCCTGGGGGCGCTCTTGCCCGCCCAACAAGGTTCGCCGAGCCACTTGAACAGGGGCGCTCCCTGCGCCTGTGCAAACGCCTGTTGCGCTTCGTATACCTGTCGGCGTTGTGTGCTGGATAAGGTCAGCAATGACGGCTGCGGCTGGCCCAGGCCTTGCCAGTAGTTGCCCAGCCGTGGTGTCGCAGCCCTGACGGCCCTCAGGTAGTGCGCCGCCTGCCGGGCCTGCTCCGCTGTCTTCACTTCGGGCATGCGCAGGAACTTCATCAACTGCTTGAGGGTGGCCTTCATGTCACTGCGCAGCTCGCCACCCAACTGTTTGGCCAGCTCCTGCAAGGGCGTGAGATAGCGCTTGAGCGCTGGACTGGAGACGATATCGTCCGTGAGGCTTCTGCGCATGCCGTCCCTGTCGTCCGCGCCTACATACCCCTCTTCAGTCAGCAGTACCAGCGCCTTTTCGTCGTCGATGCCACGTTTCACGCAAATGGCGACAAATGATCTGTGCTTGATCATCATCAGCAGTTTCTCGGCGCTCTCCTCCAGCAACTGGTAGAACATCGAGTCAGTGTCCAGCTCGACCGTATCGTCGAGCTCAACCTTTTCATCGGGTTGTTTGCCAGCGCTGACGCGCTCCAGCTCTGTCTGCAGGCGATTGAAGTTATTCAGGGCGCTCAGGCTGTTTTGTTTGCGCTTGAGCCATTGCGCATCCTGGGCCGCTTCACTGCAGTACGGCTGCCCAGGCACGGATGACTGGCGCAGGCGCGTGATCAGGGCGTGCACATCGCTGGCCTGGAGGGGGACCTCGATGGCGTAGAAGTGCATGAGCTCTGCCAGGCTCAGGCTGTTATTGGAGGCCACCTGTTCTCCCAGCAACGATGCATATTGCGCCAGTCGAATCAGCCGACCCGCTACTGGCGCACCGCCCAGGTGTGTACGCAGGCTGATGCTGATCCCCTGGAGCTCTGCGGATGAGGCACGCAGGGAATGATCCTCGCCGGAATAAATAAAGTATTCATCGGGGCCCAACGCAGTCGGGAACGTTTGCGTGAACTCGATCGAATTGATCACGCTCTGCAGTAATTGCGCGGCCTCTTTCAAGGTGTGGGCTACGAAAGAGTCAGACCTCAGCGTGAGGCGGTGGCGGTAAGCGAGGTAGCTGTCATGGGGTTCATCCGTGGCTGCCGCGCTGGCCATGCATTGCTCGAGGTTATCGGCCAGTTGCAGCAAATCCAGATGCTGGACGTGCATTTCATGGCGTGTCGCCGACTGCGCGCGGCCATTGTCACCCATCGTTGGAAAGGCATGGTAGGCCTGCAGCTCATCGACAATCATCCGTGCCTGGATCTGGTTTTTGGGCAACGTGTAGCCGTAGAACGCCAGCGTCAACTCGAGTGGCAATTCAAACGTACAGTGGCCGTTTGGCAAGTCGATATAGGGCACGCCCAGTTGGTTGGGATCAATGATCTCGCAGATGCCCAGGATCGGCGCGGACACTTCCAGCCAACCTGGGTCGTCATGAAGATGAAAGGCCCTGGAAGTCAGTTGGTCCTCGTGAATGACATTGGCGTGCAGGGAGCTTCCCATGACCTTGATGCTTCGATACTCCAGGTGCTGCGCGTCGGCCCATGCCAGGAACACGCTCTGGTTGATAGCCTTGCCGAACAGCACCATCCATTGGCCAAGCCTGGAATTGCGGTCGACCGCGATCAACGCGGGAGGCCCCAGCAGCGTCCAATTGTGCGGTGCGGCGGGTGACAGCAGTGCAACCAGGCTGTTGATCAGCTTCAGATCATCCTGGGTGGCAAACAAGACGGGGCTGGCAGGCAGTGGCTCGGTCGCCGCAGCGGCAATCAGCGGGGCAAATTCGTACATGAATGAAGTTCCGTTTCAAGGTTGCCCAAGAAAACGCTCTTGAGCGGAGCTTCATGGTCGAGGGTTTTTACCTGCGCTTGATAGCCTGCGTCATCCCGAGTTGCTGTAGGTCGAGTAGGCGGCCACGGTGATCCAATGGCGAGGCATGCCCACGCAGGAGGTGGGCGTGCTCATCGCTCAGAGGCGCTCCGGGCAGGGCACCAGAAAGGCCGCTTCCAGCAGTTGACGCGTATACCCATGCTGCGGATCAGCGAAAATCGCTCGCGCATCGCCCTGTTCCACCACCTGTCCCTGCTTGACCACCATCAACTGGTGACTGAGTGCCTTCACCACCGCCAGGTCATGGCTGATAAACAGGTAGGTCAGGTTGTACTTGGCCTGCAGGCTGCGCAGCAATTCCACCACTTGCCGTTGCACGGTGCGATCCAGCGCCGAGGTCGGTTCGTCCAGCAGGATCAGGCGCGGCTTGAGCACCAGTGCGCGGGCGATGGCGATGCGTTGGCGTTGGCCGCCGGAGAACTCATGGGGGTAACGATGGCGGGACTCAGGGTCCAGGCCCACCTCCTTGAGCGCCGCGATAATCGCCGCTTCCTGCTCGGCCGGCGTGCCCATCCTGTGGATGCGCAGGCCTTCGCCGACGATCTCGCTGACGCACATGCGTGGGCTCAGGCTGCCGAACGGGTCCTGGAACACCACCTGCATTTCCCGGCGCAACGGGCGCACCTGTTGCTGGGTCAGCGTGTCCAGTTGCTGGCCTTCGAAACGAATCCCGCCCTTGCTGGCAATCAAGCGCAAAATCGCCAGGCCCAGGGTGGATTTGCCCGAGCCGCTTTCGCCGACGATGCCCAGGGTCTGGCCCTGGGGCAGGCTGAAGTTGATCCCGTCCACTGCCTTGACATAATCGACGGTGTTGCGCAAGAAGCCCTTCTTGATCGGGAACCAGACTTTCAGGTCATCGACTTCCAGCAACGGCGGGCCGACTTCGTTGCTGGCCGGACCACCGCTGGGTTCCGCCGCCAGCAATTCCTGGGTGTAAGGGTGTTGGGGCGACTGGAACAACGTCTCACACTCGGCCTGCTCGACGATGCAGCCTTGCTGCATCACGCAGACGCGGTGAGCAATGCGTCGCACCAGATTCAGGTCGTGGCTGATCAACAGCAAGGCCATGCCCAAACGCGCCTGCAATTCCTTGAGCAACTCCAGGATCTTCAACTGCACGGTGACGTCGAGGGCCGTAGTCGGCTCATCCGCGATCAACAACTCCGGCTCATTGGCCAGGGCCATGGCGATCATCACCCGCTGGCGCTGGCCACCCGATAGTTCGTGGGGCAGGGCCTTGAGCCGTTTGTGCGGCTCGGGGATGCCCACCAGTTCCAGCAACTCCAGGGTGCGCCGGGTCGCGACCTTGCCGGTCAGGCCCTTGTGCAGGCCGAGCACTTCATTGATCTGCTTCTCGATGCAGTGCAGCGGATTCAACGACGTCATCGGCTCCTGGAAGATCATCGCGATGCGGTTGCCGCGAATATGCCGCAGGGTCTTTTCCTTCAGGGTCAGCAGGTCCTGGCCGGAATAGGTGATGGTGCCGGACGGATGCCGGGCCAGCGGGTAGGGCAGCAGACGCAGGATCGAGTGGGCGGTCACCGATTTGCCTGAGCCGCTTTCGCCGACCAGGGCCAGGGTTTCGCCGCGCTTGATATCGAAGCTGACGTTGTTGACCACACGGTGGTGATGCTCGCCCGTGACGAACTCGACGGAGAGGTCGCGGATTTCGATCAGATTGTCCTGATTCATCTCATTTCCTCGGGTCGAAGGCATCGCGAGCGGACTCGCCGATAAACACCAGCAAACTCAACATGATCGCCAGCACGGCAAACGCGCTCATGCCCAGCCACGGTGCCTGCAGGTTGGATTTGCCCTGGGCCACCAGTTCGCCCAGGGACGGCGAACCGGCCGGCAGGCCAAAGCCGAGGAAGTCCAGGGCGGTCAGGGTGCCGATGGCGCCGGTGAGGATGAACGGCATGAAGGTCATGGTCGAGACCATGGCATTGGGCAGGATATGGCGGAACATGATCGCGCCGTTCTGCATCCCCAGTGCCCGCGCCGCGCGCACGTATTCGAGGTTACGCCCGCGCAGGAACTCAGCGCGCACCACGTCCACCAGGCTCATCCAGGAAAACAGCAGCATGATCCCCAGCAGCCACCAGAAGTTCGGCTGCACGAAGCTGGCGAGGATGATCAGCAGGTACAGCACCGGCAAGCCCGACCAGATTTCCAGGAAACGCTGCCCGGCCAGGTCGACCCAGCCGCCATAGAAGCCCTGCAAGGCGCCGGCGATCACGCCGATGATCGAACTGAGTACGGTCAACGTCAGGGCAAACAGCACCGACACACGGAAGCCATAGATCACCCGCGCGAGCACATCGCGGCCCTGGTCATCGGTACCCAGCAGGTTGACGCGCGAAGGCGGCGCGGGGGCCGGTACCTTCAGGTCGTAGTTGATGCTCTGGTAGCTGAACGGGATCGGTGCCCACAGGGTCCAGGCGTCCTTGGCCTTGAGCAGTTCCTGGATATACGGGCTCTTGTAGTTGGCTTCCAGGGGGAATTCGCCGCCGAAGGTGGTTTCCGGGTAGCGCTTGAGCGCCGGGAAATACCAGTCGCCGTCGTAGTGCACCGCCAGTGGCTTGTCGTTGGCGATCAGCTCCGCGCCCAGGCTCAGCCCGAACAGGATCAGGAACAGCCACAGCGACCACCAGCCACGCTTGTTGGCCTTGAACCGCTCGAACCGGCGGCGATTGAGGGGGGACAGGTTCATCTCAATGCTCCCGGCTGGCGAAGTCGATACGCGGATCGACCAGGGTGTAGGTGAGGTCGCCGATCAGTTTCACCACCAGCCCCAACAGGGTGAAGATAAACAGCGTGCCGAACACCACCGGGTAGTCGCGGTTGATCGCCGCTTCAAAGCTCATCAGGCCCAGGCCGTCGAGGGAGAAGATCACTTCCACCAGCAACGAGCCGGTGAAGAAAATCCCGATGAACGCCGACGGGAAGCCGGCGATCACCAGCAGCATCGCGTTACGGAACACATGGCCGTAGAGCACCCGGTGGTTGGTCAGGCCCTTGGCCTTGGCGGTGATCACGTATTGCTTGTTGATCTCGTCGAGAAAGCTGTTCTTGGTCAGCAGGGTCATGGTCGCGAAGTTGCCGATCACCAGCGCGGTGATGGGCAGCGCCAGGTGCCAGAAGTAGTCGAGCACCTTGCCGCCCCAGCTCAACTCATCGAAGTTGTTGGAAGTAAGCCCACGCAAGGGGAACCAGTCGAAGTAACTGCCGCCGGCAAACACCACGATCAGCAGGATCGCAAACAGGAACGCCGGGATCGCATAGCCGACGATGATTGCCGAGCTGGTCCACACATCGAAGTGGCTACCGTGTCGCGTGGCCTTGGCGATCCCCAGGGGGATCGACACCAGGTACATGATCAGCGTGCTCCATAACCCCAGGGAGATGGACACCGGCATCTTTTCCTTGATCAGGTCGATCACCTTGGCGTCACGGAAGAAGCTGTCGCCGAAATCCAGCCGGGCGTAGTTCTTGACCATGATCCACAAGCGTTCCGGCGCCGACTTGTCGAAGCCGTACATCTTTTCGATTTCCTTGATCAACGCCGGGTCCAGGCCCTGGGCGCCACGGTAGCTGCTGGAACCGGCCACCGAGACTTCGGCGCCGCCGCCGGCAATGCGGCTGGTGGCGCCTTCAAAGCCCTCGAGCTTGGCGATCATCTGCTCCACCGGCCCCCCGGGGGCGGCCTGGATGATGATGAAGTTGATCAGCAGGATCCCGAACAACGTCGGGATGATCAGCAACAGGCGGCGAACAATATAGGCCAGCATTTAATCGCCTCCGCTCGCCGCATCGGCGCTCGTGTCGGTAGCCGTTTCCAGGGGGACGGCAGGTTTTACGTTGGGCTTTGCCCACCAGGTGGCGGTGCCCACGTCATAGCGTGGCGGGGTTTTCGGATGGCCGAGGTGGTCCCAGTACGCCACGCGGAAGGTCTTGATGTGCCAATTGGGGATCACGTAGTAACCGAACTGCAGCACACGGTCCAGGGCCTTGGCATGGGCGATCAGGCTGTTGCGCGAGTCGGCGTCGATCAGTTCTTCCACCAACTGGTCGACCGCCGGATCCTTGAGGCCCATGTAGTTGCGGCTGCCGGGTTTGTCGGCACTGGAGGACTTCCAGAATTCCCGTTGTTCGTTACCCGGTGAGGTGGATTGCGGGAAGCTGCCCACCATCATGTCGAAGTCCCGGGAACGCACACGGTTGACGAACTGCGAAACGTCCACCCGGCGGATCACCAGGTCGATGCCCAGGTCCGCCAGGTTGCGTTTGAACGGCAGCAGGATGCGCTCGAACTCGGTCTGGGCCAGCAGGAACTCGATGGTCACGGGTTTGCCCGTGGTGTCGACCATCTTGTCGTCGACGATGCGCCAGCCGGCCTCCTGCAGCAGTTGGTAGGCCTCGCGTTGCTGGGTGCGGATCATGCCGCTGCCGTCGGTCTTGGCGGGCTCGAAGGCCTGGGTGAAGACTTCGGCGGGGATCTTGTCGCGCAGGGGTTCGAGGATTTTCAGTTCATCCGGGCCGGGCAGGCCGGTGGCGGCCATTTCGGAGTTTTCGAAGTAGCTGCGGGTGCGGGTGTAGGCGCCGTTGAACAGCTGTTTGTTGCTCCACTCGAAGTCCAGCAACAGGCTGATGGCCTTGCGCACACGCACATCCTGGAACATCGGCTTGCGCGTATTGAACACAAAACCCTGCATGCCGGTGGGATTGCCGTTGGGGATTTCTTCCTTGATCAACCGGCCCTCGGTCACGGCCGGAATGTTGTAGGCATTGGCCCAGTTCTTGGCGCTGAATTCCAGCCAGTAGTCGAACTGCCCGGCCTTCAACGCTTCCAGGGACACGGTGCTGTCGCGGTAGTAGTCGGTGATGCGGTTGTCGAAATTGTAGAAACCCTTGGTGATCGGCAGGTCCTTGGCCCAGTAGTCCTTGACCCGCTCGTAGCGGATCATGCGCCCGGCCTTGACCTCGGCCACCTTGTACGGCCCGCTGCCCAGGGGCACCTCGAGGTTGCCCTTGGCAAAGTCCCGCGTGGCCCACCAATGTTTGGGCAGCACCGGCAGTTGCCCGAGGATCAGCGGCAATTCGCGGTTGTTGGTGCGCTTGAACTTGAACAGCACCCGCAGTGGGTCTTCGGCGACCACTTCATCCACATCGGCGTAGTAGGTGCGGTAGATCGGCGAGCCTTCCTTCATCAGTTCCTGGAAGGTGAACACCACGTCTTCGGCGCGGATCGGGTGGCCGTCGTGGAACCGCGCTTCGGGGCGCAGGTAGAAACGCACCCAGCTGTTGTCCGGGGCTTTTTCGATCTTGCCGGCGACCAGGCCGTATTCGGTGATCGGTTCGTCCAGGCTCTGCATGGCCAGGGTGTCGTAGATCAGGCTGACGTTGTCGGCCGGCACGCCCTTGCTGATAAACGGGTTGAGGCTGTCAAAGCCGCCCATGCTCGACTCGCGGAAGGTACCGCCCTTGGGCGCGTCCGGGTTGACGTAGTCGAAGTGCTTGAAGTCGGCGGGGTATTTCGGCGGCTCGTTGTACAGCGTCAGTGCGTGTTGCGGGGCGGCGTGGGCCGTGGTGCACAGCAACAGGCTGCCGAGCAGTACGTTGCGCAAATACATCATTGGGCTTTCTCCGAAGCTTTCAGCCACCACGCGCTCAGGCCCAGGCTGTAGGGCGGCGTGGTGACAAAGGCGAACCGGTTGCGGTACGCCAGGCGATGATAGTTGAGGTACCAGTTGGGAATGCTGTAGTGCTGCCACAGCAGCACCCGGTCCAGGGCGCGGCCGGCGGCCAGTTGTTCTTCGCGGGTCTGCGCCGCCAGCAGTTGTTCCAGCAGGTGATCGACAACGGGGTTGGCGATGCCCGCATAGTTCTTGCTGCCCTTGATCGCGGCCTGGCTGGAGTGGAAGTACTGCCACTGTTCGAGGCCGGGGCTCAAGGTCTGGTTGAGGGTGATCAGGATCATGTCGAAATCGAATTGATCCAGGCGTTGCTTGTACTGAGCGCGGTCGACGGTGCGCAGGCGTGCGTCAATGCCGATGCTGATCAGGTTCTCGACATAGGGCTGCAGGATGCGCTCCAGGTTCGGGTTGACCAGCAGGATCTCGAAGCGCAGCGGTTGCCCGTCCTTGTTGAGCAGGCGTTGGCCCGACAACTTCCACCCGGCTTCGCCCAGCAGCGCCAGGGCGCGGCGCAGGGTTTCGCGGGGGATGCCGCGCCCGTCGGTCTGGGGCAGGCTGAAGGCTTGGGTAAACAGGTTGGGCGGCAGCTGGTCGCGGTAGGGGGAGAGCATCAGCCATTCATGGCCGGTTGGCACCCCGGTAGCGGCGAATTCGCTGTTGGGGTAATAGCTGAGCGTGCGTTTGTAGGCGCTGCTGAACAGGGTGCGGTTGGTCCACTCGAAGTCGAACATCAACCCCAGGGCTTCGCGCACCTTGGTCTGGCTGAAGGTCGGGCGCCGGGTGTTCATGAACAGGCCCTGGCTTTGGGTCGGGATCTGGTGGGCGATCTGCGCCTTGATCACTTCGCCACGGTTCACCGCCGGGAAGTTGTAGCCATTGGCCCAGTTCTTGGCCTGGTGCTCGATATAAATGTCGAACTCGCCGGCCTTGAACGCTTCGAAGGCCACATCGCTGTCGCGGTAGAACTCCACCTCGACCTTGTCGTAGTTATAGAAGCCCTGGTTGACCGGCAAGTCCTTGCCCCAGTAATCCTTGACCCGTTCGAACACCAGCTGGCGTCCAGGGGTGATCTTGCTGATGCGGTACGGCCCGCTGCCCAGGGGCGGTTCGAAGGTGGTCGCCTTGAAGTCGCGGTTTTTCCAATAGTGCTGAGGCAATACCGGCAATTCGCCTAGGCGCAGGATCAGCAACGGGTTGCCGGCACGCTTGAACACAAAGCGAATGCGGTGAGGGTTGAGGATGTCCACCCGCGCCACTTCCTGCAGGTTGGTGCGGTATTGGGGGTGGCCTTCGGTCAGCAGGGTACGATAGGAAAATGCCACGTCATAGGCCGTGATCGGCTTGCCATCGTGGAAGCGCGCCTGCGGACGCAGGTTGAATACGACCCAGCTGCGGTCCTCGCTGTATTCCACCGACTGGGCAATCAGCCCGTAGCTGGAGGTGGGCTCGTCGCCGGACGGCGCGTACTGACCGGTGCCGACCATCAACGGCTCATTCAGCTCATTGACGCCGTATTGCAGGAAGTTGGGGGTGGAAACCGGGCTTGAACCCTTGAACGTGTAGGGGTTGAGGGTATCGAAGGTGCCAAATGCCATGACCCGCAAGGTCCCGCCTTTCGGCGCTGCAGGGTTTACCCAATCGAAGTGGGTGAATTTGGCCGGGTACTTGAGCGTGCCGAACTGCGTGTAACCGTGGCTCTCGGTTATTGTCGCGTTCGCACCAAAGCTCAAGGCCAGACTTATTAGTAGAAGGAGGGGACGCTTCAAGTCAGGGATCCGATCCAGGCGGCTTGGGCTTTATGATCGGTACAGTAACAGCTTGTTCCGGTTGGAAAAAGCCAGTCGGGATGATGTAGAACCAATGTGGGAGCAAGCCCCCTCCCACATTGGTTCTCCGGGGTTCTTGAAACCTTAGCGCGGCCCGGAAACCACCAGCATCTGCCCCGGCTTCAGCGCCTGGCCAGTACGGGGGTTCCAACGCTTGAGATGTTGCATCTCGACGTTGAAGCGCTTGGCGACGATGTACAGCGAGTCGCCTTTCTTGACCTTGTACTGCACCGGCTTCTTGCTGTCGGCCTTGGCGATCAGCGTGAGGTTGTCGCCACTGCGCACCTTGTAGCTGCGGGTGCGGCCGGCCACCCGGGCGGTCTCGACTTCGTCGAACACCTGCTTTTTCGGGCGCATCGCCAGCAATTCTTCCGGCTTCATCGTCGAAAGGGTGCTGGTGAGCAATTGTGCCTTGGAACTCGGCACCAGCAGGTGCTGCGGGCCATCCAGGGTGGTGCGTTGCTTGAGCGCCGGGTTGAGCTGGAACAGTTCGTCTTCATCGATCTCGGCCAGCGCGGCAACCCGCGACAGGTCCATGCTTTGCTTGACCTCGACCACCTCGAAGTACGGCGTATTGGCAATCGGGTTCAGGTTGACGCCATAGGCCTCGGGGGCCAGCACCACCTGGGACAGCGCCAGGAACTTGGGCACATAGTCCTTGGTTTCCTGGGGCAGGGGCAGGTTCCAGTAGTCGGTGGGCAGGCCGAGCTTCTCGTTGCGCTCGATGGCCCGGCTCACCGTGCCTTCGCCGGCGTTATAGGCGGCCAGGGCCAGCAGCCAGTCGCCGTTGAACATGTCGTGCAGACGGGTCAGGTAGTCCAGGGCGGCGGTGGTGGAGGCTGTGATGTCGCGGCGGCCGTCGTAGGCGCGGGTCTGGCGCAGGTTGAAGTAGCGCCCGGTGGAGGGGATGAACTGCCACAGGCCGACGGCATCGCTGCGCGAATACGCCATCGGGTTGTAGGCACTTTCGATCACCGGCAGCAGCGCCAGCTCCAGGGGCATGTTGCGTTCTTCAAGGCGTTCGACGATGTAATGAATGTAGAGGCTGCCGCGTTCACCGGCGTTCTCCAGGAAGGACGGGTTGCTGGCGAACCACAGGCGCTGTTGCTCGATGCGCGGGTTGACGCCCACGTTGTCCTGCAATTGAAAGCCCCGGCGCATGCGTTCCCACACGTCCTGGGGCACTTCTGGAGCAGGTTTCTCTGAAAGCCAGATGACGGGTTTCTGTTTGATCTTGGCGGCAAGGTTGGGCTTGGGTTGCACGGTGGATTGTGCGGCGAAATTTGTCGATTGGCAGCCCGCCAGCGTGGCGGACACAGCCACCGCCACAGCTTGAGCCAGGCGGGTCAATGCGTCTGAATGGTTGGCTTTACGAATAGATGACGACATTGGCTGGAAGTAAGTTCCGGGCAAAAATGTCGGGCGATTCTAGAAAGCACTTTGGTTCCGGTCAACCATTCAGAAATTACGTATCAGATTGCATCCCTTTAGAACTTATCTTTCCACGCCCTCAAGCTAGCAAATACCTCGGCCCCAGAGCGGTTGTCACGACCATTCCGTTCGTCCGCTTTTTGTTTAACGGATGTTTCAGAGGTGCGCAGGAAGGGGTTGGTGCGCTTTTCCAGGGCCAGGTTGGAAGGCAGCGTCATCTCGCCGCGGGCCCGCAGTTGACGGACATTTTCCACCCGTTCGGAGATGTCGGCATTCTGCGGTTCCACCGCCTGGGCAAACTTGAGGTTACTTTGTGTGTATTCGTGGGTGCAGTACACCAGGGTATCGGCGGGCAGGGCGGCCAGGCGCTCGAGGGAGGTGTGCATCTGTTCCGGCGTGCCTTCGAACAGGCGGCCACAACCGGCGGCGAACAGGGTGTCGCCACAGAACAGCACGCCCTGGTGGTAGAAGGCGATATGGCCCAGGGTATGGCCGGGCACGGCATAGACGTCGAAGTCCCAGCCCAGCACGTTGATGCGGTCGTTATCCTGCAGCGCGATGTCCCGCGCCGGGATCGTCTCGTTGGCCGGACCATACACCTTGGCGTCGGTCACCCGCTTGAGTTGCTCGACACCGCCGACATGGTCGTGGTGATGGTGGGTAATCAGGATGTCGCTGAGGGTCCACGTCGGGTTTTGCTCGAGCCAGGCCAGTACCGGCGCGGCATCGCCGGGATCGACCACGGCACAACGTTGGGTCTGCGGGTCCTGCAGCAACCAGATGTAGTTATCGGTGAAGGCGGGCAGGGCACTGATCTGTATCATTCTTCGATTCGCCAAGCTGAACACATTGGTGCATCTTAGAACGTCTAGGCGAGTTGGAGAATGCAATGACTGATAAAGCGTTCGCCCAGGCCGATCCTGAGTGGCTGGCCCTGATCGGCGCAGCCCGTGAATGGCTGTCCGGGCCCATCGGGCAATTTCTGCTGGATGAAGAACGGCGCATGCTCGAAGACGAGTTGGGTCGTTTCTTTGGCGGCTACCTGGTGCATTACGGCCCGTCGGCCCAGACCCCGCCCGCGGCGCCCCAGGTGCAACGCAATGTGCGCCTGGGCGCGCCGTTGCCGGGGGTGGAGATTGTCTGCGAAGAACAGGCCTGGCCATTGAGCGAGCACGCCGCCGATGTGGTGGTGTTGCAGCATGGCCTGGATTTCTGCCTGTCGCCCCACGGTCTGCTGCGTGAAGCGGCCAGCAGCGTGCGCCCTGGTGGCCATTTGCTGATTATCGGCATCAACCCTTGGAGCAGTTGGGGCCTGCGCCATGTGTTCGCCCATGATGGCCTGCGCCAGGCGCGCTGCATCTCGCCATCACGGGTCGGGGACTGGCTCAACCTGCTGGGCTTCGCGCTGGAGAAACGCCGCTTCGGGTGCTATCGTCCGCCGCTTGCCTCGGCCAAGTGGCAAGGTCGCCTGGCCGGTTGGGAACGCCGCGCAGGGGCCTGGCAACTGTCGGGTGGCGGCTTCTATTTATTGGTGGCGCGCAAGATCGTGGTCGGGCTGCGGCCGGTGCGCCAGGTGTTGCGCCAGCCCATGGGCAAACTGGTGCCGATGCCGATGGCCAAGGTCAACCGCAAGCAAAGCGAACCGTAGAACTTTTTTGATTTCAGACCTGCCCGTTTTGATGGATGTAACCGATGACCGATAGCGTAGAACTCTTCACCGATGGCGCCTGCAAGGGCAACCCCGGCCCCGGCGGCTGGGGCGCCTTGCTGGTGTGCAAGGGCGTAGAGAAGGAGTTGTGGGGCGGCGAAGCCAACACCACCAACAACCGCATGGAGCTGATGGGCGCCATTCGCGGCCTGGAAGAACTCAAGCGCCGCTGCAACGTGCTGCTGGTCACCGACTCGCAATACGTGATGAAAGGTATCAACGAGTGGATGGTCAACTGGAAGAAGCGCGGCTGGAAGACCGCGGCCAAGGAGCCGGTCAAGAATGCCGACCTGTGGCAATTGCTCGATGAGCAATGCAACCGCCATGACATCACCTGGAAATGGGTGCGCGGGCACATCGGCCATCCGGGTAACGAGCGCGCCGACCAGCTTGCCAATAGAGGTGTGGACGAAGTGCGGGGCTACAAGCAGAGCTGATGCTGGCTGACGTGTTAACATCGCGCTCCTTGACTCACACCACACTGCACACCACACCGTTGAGAGCTGAACCCTGATGGCGATCCGATCTGTTGTACTCGATACCGAAACCACCGGCATGCCGGTGACCGACGGCCACCGGATCATTGAAATCGGCTGTGTCGAACTCATGGGGCGGCGCCTCACCGGTCGTCACTTCCACGTCTACCTGCAACCGGACCGCGACAGTGACGAAGGCGCCATCGGCGTCCACGGCATCACCGACGAGTTCCTCAAGGGCAAGCCGCGTTTCGCCGAAGTGGCCGATGAGTTCTTCGAATTCATCAACGGCGCCCAGTTGATCATCCATAACGCGGCGTTCGACGTCGGCTTCATCAATAACGAGTTTGCCCTGATGGGGCAGATGGATCGCGCGGACATTTCCCGGCACTGCTCGATCCTCGACACCCTGATGATGGCCCGTGAGCGTCACCCGGGCCAGCGCAACAGCCTCGATGCCTTGTGCAAGCGTTATGGCGTCGACAACTCCGGCCGTGAACTCCACGGTGCCTTGCTCGACTCCGAGATTCTCGCCGACGTTTACCTGACCATGACCGGCGGGCAGACCAGCCTGTCCCTGGCCGGCAACGCCTCCGACGGCAGTGGCTCGGCGGAAGGTTCGGGCAACCGCCCTTCGGAAATCCGCCGCCTGCCGGCCGATCGCAAGCCCACCACCATCATTCGCGCCAGCGAGCAGGATCTGGCCGAGCATGCGGCGCGGTTGGAGGCGATTGCCAAGTCGGCGGGTGCGCCGGCGTTGTGGACCCAGCTAACACAACAATAGCCCTGCGTAGGTATGATCAAAATGTGGGAGGGGGCTACACCCTGATGGCGGTGTATCAGCCAATCAAATATGAGCTGGCATACCGTCATCGGGAGCAAGCCCCCTCCCAGGGTTGACCTCCATTGCTTTCAGAATCTTCATTCGCGTCATCGTCCCCAAGCTTCTACCCTTGAGTGCATAGCCCTCAGGACTACACGCCCTCATGTACAAAGACCTGAAGTTCCCCGTGCTTATCGTGCACCGCGACATCAAGGCCGACACCGTTGCCGGCGACCGGGTTCGGGGCATCGCCCGGGAGTTGGAACAAGAGGGCTTCAGTATCTTTTCCGCCGTGGACTACGCCGAAGGCCGGCTGGTGGCGTCGACCCATCACGGCCTGGCGTGCATGCTGATCGCCGCCGAAGGTGCCGGTGAGAATACCCACCTGCTGCAAAACATGGTCGAGCTGATCCGCCTGGCGCGCCTGCGAGCGCCGAACCTGCCGATCTTTGCCCTGGGCGAGCAGGTCACCCTGGAAAACGCCCCGGCCGATGCCATGAGCGAACTCAACCAGTTGCGCGGCATTCTCTACCTGTTCGAAGACACCGTACCGTTTCTCGCCCGCCAGGTGGCCCGTGCTGCCCGCACTTACCTGGATGGCCTGTTGCCGCCCTTTTTCAAGGCGCTGGTGCAACACACCGCCGACTCCAACTATTCCTGGCACACCCCCGGACACGGCGGTGGCGTGGCCTATCGCAAAAGTCCGGTGGGGCAGGCGTTTCATCAGTTCTTCGGGGAGAACACCCTGCGCTCGGACTTGTCGGTCTCGGTGCCCGAACTGGGCTCGCTGCTGGATCACACCGGGCCCCTGGCCGAAGCCGAAGCCCGCGCCGCGCGCAACTTCGGCGCCGACCATACCTTTTTCGTGATCAACGGCACGTCCACCGCCAACAAGATCGTCTGGCACTCCATGGTCGGGCGCGATGACCTGGTGCTGGTGGACCGCAACTGCCACAAGTCGGTGTTGCATTCGATCATCATGACCGGTGCCATCCCGCTGTACCTGTGCCCGGAGCGCAACGAACTGGGCATCATCGGTCCGATTCCCCTGAGCGAGTTCAGCCCGGAATCGATCCGCGCCAAGATCGACGCCAGCCCCTTGACCCGCGGCCGGCCCCCCAAGGTGAAGCTGGCCGTGGTCACCAACTCCACCTACGACGGCCTGTGCTACAACGCCGAGCTGATCAAGCAGCAATTGGGCAACAGTGTCGAGGTGCTGCACTTCGACGAAGCCTGGTACGCCTACGCGGCGTTCCACGAGTTCTTTGCCGGGCGCTACGGCATGGGCACCTCCCGTACCCCGGACAGCCCGCTGGTGTTCACCACCCACTCCACCCACAAGCTGCTGGCGGCGTTCAGCCAGGCCTCGATGATCCATGTGCAGGATGGCGGCGCGCGCCAACTGGACCGCGACCGTTTCAATGAAGCCTTCATGATGCACATCTCCACGTCGCCGCAGTACAGCATCATTGCGTCGCTGGACGTCGCCTCGGCGATGATGGAAGGCCCGGCCGGGCGCTCGCTGTTGCAGGAAATGTTCGACGAGGCCCTGAGTTTTCGCCGCGCCCTGGCCAACCTGCGCCAGCATATTGCCGCCGAAGATTGGTGGTTCTCCATCTGGCAGCCGCCGTCGGTGGCGGGCATCGACCGCGTCGCCACCGCGGATTGGCTGTTGCAGCCGCAGGATGACTGGCACGGCTTTGGTGACGTGGTCGAAGACTACGTGCTGCTGGACCCGATCAAAGTGACCCTGGTGATGCCCGGTCTCACCGCCGGCGGTGCCTTGAGCGATTGCGGGATTCCCGCCGCGGTGGTCAGCAAATTCCTCTGGGAGCGTGGGCTGGTGGTGGAAAAGACCGGGCTGTATTCGTTCCTCGTGTTGTTTTCCATGGGCATCACCAAGGGCAAATGGAGTACCTTGCTCACCGAGTTGCTCGAGTTCAAGCGCAGTTACGACGGGAATGTCAGCCTCGCCAGTTGTTTGCCATCGGTGTTTGCCCAGGGCCCGGCGCGTTATCAAGGCTTGGGTTTGCGCGACTTGTGCGACCAATTGCACAGCTGCTACCGCAGCAACGCCACCGCCAGGCACCTCAAGCGCATGTACACGGTGTTGCCGGAAATCGCGATGAAACCCGCCGACGCCTACGACCAATTGGTAAGGGGAGAGGTAGAGGCCGTGTCCATTGATGCCTTGCCAGGACGCATTGCAGCCGTGATGCTGGTGCCTTATCCACCGGGCATTCCGTTGATCATGCCGGGCGAGCGCTTTACCGAGTCGACCCGGTCGATCATTGACTACCTGGCGTTTGCCCGGACGTTCGATAGCAGTTTTCCCGGTTTTGTTGCCGATGTTCACGGGTTACAACACGAAGACGACGGCAGTGGTCGTTGTTACACCGTCGATTGCATCAAGGGTTAAGGATGTTTATGCAAGCTGTAATGAACCCGAAGTATCCAGGGCTCAGTGTGCGGGTCGCCGACGAGGGCTTCGACGCCTACGTGTGGGGCAATGATTTCAGCTTTGAGGTCAGTGCCTATGGCGTGCCGGAGATGGACAAGCGGGTCGATCAATGGCCCGTGGAGCGCATCGTGCCGTACCGCAAGTGCTATGGCATCGACCCGGAAGAATTCGCCAGTTTTCGCGATGCGCCGGACAGTGCGATCTTCATGGCCTACCTGGATGATCGTGCGGTCGGGCATATCGTGGTCAGCACCAACTGGAACGGCTTTGCCCACGTTGACGAGCTGGCGGTGGCCTTGCCTGCCCGGCGGCATGGGGTGGCCAAGGCGCTGCTGGATGTGGCGCAGTTCTGGAGCCGCAAGAAAAACCTGCCGGGCATGATGCTGGAAACCCAGAACAACAACCTGGGCGCCTGCCGACTGTATGAGCGTTGCGGCTACGTGATGGGCGGGATCGACCACCTGCGCTATCGCGGCATCGACCCGCAAACCCGTGAAGTGGCGATTTTCTGGTATCGGTTGTTCAAGACCGACGCCGAGCGGCGTTAACTTTCCAGCAGGCCCTGGGCCTTTTGCGTGACGATCTCCAGCAACGCATTCAGCGCAGGCGAGGTCACGCCATCCTTGAGTGTCAGCGCATACAGGCTGACCAGGATCGGCGGCGACACCGGGCATGTATCCAGGCCCGCTTCGCGTGCACCAAACGCAGTGAACGGGTCGACAATCGCCAGGCCTTCGCCGGCTTCCACCATGCTGCGCATCATCTGGTAGGTCTGCACCCGTGTCTGCACCACCGGCAGCGGGCGCAAGGCTTGCAGCTTGGCGTCCAGCAGGCGGCTGAGCGGGTCGTGTCCTTCGAGCCCGATCATCGCTTGCCCGGCCAGGTCCGGCAGCGCAATGTACTTCTGCTTGGGCTTGAGCCAGCCGTGGGGCGCCAGCAATTGCAATTTGCCTTGGGCCAGCACCGTGCTGTGGATTTGTGGGTGTTCCGGGTCATGCAGGCTCAGGCCCACCTCGGCCTCGTGCAGCAACAGGCTGCGCACGATTTCCCGGGTTGGCTGGCTCGACAGGTTGCACGGCGTGTCCTGGAAGCGCCGGCGCAGCAGCGCGATGCTCTGGGGCAGCAGTTGATTGGCCAGGGGCGGCGTGCACAAGGCGCGCAGGGTGGGGGCGTGATGGTGTTTCAAGCGGCTGGCCAGGCGTTGCACCGGTTCCAGGGCTTCGTACACATGGGCGATTTCTGCCTGCAACTCCAGGGTTTCCCGTGTCGCCTGCAAACGCCCGCGCACACTGGCAAACAGCATGAAGCCCAATTGCCGCTCGGCCTCCTTGAGGGCCGCGTCTACATCGCCCACAGGAAGTTGCAACCATTCGGCGGCGGTGCCGAGGTGTCCGGTCTGCAGGATGGCCTGAATCACTTCGATATGACGTAAACGCATGGCCGGAGTCTATGTGCAGCGCCGTGGGGATTCAATGGTGCATGCCGTCGTGCGCAAAAAAGACGGTGTGGGTCGTGTACATCGCTGGCGTTCAGCCAGGACCTCACTAGAATGGCGAGTCTGATCATCAACGACCAATGCCGGTTACCGGCACATACAACAAAAACAGGTCTGGTCTCATATGTCTCTCCCCTCGACAGTTTTCGGGGTAACGGTCAAGCAACTGTTGGTCCTGGTGACCGTAGGGTGCGTGGCTGCTTATCTCTTCAGCAATCACGATGAATCAGCCCCGGAAAACCTCACGCTTGAGGCATTTATCCGTGCCCAGGAGCAAGTCGCCGCGCAGGTCGGCACGGTGCTGGGCATGACGCAGGTCAAGCAGGTGGTGGCGTATCCGGGGTACAACTCGCCGGGCTACAGGCGGGTGATGTACGCGGTGGAAGGCGAGCGGGGCCGGTTGATGGTGACGCTCAAGCAAGTGGACGGTGAGTCGGGGCTTGAAGTGACGGAGATTCGCCGCCCGTGACCGCCCGGCCCAGTCGATGCCGTCAACGGCCGGGACTGAGCAGGTACGCCTGGGCGATCAAGCTTATGAGGCGAGGACGGTCTGCGATTCGCGGACGATAATGGTCCCCGACTGAATCAGCTTGAACTCATCGCCTTCGAGTTTTTCTACCCGGTCGCCAATGGCCAGCTTGTAGGTGGTGGTGGGTGCCGAGCCAGCCAGGTCGCCTTGCGCCGGGTTGGATTCCTGGAACTCATGCACCGAATACACGCGTCCTTCTGCGTCTCTGGCATGAAACTGTCCGACTAGTACTGCTGCCATCTGTTTAGAACCTCTGGAGATAAACACTCAATTCGCGGTGCTGTAGACCGTCATAAAGAGGGGGAGTTTACCTATTGAAAAAAAATACTATTCGCTGACATTTTCAGACGGTTCCTACGCATCAAATCGCGGGCCAAACGTCTGGAGGATTATCAAAACCTTCTGGTGAACGCACTGCGAAGCCTTTATAACTACAAGCTCCCTTAGTCAGACGTCGAGAAACCCAATGAGCAAGGTCTACACGATTGCCGTCCTGGTTGGCAGCCTGAGAAAAGACTCGATCAACCGCAAGGTCGCCCTGGCACTGGCCGAACTGGCCCCCGCCAACCTGAAGTTGAACATTGTGGAAATTGGCGATTTGCCGCTCTACAACGAGGACATCGACGGGGCATCACCGCCCGCAGCCTACAGTACTTTCCGTCAGCAGGTACGTTCATCCGACGCGGTGTTGTTTGTGACGCCGGAGTACAACCGCTCCGTCCCCGCGCCGTTGAAGAATGCGATTGACGTCGGCTCCCGTCCGTATGGCCAAAGCGCCTGGAGCGGCAAGCCGGGGGCGATCATCAGCGTATCGCCGGGCGCCGTTGGCGGTTTTGGCGCCAACCACCATTTGCGTCAGTCCCTGGTGTTCCTCGATGTGCCATGCATGCAGCAGCCGGAAGCCTACCTGGGCGGAGCGGGCAGCGTGTTCGACGACGCCGGCAAGGTGACGGAAAAGACCAGGCAGTTCCTGCAGGCATTTATTGATGCCTACGGCAAATGGGTAGAAAAGCAGACAGCTTGAATCGGCTCTCGCCGTTCAGTTAAGGCTTTTGTAGGAGCGAGCTTGCTCGCGAAAAACTCACAGGCGCCGCGTTCATTCAGGAAGCACGCGTTATCGTTGACGTTTTTCGCGAGCAAGCTCGCTCCTACAGGAGGCGATGTTCGCTTAACTGACTGGTATTAGGGCAAGCCCCTCCCACAGTATTGGATCAGCGCAACCAGTTAGTCCGCGCCAATTCGATCACTTCATCCCCACGCCCACTCATCACCGCCTTGAGCATATACAGGCTGAAGCCCTTGGCCTGTTCCAGCTTGATGCTCGGCGGCATCACCAGTTCCTGGGTGGCCGTCACCACATCCACCAGCACCGGGCCATCATGGGCCAGGGCGCGGCGCAGGGCCGGTTCCAGGTCTTCGGATTGCTCCACGCGAATGCCGAGGATGCCCATGGCGTTGGACATGGCGGCGAAGTCCGGGTTTTTCAGCTCGGTGCCGGCATCCAGGTAGCCCGCGGCCTTCATTTCCATGGCGACAAAGCCCAGGGACGAGTTATCGAACACGATGACTTTGACGGGCAGGTTCAACTGCGCCAGTGAAATGAAATCCCCCATCAGCATGGCAAACCCGCCGTCGCCGGACATCGAGATCACCTGGCGCCCAGGAAAGGCCGCCTGGGCACCGATCGCCTGGGGCATGGCATTGGCCATGGAACCGTGGTTGAACGAGCCGATCAGGCGACGCTTGCCATTCATCTTCAGGTAGCGCGCCGCCCACACCGTCGGCGAGCCCACGTCGGCGGTGAAGATTGCATCGTCGTTCGCCAGTTCGCTGAGCAGGCGCGCCACGTATTGCGGGTGGATCGGCCGGTTGGCCTTTGACGGTTGCGCCAGGTCGTCCAGGCCTTGGCGGGCTTTTTCGTAGTGCTTCAGTGAGGTCTCGAGGAAGCTGCGGTCGGTCTTGCGGGTCAGGCGTGGCAGCAAGGCGCCGATGGTCTCGCTCACATCGGCAGCGATGCCCAGGTCCAGCGTGGCGCGACGGCCGAGCGCCTGCGGGTTGCGGTCAACCTGGATGATCTTGGCATCGGTAGGGTAGAACTGGCGGTACGGAAAGTCCGTGCCGAGCATGATCAGCGTGTCGCAGTCGAGCATGGCGTGGTAGCCGGAGCTGAAGCCGATCAGGCCGGTCATGCCCACATCGAATGGGTTGTCCCATTCCACATGCTCCTTGCCGCGCAGGGCGTGCACCACCGGCGCACCCAGCGTGTCGGCCAGGGCCACCACTTGATCGTGGGCACCGGCGCAGCCACTGCCGCACAGCAGGGTGACTTTTTCGCTGCTTTCAAGGATCTCGGTCAGGCGCTGCAGGTCCTGTTCCGCCGGCAGGGTACGCGGTGCGTGCAGGGCCGGCCAGGGCTTGAGCTTGTCTTCCACTTCCAGCAACGATACGTCCCCCGGAATCACCACCACCGCCACGCCGCGGTTGAGGATCGCCGAACGCATGGCACGGTGCAGCACGTGTGGCATCTGCTCGGGGTTGGTGACCAGCTCGATAAAGTGGCTGCACTCCTTGAACAGTTCCTGGGGATGGGTCTCCTGGAAGTAGTTCAGGCCGATCTCGGAGGAGGGGATTTGTGCTGCGATCGCCAGCACCGGCACATGGTTGCGATGGCAATCGAACAGGCCATTGATCAAGTGCAGGTTGCCCGGCCCGCAGCTGCCGGCGCATACCGTCAGTTCACCCGTGGCCGCCGCTTCGGCACCAGCGGCGAAGGCGGCGACTTCTTCGTGGCGCACGTGCATCCACTCGATGCTGTCCATGGTGCGCAGGGCGTCGGTGAGGCCGTTGAGGCTGTCGCCGGTCAGGCCCCAGATACGCTTGATACCCGCCTGTTCAAGGGTGGTCGCCAATTGCTGGGCCAGGTTGATTTTCGCCATGAAGAACTCCAATCGTCAGTGAGGTTAAAAGCTGCTGATCAATAGGGGACAGTTCGATCACGGCGAATGCTCCGCTTTTAATGTGAAGATTGCGTCATGGCCGCGCGGTATTGCCGGGTGCGCCGAGCGATAAACCATTGGTCACACGCCAGCGCCAGCCATGGCACGACATTGGGTTTAGGCAGACGGCCACGACTCAGGCGGCGCATCTGGTCCCGCACCACGGCCAGGGTGGCGAGGGCGGCCAAGGGTTTGCGTTTCCAACTGATCGGCTTGAGTTGCGGGTTGAGGTCGCGACCCTCGTGCCAGTGCTTGATCAGTTGCGGTTCCAGGGTCAGGGCGGTAGCGATGCCGGCCATGGCGATGCCGCTGTCCAGCACTTGTTGCACGATGGGCAGGCGACGAATGCCGCCGGTGACCATCAGCGGCATCTTGGCGATGGTCGCCAGTTCCTTGGCGAACTCCAGGAAATACGCTTCGCGGGCCAGGGTGCGGCCGTCCCGTGCTTCGCCTTGCATGGCCGGTGCTTCGTAGCTGCCGCCGGATAATTCCAGCAGGTCGATGGGCAGCGGGTTGAGCATCTCGACCACGGCGCGCGCGTCGTTGGCGTCGAAGCCGCCGCGCTGGAAGTCGGCCGAGTTGAGTTTGACCGCCACACAGAATGAAGGACTGACGCTGGCACGCACGGCGTGGATCACTTCCAGCAGCAGGCGTGCGCGGTTTTCCAGGGGGCCGCCCCAACGGTCAGTGCGTTGGTTGCTGAGTGGGGAGAGAAACTGGCTGAGCAGGTAGCCGTGCGCGCCGTGGATCTGCACCCCGGTGAACCCGGCTTTCTCGGCCAGGCGTGCGCTGGTGGCGAAGCGTTTGATCACGTCTTGAATGTCGTCTTCGGTCATGGCCCTGGGCTTGGCGAACATCTTCGAAAAGCTGCCGAGGTCCAATGCAATCGCGGAGGGCGCCAGGGCCTGCTGGCCGAGGTTGGCCATGGTCTGGCGCCCCGGATGGCTGAGCTGTACCCAAAAGTGCACGCCCTTGTCGCGGGCCACGGCGGCCCACTCGCGAAAGCTGTCCAGGTGCTGTTCGTCTTCGAGGGCAACGCCGCCGGGGCCGGTCATGGCGCGGCGGTCGATCATCACATTGCCGGTCAGCAGCAGGCCGGGCTCGCCGTCCGCCCAGGTCTTGTACAACTGCTTCAATTCGCGGGAGGGCGCCTGTTGCGCATCCGCCATGTTTTCTTCCATCGCCGCCTTGGCGATACGGTTGGCAAGAACTTGGCCATTGGGCAGTTGCAAGGGTTCAAAGGGTGACATGGGTTGACTCCTGAGCAGGGGAGGCCTCAGGCTAAGCTTAAAGTTAACTTTAATGTCAAGCAGGCGTTTTGATGAATATTGGAGAGCTGGCAAAACAGAGCGGGCTGGCGGCGTCGCGTATCCGCTTCTATGAAGCCGAAGGGCTGATCAGCCAGGTGGGGCGCCAGGCCAATGGCTATCGCCGCTATGCACCGGAGGCCTTGCAGACGCTGCGCTTGATTCAGAGCGCGCAGCAGGCCGGTTTCACCTTGCAGGAACTCAAGGCGCTGATGCCGGCCCCCGGCGAGCACAAGCGCGCCGAGCTGATCGAGGCGCTCGAGCGCAAGGTCGAGCAGATTGAAGCGATGCAGGCGCAACTGGCGCACAGCAAGGCGCAGTTAGTCGGGGTGATCGACGCGGTACGCGCGCAACCGGAAGGTGTGCCGTGTTCGATGGGGCAGAAGCAGGTGCTGGCGTCGATCAAGCTCAACTCATAAAAAAGCCCTGGCATGCCAGGGCTTTTTCATTTGTGCAGACTCAGCGACGACGGAACAGCGGCAGCGGTTCATCCGTTGCAGCCTGGTACGTCACCGAGAAGTCCTTGAGGCTTTCCAGTGCTTCGTACGGATCTTTGTCGGCGCGCAAGGCGAAGGCATCGAACCCGCAACGGCGCAGGTAGAACAACTGGTCGCGCAGCACGTCGCCAATGGCCCGCAGCTCGCCTTTGTAACCGTAGCGGTCACGCAGCAGGCGTGCGTTGGAATAGTTGCGACCGTCGGTGAAGGCCGGGAAGTTCAGGGCGATGACCTGGAAGTGCTCCACGTCAGCGCCGATCTCTTCGGCTTCTTCATCGGCGTCTAGCCATACACCCAGGCCGCCGTCGCGCGCCTTGAGGGCGTGGCCATGTTCGCGCCACAGCGCCAGCGGCACGATCAGGTCGTCGCAGTTGGAGATGCCGTCGAAGCTCGCGTCCTTGGGCAGCAGGTGCCAGGTTTCGTCGAGGACTTCGTTGTTCTTAATGATTCGCTGCATAGACGCGCTCCTTGAACAGGTCAATGCCGATGCGCTGGTAGGTGTCGATGAAACGCTCATCTTCGGTGCGCTGTTCGATGTACACGTCGATCAGCTTGCCGATCACCTCGGGCATGGCTTCCTGGGCGAAGGACGGGCCGAGGATCTTGCCCAGGCTCGCATCGCGGCTGGCGCTGCCACCCAGGGACACTTGGTAGAATTCTTCGCCTTTCTTGTCCACGCCCAGGATGCCGATGTGGCCGACATGGTGGTGACCACAGGCGTTCATGCAACCGGAGATGTTCAGGTCCAGCTCGCCGATGTCGAACAGGTAGTCCAGATCGTCGAAACGGCGCTGGATCGATTCGGCGATCGGGATCGACTTGGCGTTGGCCAGGGAGCAGAAGTCGCCGCCCGGGCAGCAGATGATGTCGGTCAGCAGGCCGATGTTCGGCGTGGCGAAACCGCCTTCGCGCAGTTCGCCCCACAGGGTGAACAGTTGGCTCTGCTCAACGTCCGCGAGGATGATGTTCTGCTCGTGGGAGGTGCGCAGTTGGCCGAAGCTGTAGCGCTCGGCCAGGTCGGCGACGGCGTCCAGCTGCTTGTCGGTGATGTCGCCCGGTGCAACACCGGTCGGTTTCAGCGACAGGGTCACGGCCACATAGCCCGGCTTTTTGTGCGCCAGGGTGTTGCGGGTGCGCCAGCGCGCAAAGCCCGGGTGCTGCTGGTCGAGCGCTGCGAGCTCGGCATCCTGATTGCTCAGGGCCTTGTACTCAGGATCGACGAAGTGCTTGGCCACACGGTGCACTTCGGCGTCGGTCAGGGTGGTCTGGCCGCCGCGCAGGTGCTCCATCTCGGCATCGACTTTCTGGGCGAACACCTCAGGGGTCAGCGCCTTGACGAGGATCTTGATCCGCGCCTTGTATTTGTTGTCACGACGGCCGTAGCGGTTGTAGACCCGCAGGATGGCGTCGAGGTAGCTCAACAGGTCCTGCCACGGCAGGAACTCGTTGATGAACGCACCGACCACCGGGGTACGGCCCAGGCCGCCACCCACCAGAACACGGAAACCCAGCTCGCCGGCCGCGTTGTACACCGGCTCCAGGCCGATATCGTGTACTTCGATGGCGGCACGGTCCGAGGTCGAGCCATTGATGGCGATCTTGAACTTGCGCGGCAGGTAGGCGAATTCGGGATGGAAGGTGGTCCACTGGCGGACGATTTCACACCACGGGCGTGGGTCGATCAGCTCGTCGGCGGCAACCCCGGCGAATTGGTCGGTGGTCACGTTGCGCAGGCAGTTACCGCTGGTCTGAATGGCGTGCATCTGCACGGTGGCCAGTTCAGCCAGGATGTCCGGCACATCTTCCAGGGCCGGCCAGTTGAACTGCACGTTCTGGCGGGTACTGATGTGGGCATAGCCTTTGTCGAAGTCGCGGGCAATCTTGGCCATCATGCGGGTCTGGCGCGAAGTCAGTTGGCCATACGGCACGGCCACCCGCAGCATCGGCGCAAAGCGCTGAACATAAAGGCCATTTTGCAGGCGCAGAGGGCGGAACTCTTCTTCGCTCAGTTCACCTGCTAGGTAGCGTCGGGTCTGATCACGGAACTGCTTGACGCGGTCCTCGATGATGCGCTGATCGTATTCGTCGTATACGTACATATAGGTCCTGTTCTCGGCAAATCTGCGCGCACGGCCGCGCACTCCCAACGGAGCCGGCGCACGATACCAGTTTGCGTTTATGCGCAAAAGTGATGTTTGAGTATATGCACATAACCAAAATGACTAATGAGAAGGGTTATCGTGATACCCACATTTGTCATGCGGGCAATCGTGAACTTTACTGTGAGCGTGTTTGAGTGCAATCACCTATAAAACCGACAAGAGGCGATGCAATGAGCAATCCGACCAAAGCCCGTAAACCTGACAGTACCGTTGATGCCTGGGCCATTCTGTTCCTGATCATTCTGGTGGTGGGAACGGCCGTTTTCTGGGTCAGCCACCAATAAAGGACGTTGATTGAGCCTCGATTGGTTCAGGCATTGCCACTATCATGGCCGCCTATTTTCGAGGCTCAAGCATCCATGTTGAAGGTGTTGATTACGTGTGTCTGGTTGCTGGGATCGACGTGTGGGGCGATGGCTCATGCAACGTCGGTGGTGTTTCTCAACCCGGGCATGTCGACGGAAACCTTCTGGGTCAGCTATGCGCAATTCATGCAGGCCGCCGCCAAGGACCTCGGCCTGGACCTGCGCGTGCGTTATGGCGAGCGTGATGCCGGCAACACGCTGGCCCAGGCGCGTGAGGTGCTGCAAGGCAGTCAGCGGCCTGATTACCTGGTGCTGGTGAATGAGCAGTACGTTGCACCGCAGATCCTGCGCATGGCCGAGGGCAGTGGCGTCAAGCTGCTGCTGGTGAACAGCGCGCTGACCTCCGATCAGGCGCAATTGCTGGGAACCCGCCGTGGCATCCGTTTGATCGGCAGCCTGGTGGCTGACGATGAACAGGCTGGTTACCTGATGCTCCGTGATCTGTTGCGCCAGCACGGTCCGGGTGCGCCGGGCGAGCCCCTCGACCTGTTGGCGTTTTCCGGGACCAAGTCCACCCCGGGGGCGCAATTGCGTGAGCGCGGCATGCGTCGCGCGCTGGCCGAGCATCCCGAGGTGCGCCTGCGTCAGTTGGTCTACGGCGAATGGAACCGCGAACGCGCCTTCGAACAAGCGACGCAACTGTTCAAGCGCTACCCGCAGACGGCGCTGGTGTGGTCGGCCAACGATCAGATGGCGCTGGGCGCCATGCAGGCGCTGGAGGGCAGTGGGCGGTTACCGGGCAGGGACGTGCTGTTCAGCGCGCTCAACAGCTCGCCGGAGATCCTGCAGGCACGCCTGGATGGACGCTTGTCGTCCCTGGTCGCCGGGCATTTCACCGTAGGCGGCTGGGCCATGGTGTTGGTCCATGACGATGCCAAGGGCCTGGACATTGGCGCCTATGGCGGACGCGACCGGCAGTTGGCGCTATTCCAATTGATCGATGCCGGCCAGGCGCGGCGCTTGCTGGGGCCGACACCCTCGGTGAATTTCCGCGCGTTGTCCGCCCAGGACAAGCCCGTGTCCTATCGTTACCCGTTCAGCCTGCACCTGCTGCTGCGCTAGACGCCGGCCAGGTGCAGCACCAGCTTGACGATGCCGAACAGCGTCAAGGCGAATACTGCTGTGAACAGAATGCCCAGGATCACGAAGTGGCTGGGCTTGCCGTGGGTGAAGTCGCGCGCGCGATTCTTGCCGCTCTGCACGCCAAAGGCGGCGGCCATGACGCTGTGGAGCATCTGCCAGAAGGTCGGCGGCTTGTTGTTGACTGGATCGTCCATACATCCCTCGACACAAGGTGTGTGAGGGACAGCATAGACAATCCAGGCCGGCTTAGTTGTCGTAGCCCAGGTTCGGCGCCAGCCAGCGCTCGGTCACGGCCAGGTCCTGGCCCTTGCGCGCGGTGTAGCTGGTCACCTGGTCCTTGTCGATCTTGCCCACGGCAAAGTACTGCGCCTGCGGGTGGGCGAAGTACCAGCCACTGACTGCCGCCGCCGGGAACATCGCATAGTGCTCGGTGAGGAACACGCCGCTGCGCCCAGCGTGCATTTCGCGGGCCTCGGGGTCGAGCAGTTGGAACAACTGGGCTTTCTCGGTGTGGTCCGGGCACGCCGGGTAACCGGGGGCAGGGCGGATGCCGCTGTACTGCTCCTTGATCAGCGCCTCGTTGTCCAGTTGCTCGTCCTTGGCGTAGCCCCAGTGTTCCTTGCGCACCTGCTGGTGCAGCCACTCGGCACAGGCCTCGGCCAGGCGGTCGGCCAGGGCCTTGACCATGATCGAGTTGTAGTCGTCGCCCGCGTCCTGGTAGGCCTTGGCCACTTCCTCGGCGCCGATGCCGGCGGTGGTGATGAAGCCACCGATGTAGTCGGTCACGCCGCTGTCCTTGGGCGCGACGAAGTCGGCCAGGGAGAAGTTCGGCTTGCCGTCAGTCTTGATGATCTGCTGGCGCAGGTGGTGCAGCCTGGCAATCGGCTGGCCGTCTTCACCGTAGACTTCCAGGTCATCGTCCTGCACCTGGTTGGTCGGCCAGAAACCGAACACCGCGCGGGCGCTGATGAGTTTTTCGTCGATCAGTTTCCTGAGCATTTCCTGGGCGTCGGCGTACAGCGCGGTGGCGGCTTCACCCACCACTTCATCGGTCAGGATGCGCGGGAACTTGCCGGCCAGGTCCCAGGAGATAAAGAACGGGGTCCAGTCAATGTACTCGGCCAGGACGTTGAGGTCGATATTGTCCAACACCCTTGAGCCGGTGAAGGTTGGCTTGACCGGCGTGTAGGTGCTCCAGTCGAACTGCGGCTTCTTGGCGATGGCCGCCGGGTAGCTCAGGCGTTCGGTGCGCGCGCTGCGGTTGGACGTGCGTTCACGCACGTCGATGTATTCCAGGCGGGTCTTCTCGACGAAGCCGGCCTTCAATTCCTTGGACAGCAGCTGCGTGGCCACGCCCACCGCACGGGAGGCGTCGGTGACGTAGATCACTGCATCGTTGCTGTACTTGGGCTCGATCTTCACCGCCGTGTGCGCCTTGGAGGTGGTCGCACCCCCGATCATCAGCGGCAGGTGGAAATCCTGGCGCTGCATCTCGCGGGCCACATGCACCATCTCGTCCAGGGACGGCGTGATCAGGCCGGACAGCCCGATAATGTCGCACTTCTGCTCCTTGGCCACTTGCAGGATCTTCTCGGCCGGCACCATCACGCCGAGGTCGACGATGTCATAGCCGTTGCAACCAAGCACCACGCCGACGATGTTCTTGCCGATGTCATGCACGTCGCCCTTCACCGTGGCCATCAGGATCTTGCCCTTGGCTTCCGGCTTGTCGCCTTTTTCCAGCTCGATGAACGGGATCAAGTGGGCCACGGCCTGCTTCATCACGCGGGCGGATTTCACCACCTGGGGCAGGAACATTTTGCCGGCGCCGAACAGGTCGCCAACGATGTTCATGCCGGACATCAGTGGGCCTTCGATCACCTCGATCGGGCGGGCGAACGACAGCCGCGATTCTTCGGTGTCTTCGACGATGTGGGTGGTGATGCCCTTGACCAGCGCGTGTTCCAGGCGCTTGTTGACCGGCCAGCCGCGCCATTCCTCAGTCTCGGCTTCTTTTACACTGCCGTCGCCCTTGTACTTGTCGGCGATGGCGAGGAGGGCGTCGGTGCCTTCCGGGGTGCGGTTGAGCACCACGTCTTCCACGGCATCGCGCAGCTCGGCCGGGATCTGGTCATAGATCTCCAGTTGGCCGGCGTTGACGATGCCCATGGTCAGGCCGTTGCGGATCGCATACAGCAGGAACACCGAGTGGATCGCCTCCCGCACCGGGTTGTTGCCGCGGAACGAGAACGACACGTTGGACACGCCACCGGAGGTCAGCGCATACGGCAGCTCGTCGCGGATATAGGCGCAGGCGTTGATGAAATCGACAGCGTAGTTGTTGTGCTCTTCGATGCCGGTGGCGACCGCGAAGATGTTCGGGTCGAAGATGATGTCTTCGGGTGGGAAGCCGACTTCATCCACCAGGATGTCGTAGGAGCGCTTGCAGATTTCCTTCTTGCGCGCTTCGGTGTCGGCCTGGCCGGCCTCGTCGAAGGCCATCACCACCACGGCGGCGCCGTAGCGTTTGCACAGCTTGGCGTGGTGAATGAACTGCTCGACGCCTTCCTTCATGCTGATGGAGTTGACGATGCCCTTGCCCTGGATGCACTTGAGGCCGGCTTCGATCACTTCCCACTTGGAGGAGTCGATCATGATCGGTACGCGGGAGATGTCCGGCTCGCCGGCAATCAGATTGAGGAAGGTCACCATGGCCTTCTTCGAATCGAGCATGCCCTCGTCCATGTTGATGTCGATCACCTGGGCGCCGGCTTCCACCTGTTGCAGGGCGACTTCCAGGGCTTCGGTGTAGTTGTCCTCGCGGATCAGGCGGGCGAAACGCGCAGAACCGGTGATATTGGTGCGCTCGCCGACGTTGACGAACAACGAGCTGCGATCAATGGTGAACGGCTCCAGGCCCGACAGGCGACAGGCCTTGGGGATGTCCGGGATAGTACGCGGCGCGTAGCCGGCCACGGCCTTGGCGATGGCTTCGATATGGCCCGGGGTGGTGCCGCAGCAACCGCCGACGATATTGAGGAAGCCGCTCTGGGCGAATTCTTCGATGACCTTGGCGGTTTCCGACGGCAGTTCGTCGTACTCGCCGAATTCATTGGGCAGCCCGGCGTTGGGGTGCGCGGACACATGGGTATTGGCTTTGTTGGACAGCTCTTCCAGGTACGGGCGCAGCTCGCTGGCGCCGAGGGCGCAGTTCAGGCCCACGGAAATCGGCTTGGCGTGAGCCACCGAGTTCCAGAAGGCTTCGGTGGTCTGGCCCGACAGCGTGCGGCCGGAGGCGTCGGTGATGGTGCCGGAGATCATGATCGGCAATTCGATACCAAGCGTTTCGAACACACCCTGCACGGCGAAGATCGCGGCCTTGGCGTTGAGGGTGTCGAAGATGGTCTCGATCAGGATCAGGTCGGCACCGCCCTCGATCAGGCCTTGGGTGGCCTCGGTGTAGTTCTCCACCAGTTCATCGAAGGTGACGTTGCGGTAGCCGGGGTTGTTCACATCGGGCGACAGCGAGCAGGTGCGGCTGGTCGGGCCGAGGACGCCGGCGACGAAACGCGGCTTGGCCGGGTTCTCGGCGGTCTTGGCATCGGCGATCTTGCGTGCCAGGCGTGCGCCTTCGACGTTCAGTTCATAGGCCAGTTCTTCCATGCCGTAGTCGGCCATGGAGATGCGGGTGGCGTTGAAGGTGTTGGTTTCGAGGATGTCGGCACCGGCATCCAGGTACGCCTTCTCGATCCCGCCGATCACGTCCGGGCGGGTGAGCACCAGCAGGTCGTTGTTGCCCTTGACGTCGCTCGGCCAGTCGGCGAAGCGTTTGCCGCGGTAGTCGTGTTCTTCCAGTTTATAGCTCTGGATCATCGTGCCCATGCCGCCGTCGAGGATCAGGATGCGTTCCTTGAGGGCGTGGTGAAGGGCTTGCAGACGAGCGCTACGATCGGACATGGGACTACTCTGGTCAGGCATTACGGAGGGCGTGGATCATAACAAACCTGTGCGGATTTGCGGCATGTCCGGGTTTTGCATGAATATCGCTCATGTTGAGCGGGGGCATGGCCCGGTAGAATCACCGCCACTTTAAACCGCACGCATTGAATCGGGACCGGATACATGTCACTTCGTCTTATCGTCAGCGCCGTCCTGGCATTGATAGCCAGCAGCGCTCTGGCAGAAGGTCCCGCTCCGGCGATCTCGTATACCCGCGACATCCAGCCGATCTTCACCGAGAAGTGCGTGGCCTGCCATGCGTGCTATGACTCCGCGTGCCAGCTCAACCTGGGCAGCGCCGAGGGCGCGGCGCGCGGTGCGACCAAAGTGCCGGTCTACGACGGCGAGCGCAGCCAGGCCACACCCACCACGCGCTTGTTCTATGACGCCTTCGGCAAGCAGGCCTGGCAGCAGAAGGGCTTTTATTCGGTACTCGACGCCCAGGGCAGCCAGGCCGCGTTGATGGCGCGCATGCTGGAGCTGGGGCATACCGCAGCCCTGAAGCCCAATGCCAGGTTGCCCGAAGAGATCGTATTGGGCCTGAACCGCGAAAACATGTGCGCCACCCCGGGCGAGTTCAACGCCTATGCCGGTGCCCATCCCAAGGAAGGCATGCCGTTGGCGGTCACCGGCCTGAGTGACCAGCAGTACCAGACCCTGCAACGCTGGCTGGCCTCCGGTGCACCGATTGACCAGCAAGGCGTGGCCCCCAGTGCTCGGGAAGCCGCGCAAGTGCTGCAATGGGAAAACCTGCTCAACGCCCCCGGCGCGCGGGAAAGCCTGGTGGCCCGCTGGTTGTTCGAGCACCTGTTCATTGCGCATCTGTATTTCGAAGACGGTGAGCCTGGGCATTTCTTCCAGTGGGTGCGCTCGCGTACCCCCAGCGGCCAGCCGATTGACCTGATCAATACCCGTCGCCCCAATGACGATCCCGGCACCCGCGTGTACTACCGCCTATGGCCCGTGGAAGGGGTGATCGTCCACAAGACCCACATCACCTACCCCCTCAGCGCGGAGAAAATGGCGCGGATCAAAGCCCTGTTCTACAGCGGCGACTGGCAGGTCAGCGCCTTGCCCGGCTACGGCCCTGGCCGGCGGGCCAACCCTTTCGAGACGTTCGAGGCGATTCCGGCCCAGGCGCGTTACCAGTTCATGCTGGATAACGCCGAATACTTTGTGCGCACGTTTATTCGTGGGCCGGTGTGCCGCGGGCAAATTGCCACGGACGTGATCCGCGACAATTTCTGGGCGTTGTTCCAGGCGCCCGACCACGACCTGTACATCACCGATGCTCGCTATCGCGGCCAGGCCACGCCGTTGCTGGCGATGCCAGGGCAGAATGATGACGTGGGCAGTGTGCTCAGCCTGTGGCTCGAATACCGCGATAAGCGCAACCAGTACGAAGCCCTGCGGCGAGACAGCTATGCCGATCTGCCGGCGCCCAGTTGGTCGACCCTGTGGGCCGGCAATGACAACGCCCTGTTAAGCATCTTCCGCCACTTCGACAGCGCCTCGGTCAATAAGGGCCTGATCGGTGAAGTCCCGCAGACACTGTGGTTGTTCGACTATCCGTTGCTCGAACGCACCTACTACCAACTGGTGGTCAATTTCGATGTGTTCGGCAACGTATCGCACCAGGCCCAGACCCGGCTGTACTTCGACCTGATCCGCAACGGTGCCGAGCAGAACTTCCTGCGCCTGATGCCGGCCAATAGCCGCGATGCGTTTATGGATGATTGGTACCAGAACAGCGGCAAGATCAAGCTGTGGCTGGATTACGAAGCCATCGACGACGACACGCCTACCGCCTTGCACCTGGATAAAAAGGACCCCAAGCGCGACTTCGCCAACCAGTTGCTTGCCCGCTACGGCGACCTGAATGCCAGCCCGGATCCGATCAACCGTTGCGGGGGCGCGTTTTGTTCGCGCGACGGTATCGACCCGGCGCTGCAGGACGCCGAACAGGCGCTCAGCCGCCTGACTTCACGCCCGGCGGCGGGGCTCAAGGTGATTGACCAGTTACCCGAAGCGACGATGCTGCGCGTCGAAACCGCCAGCGGTAAGCGTGTGGTCTACAGCCTGCTGCGCAACCGCGCTCACAGTAACGTGGCATTTCTGCTGGGTGAGGCTTATCGCTATCAGCCGGGCCTGGACACACTGACCCTTTACCCTGGAGTGCTCAGCAGTTACCCGAACTTCATGTTCAACATCCCTGCCCAGGAAGTGCCCGAATTCGTCGCCGAAATGGAGCGGGCCAAGGACGCCAATCGCTTTGAAAAAATTGTCGACCGCTGGGGCGTGCGCCGCAGCCACCCGTTGTTCTGGCAGTATTTCCACGATTTGTCCCAGTACATCCGCGAGACGACGCCGGTGGAAGAAGGGGTGCTGGATATGAACCGTTATGAAAACCTCTGACAGAGGCGAGCGTCTTTTCCGACAAAATTACTCGGACTTTGTACCTGCGTAATATTTTGGCGTAAACTGCCGTCAAGCCTGTGAGGAGTTTCCATGACTGCCATAACCATTACCGACGCCGCCCACGATTACCTGGCTGACCTGCTGTCCAAGCAGAACACCCCGGGAATCGGCATCCGCGTCTTTATCACCCAGCCTGGCACCCAGTACGCCGAGACGTGCATCGCCTACTGCAAGCCCGGTGAAGAGAAACCTGAAGACACCGCCCTGGGGCTGAAAAGCTTCACCGCGTATATCGACAACTTCAGCGAAGCCTTCCTGGACGATGCCGTGGTCGACTACGCCACCGACCGCATGGGCGGCCAATTGACCATCAAGGCGCCCAACGCCAAGGTGCCTAATGTCAATGCCGACAGCCCGGTCAACGAGCGTATCAACTACTACCTGCAAACCGAGATCAACCCGGGGCTCGCAAGCCACGGCGGTCAGGTCAGCCTGATCGACGTCGTCGATGACGGCATTGCCGTATTGAAGTTCGGCGGCGGCTGCCAGGGCTGCGGCCAGGCAGACGTGACCCTGCGCGAGGGCATCGAGCGGACCTTGCTCGAGCGTATTCCGGAGCTCAAGGGCGTCCGTGATGTGACGGACCACACGCAGAAAGAAAACGCCTACTACTGAGTAAGGTGTTCACTGCGAACAAAAAAACGGCGCCCGTGAGCGTCGTTTTTTATTATTAAAATTCAAACAGTTATGCCATCTATCTAACAAGTAGGATTAAGTGTGGGAGGGGACAAGCCCCCCCCCCTCCCACATTTTTTGCATTTATTCAGTTAAATCAGTGTGTTGTTGATGGTTTGTGAATTAAAAAATCAAATTCGAATGTTGACTCTATCTCCCTGACAAGGAAGGTCAAATGTGGGAGGGGGCTTGCTCCCGATAGCGGTGCCTCAGTCGACTCATGAGGAAGCTGACACACCGCCATCGGGAGCAAGCCCCCTCCCACATTTTGTTTTGTATTTAGCTATTAAAATCAATGATTGCTTTGATTTTTGAAGTAAATAATCAAGGCCGATAAAGGTGCGCATGCCCCGCCCGATACAACGACGACTCACTGAAACTATCACTCGCCAGTACTCGCCCCACCACAATCAACGCCGTACGCCGAAAGCCCTTGGCGGCGACTTTGTCGGCAATATCGCTGAGGGTGCCCACGGCCCAATCCTGATCCGGCCATGTCGCCCGGTGTACCACGGCAATCGGGCAGTCTGCGCCATAGTGCGGCAGCAGTTCGGCGACAATCTTCTCCAAATGGTTGACCCCCAGATGAATCGCCATGGTCGTGCCATGGCGGGCCAGGCTGTCGAAGTCTTCGCCGGCCGGCATGCGGGTTTTATCGGCGTAGCGGGTCAGGATCACGCTTTGGGCGATGTCCGGCAAGGTCAGTTCGGTCTCCAGCAACGCTGCGCAGGCGGCCACTGCGGTGACGCCGGGAATGATCTGGAAGGGGATGCCCAACTCGCGCAGGTAACGGATCTGCTCGCCAATCGCGCCATACAGGCTCGGGTCGCCGGAGTGCACGCGGGCCACATCCTGGCCGTTGGCGTGGGCAGCCTTGAACAGTTCGATGATCTGTTCCAGGTGCAGTTCGGCGCTGTTGACCACCTGTTGCGCCTGATGACCCTCCAGCACCGCCGCCGGCACCAGCGAGCCGGCATAGATGATCACCGGGCAACTGCGGATCAGGCGCTGGCCTTTGACAGTGATCAATTCCGGATCGCCGGGGCCGGCGCCGATAAAGTAGACGGTCATGGAGAATTCCTGTGGAAAAACGGGCGAGCATGAAGATTGCTCATGATCGGGACTGACGATTATCGGGATTTTAGCCGGCGCAGGCCAATGCAAAGGTGGCCTGGGCGGTTTTCTGGCGGGTGATCAACAAGCGGGCAGGGCAGCCGCAGAGCTGTTCGGCCAGGGCCAGGGCGGCACTTTCGGCGACGCCGTAACAGCCGGTATGGGCAAACGCGACCGCCGATTTGTGGCTCAGCCGGTCTTCGTAAACGGCCAGTTGCCCGGCGTTGAAGCATTGCAAGGGCAGGTCGAGCAGTCGGGCCAGGGCGAGTAACCCTGGCTCGTCCTGTTTACGGTCGATGCTGGCCAGTGCCGTGACACGCTGGCGCTCGATCCCGCCCTCGGCCAGGGCGCTGTCCAACAGGCCCAGCAGGGTGTCGACATCACAACCCCGCTGGCAACCCAGGCCGACCACCAGGGTCATGCCGAGTATTGATCGTCACGGTTACGGCGGAACAACCAGGCACTGATCAGGCCAAGGGCCAGCCAGAACGCCACGTTGGTCAACTGCGAAGCGATTTTGAACTGCGCTTCGAGGGCTTCCGGCGCCAGCATCGAATGGGTTTCCGGCTGCGGTGCACCGATCACATGCGGCACCACCAGGATCGCCACGCCCAGGACTTTCAGCAGCCAGTTGCGACCAAACACGATCAGGGCAATACCCACAGCCGTCGAGGCAGCGGTGCCGATCCACCAGATCTGCCGTTGCGCCAGGTCAGCGGCGGCAGTACCCGGCAGCTCCGGTGGCAGGCCCAGGGTGGGCGCCAGCACAAAGGTCGCGTAGCCGGCCAGGCCCCACAGCAAGCCTTGGGCCGTGCGGGTAGGGGCGCGCAGGGTATAGAGGCCGGCGAGCATCAAGGCGAAGCCGACGGCGACCACCAGGTTGCCGCCGGTGGTCGACAGCACGCGCTGCCAGCCGTCTTCCGGCTCCCAGGCTTCGGCGTCGTGGGTGTGTGCAGCGGCGCCAGCGGCGTGCTCATGCACGACTTCCGTTGTGGCAGGGGCTTTTTCAAAGGTTTCCGCCTGCAGAATCAGCGGGGCGACCCAGAAGCTTTGCAGCAGGGTCAGCAGCAGGGCGGCCAGCAGGCCGGTGAACCCTGCGGTTTGCGCAATACGCTTGATCATGTCGGCAGGCCTCAGTGGCACGGGAACGCGGCGCTGTGGCGGGTGTCGTGGGCAGCATTGTGCACCGCCTCGATATGGGAGAAACCGGCGAAGTACACCAGGCACGCGCCGAGGATCGACGCACCGATGGCGGCGGTCAGGCGTTGGCTGAGGGTGGCGGAGCTGCTGGCGGTGTGCGAGGTGCTGCTGACGATCGACATGGCGCGTCCCTTTCAGGTGTCAGGGTGACACGAGCGCATGCAAACCCCGCGAGCCAGGCACGCAGGATTTTAACAGCGCCCGCCCACCGCGGGTTTGTTATTCGATGTTATTCGGGCCGGTCTCCGGGCTTGCGAGGGACACTGGGTCTATAAAACGTCGCCTTCCCATGCCGTACAGGCACAGTGGATCTGACGCTTCACTCGCTTACCGTTGCGGGGGCAGCACCGGACTCGTCATAAGGCTATGACTCACCGGTTTCCCGTTTCACCCTGTGAAGGGCACCCGAAACAAGATGTGTAGGAGAGCATGGGCCGGGGACGGTAGTCAAATGCGGCGAGCCCCTGTAGCCTTGCACCCTCGAGGTTCTTCGGCCCAGGTCGAAGCTAAGAAGGGAACGCGGTCAAAGCCGCGGCTGCCCCCGCAACTGTGAAGGGTTTATCTGACTGCCACGCCACTGCCACTGCGGCGGGAAGGCGCAGTCGGCGCCGGTCGCAAGACCCGCAAGCCCCAAGCCAGGAGACCTGCCTCGCCACCGATTTTCCAATTCAACCGGGCGGGGTGATCCGGTGACGAAATCCGCTTCTGCGCGCCGCAGGGCCCATCGTCCCGTATGCCCGCCCCAAAGGGCATCCGATGAAAACACTGGCCAAACTCCCCGTCACCATCGTTACCGGCTTCCTCGGCTCGGGCAAGACCACCTTGCTGCGCCATATGCTCGACAACGCCCAGGGCCGTCGCATTGCGGTGATCGTCAACGAATTCGGCGAACTGGGCATCGACGGTGAGATCCTCAAGCAGTGCTCCATCGGTTGCACCGAAGAAGAGGCCAACGGCCGCGTGTACGAGCTGGCCAACGGCTGCCTGTGCTGCACCGTACAGGAAGAGTTCTTCCCGGTGATGCGCGAACTGGTTGCCCGTCGCGGCGACCTCGACCATATCCTTATCGAAACCTCGGGCCTGGCCCTGCCGAAACCCTTGGTACAGGCCTTCCAGTGGCCGGAAATCCGCAGCGCCTGCACGGTTGATGCGGTCATCACCGTGGTCGACAGCCCGGCCGTGGCCGCCGGCACCTTTGCGGCGTTCCCGGATCAGGTCGACGCCCAGCGCAAGCTCGACCCGAACCTCGACCATGAATCGCCGCTGCACGAGCTGTTTGCCGACCAGTTGGCCAGCGCCGACCTGGTGATCCTCAACAAATCCGACCTGATCAGCGCCGAAGACCTGGCCCGTGTACGCCTGGAAGTCGCCGAAGAGCTGCCGCCGGCGGTGAAGATCATCGAAGCCAGCAGCGGTCGCCTGCCGTTGGACGTGTTGATCGGCCTGGGCGCGGGGTCCGAAGAACATATCGACGCTCGCCATAGCCACCACGATCATCACCACGAAGGTGAGGAAGATCACGATCACGACGCCTTCGATTCCATCTCCATCGACCTGCCCCAAGCCGACGAAGCGCTGCTGCTCGACGCCCTGAACCAATTGGTGGTTCAGCACGGCATCCTGCGGGTCAAGGGCTTCGCCGCCATCCCGAACAAGCCGATGCGCCTGCTGATCCAGGGTGTGGGTACGCGTTTCGACAAGCACTTCGACCGTGCCTGGGGCGCCGACGAAGCGCGCATCACGCGGCTGGTGCTGATCGGCCAAGAGCTGGACGCGGCGGGCCTCGAAGCGCAACTGCGCGCCGCCCTCAGCGTTTAACCCATGCACCTGCTCAGGACTCAGCCCGGTGGTTTCGTCGCGGACGACAATATTGCCGACCTTGGCCAAACTCCCGCCGAACTGGTGATCCTGTGCAGCGGCGATTCCAGCCTGGCGCTGCTGGCCGAAGCCGCCCAGCAGTTGCCCGAGGATTACCCCAGCCTGCGCCTGGCCAACCCGATGCAGGTGCAGAACCACGCCTCGGTCGATTTGTATGTCGATGAGGTGCTGCGCCACGCCAAGGTCATCCTGATTTCCCTGCACGGCGGCATCGGTTACTGGCGCTACGGTATCGAGCGCCTGGTGGAGCTGGCCGAGCGTGGCGTTACGCTGATCCTGGTGCCGGGGGATGACCGCCCGGACCCGGAACTCAGCGGCCTGAGCACGGTGAGTGCCGAACAGCGCGACCGCCTGTGGCACTTCCTGCGCCAGGGCGGGCTCGCTAACGCGCTGGATTTTTTCCGCTGCCTGGCCAGCGGCTACTTGGACCGCGATTACCCGTGGGCCGAGCCGCAGACCTTGCCGCGTACCGCGATCTATCACCCGCACAAAGCCAACCCTCGCCTCAATGACTGGCAGACCGATTGGCACGCGGATTGGCCCGTGGCGGCGGTGCTGTTCTACCGCTCCCACTTGCAGGCGGCCAATACCGGTTTTATCGATGTGTTCTGCCAGCGTTTGCAGGCGGCAGGCCTCAACCCGTTGCCGATGGCGGTGGCCAGTTTGAAAGAGCCCGGCTGCCTGACGGTGGTCGAGGACCTGCTGGATGAGGTCGGCGCGGCGGTGATCCTGAACACCACCGGTTTTGCCCAATCCAGCCCCGAAGCCCCGCATCTGCGGCCGTTTCGCCGCAATATCCCGGTGATCCAGGCGATCTGCGCCCAGGATAACCAGCCGGGCTGGCAGGCCAGCGAGCAAGGCCTGGGCCCGCGCGACCTGGCGATGCACATTGCCTTGCCCGAGTTGGACGGGCGGATTATCAGCCGGCCGATCAGCTTCAAGGATCTGGCCTGGCGCAGCGAGCGCAGCCAGTCGGACGTGGTGTGCTACCGCGCAGCGCCCGAACGCATGGATTTCGTCGCCGAGCTGGCGCGCCGTTGGGTCGAGCTGGCACGGGTGCCGAATGGGGATAAACGCATCGCCCTGATCCTTGCCAACTACCCGACCCGCGATGGTCGTATCGGTAATGGCGTGGGCCTGGACACCCCGGCTGCCGCACTGAATATCCTGCGTGCCCTGCAAGCCGAAGGCTATCCGGTGCCGGAGCAACTACCCGAAAGCGGTACCGCGCTGATCCATGAGCTGCTCGGCGGCGTCACCAACGACCTCGACAGCCTCGACCTGCGCCCCTGTCATCAAAGCCTGGGCCTGGACGACTACGAGGCGATGTTCAATCGCTTGCCTGAATCCAACCGCCAGGCGGTGCTGGAGCGATGGGGCGCGCCGCACAACGATCCAATGTTCCGTGACGGCCGCCTGATGATCGCCGGCCTGCGCCTGGGCCAGACCTTCGTCGGCATCCAGCCGGCCCGGGGTTACCAGGTGGATGCCAGCGCGGTGTACCATGACCCGGACCTGGTGCCGCCCCATGGCTACCTGGCGTTCTACTTCTGGTTGCGCCACACCTACGGCGCCCATGGCGTGATCCATGTGGGCAAGCACGGCAACCTCGAATGGCTGCCGGGCAAGGGCGTGGGGCTCTCGGAAAACTGCTGGCCGGATGCGCTGCTGGGGCCGCTGCCGAACATCTACCCGTTTATCGTCAACGACCCGGGCGAGGGCGCCCAGGCCAAGCGGCGTACCCAGGCGGTGATCATCGACCACCTGATGCCGCCACTGACCCGCGCCGAAACCTACGGGCCGCTGCGGGACCTTGAGCTGTTGGCGGACGAATACTACGAAGCCCAACTGCTCGACCCGCGCCGGGCCCGCGAGCTGCAAAAAGACATCCTCAAGCTGGTGCGCGAAACTCGCATCGACCAGGAGCTTGAGCTGGATGGCGACGCCGATGCTGCTATCTGGCTGCCGCGCCTCGACACCTACCTGTGCGACTTGAAGGAGTCGCAGATCCGCGACGGCCTGCACATCTTTGGCGAATCCCCCGTGGGCCGCTTGCGCATCGACACCTTGCTGGCCTTGCTGCGCATCCCGCGTGGCGACGGCCGTGGCCCGCAATCGAGCCTGCTGCGCGTGTTGGCCAAGGCGTTCGCGCTGGGTTTTGACCCGCTGGACTGTGCCCTGGCCGAGCCCTGGACCGGGCGACGCCCGGCGGTGTTGCAGAAGATCGATGGGCAGCAGTGGCGCACCGCCGGGGATACCCGCGAGCGCTTGGAGTTGTATGCGGCGCGAATGATCGAGCAGGCGTTGGAAGGGCCGCTGGAACAGTTGGAAGAGCCTGGCTGGGAAGAGGTGAAGGCGGTGATCGAAAGCCTGCGCATCGTCGTGGCGCCACGCCTGGACGCCTGCGGCCCGGCGGAAATGCGCGGCTTGCTGGAGGCCCTCGGCGGGCGCTTTGTCCCGGCCGGCCCGAGCGGTGCGCCAAGCCGTGGGCGCCTGGATGTGCTGCCGACCGGGCGCAATTTCTTCACTGTTGACGTGCGCAACCTGCCCACCACCACCGCGTGGCGCATCGGCTTCCAGTCCGCCAACCTGATACTTGAACGGCACCTGCAGGACCACGGCGATCACCTGCGCCAGCTCGGCCTGTCGGTGTGGGGCACGGCCACCATGCGCACCGGTGGCGACGACATCGCCCAGGCCATGGCGCTGATGGGCGTACGGCCGGTGTGGGCCACCGGCAGTCAACGGGTGGATGATTTTGAAGTCCTGCCCATCAGCCTGCTGGACCGCCCGCGCGTGGACGTCACCTTGCGCGTGTCCGGATTTTTCCGCGATGCCTTCGCCAACCTGATCCGCCTGTTCGACGCGGCGGTACAGGCGGTGGCGGCCCTGGATGAGCCGGACGACATGAACCCGCTGGCCGCCAAGGTGCGCAATGAGCGCGCGGCGTTGCTGGCCTCCGGCCTGGATGCGGAGGCCGCAGCGAAACAGGCCGGCTGGCGCATCTTCGGGGCCAAGCCCGGTGCCTATGGCGCGGGCGTGCAGGGCGCCATTGACGGACGCCTGTGGCAAAGCCGCGAGGACCTGGCCGAGGTCTACCTGAATTGGGGCGGCTACGCCTATGGCGGCTCCGACGAAGGCACCGCTGCCCGCGCACAGTTTGCCCAGCGCCTGAGCCAGGTGCAGGCGGTGTTGCAGAACCAGGATAACCGCGAGCACGACCTGCTCGACTCCAACGACTACTACCAATTCCAGGGCGGCATGCTCGCCGCCGTGGAAACCCTGAGCGGCGACAAGGCCGCCAGCTATCACGGCGATCACAGCCAGCCGGACCTGCCGAGGATTCGCACCTTGAAGGAAGAGCTGAACCGGGTGATCCGTTCCCGCGCCGCCAACCCCAAGTGGATCGACGGCGTGAAGCGCCATGGCTATAAAGGTGCGTTTGAAATGGCCGCGACCGTGGACAATCTGTTCGCCTTCGACGCCACCACTGCGCTGATCGACGATCATCAATATGCATTGCTCGCCGACGCCTACCTGTTGGACCCTGACACCCGGGCCTTTGTGCAGCAGCACAACCCCGCGGCGCTGCGTGATATGACCGAGCGCATGCTCGAAGCCCAGCAGCGTGGCCTGTGGCAGGAGCCCGGGGCTTATCGCGAGGCGTTGGAAAACCTGTTGCTGGATATAGAAGAAGACAGCTAGAGCGCGAGATGCGGCCTGTTGTGGCTGGCGGGCTTGCTCATTACTGGGTGATTACTTGTACAGCAGAATTTAAAGAGAGACCGAATGACCGATATTCCCCATTTTCCGCTGTCCGCCGTGGTCGCTGCCGACGACCTGAAACTGGCGCTGTGCCTGACCGCCATCGACCCGAAGATCGGCGGTGTGCTGATCGAAGGCCCGCGTGGCATGGCCAAATCCACCTTGGCCCGTGGCCTGGCGGATCTGATGGCCAGCGGCCAATTCGTCACCTTGCCGTTGGGCGCCACCGAAGAGCGCCTGGTGGGTACCCTGGACCTGGATGCCGCGCTGGGGGAAGGCCGCGCGCAGTTTTCCCCTGGGGTACTGGCCAAGGCCGACGGCGGCGTGTTGTATGTGGATGAAGTCAACCTGCTGCCCGATCACCTGGTGGACCTGTTGCTCGACGTCGCCGCCAGCGGCACCAACCTGATCGAACGCGACGGCATTTCCCATCGCCACTCGGCGCGCTTTGTGCTGATCGGCACCATGAACCCGGAGGAGGGCGAGTTGCGCCCGCAACTGCTGGACCGCTTCGGTTTCAACGTGGCGCTGAGCGGGCAGACGCTGCCGGCCGAGCGCGGGCAGATCATCCGGCGGCGCCTGGATTTCGACAGCGATCCCGCCGCTTTCTGCACCCAGTGGGCCGAACAGCAGGCGGCGCTGCGCCAGCGCTGCACCCAGGCGCGGGCGCGGCTGGACAGTATCGAGCTGGATGATCAGGCCCTGGCGCAGATCACCGAGCGTTGCTTTGCCGCCGGTGTCGACGGCTTGCGCGCAGACCTGGTCTGGCTGCGGGGCGCCCGGGCCCACGCGGCGTGGCGGGGCGCGGATACCATTGCCGAAGAAGACATCGAAGCGGTGGCGGAATTTGCCTTGCGCCACCGTCGCCAAGAGCAATCCCCACCGGCCAGCCCACCCAATCAAGGGCCGTCGCCGACACCCTCGGACACCTCGCCCGGCCAAGGCCAATGGGGCGATATGCCCGCACCGGCCCTGCCCACGGGCACGCGCCGAGACGTGCCCGCCTGGCCAAAAAAGCCCTAGGCATTCGCCCCCGACCTGACGCGGGGGCGGATGCCCGGCCCAAGGCGGGGCGACTGGACAACGGCAGGCAGGGCAAGGCACGCAGCGCACAGCAGGGTTCGATCAACTGGCCGGGCACCTTGCTCGGCGGCCGGCCGCACTCCCGTGGAGACCTGCGCTACCACCTGCGCAGCCGCTCGGCCCATGAGTTGTGGCTGGTGATCGTGGATGCGTCGGCGTCCACCCGGCGGCATCGTGCATTAACCGATGCGAAGGGCTTGCTCGCCCAGCTGTTTGACGACGCCTACCGGCAAAGGGCGCGCATGGCGTTGTTGACCGCCAGCGGCCAGGCACCGAAGTGGCAGGTACAGGGGTTGAAAGCTGCGAAAGGCCTGGCTGGCTGGCTGGATCAGCTGGGCGCCGGCGGTGGCACGCCGTTGCTGGCGGCGCTGACCGAGGCCGCGCATTGGCTGGTGGCGCGCCGCAAGCGTTATCCGGCCGAGCAGCAGCGTGTACTGGTGATCACGGATGGGCGCCTCAAGGACATCGGCGGGTTGCCGTTATTGGCGTGTGCGGGGTTGCTGGTGGATATCGAGCGCGGGCCGATCAGGCTGGGGCGGGCCCAGGAGCTGGCGGTGGGGTTGCAGTTGGATTATCGGCATATCGATGAGTTGTAGTGGCGGTACCACCGCCATCGGGGGCAAGCCCCTTCCCACATTTGATCGAGTACACCCATTTGGAATGCGGTCAGTGTGGGAGGGGGCTTGCCCCCGATGAGGCCCTCACATACACCACACCCTCCATCAGCCAGCCCCCGGCACATTCGGCCAAAGATCCGCCACCAGGAACAAACGCTCGGCCTCCTCCCAATCCTCGCCGTTCTGCACCATGCGCACCAGCAGCTGCGCAGGCGCCATCGGATCAAGGTCTGCCAGCCAGGCCTGCATCTGTTCTTCGCTCCACACCTCATCCGCCGGGTAATGCGCCGGCGCAAGCCACGCATGCCGGGGCAACGGTTGCCAGCGGCCTGGCGCACTGGCGCTGACAAAATCCCGCCAGTCCCGCTGATGCAACCAGCGCCCGCGCAAATGCTGCGGATGGGCGCCGCGGGGCGGTTCGGCCAGCCCAGGCCAGGGATAGAGCAAATACCCGCCGAGCCACAGGTGCGCGTCAAACTGCTGAATATCCAGGGCCGCCAACACCTCGCGGCTTTCTGCCCGCGCCGAGATCGGCAATTGATGCTGGGCCAGGTGCGCCAGCTTGCGGTCCAGCCGATCATGGCAGCCTGGGCCCAACCACTGCGCGGTGTCCTGGCCATTGCCGTCCTGCGGCCCCAGGTACAGCTTGATCGCCAGTTCCAGATGATGCACGCCATCGCGGTCGCGCAGCAGCATGTCCAGCTCGCCCAGGGTGTGCCCGGCGCGGCGGATCGGCAGGTTGGCGGCGAGCAGTTCCACCCCCGGCGCATGCTGCACGGCGAACTGCCACAGGCGTTCGTAGTACAGGCCCAGGCGCCGGGTGCGTGACAGGCTCAACCAGTGCTGCAAGGCGCGGCTGTCCTGGTCGAGTGCGCGTAGCCAGTGTTCAAGACGGTCGGGCGCCTGCACCCAGTCGCTGCCCGCCAGCGGGTGGCGCTGTGGCCACGGCGTCTGCGCGAGCATCGGCGGGGCGAGCATCACCCACGCCAGGTCGCGCACCTCGGGGTGGCGCAGCTGGCGGGGCAGGTTGTGCAAATCCGGGAACACAGTCATGGTCCGAGCATAGCCTTTTAACCGTTGCGCAGGGGGCTGAGAACCGTTGTCATCAAGGCTTCACGGCGACAAAGGATTTTGCCTGAGCCAGCCTTTCGCCCATAATCGTTTCTTTTTTGCCCCACCCCTAAATCCCGCAGGAGCCCCATGGAGCAATTTCGCAATATCGGCATTATCGGTCGCCTGGGCAGTACCCAGGTGTTGGACACCGTCCGCCGGCTGAAAAAATTCCTGCTGGAACGCCACCTGCATGTGATCCTCGAAGACACCATCGCCGAAATCCTTCCCGGCCACGGCCTGCAAACCTCGTCGCGCAAGATGCTCGGCGAAGTCTGCGACATGGTCATCGTGGTCGGCGGCGACGGCAGCCTGCTCGGCGCGGCCCGGGCCCTGGCGCGGCATAACGTGCCGGTGCTGGGGATCAACCGTGGCAGCCTGGGGTTTCTCACCGATATCCGCCCCGATGAGCTGGAAGTCGAAGTGGCCAAGGTGCTCGACGGCCATTACCTGGTGGAAAACCGCTTCCTGCTGCAGGCCGAAGTGCGCCGCCACGGCGAAGCCATCGGCCAGGGCGATGCGCTCAATGATGTGGTGTTGCACCCGGGCAAATCCACGCGGATGATCGAATTCGAGCTGTATATCGACGGCCAGTTCGTGTGCAGCCAGAAGGCCGACGGCCTGATCGTCGCCACGCCCACCGGCTCCACCGCCTACGCGCTGTCGGCCGGTGGCCCGATCATGCACCCCAAGCTCGATGCCATTGTGATCGTGCCGATGTACCCCCATATGTTGTCCAGCCGGCCGATTGTGGTCGATGGCAACAGTGAGCTGAAAATCGTGGTGTCCAAAGACATGCAGATCTACCCGCAAGTCTCCTGCGACGGGCAGAACCATTTCACCTGCGCCCCCGGTGACACCATCACCGTGAGCAAGAAGGCACAGAAGTTGCGCTTGATCCACCCGCTGGATCACAACTACTACGAAGTGTGCCGCACCAAGTTGGGCTGGGGCAGCCGCTTGGGGGGTGGAGGCGACTGATGCTCGATCCCGCGCGTAGCTACGACCTGATTGGTGACGTGCACGGTTGCGCTCATACCCTTGAGCACTTGCTCGACCAGATGGGTTACCACAAGCAGGGCGGCACCTGGCGCCATCCTTCGCGCATGGCGGTGTTCCTCGGCGATATCATCGACCGTGGCCCACGCATTCGCGAGGCGCTGCATATCGTCCACGACATGGCCGAGGCCGGCCAGGCGCTGTGCATCATGGGCAACCACGAGTTCAATGCCCTGGGTTGGGCCACGCCGGCGCCGCCGGGCAGTGGCCGGCAGTTCGTGCGCGAGCACACCCCACGGCATGAGCGGCTGATCCACGAGACCCTGACCCAGTTCGAGCAGCACCCGGCCGACTGGCACGACTTTCTCGCCTGGTTCTACGACATGCCGCTGTTTGTCGATGCCGGGCGTTTCCGCGTGGTGCATGCGTGCTGGGACGACGGCTTTATCCAGCCGCTGCGCGCGACGTTCCCGGATGGCTGCATCGACCAGCACTTCCTGCAGGCCGCCGCCGTGCCCGGCAGCTTTGCCTGCAACGCCTTCGACCGCCTGTTGCGCGGCACCGATATGCGCCTGCCGGATGGCCTGACGCTGACCGGTGGCGATGGCCTGACGCGCTCGTTCTTCCGCACCAAGTTCTGGGAAGACGACCCTAAGACCTACGGCGACATCGTATTCCAGCCCGACGCACTGCCTGAGCCGGTGGCGCGCACGCCATTGTCGCCCCATGAAAAAAACTCCCTGCTGCGCTACGGCGCCGACGAACCCTTGCTGTTCGTCGGCCATTACTGGCGCAGCGGCAAACCGGCGCCGATCCGCCCGAACCTGGCGTGCCTGGACTACAGCGCGGTGCTGTACGGCAAGCTGGTGGCGTACCGCCTGGACCAGGAAACCCGCCTGGATCCGCGTAAATTCGTATGGGTCGACGTTGAGCGCCCCGAGGTGATTGTATGAGTGCCGTGCCCGTATTGCGCTTGCCGTTGAGCGTCGACCTGGGCGGTTTCGTGAAACTGCTGCAACGCATGCAAGTGCCCCATCGCGTCAGCGAGGAAGCCGGCGAGCAGGTGTTGTGGGTGCCCGAGACCCTCAGCGATGACGTGCGCGTGCTGTACCAGCGCTTTCCGGCCGGTGATCCGGATCGGCAACTGGATATTCCCGAACAGGCGCCGGTCACGCTTCCCGGCTTTGCCCAGCAGGTGCGCCATAGCCCGGTCACGGCGCTGGTGCTGCTGGCGAGCATCATCGTCGGCGCCGTGACCTTGCTCGGGGAAAACCTGCAGGCCATGAGCTGGCTGACCTTCCTGCCGTTCCGGGTGATGGGCGAGTACATCCAGTTCACGCCGTTCGCCGACATGTTGGCTTCCGGCCAATGGTGGCGGCTGTTCACGCCGATGCTGATCCACTTCGGCATTCTGCACCTGGCCATGAACGGCATGTGGTACTGGGAGCTGGGCCGGCGTATCGAAGTGCGCCAGGGCAGCATCAACCTGCTGGGCCTGACCCTGTTGTTCAGCCTGGTCTCCAACTACGCGCAATATGCCTACGGGGGCCCCGGCCTGTTCGGTGGCTTGTCCGGGGTGCTGTATGGCCTGCTCGGGCATTGCTGGATCTTTCAACTGCTCTCGCCCAACCCGGCCTATCGCTTGCCCCGTGGGGTGCTGGTGATGATGCTGGTGTGGCTGGTGTTGTGCCTGTCGGGGCTGGTGTCGATGATCGGCTTCGGCGAAATCGCCAACGCTGCCCATGTCGGCGGCCTGGTTATCGGTTGCCTTACCGGTTTGCTCGGCGGTTTGTATAACCGTCGCAAATCCTCTCTTTGATAAGGAAGAGCCTTATGTCCTCTTTTGCTGAAATGATCGAAAACATCACCCCGGACATCTACGCGAGCCTCAAGCTCGCCGTGGAAATCGGCAAGTGGTCCGATGGCCGCAAGCTCAGTGCAGAGCAGCGCGAACTGTCCCTGCAGGCCATGATCGCCTGGGAGATCCAGAACCTGCCGGAAGACCAGCGCACCGGCTATATGGGCCCGCAGGAATGCCAGTCGAAATCGACCACCGTGCCGAACATCCTGTTCAAATCGGATGCGATCCATTGATTGAAATTGGTCGCGGTGCAGTCAGCAAAATGTCGGCGCAACTCGGTGAGCCGACCGTTCAATACGCGTTTCGCCTGGGCGATACCGAGGTGCCGGTCAATCCCCTGATCGGCACCCATGTACGCCTGGAATACCTCGGCGCCATCCATTGCAGCCATTGCGGCCGCAAGACCAAGACCAGCTTCAGCCAGGGCTATTGCTACCCGTGCATGACCAAGCTGGCCCAGTGTGACCTGTGCATCATGAGCCCCGAGCGTTGCCATTACGACGCCGGCACCTGCCGCGATCCGGGCTGGGGCGAGACATTCTGCATGACCGATCACGTGGTGTACCTGGCCAATTCGTCGGGCATCAAGGTCGGCATCACCCGTGCCACCCAATTGCCGACGCGTTGGCTGGACCAGGGCGCCAGCCAGGCGCTGCCGATCATGCGCGTGGCGACACGCCAGCAATCCGGGTTTGTCGAGGATGTATTGCGCAGCCAGGTGGCGGACAAGACCAACTGGCGTGCGTTGCTCAAGGGCGACGCGGCGGCGGTGGACCTCAAGCAGGTGCGCGACGAGTTGTTCGCCTCCTGTGCCGATGGCCTGCTGCAATTGCAGGAACGCTTCGGCCTGCAGGCCATCCAACCGGTAACCGACCTCGAACCGTTGGAAATCCGCTACCCGGTGGAGCAGTATCCAGCCAAGATCGTCAGCTTCAACCTGGACAAGAACCCGATTGCCGAAGGCACGCTGCTGGGGATCAAGGGCCAATACCTGATCTTCGACACCGGCGTTATCAATATTCGTAAGTACACGGCCTACCAGCTCGCCGTGCATCAGTAGAAGGATGCCACCCATGCGCACCGAACAACCGAAGATGATTTACCTGAAGGACTATCAGGCGCCGGACTACCTGATCGAAGAGACGCACCTGACCTTCGAGTTGTTCGAGGACCACAGCCTGGTCCACGCGCAGCTGGTAATGCGCCGTAACCCCGAGCGTGGCGCCGGCCTGCCGCCGCTGGTACTCGACGGCCAGCAACTGGAGTTGCTGACCGTCAACCTCGGCGACCAGGAACTGAGCGAGGCTGACTACCAACTGACGGACAGCCACCTGACCCTGCATCCGACCCGCGAGACCTTCACGGTCGACACCAGCGTGCGCATCCACCCGGAAACCAACACCGCCCTGGAAGGCCTGTACAAATCCGGCAGCATGTTCTGCACCCAGTGCGAGGCCGAGGGCTTCCGCAAGATTACCTATTACCTCGACCGCCCCGACGTGATGAGCACCTTCACCACCACGGTGATCGCCGAGCAACACCGCTACCCGGTGCTGCTCTCCAACGGCAACCCGATTGCCAGCGGTCCGGGTGAAGACGGCCGTCACTGGGCAACCTGGGAAGACCCGTTCAAGAAACCCGCCTACCTGTTCGCGCTGGTGGCCGGTGACTTGTGGTGTGTCGAAGACAGCTTTACCACCATGACCCAGCGTGAAGTGGCACTGCGCATCTACGTCGAGCCGGAAAATATCGACAAGTGCCAGCACGCCATGACCAGCCTGAAAAAATCCATGCGCTGGGACGAAGAAACCTACGGCCGCGAGTATGACCTCGACATCTTCATGATCGTGGCGGTCAACGATTTCAACATGGGCGCCATGGAGAACAAGGGCCTCAATATCTTCAACTCCAGCGCCGTGCTGGCCCGCGCCGAAACCGCCACCGACGCCGCGCACCAGCGGGTCGAGGCCATCGTTGCCCACGAATACTTCCACAACTGGTCGGGCAACCGCGTGACCTGCCGCGACTGGTTCCAGCTGTCGCTGAAGGAAGGCTTTACCGTGTTCCGTGATTCGGGCTTCTCCGCCGACATGAACTCCGCCACGGTCAAGCGCATCCAGGACGTGGCCTACCTGCGTACCCACCAGTTCGCCGAAGACGCCGGCCCCATGGCCCATGCGGTGCGCCCGGACAGCTTTATCGAGATCTCCAACTTCTACACCTTGACCGTGTACGAAAAAGGCTCGGAAGTGGTCGGTATGATCCATACCTTGCTCGGCGCCGAAGGCTTCCGTAAAGGCAGCGACCTGTACTTCGAACGCCATGACGGCCAGGCCGTGACCTGCGACGACTTTATCAAGGCCATGGAAGACGCCAACGGCGCCGACCTCAGCCAGTTCAAGCGCTGGTACAGCCAGGCCGGCACGCCACGCCTGGCGGTGAGCGAGTCCTACGACGCTGCGGCCAAGACCTACAGCCTGACCTTCCGCCAGAGCTGCCCGGAAACCCCGGACAAGGTCGAGAAACTGCCGTTCGTGATCCCGGTCGAGCTGGGCCTGCTGGACGGGCAGGGCGCGGGCATGGCCTTGCGCCTGGCCGGTGAAACCACTGCCGGCGCCACGTCCCGCGTAATCTCGGTGACCGAAGCCGAGCAGACCTTCACCTTCATCGACATCGCCGAACAGCCGTTGCCGTCGCTGCTGCGCGGTTTCTCGGCGCCGGTGAAACTGAGCTTCCCGTACAACCGCGACCAACTGATGTTCCTGATGCAGCACGACAGCGACGGCTTCAACCGCTGGGATGCGGGCCAGCAGCTGTCGGTGCAGGTGTTGCAGGAACTGATCGGCCAGCATCAGCAGGGCCAGGCGTTGCAGATGGACCAGCGCCTGATCACGGCCTTGCGCAGTGTGTTGAGCGACGAAAGCCTGGATCAGGCCATGGTTGCGGAAATGCTGTCGTTGCCGGGCGAAGCCTATCTGACGGAAATCAGCGACCTCGCGGACGTGGATGCCATCCACGCCGCGCGTGAGTTTGCGCGCAGGCAACTGGCTGACAACCTGCATGAGCCGCTGTGGTTGCGTTACCAGGCCAACCGCGAACTGTCCAAGCAGACGCCTTATGTGGCGGCGGCCGAGCACTTCGCCCGGCGTGCCTTGCAGAACATCGCGCTGTCGTACCTGATGCTCAGCGGCAAGCCCGAAGTGCTGGCGGCGACCCTTGAGCAGTTCGACACCAGCGACAACATGACCGAGCGCCTGACCGCGCTGGCGGTGCTGGTGAACTCGCCGTTCGAAGCGGAGAAGGCCCAGGCGCTGGCGGTATTTGCCGAGAACTTCAAGGACAACCCTTTGGTCATGGACCAGTGGTTCAGCGTGCAGGCCGGCAGCCCGTTGCCGGGCGGGCTGGAGCGGGTCAAGGCGTTGATGGAGCACCCGGCGTTCACGCTCAAGAACCCGAACAAGGTGCGTGCACTGATCGGCGCGTTTGCCGGGCAGAACCTGATCAACTTCCACGCCGCGGACGGTTCGGGGTACCGCTTCCTGGCGGACCTGGTGATCCAGTTGAATGCGTTCAACCCGCAGATCGCTTCGCGCCAGTTGGCGCCGCTGACCCGCTGGCGTAAATACGACAGCGCGCGCCAGGCGTTGATGAAGGCGGAGCTGGAGCGCATTCGTGGGTCGGGTGAGTTGTCCAGCGATGTGTTCGAGGTGGTGAGCAAGAGTCTTGCTTAAATAAACCGCTTCGGTAAAAAAAACGGCCTGTTCAGGCCGTTTTTTTTGCCTCGCAGCTTCGTTCAAGGAGCGCTTTTTTGCTGCTGACGTTTCCTGGCAGAAGGCTCTGCTAAGCTGCGGCACTTTTCCTTATTCGGTGGGATCAACGTGTCGCGTACCACTCGTTTACTGACGTTGTTGCAGGCCCTGCGGGGCAAGAAACGCCCGGTGACCGCCGCCGTGCTGGCGGCGCAATTGGAAGTGTCCGAGCGCACGCTGTACCGCGACATTGCCGAGTTGATCGCCCTGGGCGCGCCGATTTTCGGCGAGGCCGGGGTAGGGTATGTGCTGCGCAGCGGCCTGTTTTTGCCGCCCTTGATGCTCAACGCCGAAGAAACCGAAGCGATCGTGCTGGGCTTGCGTTATGTGGACCAGCGCGGCGATGACGTGCTCAGCCGTGCCGCCGCCAACGCCTTGGCGAAAATCGCCGATGTGCTCGACCCGGCGGCGCAGGAAGCCTTGCGCAACCCGACGTTGCTGCCCGGCCCGCCAGGGTTTGGCTACCCGGAAAACCGCGTGCCGCTGGATGTATTTCGCGAAGCGATTCGGCATCAGGACAAGTTGCAGATCGACTACGCGGATGCCAGCCAGACCCAGAGTCAACGCCTGATCTGGCCCCTGGCCCTGGGGTTTCTCAATGAGGTGCGGGTGATCGTGGCCTGGTGTGAGCTGCGCGGCGCGTATCGCACTTTTCGCACCGACCGCGTGGCGAGTGCCGAGGTCGTCGGCGAACGTTATCCGGGGCGGCGCAGCGACTGGCTGCGGGCCTGGCGCAAGCTGATGGAGCAGAATGAATCCGGGCCCTTCACTCCTGACAAAAACTGACACACCCCTGGCTTAGCATGCTGCTACAACCACCTGAAAAGGAGCTTTGCCATGTCCCAGCCTGAATTGGCCCCCGCCATCGCCGCCTATATCGCGGCGACCAATACCCGCGACACCTCGGTCATTGCCCAGTGTTTTGCCGACGATGCCAATGTGTTCGATGAAGGCCAGCACCAGGTGGGCACCGCCGCCATTGCACGCTGGATGGAAGACACCGGGCGCCGCTACCAGCCGCGTGTCGAGGTGCTCAAGGTGCAGCACCGTACCGGCAAGGTGCTGGTCAGCAATGTGGTCTCCGGCAATTTTCCCGGCAGTCCGCTGGAGTTGCGCTACACCTTTCGCCTGGACGCGCAGGGCAAGATTTCACGGCTGGATATCTCCCTGTAGGTCATAATCGCGGGCATGACTTTCGACTCGCCCCTCGCTGCTTACCAACACGCCATTACCCAACAGGGTTTCGTTGCCGACGACGCCCAGCGCCGGGCGGTGGATGCCCTGCAAGCCTGCCATGCGGCCCTGCATCAGGGCCGTTCGCCCGTGGCTGGCGTTTACCTGTGGGGGCCGGTGGGCCGCGGCAAGACCTGGTTGATGGATCAGTTCTACCAAAGCCTGCGGGTGCCCGCGCGGCGTCAGCATTTTCACCACTTCATGGGCTGGGTGCATCAGCGACTGTTCCAGCTCACCGGCACCCATGACCCGTTGCAGGCCCTGGCGCGGGAGCTGAGCCGGGAGGTGCGGGTATTGTGTTTCGATGAGCTGTTCGTCAGTGACATCGGTGACGCGATCATCCTCGGCGGGCTGTTCCAGGTCATGTTCGAGGAAGGTGTGGTGATGGTCTGCACCTCCAATCAACCACCGGCCCAGCTGTATGCCGATGGCTTCAATCGGGAGCGCTTCCTGCCGGGCATTGCGGCGATTGAGCGGCATATGCACGTGGTGGCGGTCGACGGTGGCGAGGATCATCGCTTGCATCCAGGTGTGGGCCGGCAGCGCTATTGGGTGAACCAGCCTGAAGCGCTGGCGAACGTGTTCGCACAATTGGCCGAAAGCCAGGCGGTGAGTCGTGGTCCGGTCACCGTCGGCCATCGTTCCATCGTGTGCGTGCAGGCCAGTGACAGCGTGCTGTGGTGCCGCTATGCCGACCTCTGCGAACACCCCCTGGCGGCAATGGATTTCATCCTGCTGTGCGACCGCTTCAAGGCGATCCTGCTGGGGGAGGTGCCCAACCTGAGTGCGCAACAGCGCCCAGGCCGGATTGCCCGCGGCACCGAGGATGGGGTCGAGCGCGTGGTGGCCGGTGATCGTGAGTTGCCGCAGTTGTCGGTGCACGACGACAGTGTGCGTCGCTTCATCGCCCTGGTGGACGAGTGCTACGACCGCAAGGTGCCATTGTTCATCGACGCCCAGGTGCCGCTGGAGCGCCTGTATACCGACGGTTACCTGGCGTTTCCTTTCCGTCGCACCTTGAGCCGCTTGCAAGAAATGCAGCTGCAGCGCTTCGGCTGAGGCCTGTACGAAAAAAGCCCTGAATGGACACTTTGGGTTTTTTTAGTGCCAAAGCCTTCGCGCTTTCGGGCGCACATTTGTAGTTAATCTCCTTCATCTGGTGCTGACGCCACGCTTACAATCGTGCCCCTCAAAGGGAACCGGTTCCCTAGTAGTCGTGATCGAGGACGGAAATGGACACCCCAGATATCCTGGTGCTGCAAGCCAGCTACACCAATCCTGTACATGCCGAAGCCATTGCCAAGGTGCTTAACCATTACGCCGAAGACCCCATGGGCGGCGGCCATAGCCTGCCAGCCGACCTGCTGGAGCAACTGCCGGCCGAGTTGGCCAAGCGCCCCCATGCGTTCAGTGTGCTGGCGTTTGTCGGCGGTGAGCCGGCGGGTCTGGTGAATTGCTTTGAAGGGTTTTCCACCTTTGCCTGCCGCCCCTTGGTCAACGTGCACGACGTGGTGGTGATGAATGAGTTTCGCGGCTTGGGGCTGAGCCAGAAGATGCTGCTGAAGGTCGAGGACATCGCCCGCCAGCGTGGTTGCTGCAAGATCACCCTGGAGGTGCTGGAAGGTAATGCCGTCGCCCAGTCGGCGTATCGCAAGTTTGGTTTTGATGATGCGAAGTTTGATCCGGCCCATGGGCGCATGTTGTTCTGGAACAAGCCGCTTTAATAAATAACCGGCGAAAAAAAGGGCGCCAGCAGAGGGCGCCCAATAAACCTTTGCCAACGGAGCGGTATGGCCCAGGGTGTTGCGGATTAACTAACGATTAACTTAACTCTTGGGTTGTTCCTGTTCGGTCGTATTGGTGTTCGGTGTCTTGCCGTCGGCGGACGCCGTTTGTTCAGTCGTGCCGTGAAGCGTCTGCTGCGTGAAGGTGAAGCTGTTGTAGAACTCCTTCGAGCGCTCCGAGCCGCCTTCGGCAAACGCGGCGGCGGAGCCCAGGGTCATCAGGCTGGCAAGCATCAAGGTCGAGAGTTTCATCTGTGTTTACTCATTAAGTGTGATCGGTTATCTGCTCTGTCCTTGATCAGAATCGTGGGGCGATTCTGGTGCGATCTTATTAAGTGGGAATTAACGCGAGAAACATCCGAAGTTAACAATATCGTTAACTTCGGATGGCCGGCTTTAAAGCTTCCAGTCCAAGGCCAGCGTAATGGCGCGTGGGTCGCCCCAATACACGCCGTTATAAAAGCCGACGCGTTCGTAATACTTTTTATCGAATAGGTTGTTGACGTTAAGCGACGCTGAGACGTGCTCGTCGAATTGATAGCGGGACATCAGGTTGACCACCGTGTAGGCCTGTTGTGTGATCTTCGCCCGTTCGGTCACCGGTGTGTTGCCGACGCGTACCCCCGTAGGTCGATTGCTCCAATCGTAAATGTCGCTCTGCCAGTTCACCGCGCCGCCGACCGTGAGGTTGCGCCACGCCCCCGGCAAGCGGTAGGCGCTGGAGACTTTCAGCAGGTTCAGCGGCTGCCCGGTGTTGTTGCGTTTACCCGAGCCGTTGACCGAATGGGTGTAGGTATAACCGGCCGTCAGGTTCCAATCGGGCATGATTTCTCCGGCAGCTTCCAATTCGAAGCCGTTGACCTTGTTACCTTTGCCGCCGGACTTGTAGTACTCCTCCCCGGTGATGGGATTTGGTGGCACTGAATCGTCCCGCTCGGCGACGTTGTCCTGGGTGCTCCAGAAATACGCCGCCGCCAGGTTCAGACGCTCCTCCAGCACGCTGCCCTTGAGGCCCACCTCGTAGTTGCTGCCCACCACGGGTTCAAGGTACTTCTTGCTGGCATCCTTGAGGCTTTGTGGCTTGAAGATGTCGGTGTAGCTCGCGTAGACCGTGTACTCCGGCGTCAGGTCGTAGAGCAGGCCCGCGTAGGGCGTCCACATATCATTGTGGGTCTGGCTGTTTTTGCCGGCGGCGGTAAGCTGGTCGTTGGCATCGTATTGCGGGGCGGCGCTTTTCAGTTCCCAACTGCCATAGCGGCTGCCCAGCACCGCATGCAAGCGGTCGGTGAGGCTCAGTCGCGTGGCCAGGTAGCCGGCCTTTTGTTGCTTGCTGCTGTGTTCGCCCTTGAGGTGGGTGACGGTGTCGCCGAACTTGGCGATCCCGCCCATGTATTTCCAGTCTTCGATGGTGTAGTAGCTGGCGGGTAGGTTGCTGCGCATCACGGGGGAAACGTCCCGCTGCGTGGCCTCGCCATAGCCCATCATCAGTGCATGTTCGCGGCCCAGCAGTGCATAGCTGCCAGCGAGGTTGAGGTCGACGGCCTCCATTCTCGATGTGCCGCGCATGTGGCTGGCCCAGGCGGTCATGCCGCTGCGGTCATCGTTGGGGAAGCCCGCGCCGCCGTAGTACACCTTGCCGTCCGTGTCGCTCTGGCGATGGGTGTAGGCGGCCTTCACGTGCCAGTCGCCGCCCAGCCGATGGTCGAGGGTTGCGAAGGTGGTCTTGTCCGTCAGCGGCCATGAACTCCAGTGCGCCGCCATATTGGTGGAGCGCGACAGACCGGCCTTGCCGCCCTCGCTGTTCCAGTACGGCACAGTGCCCCAGGAGGTGCCTTGGACCTGCTTATTCTGGTAGTCGAAACCTACAGCCAGCACGGTATCGTCGGAAAGATCGCCCTCCAGGATGCCGTAGCCGACCGCCCGCTGCAGGCCATAGTTGTCGCGGAACGATTGGCTGTCACGATAGGCCAGCACCGTGCGCCCGCGCAGCTTGCCGTCGAACGCCAGCGGGCCGCCCACGTCCACGTAGCTGTAATAGTTGTCATGGCTGCCGGCGCTGACGCCGGTTTTCGCCTGCCATTGGGCCGTCGGGCGCTTGCGCACCATATTGATGGTGGCCGAGGGGTCGCCGGCGCCGGTGGTCAAGCCCGTGGCACCGCGTACCACCTCGATGTGGTCATAGATGATGGTATCGGCGTCGGACTTCATGTAGCCGAAGGTATTGAGCATCCCGTCAATCTGGAAGTTGGTGATGCCGTAGCCGCGGGAGGAATAGGACACGCGGTCGGAGTCGTTGTGCTGGACGTTGATCCCGGTGGTCTGGCGCAGCACGTCGGTCAGCGTGTTGAGATTGAAGTCATCCATCTGCTGGCGAGTGATCACCGAGATCGATTGTGGGGTTTCCTTGACCGACAGGTTCAGGCGGGTGGCGGTGCTCATCGAGCCGGTGGTGTAGGCACCGGTGTGTTCGGTGGTGGCACCCAGGCCTTCGGCGGAGATGTTGGTCGCGCCGAGTTCGAGCGGGGTGTGTTCGGGGTCGGTTTCAGCCAGCAGGTCCGGGCTTAGGGCGGCGCCACACAGGCCGAGCGTGAGGGTCATGGAGCGGGTAAAAGGCGCGAACATCGCGGAAGACTCCTTGTCGTCTTTGCGGCCACCACGAAAAGGGAAGGCCTTGGCTCAAAGACGAAAGGAGCGGGGGAACTTTAGGGCTAAACGAGAATGATTGTTATCTTTCTGTTACAAGGCCGGCGGTTCCTGCAGGACCACATCGGTCGGATTGGCCTTTTTCGGCTTGATCAGGCTGAAGTCGATCAACGCCTTCTGCTGGCGCATATAGGGGTTGCCGATCAGTTGCGGGCGGGGTTTGAAGCTGTCGCTCACCAGGCTTTTGCTGCGGTCGAGCTCGTTGAAACTGAGCCCGGCCAAGTCGGCCCAAGTGTGGATCAACTGCGAGCTGGTGTAAGGGCGTTGCAGGTCGCCGGCGAAACTCCAGTCGTGGGTTTCACGCCATTTCGGCGAGGCGTAGGCCATGAACGGAATGGTGTACATCGGCGCCGTCGGCTTGCCTTCGTTACGCCCCAGGGTGGCGTGGCCGGCGGAATCGAATACGTCTTCGCCATGGTCCGACAGGTACAGCAAAAAGCCGTTGGGATCGGTCTTGGCGTAGTCCTTGATCAGGCTCGACACCACGAAATCGTTGTACAGCACCGCATTGTCGTAGCTGTTGTAGGTGGGCAGTTGATCGTCACTGATCCCGGCAGGTACACCCTGGCGGTCGGTGAATTTGTCGAAGGTCGGCGGATAGCGGTACTGGTAGCTCATGTGGGTGCCTAGCAGGTGCACCACGATGAACTTGCGCTCGGCCGGGTCGGCCAGGGCCTTGGAGAATGGCGCCAATACATCGCCGTCGTATTGGCGGGCGTTCTGGTTGCGGTTGTTGTTCAGGTACACCTGCTCGTCGGCCTGTTCGGAAAAGGTCGTGAGCATGGTGTTGCGCTTGGTCATGGTCTGCTGGTTGGTGATCCAGTAGGTCTTGTACCCGGCCTGTTTCATCACGCTGACGATCGACGGTGTCTTGAGGTAAAGATCGGGGTTCTCCTCGTCGGCGAACGTCAGTACCTGTTGCAGGGCTTCGATGGTATAGGGGCGCGGGGTGATGACGTTGTCGAACACCGCCAGTTGATCGCGCAGCTTGTCCAGCTCCGGCGTGGTGTTGCGCGGATAACCGTAGAGACTCATGCGTTGACGGTTGGTGGACTCGCCGATCACCAGCACCAGGGTCGACGGCTGGCCGGCCATGGTGTCCTTGAGGTTGGTCAAGGGCGCGATCTGGCTGGCGCTGTCGAGCATGCCTTGCATATTGTCCAGCTGTTCGGTGTAGCGGCGGTAGGCAACGATCATCTGCCAGGGCACGGCCGGTTCGATGCGCGATTCGAAGCGGTCGATGGCGTCGTCCAGGGTGTCGCTGCGGGCAATCTGCTTGACCAGCGGGTAACCGATGATCGCCACCAGGATTGCCGTTGCCGCCACCAGGGCCTGGCCGCGCGGCAAATACACCGGGCGTACCCGGGTCCACAGGAAAATAGCCACGGCGGTGTGGGCAATGAACGCCAGCACGATCCACCAGGCGAAGTATTGGGTGGCGTACTCGCCGGCTTCGGAGATGTTCGATTCGAACATGATGAAGATGACGCTTTGGGAAAATTCCTGCTGGTAGATGAAGAAATAACCCAGGCTGGCCATGGAACAGGCCCACAGCACCACGCCGATCAGGGCAGCAAGCAAGCGCGTACGGCGGGGGAACACCAGCAGGGGCGCGAGCCATATCGCACTCATGAAGAAGGCTTGGCGAAAACCACTGAAGCCTGAAGTGCCGCTGAGTTGGATCAGCAGTTGGGTAATGCCGGAGAAGTACCAGAAAAACACGAATAGCCAGGCAAGACCGGCCCAATCAAAGCCTTTCGCAGACGTGGTGCTGCGTTCGAACATCGCCATCCAGCGCTCCAACCCGGTAATTTTTCAGTCGACGCGCAGGGCTGCACGCAACAGAGGCCACCCTTGCATGGGATGGCCCTTGGGGGCGGGAGTATCGGGAAGGGCATGTGAAAACTTTGTGAGATTTATGTAGCCGTTATCTTACAAAGTGATGACGGGCTCAGCAGAGCGCGGGCTGCGCACCGGAAGGCTGGTCCAGCTGGGCCTGAATGATATGGGCACGCAGGCGCATGACCTCAAGCTGCAACTGATCGCGTTCGTCTTTCAACTGGCGCAATTCATCGCGACGGAGTGTGACGTAGAGGGTCTGTGGAGGACGGGTCATCTGTGCTGTGCTCATTGCTTGCCTCGCAAATAGCCGGTGTGTCGCGGTGTGCCAGAACGCTTGAGTCGAGGTTCTCGGCAACAGTCGGAAGCAATTCTGAATTCTTTTTCACCTCAATGGAACTTTTTTATTTTTGGTGGTCGTGTGACTTTCGGGGGCGTGATGGTGAAACGATGGCAACTTTTTCCCATGAAACTACACGGATCTGCCCTGGACTAACCCTCATTAGCCTCATTGCGCTATAAACTATGTCACACATTTATTCAGTAGTTGGGAGCATCAGCACATGCAACTGGGGATTATCGGACTAGGCCGCATGGGCGGGAATATTGCACGGCGCCTGATGCTCAATGGGCATACCACCGTTGTTTACGACCGTAACGAAGCATTTGTCAAAGGTTTGAGCGAAGAGGGCGCCACCGGCGTTGCCGACTTGAAGGCCCTGGTGGCCGGGCTGCAGAAACCGCGTGCTGTCTGGGTGATGTTGCCGGCAGGCGACCCCACCGAAAACACCATCAATGAACTCAGTGAGCTGCTGGAAGACGGTGACGTGATCATCGACGGCGGCAACACCAACTATAAGGATGACGTACGTCGCGGCAAGGCCCTGGCGCAAAAGGGCCTGCACTATGTCGATGTCGGTACCTCCGGCGGCGTCTGGGGCCTGGAGCGTGGCTACTGCATGATGATCGGCGGCGACACCGAGACGGTGCAGCGCCTCGACCCGATCTTCGCCAGCCTGGCACCGGGCCTGGGCAACATCCCGCGCACCAAGGACCGTTCCGCGTCGGCTGACAAGCGTGCCGAGCAGGGCTACATCCACGCCGGCCCGGCGGGCTCCGGGCATTTCGTCAAGATGATCCACAACGGCATCGAGTACGGGATGATGCAGGCGTTTGCCGAAGGTTTTGACATCCTCAAGACCAAGAACTCGGAAAACCTGCCCGAAGACCAGCGCTTCGACCTCAACGTTGCCGATATCGCCGAAGTCTGGCGCCGTGGCAGCGTGGTCTCGTCCTGGTTGCTGGACCTGACCGCCGACGCCCTGGCCACCGACCCCAAGCTGGACGGTTACTCCGGTTCCGTGGCCGACAGTGGCGAAGGCCGCTGGACCATCGAAGCCGCCATGGAACAAGCCGTGCCGGTGCCGGTATTGTCCACGTCGTTGTTCGCGCGGTTCCGCTCGCGCCAGCAGAGCACCTACGGTGACAAGATGCTGTCTGCCATGCGCTTTGGCTTTGGCGGCCACGTGGAGACTTCCAAAAAATGACCGCCAACGGCAAGAAACTCAAGGCCGAACCTGCTCCACCCACCACCCTGTTCCTGTTTGGCGCCCATGGCGACCTGGTCAAGCGCCTGCTCATGCCGGCGCTGTACAACCTCAGTCGTGATGGCTTGCTGGGCGATGGCCTGCGTATCGTTGGCGTTGATCACAACGCCATCAGCGATGCCGACTTCGCCAAGAAACTCGAGGACTTTATCCGCACCGAGGCCGCGAGCAAGGTCAAGGGCAATGGGGATAACGCCCTCGATCCGGCATTGTGGGCGCAACTGGCCAAAGGCATCAGCTACGTCGAGGGCGATTTCCTCGATGACAGCACCTACGCCGACATCGGCAAGAAGATCGCCGGCAGCGGCACCGGCAACGCGGTGTTCTACCTGGCCACCGCACCACGCTTCTTCAGTGACGTGGTGCAGCGCCTGGGCAGTGCCGGCCTGCTGACGGAAACCGATGACAGTTTCCGGCGCGTGGTGATCGAGAAGCCCTTCGGCTCCGACCTGGCCACCGCCGAAGCGTTGAACGCCAGCCTGCTCAAGGTGATGAGCGAGAAGCAGATCTATCGCATCGACCATTACCTGGGTAAGGAAACGGTCCAGAACATCCTCATCAGCCGTTTCTCCAACGTGCTGTTCGAAGCGTTCTGGAACAACCATTACATCGACCACGTGCAAATCACCGCCGCCGAAACCGTCGGCGTGGAGACGCGAGGCAATTTCTTCGAAAAAACCGGCACCCTGCGCGATATGGTGCCCAACCACCTGTTCCAGTTGTTGGCGATGGTGGCCATGGAGCCCCCGGCTGCCTTTGGTGCCGATGCGGTGCGCGGTGAAAAGGCCAAGGTCATCGGTGCGGTACGCCCGTGGTCCCTGGAAGACGCGCGGGCCAACTCGGTGCGCGGGCAATACACCGCGGGCGAAATCGCCGGCAAGCCACTGCCCGGTTACCGCGAAGAAGCCAACGTCGCTCCCGACAGCAGCACCGAGACCTTCGTCGCCCTCAAGGTGATGATCGATAACTGGCGCTGGGTCGGCGTGCCGTTCTACCTGCGTACCGGCAAGCGCATGAGCGTGCGCGACACCGAGATCGTGATTTGCTTCAAGCCGGCGCCCTATGCGCAATTCCGTGACACCGAGGTGGACGAGGTCAAGCCCACCTACTTGAAGATCCAGATCCAGCCCAACGAAGGCATGTGGTTTGACCTGCTGGCGAAAAAGCCCGGGCCGACCCTCGACATGGCCAACATCCAGCTGGGCTTTGCCTACAAGGACTTCTTCGAAATGCAACCGTCGACCGGGTACGAAACCCTGATCTACGACTGCATGACCGGCGACCAGACCTTGTTCCAGCGCGCCGACAACATCGAAAACGGCTGGCGTGCAGTGCAACCGTTCCTCGATGCGTGGAAGGAGGACGACGGGATCCAGACCTACAAGGCCGGTGAAGACGGGCCTGCAGCGGCTGACGAATTGCTGGCGCGCGATGGCCGCACCTGGCACTCGCTCGGATGAGTGATGCAGCGATTCATCCCATCCGTTTTATCCTCAGCGACGTGGACGGCACCTTACTGCATCCGGATCACCGCCTGAGCCAGCGCACCGCCGATGCGGTGAGCGCCCTGCGCGCGGCCGGGGTGTTTTTCAGCCTGGCCAGTGGGCGACCACCCAAGGCCATGCTGCACCTGATCGAGACATTCGGGATCGATGTGCCGGTCGCAGGCTTCAACGGTGGCACCTTGATCAACCCGGATGGCAGCATCCTGGTTGCCCACCATCTGCCGGCGGAGGCGGCGCTGGTGACCTTGGCGCTGTTCTCGGCCGAGCCGGATGTGGAAGTGTGGGTGTTTGCCGACGGTGACTGGCTGCGCCGTGGTCCGCCAGGGCCGGTGGAACCGCGCGAAGTCCATGGCCTGGGGTACGGGCCGGTAGTGGTGGAGAGTTTCGAGCCCTACCTGGAGCGTATCGACAAGATCGTCGCCGCGAGCAACAACACCCCATTGCTGGTGACGTTGGAAGCGCAATTGCAGCCCAAGGTCCAGGGCTTGGCCCAGGTGTCGCGTTCGCAGCCGATTTATTTGGATGTGACGGCCATGCTGGCCAACAAGGGCGAGGCGTTGAAGACGCTGGCGGCGCACCTTGGGGTGCCGCTGGAGCAGACGGCGGCCATCGGGGATGGGGGCAATGACCCGGCGATGTTTCAAGTGGCGGGGTTGTCGATTGCCATGGGGCAGGCGGAAGAAGCCGTCAAGCGCCAGGCCAGCGTGGTCACCGGCAGCAATGTCGAGGAGGGCGCTGCGGAAGCAATCGAACGGTTTATTCTCGCGGCGCGATAAGCGTCTTAAGTTCGATTGTGCAACTTGCGACCACTGTTTTGCAGTGATCGCAAGTTAGCCGCGATTTACTTCGGCATGGCCCAGGACTGCAACTGGTAGCCATCTTTGTCGAGCTCGGCGCGGGCTTGCAACAGCAAGTCTTCCAATTGCGCCGGGTCGCTATAGGTGTTCGACGACAATTGTTTGCTGCCGATACGGGTATTGGTGCGGTCGATGACACTCAGGCTCAGGGCGCCGTTGCCGTCGTGCCAGGCCACGCATTGAAAGGGCTGGAAAGCACGGTCTGCGATCAAAAGAGCTTCGTTGATGCGGAGCGGGGCGTTCATGTGGGTCTCTCTCTAAATGCCCATTCAAGTGAGTACCGGCGGTTGGGCTGACCGTGCGGCGGGTTACTTGTACTGATGCGCGATGACGGGGTGCGGGTCACATGTTAGAGCAACAAATTTCAACTTTTCCTGATTGATGTCATGTAAGCGGCTGTTTTGAAAGCTGAATGAAAGTTTCAGCGCGGCGCAACTTTTCAGCTCAATGCATTGTTTGATGGCTTTTTACCCGCTGTTATAGCGAAATGGTACAAGGCCTGCGTCAAGATCTTGCTAGTGTTAGCGCTGGTCGTCACAACACATTGTTTCTAAATAACTTTAACAATTTTGACGCCAAGGAATAGTCATGGTTGTTACACCCGTGCAGCGCCGCTTACTCGTGGTTGACCCCTGTGACGACTGCCATGGCTTATTACCCGGTTTGCGCACGGCAGGCTGGGAGGTCGACAGCTGTGCCCTGGAGGCGGTAGGTGACCGATCCTGTGATGTCGGTTTGCTGCGGCTGCAGCCTTACCATCTGGAGCGTCCGGAAGCGGTCAAGGAACTGATTGGCCGCAGCGGCACCGAATGGATTGCTGTGCTCAGCCAGGATGTACTGCGCTTGCAAAATGTCGGTGATTTTGTCTGCGAGTGGTTTTTCGATTTTCATACCTTGCCTTTCGATGTGTCTCGGGTCCAGGTCACCTTGGGCCGGGCATTCGGCATGGCGCGCTTGCGCGGCAAGGGGCACACTCCGGTCGATGAGCCCGAGCATGAGCTGCTCGGTGACAGCCGCCCGATTCGCGAATTGCGCAAGTTGTTGTCCAAGCTGGCGCCTACGGAGTCCCCGGTGCTGATCCGTGGCGACAGCGGCACCGGCAAGGAGCTGGTGGCCAAGACCCTGCACCGCCAATCCCAGCGCCATGCCAGGCCCTTTGTCGCGATCAACTGCGGCGCCATTCCCGAACACTTGATCCAATCCGAACTGTTCGGCCATGAGAAGGGCGCGTTTACCGGTGCCCATCAACGCAAGGTCGGGCGCATCGAAGCGGCCCATGGCGGCACCCTGTTCCTTGATGAAATCGGCGATTTGCCCATGGAATTGCAAGCCAACCTGCTGCGCTTTCTCCAGGAAAAGCAAGTCGAGCGGGTCGGCGGCAGCCAGCCGATTCCGGTGGACGTGCGGGTGTTGGCGGCCACCCACGTCGATCTTGAAGCGGCCGTCGCCAAGGGCGCTTTCCGCGAAGACTTGTACTACCGGCTCAATGTGCTGCAGGTGATCACCGCGCCCTTGCGCGAGCGCCATGGTGATGTGGCGATGCTGGCCAACCACTTTTCACGCTTCTACAGCCAGGAAACCGGTCGCCGTCCCCGCAGCTTCAGCGATGACGCCCTGGTGGCCATGGGGCAGCACCCGTGGCCGGGCAATGTGCGCGAACTGGCCAACCGCGTGCGCCGCGGCCTGGTACTCGCCGAAGGGCGCCAGATCGAGGCCGCCGATCTGGGATTGCTGGGCGAACAGGCAATTTCGCCACCCATGGCTACACTGGAAGACTATAAGCACCGTGCTGAACGCCAGGCGCTGTGCGATGTGCTCAACCGGCACAGCGACAACCTGAGTGTCGCGGCCCGTGTGCTGGGGATTTCCCGGCCGACGTTCTACCGGTTGCTGCACAAACACCAGATCCGCTAGGGCGGGTAAACCGAAAAGCCCCGCAACGACCCTTATCGTTGCGGGGCTTTTCCTTGTGCACCGGATTCCGTAGCGGTCGGGTTAGAAGTAATACGGGAATTTCAGGCTGAACGTAAAGTCCGGCGCATCGTCCGTCATGCCGATTGCCAGGTTCGGCACGATGGTCAGGTTATCCGACGCGGCAATGGTCATCCCCACGTTGAAATAACCGGCGTTGGCATCGCTGGAAACCACCGATTGCCAGTCGCCGCCGTTGGGCTTGAGCCTGCTCTTGCGTTGCACCAGGTCGGACACCGAGAACGACATACTCATCTTCTCGTTGAGGGCAAAGGCCACGCCGACCCCGAACTGGAAGCTGTCGCCCAGGCTGACCTTGCCGCCGACCTTCTGGTTGACGTCACTGCTGATGTCATCGAAGGATTCTTCGAAGTTATGGGTGTAGGACAGCGAGCCAAACAACACGGCAGGGTCGAAGGTCTTGACCAGGGAAATGCCCGGTGTGATCGACCACACGCCATTGCCCGTAGGCAGGCTTTCCGGCACGAACAGGTTGTCGTTGCCGGGTGTATTGATCAGCTTGATACCAAACGGTTCTTTGCCGGTGGGCGCCTTGACCCGCACCGACACCACGGCATCCGGCAGGGTGGGGGTTTCGTCGAGGAACTTGTAGGCCACGCCGAAGTTGACGTCGCCGATGGTCGGGTCGCGGGTGACCGACTGTTCCGATGTGGCGGTGCCGTTGTTGCCGGCACCGGCAGACTGGTAAGTCGACTCGCGGTACACCACCGGCACGTTCACGTCGAACTGCCAACGGTTATCGACGTTGTAGCGCCCGGTCAGGTCCAGGGTCCAGTTATCGGACTTGATCCGGTCCAGGTTGATGTTGCCGAGGAAAATCGAGTCCAGCGCCAGGAAGCCGTTGAGGGTCAGCTGACGGGCGTCGTAACGGGCATAGGTAACGCCGGTTTCGAAGCTGAACTTGCCGTTGCCGAAAAAGCCGCTGGCTTCGTTATAGAGGTTACTGACGCTTTGTGCCGGGGCCGAATCATCCTTGAGAGACTGGCCGTAGGAACTGCCGCCGCCCCCCGCACCACCGGAAGCCGCCGCGGCCCCCGTGCCCGCGACAGTGGTGCCGTTGGCTTTCTGAAAGTCTGCCGGCGACTTGGCCAGGCGTTTGGGGGCCGGGGTGGCCGGTTGGTCTTCGACCTGACGCACGCGCTGCTCCAGCACGGCCAGCGCTTTTTGCTGCACTTCGTACCGCTGCTTGAGTTCCAGAAGTTCCTGTTTGAGGGTTTCGATGTCGCTATCTGGCGCTGCATACAGAACGGATGCGGGCAAGAGCGTACTTAAACAGATCACAGCACGGAGCGATAACGATCGATGCATGAAATAAGCCGTCCTTTTCTAATGCGTAAGTGTCGACGGTCAGCGTAGTTCAATAACCGAGCGTGCGTAGGGCTTTGAGTTGATCCAGATTGCAGTTCAATGCACCGTTGTTCAAACCGTTATTGTTCATCACGACGTTAAGTTGGGTCATGTTGTTGACGAAGTTAGTGTTGCCGGTCAGCACCGTGCCTTGCAGCACATTCCCGCCGCCGATCTGCTGCAGGCTGTTGCCCTGGTTGTGATTGGCCTGGATCGCCATCTGCAAGCCGCCGTTGTTGGCCGACACGCTCACGCGGCCTGCCGCGCTGTCACCGGTAACGGTGCCGCCGGCCACCAGTACTTGCCCTGATTGCACGATGTTGGAGGGCGCAAAGCCGTTCTCGACGGTGATGCCTACATTGTTGTAGGCGGTGTTGCCATCGCCGGCGGTGCGCACACTTTGTGTCACACCCTGGCCGCTGCCCAGGCCTGCCCCGCCGGTAACCGTGCCGGTGCCGGTATTCGGGTTCGTGCCGTTGCCGGTCGAGCCGGTGGTTTGTACATAGAATTGCGGGGTAACGGTCGACGAATCGATCTGCATGCTGGCCTTGCCGGTGATGCTGTCACCCACGGCGTTGGTCCAGGTGCTGCTCATGACAATGCCGAAGCTGATGATCCGCCCCGGCATTACGTAACGACCGCGCAGGTCGGCCATTTCCGAATCCTTGAGTTCGATGGGTTTGAACCCCGACGAAGCATAAGCGGGCATTGAGGCTGCCAGACACAAGACCGTCAGCCAACGGGAAGTGTTCATCTTTTGCTCCTGGAGCGTCCTGCCCCTTATTGCGCTTCTTAGAAGAAGTCGCTCTGGATAAAACCGAAATCCATCAGCTCGGCATCGCCTACGGGCCTGAACTCATTCATCTGGCTCTTGGCGGTCAGCGGTGTGGGCGGGTCGAGCAGGGCGTTGGCCTTGTCGTAACCTTCACCCAGCACGGCGAACACGATGCCGTTCCAGCCCTTGACGAAGTCATCATGGGAATAGCGCTTATGGCCCAGTACCGGGTCGCCGATATAGACCCAGTCCTTGTCGGCCCGCTGCATCACCACGAAGTGCTTGTAGCCACGAATTTCCAGCAGCACCACCACGGGGATCTTTACGGTGACCAGTGTTTCTGGCGCGATTTTGTAGCCCCGGGCACGCATGCCGATGCTTTCGAGGTAGCGCTTCATGTCCAGCATGGAAAAGCCCTGGGTACGTACCAGGTCCTGGTCGGCATTGACCAGCATGCCTTTGATGACGTGATCTTCGTCTACATCCAGCCAATAACCCTGGCGCAGAATGGTAGCGAGTGCCGCAGCACCGCAGCTGAAGTCGGTTTTCTGTTCCACCAGGTTGGCGAACCGGCGCTCACGAATACTCTCGACCTTCTTGTAGATCACTGCACCGCCAGGCAGGGCGGAGATCGCCATGGTGCCTGCCCAGGTCGGGCCGGTGAGCAGCATCAGGAGGGTTAGGGTCGCGAGGCGCATGATCGTGTGACCTGCTGGACACTGGAATAAAAAAGGGCCTTGTTGCCAAGGCCCCGTTGGATCAGAAGCGCACGCCGCTGGCGCAGACGCTGCAACCTTGACCGATCGACAGGCTGTTGCTGCCTTGGTTGCCCGAGCCGGATTGCAGGTTCACACCCACGTTGCCGGAGTTGCGGTTAACCGAGTTGTCGAGGCTGGAGTTGTTCGACACGTATTGTGGTTTGCCGCCATGGTGGCCATACCCGGTAGCCGCGGCGTTGAGGTAGTTGTTGGCGAGCGAGTTTTGCTCGGTGTTGGCGGCCGCTGCGATGTTTTTGCCATCAGCGGTGGTGATTGCCAGGTTGTTTTTACCCTGGTTGCCTTGACCGGCCTGGCCGTTGTAACCCAGGTTGCCGGAGTTGCCGTTAGCCGAGTTATCCAACGAGGCGTTGTTCTGGGTGCCTTTGTTGACGAAGTTGTTCAGCCCGCTGTTTTGATTGACATCGACGACAGCGAATACCGTTGCAAAGTCACCTTTGGCACTGGAGATGGCGCCGGAGTTGTCGGCCTGGTTACCGCTGCCCGCCTGTACGTTGACCCCGGTGTTACCGCTGTTGCTGGTGACCGAGCCGTCGGCAGAGGCGTTGTTTTCGGTTTTGGTGTCATCGAATTTGTTGCCCACGCTGTTCTGCACATCGGTCACCACAGAGGCAACCACACCGGTGGGTTGAGGTGCAGGGTGCCAGCCACCACCTGCTTGAGCAGCAGCAGCCATGAGTGCGGCCAGAGCGAAAACCAGTGGTTTCAGAGCCATTTGAGGTTTCATGGTGTTTCTCCTTGCTTCTAATTAGTTGGTTAAGTGTTGGTACGGTCTAACTAGTGCTACCAAGCGTTTACTTGATAGTAATGCCTAGGGTGTTAGCCACTCGGTTCCCCACCCCGGCACTCTGGTTCACCTGAATCACTCCTCGGCTGCCTGTGAAGGCCTGGTCGCTTGTAACGACAAGGCGGCTGCCAGTGGTGGGGGTGAGCCCTGAGTCGGTTGCCAGCGTCGTCGTGTTCTGTTGCAACAGGACGCTGTCATCGATGCTTTGCGGGCCAGGATTGATGCTGATCCGCACGGCGTTGATTGATTGGTTATTGGCCCCGGCCGACTGGTTGATGCCCAGTACACCGTTGCCGTTGGTAAATGAGCTGCCCTGGATCGCCGCCTTGGCGTTCAGGGACGGGTCGACACTGCCGTCGAGGCGCTGGATGTTGACGTTGGTGGCCTGGCCACCGAGCGCGATGGCGCGGCTGTTGGACATTTGTTGCTGGTTGCCGGCCGCCTGGTTGATCGACACGACACCTTCGTATTGTTTGCCGCTGTTGTTGATCACCGCGGTGTCGTCGGCGAATACCGGGGCGCTGGCCAACAGGGCGAGAACGAGCACGGAGCGATTCATTATTTGCCCCCCAGCATGCTGCCGATGTTGTTCAGTGGCGCCATGCCGCGCTGGATCGAGTCGCTGATCTGCCCGCCCATGCTGCTGCCCGCACCGTGGCCCGCGGCGGAGCCGGCCCCCAGGGTGGACATGCTGTTCTGTGTGGCGTGCAGGCCGGTCAAGGTGCCGTTGGTCTGAACTGCGCGGACAATGCTTGAGCCGCTGCTGATGCCGCCGATATCCATATCACTGAGCTCGCCGGTGGCACCGATGATGTCCCGGCTGGGGTTGGCGTTGGCGGTGGTGGGGTAGGGGTCTTTACCGAAGGCGGCGCGGCCGTACATATGAGCCTGCACGTTGCGCCCTGTCACAATCACACCATCCTCTGCAAAGCTGGGAACACTGATGCCGACGCTGAGTACACAGCTGATCAGCAGCACGTTCATCGAACCTTGAGTGAGTGTGGCCATGGCGGCATTCCTTATTCGTCGCGCTGACCCTAAACAGCGCTGTAAGGGATAGAGCAGAAGCCGTGCCGCTTTTTATTTATTGTTGTTATTCAATAGGTTGGAGTTATTTGTGGGCAAAGTGATGTCAGTGCTGTTTCAGCGCTGAGACACCTGCTGCCCAGGTATACACACAGCGCCGTACCACAAACGATTCACCCCGCTGTATCAGCGCTGTAACACCGCGTATGACAAAACGATGAATCCGCACGGCACGGGCGGTCCAGAGGCGTCGAGTGTTTCAAAAATGGACACTTCAGGCGCAACGACGCCCGAGCCGGGGGGGCAAGCTCAGCCTTTGGGGGATTTACGCGGGATGGAATTGAGTACGGGGTTGCCATCCTGGTTCTGGGTCAGGTAGACCGGCAAAACCTTGGGCAAGGAGGGGATGAGGTTATTGACCTCGGTGATGTTGTAGATGCCGCCGATGCGAATTGTGCCGGTGTTGGCGTCTGCCAGCATCACCGGTTTGTTCAGGTAGCGGTTGATCAACGGCAACGCATCCACCAGCGCCAGGTTGTCGAGCACCAGCTTGCCCTGGCGCCAGGCCAGGGCACGGTCATTGGTGGTGATTGCCTGTACGCGCGGCGTTGCATCGCCCTGTTGGTAGCTGGCCTGCATGCCCGGCGTCAGGGGTACGCTGCCGTGAATCCGGTCGCTGGTAATCTGCACCGAGCCTTCGAGCAACATCACCCGCACCTGGTCTTCATACTTCCAGACGTTGAACTGGGTGCCCGTGACGCGCACCTGGCCTTCGCCTGCGTGCACGATAAACGGATGGGCGCTGTCATGGCTGACTTTGAAGAACGCCTCGCCCTTGTTCAACGTGACGCGGCGCTGATCCTTGTAGTTGCTGTAGACCAGCTCGGTGCCCAGGTTGAGTTCCACCTCGCTGCCGTCGCCCAGGGTGACCTGGCGCAAGCCATTGGCGGCCTGGAAGCGCTCATAGGAACTCGGCAGCCAGCCGGCTTCCCAGCCAGTGAAGGCGGCCAGAGGCAGGGCGACCAGGCAGATCGCCGCCGCTACCGCGTAGGTGCGCAGTCGGCTGCGCGGCTTGAACGGCACCACCACCGACGGGATTTCGTGGCGGGGCAGGTGGTCGGCGACGTCCCAGATTTCCAGCATGGCCGCGTATTCAAAGGCGTGCAGTGGATGGGAGTCATGCCATTGCGCAAAAGCCTGACGTTCATCCGCGGTGCAATCACTGGCGTGCAGGCGCATGCACCAATGCGCGGCAGCGTCGGTGATGGCGTCATATTCGGCTTCTGAAACGGACTTTTCGCTCATTAACTCATCCTGATTTCGCACATTCTAACCTCCCGAGGTGGACCGCGAGAACAGGCGTCATGGCGATTGCACATCAATTGGAACTTATTCTTATTTGCCAGGACCTAAAAAATTCAGGACATTCCCACAATGGAGTACGAATATGCTGAAGAAAACCTTAGCCGCCCTGTGTGCAACCACCGCGCTGCTCAGTGCTGGCGCCGCTATGGCCGATAAGCCCGGTGCGGGCTGGATCACCATCGAAAAGGCGATTGAAGTGGCCAAGACCAAGGCCGGCTACATCGAAGTCTACGCGGCCGAAGCCGATGACAACGGCTATTGGGAAGTTAAGGGCCGCAAGTCAGACGGCACCGTGTATGAAGCGCGCATCGATGGCGCTTCGGGCAATATCCTGCGTGACCAGAAAGACTGATAGACCCGCCGGGAGCCTGTTCAGGCTCCCGCATCCAGTTCCCGGCCGAGTTGGCTGATCATGTAGGTCACCGAGTCGGCATTCGCCAGAATGGTATCGATACGTTTATCGGCGTCGCTCATGAAGATGGCACGGGCATCACTGAGGGTGCGAGTGCCGGTGGTGCTCAGCACCTTGTCCTTGGCCGGTGTGGTCCCGCGATTGCTGCCGAAGTCTTCCCATGCCTGGGAAAAATCGTCCCAGGTCTTGAACAGCAGGGCGGCGGGCGTGAGGGTGGACAAGGCGGTCTCGCGCAGGTCGGCCAGGTCGGTCTGCATCGGCCTGGCGCCGCGGATGCTGACATTGATCAGGTCGTGGAACGGCCGCATGCTGTCCAGGTAGGCCAGGTCTTCGGTCAAGGATTTGATGTGGGTGATTTCGTGAATCAGCACCGTTGCCCGTGCATGGGCAGAGAGGTTGAAGGGCGTGTTCAGACGGTTTTGGTAGATATCCATGTGCGGGTCGAAGAAGCGATCGAGCAAATAGATTTTCTGCTCTGTGTCATTGGGCAGCACGAAGGCAAACGTGTCGTGTGGGCTATAGCGATGGGTGCCGGCGACAAAACGCTGTGAGTCGGGACCGATCAGGGTGTGATTGGTCAATTCATCGAGCAGTTCGTCGACGCGTCGCTCGACTCTTTGCACTTGATCGGAGGTCAGCGTGACCACGCCGAATAACTCGCTGAAAAACCGCCCGGCGCGGCTGTTGGGGTCCAGGTGTGTGGCAAAGTGCAGGAGGTTGCGCTTGCAGTTGACCGCATAGTACGTCGCGACATTGAGCGCTTCATCGATGCATTGGGCTTTCCAACCGGACAGTGCGGCAATTTCCCGCATGCCCGCCGCTTCGATATTGATGGCATCGCGCTCGGCCGCCCGTGTTTGCACTCTGCCTGTGTAACGACTCAAGGTTTTTCCGTAGCGTGGATGATGTCGATCCAGGTCCAGTGTCCAGCCGCCCTGGGCATGGTGTTGTACATAAGGGCCGTGCAACTCGCCGTTGCTCAGGCGCCAGCGTTGCCCGGCTTTTTTCACCGGGTAGACCTTGCCTGCCACCGCGACAAAATCGCGGGTGCCGGTCTCATCTCGATAGGGGCTGTTGGGTGAAACTTGCTTCAAATCAGCCAAGGCCACCCCATGGTTTTCAAACGCTTGCAAATGGGTACGCCCGGGAGCGGTCAGGTCCAGGTCGGCCAAAGTGCCTGGGGCAGGCGGCGCAGCCTGCAGCCATTGCTCCAGGTCGGCCGGCCTGGCGGGTGAGGGCGGCGCAAAGGCCTTGTCCATGTCCCTGCGCAAGGAGGCCAGCTCGGCCACCCCGGCGGCAAAGGTCTTGAGCGCGTGTTGCCAGCGATGTTGCTGCAGGTCTTCAGCGGAGGCCTTGAACAATTCATAGCTGCGCCACACCACCAGCGGATAGGCGAGCTTGCCGGCGAGCAATTGCAGGCCCTTGGGGATTTCCTCGCTGAACAGGCTGGTGATCGCGTCCCATTGGGTGCTGCCCAATCGCTCGAACTGGCGGGCCAGCATCCGCAGCAGCATCTCGCTATTGTCATCGAACAACTGGTTCAGCAGGTTGCCGCCGATGGGCGATACGCCAAGACGAATCTCGGACAATCCCTGGCTCCAACGCTCTCCCAGCAAGTTGCGGTAAGTCGCTTGATGGGGCGCGTCCAGCTGCCCGACTATCCAATCCTGCAGTGCGCCCGGGGTGGTGAACTCATGGAGCAGCGCGGCTTCATCCGCGTATTCGCGCAATAGATGCCTGGGGCTGTAGGGCGCGTACAGGACCAGTGGGCCGCGGGCGCCGGCGGCCGGCCCGATCAGGTAGCAGCCCAGCGCCTTGACCCGCGCCGCGCCCTCGGTGGCGATCAACTCAAGCGGACGAACGATCGCGGTCGCACCACGCACGGCGGCCCGCGCCACCGCATCGGGCATGTCGAAGGCTTGCTGGATAAAGCGCCAGGCCGAGGCGGACAGCCGCTCATCGAGGGTTTGCCCATGGGCGTATTGCAGCAATTGCCAGGGCAATTGCCGGCAGAACAATCGACGACGTTCGCGGGCCTCTTCGGTCTGGCCCTTGAGAAGGTGGGAAAGCCGGGCCTGGTAGAGGCGTTTCAAATCCAGTTGGCGTACCAGTTGCACGATGGCGTTGCCGTCCAATGCCGCCGGCAACGGCGTGGCGGTAAGCGAACGTGGCCGTATGGCGTCGCCACTGAGTTCGGGCAAGTGCCGCAAGGCAAAGTCCGTGAGGGTCTGGGTGTTGCCTTTCAGGTCGATACGGCCGGGTATCAATACGTTATCCGGATTGACCACCTGCCCCGGAAAACGCGCGTTGAGCAGTTCTGCAAGCACACGCCGGGCTTCATTGCGCATCGGCGTGATGCTGTGCAGGTAGTCACGTGCGTCCGGTGCGCTGATGCGGTATTGCTCCAGCAGTTCGGCGTGGAGGATTTGCTCGTGGGGTGGCGCCATGCCCAGCCCTACCGGCAGCGCTTGCTGGCGGACCAGCGCGTGCGCGATGGCGATGGCCCTGGGCAGGTTGCTCGGTGGCGGGCGACGGATCAGGTTGTCCATGCCGGTCTGGAAACGCGCGGCCTTCAGTCCCATCGAGAACACATGATCGATCTCGTCACGGGTGAAGTCGCTGTAGGTCTGTTGCCGGTTATGCAGCAGGTGATCGTCGATACGTTGCAGTGGGCCGAGCTGACAGGCCTGATGGGGCACGCGCTTGGAGACGCGCAGGTTTTCCATCAGGGGCAGTCGCCGCCGGGGATCCTGCAGGCGCTGCTCCAGGTCATCGCGCAGGGCCTTGATCGATGCAAAGGCTTCATAGCCGCCACGGGGCGTCCACAACAGCGCCATGCCCGAATGCACGTTGTCCAGGCCGCCACGTTCGGTCAATACAAAACAATTGGCCAGGGCGTGGGGTGTGGCATCCGAGCCGATGCGGACAGTCAGGCCGAACGCATCCGGGATAAAGCCGTTCAAGCCATGGCGGGTGAGGCGGGTCATGCTGTCGGCCTGGAGCGTGCTGTCCAGCAACGCCAGGCCGGCGGGCGACAGGCTCTTGTTCAGCGCCCGCAGTTGCGCTTCGCCGTTCAGGCCTTGCAGCATGCCCTGGCTCAGGTGTGCCTGGTTATTCTCCAGCAGCACATTCGGCAAGGTGCGCAGGTCATTGCGGGCAAACGTGCTTAAGACCTGGTCGATGATCGCGTTGAAGGTCGCGAGGGTCAGGTTGTTCAGTTTGTAGGCGGCACCGTCGCTGCGCTTGCCGTAGAACCAGGTGAGGTAGGACGCGCGCAGGGCATCGGCTTGCCTGGCCAGGCGGGCGATAAAGTGCTCGACCATGCTCGAAGACGCCTGGGGCAAGCGCTCTTCGCGCTCCTGGGCCTGGGTGGGGTAGGTATTGATGTAGACGTCTTCGGGCTGCAGGTCCAGGTTTCGTCTGCTCAACTCCACCTGCAGGGCATGGGCGGCCAGGGTGCGCAGAGTTGGAAGTTGGCTGCGCTCCCGTGCCATTGCCGCCTCGACCGCCTGCAGGCGTTGCAGGTGCAGCCTGGCTTTTTCTGCCTGGACGGTGGAGGGGCGGCCATTGCCACTGCTAATCGGATGGACGGACCAGCGCCCGTCGCTTTCCTGCCCCAGCAACCGAGTGTCGAGCATGCTGCGTATGTCCAGGGCGCTGTCGAGCAGGGCGGCCAGATCGACGTTGCCTGCGCTGCGTCGATAAAGCCCCAGCGCATGCTCAAGGTTGCCGAGCTGTTTGGCGACGATGTCTTCGACCGTTTCCTGGAACACATCGCCGGCGACAGGTGTTCCGGTCACCTGGATGTGATCCATGCCGACGAACACGCTGCGCTCATCCATGGACAGGAAATTGAGCAGTTCGTCTTCGTGCCCCGCGGTCTTGAGCATGGCCAGCAGGGTGTCGTTGAGGTCCTTGAGGTCGGCGAGTACCTGCAAGCCACGGGATTGGGTGTAGAGGTACGCGTGGGTAGTGCTGATCATCAGGGTGCTGGCCAGCTCGACGTAATGCTGAAAAGGCGCATGCACCCGCACTTTTTCGATGTTCAGCTGGCTGTCAACGGCTTTGCGCGCGGCCTGGTCCGGAAGGAATACCGTGCGCAGCCGCAGGCTTTCAGCGCTGCTGAGGATCGTTGCCTGGTGCTTGAACAACAGGTCGGCGCGAAACTTGTCAGCCATGACCCGGCTGAAGAAGCGCACGCGCGACTGGCCATCCTTGAAGTCTTCGTTCCAGTAGGTCTGCAGCAGGCTGTTCAATAACGTTGAAAGAATGCTGGCGGTTTGCTCGACCACGCTGTCCCAGCGCTGTTGCTCTTGGGCCAGTTGCTCGGCGCTGAAGGCGCGGGTGTCATGCCCGATGTTGAAATACGTGTGGGTCTGGTCCGTGGGCCAGGCCTGCTGCACGTAGAAGCGCAACAGCGCATCCCGCAACGGCTCGGAGGCGACCCAGTGCATGTCCTCGGCCATGGCCGCACGGCGGAAAAAGTTCACGCGGGTGTTGCTCTGGTTCACCCCTGGAAAATAGGTGCGGGCCATGATGCCGAGCAAGGTGTCGAGCATCTCGCGCAGGCTGGGGAGTTGGCGCAGCTCGGCGAGCATCGCCAGCACATTTTTCTGCTGGGCCGCGAGGATCACGCGTTCCTGGTCCTCCATCACTGCGCCCTGGATCACGGCGGTGGTGACTGTCAGTCGTGTGTCCGCCCCAAGCCCATCCCGCTCGTCGATCGACAGGAAACTCAGCAGGTCGGCGCGGTGCTGCGGTTGCGCCAGGCGGTCGCCGAGTGCATGGAGCAGCCCGGCGTGGCTCGCGAACAGCTCCAGGCCGCCATAGGGCGTATAGAGCACGGCCTTGGCCTCGTCAGGTGTCGGGCTCATCATGAAGGCGCCGGCCAATGGGATGGCAGGTTGGCCGGCGAGGCCCACCAGCAGCCTTTCCACCCGCATGGGATAGCCGTTTTCCGTCGGTGCCATGCGTATCGCGTCAGTGGCGTAATACAGCGTGTTCAGCCAATCAAGGTCCTTGACGGTGAACCCGAGCGCACGCTCCCGTTCCGTCGGCTCCTTGCGTCGGTCCGGGCGCAACAGCTCTTCGAAGAAATAGGGCGGGGTGACGTTTGCCATGCTGCACTCTCCATCTGTATGGCGCGTAGGAGGCTCCAAAGTAGGTGCAGGCATCACGTGGAGGGCGGTAGATAACTGGTGCAGATCGCAAGCGCCCGTTGACAGCAGGCACGGCAGGCGTTGTTTAATCATCGGCCTGGATTCTTGTTGTCTCTTCCAATTATAAAATCGGAGCTACAGATGCCTGCCCAGTCCCCGATAGTCGACAACGCCACAGCCCTCATCGGTTTCAACGACCTGGTGAGGTTGCTGAGTGCGGTATTCGTGAAGCACGGCACCGCGCCGGAAGTGGCCGAAATCCTGGCGCGCAATTGCGCCAGTGCCGAGCGCGACGGCGCCCATAGCCACGGCATTTTCCGCATCCCCGGTTACCTCAGCACGTTGGCCAGTGGCTGGGTCAATGGCAAGGCGGTGCCGGTGGTCACCGACGTGGCGTCCGGCTTTGTACGGGTGGACGCCGGCAACGGATTTGCCCAGCCGGCCCTTGAAGCGGCGCGCGCGCTGCTGGTGGATAAGGCCCGCAGTGCCGGTATCGCACTGCTGGCGATCCACAATTCCCATCACTTCGCGGCCTTGTGGCCGGATGTCGAACCCTTCGCCGAGCAAGGATTGGTGGCGCTGAGCGTGGTCAACAGCATGACCTGCGTGGTGCCCCATGGCGCCGACCGGCCGCTGTTCGGCACCAACCCCATCGCCTTTGCCGCGCCGCGTGCCGACGGCTTGCCGATTGTGTTCGACCTGGCCACCAGCGCCATCGCCCACGGCGACGTGCAGATTGCCGCGCGCAAGGGTGAGCGCTTGCCGCCGGGCATGGGGGTCGACAGCCTCGGCCAGCCCACCACCGACCCCAAGGCTGTGCTGGAAGGTGGCGCGTTGTTGCCCTTTGGCGGGCACAAGGGCTCGGCGTTGTCGATGATGGTCGAATTGCTGGCGGCGGCCCTGACGGGGGGTAACTTCTCCTTCGAGTTCAACTGGGCCGATCACCCCGGCGCACGTACGCCCTGGACCGGGCAATTGCTGATTGTGATCGATCCGAGCAAAACCGCCGGGCAAAGCTTCGCCGAGCGCAGCCAGGAACTGGTGCGGCAGATGCATGCGGCGGGATTGCGGCGCTTGCCGGGGGATCGACGTCATCGCACGCGGGCGAAGTCGTTGGAGGAGGGCGTGGTGGTGGATCTGGAAGCGCTGAACCAACTGCGGGACTGGGCTACGTAGCAGTTGACGAGGCTCGTCAGCTGCTACGGGTATGTGTCGGTCAGTTACGGCGACCCAGCAGCAGGCCAACCACCAGGCCAAAGCCCGCGGAGATCGCCACGGTCTGCCATGGATGGCCACCGATATAGGTTTCGGTGGCATCGACCACCGGCTTGCTGCGCTCGCGCACGTTGGATACCGAGTCCAGTGCCTGCTTGAGTTTGATGGCGACCTGTTCGCGCAGGGTTTCGCCTTCTTCGCCCACCAGGGCAGCGCTGCTTTTGAGCAGCTTGTCCGATTCTTCGATCAGGGCCGTCAGTTCACTGAATGCTTGATCCTTGATTTGATCTTCAACAGCTTGGGCGGCAGTTTTGCGGGCCATGGGTGTGACTCCTTGCAGGTGAATGTGACAGTGAACAATGGAGTGCCGGGCGGTGGCAAAAGTTGCAGTTTTTTTGCCGGGTCGGCACTGGCGAACGAAATCCGAATCCGGAAAATTCGGCCTACAGTGTAAGATGTCGTCTATTTGTGCAGCAGGTATTTCAACATGAGCTTCAATCTCGCCAACAAGACCCTCGCCGAACGCGCCGAGCTGGAAGATGAAAAGTCCCGCCTCTACGACCTGTGGCAAACCAACCTGGGCAAGGCCAAGGGCGAAGCCGCGCGGTTGTTCGGTGAGCGCGCCAAGCGCAAGGGCAAGTGGGCCGAATGGGTCCGCGCCGAACTCGACGGCATGTCGCCGCCTGAGTTTTCCAACATGGTGCGCAGCGAAGTCAACAAGTTGATGGCGGCGGCGAAGTAAAACCGGCGGCAATCGCTTCGCGTACTTTAAGCAACATCGGATCAAGCTGGGCCTGGGTGCGCCAACCCAGTTCCACCGGGTAGCGCGGCAGCGCCAGCGGGCAGGGCAGGACCCGTAGGCCGGTCATCTCGGCAATGGCCTGCGCCGCATGCCCGGGAATGGTCGCCACCGCCTGGCTGCCCTTGAGCAGAAACGGCAGTGCGGCAAAATGACTGGTCGAGGCGCACACCTGGCGGCTCAGGCCTTGCGCCGCCAGCCCTTCGTCGGTGATGCCGATGAACCCGCCTGACGACACCAGCACATGCTCGCGGGTAACAAATTCATCCAGGCTGAGGCTTTCCTGGCCCGGCGCCAAACTGTGTGGGTCCACGACGCAGCGATAATCCCCCTCTCCCAGTACCTGCCGACTCAACCGGCTTTGCGCAAAGCCGCCTGCGGTAATCGCCAGGTCCAGGCTGCGGTCGAGCAGGGCGCCGGCGACGATCTGGCTGTGGGTCTGGCGAAAGATCACCCGCAGCTTCGGCAGGCGCTGTGCGATGGCGTCCATCAGCGGACGGCCATAGGCAATCTCGAAATCGTCGGACAGGCCCACCACCACCGAGCGGCCTTGATAGTTCGGGTTGTCCGGATTGACCATCGCCAGGCTTTGCCGACAACGCTCCAGCGCCTCGCTGATCACCGGTTTTAATTGGTTGGCCCGCAGCGTCGGCGCCAGGCCACGGCCGGTACGCACAAACAGTTGGTCACCATAGACGTCGCGCAGACGTCGCAGGCCTGCACTGATGGCCGACTGCGTGACACCCAGGCGCAACGCCGCGCGGCTGGCGCTGGACTCATCGTGGAGGGCTTCGAAGGTTTTCAGCAGGTTCAGGTCGACCTGGGCGATATTCATCTGGCTCATATCATTCAGCACTGAGGTGGTCTTTATTCATGATCGAGCCTGGCGAGAGAATGGGCAACCCCCCTTATCTGGAGTGATCGTGATGCCCGTTTCTACTGTGGCGGCCCTGCAAATCGGTTCCCTGCCTGGCGGCAAGGCCGACACCCTGGCGCAAATCCTCGCCTATGAAGACGAAATCCTGCGCAGCGGCGCGCAATTAGTGGTGATGCCCGAAGCGCTGCTCGGCGGCTATCCCAAGGGTGAAGGATTCGGCACCCAATTGGGCTATCGCCTGCCCGAAGGCCGCGAAGCCTTTGCCCGCTATTTTGCCAACGCCATCGATGTGCCGGGCGCCGAGACCGAGGCCCTGGCCGGCCTGTCGGCACGTACCGGCGCCAGCCTGGTGCTGGGTGTGATCGAGCGCAGTGGCAGCAGCCTGTATTGCACCGTGCTGTATGTCGAACCCACGGGCGGCCTGGTGGCTAAGCACCGCAAACTGATGCCCACTGGCACCGAGCGGCTGATCTGGGGCAAGGGCGACGGCTCGACCTTGCCGGTGATCGACGCGGCGGTAGGACGCATCGGCGGTGCGGTGTGCTGGGAAAACATGATGCCGCTGCTGCGCACCGCGATGTACGCCAAGGGCGTCGAGGTATGGTGTGCGCCGACGGTGGATGAGCGCGAGATGTGGCAGGTGAGCATGCGCCATGTGGCGCATGAAGGGCGCTGCTTTGTGGTCAGTGCGTGCCAGGTGCAGGCCTCGCCCCAGGCACTGGGCATCGAGGTCGCCAACTGGCCTGCAGAACGCCCGTTGATCGCCGGCGGCAGCGTGATTGTCGGCCCCATGGGCGACATCCTTGCCGGGCCGTTGCTGGGTGAGGCGGGGTTGTTGACCGCGCAGATCAACACCGATGACCTGGTGCGAGCGCGGTACGACTATGACGTGGTGGGGCATTACGCCCGCCCGGATGTATTCGAGCTGGTGGTGGATGAGCGGGCCAAGCCAGGCGTGCGCTATATCACTGACTGATAGGCGGCCGCATTCACACTGAAGTCTTGAGTCCTGCATAAATAATTTCAGGCGAGCGCATTCTTGTGGTGAGCGGGCTTGTCCCGCGCTGGGCTGCGCAGCAGCCCCAAAACCAGGCGCAGAGGAGTGTCTGATACACCACATTTGTCTTCATCAGGGGCGCTTCGCACCCCAACGCGGGCGGTGCGACGATTCGACAAGCCCGCTTGCCACAGAGCTCCCGGTTTGCTGCGCGCCAGTGCTACGTCGAAGAGGGAGTGGGACCTCCCACCTTTGGGGCTCAGCGTTTAGAGGATTGGTTTTCCAGCCATTCCTCGCGGGTCATTTCCCAGATATCCCGTGGGAAAGTGCCTGCCACAAACTCACCTTCATCCGTCCTGATCAAACGCATGCCCGTGCGCTCGGAAATCCGCCGCGAGCCCAGGTTGGGTGCGGCCTTGGGCACCCGCAGCACGGGGCGCTTGAGCACGCCGAACCAGTAGTCGGTCACCGCCGCGCTGGCTTCGGCCATCAACCCTTGCCCCTGCCATTGCGGCCCCAGCCAGAACCCGCGGTTGTTATCCTGCTCGTCCATCAAGCTGACGTTACCAATCAACTGTCCAGGCGCGCTTTTCAGGCGCAGGGACCAATGCCATTCCTTGCCACGGGCCATGGCGGGCAGGGCGATGTGCTCCAGGTAGGTGCGCGCGCCGTCGGCCGGGTAGGGCCACGGCACCAGGGCGTTGAGGTAACGCACCACGTCCCAATGCGCGAATTGCTGCTGGATCCCTTCGGCATCGTCCAGGGTCAGCGGGCGCAGGATCAGGCGTTCGGTAAAGAGTGTCGGTTGCATGGTGTCATTACCAGGTCGCGGTATTCGGCAAGTCCAGCGTGCCACGGTCCACAAAGCGCATCGTGCCGAACAGCCCGCCCGCCAGTTTGCCCCGCAGCACGTAGGGCAGGTTGTTCAAGCTCTGGGTCTGGCTCAGGCCCAAGGTCTGGCGCAGTACGGAAAACGCCGAAACACTCACCGGCACCATCAGCACGCTCTCGGAAAAACGCGGGATGCTGCCGCGCTGGTCACTCACCCCCGATGCCAGCGGCCGACCATTGACCTCCAGATCCAGGGCCACGCCGTTGTAGTCGATCGCCGTTTCATTGGGGTTCTGCACCCGCAGTTTCACGGCGAAGCGCACTTCCAGGTCCTGGCTTTGCAGCGGCTCGATGCCCACCACATTGATATTCACCGGGTCGCGGTTGGGGAACAGCGCACAGGCGCTCAAGCTCAGCAGTAGCAGCCATAGAACCATGAGCCTGCGCATGCAAAGGGTGCTCCTATCTCGTGACGTCCGGGTCCTGCATCACTTTGAGGGTAGAGGACTCCGGATCAAATTCATCTTCTTCCAGCTCTATGAACGCTTCCGGCAGGAAAATGTTCAGCAGGATTGCACAGAACGCGCCCACGGTGATCGGCGATTCGAAGATGTTGTGCAGCGCCTTGGGCAGGTCGCGCAACACTTCCGGCACGGCGGCCACGCCCAGGCCCATGCCCAGGGAGATCGCCACGATCAGCACATTGCGGCGGTGCAGCCCGGCTTCGGCGAGGATCTTGATGCCGGCCACGGCGACGGTGCCGAACATGATCAGGGTCGCGCCGCCCAGCACCGGCTTGGGCATCAGTTGCAGCACCGCGCCGATCATCGGGAACAGCCCCAACAGCCCCAACAGCACCAGCAGGCCGGCAATGAAGTACGCCACGTAGCGGCTGGCCACGCCGGTCAACTGGATCACGCCGTTGTTCTGGGCGAACGTCACCATCGGCAGGCTGTTGAACGTCGCGGCCATTGCCGAGTTGAGGCCGTCGGCCAGCAGGCCCGACTTGATGCGCTTGATGTACAGCGGGCCCTTGACCGGCTGTTGGGAAATCATCGAGTTGGCCGTCAGGTCACCGGCTGCTTCCAGGGGCGAAATCAGGAAGATCACCGCCACCGGGATAAACGCCACCCAGTCGAACGAAAAACCGTACTTGAACGGCACCGGCACGCTGATCAGCGGCACCTGGGGCAATGCCGCCATATCGACGCGGCCCAGGTACCAGGCCACCACAAAGCCCAGGGCCAGGCCGATCACGATCGAACCCAGGCGCAGGAACGGGTTATTGAAGCGGTTGAGCACCACGATGGTCAGCAGCACCAGGGCCGCCAGGCCCATGTTGCTCGCCGCGCCCAGGTCGCTGGCGCCAAAGCCGCCGGCCATGTCGGTAACGGCCACCTTGATCAGCGACAGGCCCATCAGGGTAATGATGGTGCCGGTCACCACCGGGGTGATCAGTTTGCGCAGCTTGCCGATGAACTGGCTGAGCACCACTTCGATAAACGCCGCGAAAAAGCAGATGCCAAAGATCGTCGAGAGGATCTCATCGGTGCCGCCGCCCCGGGCCTTGACCATGAACCCCGCGCTGAGAATCACGCTGATAAACGAGAAACTGGTGCCTTGCAGGCACAGCAGCCCTGAGCCGATAGGGCCGAACGTGCGCGCCTGGACAAAGGTGCCGAGCCCCGACACAAACAGCGCCATGCTCACCAGATAGGGCACTTCGCTTTCCAGGCCGAGCACACCACCGACGATCAGCGTCGGGGTGATGATGCCGACAAAACTGGCCAGCACGTGCTGCAGCGCGGCAAATATCGCCGCACTGAAATGCGGGCGGTCCTCCAGGCCGTAGATCAGGTCGGATTTATAGCGGGGGCGGGGGGCTTGAGCGTCAGACAAAATGAGGGCTCGGGTCAGAAAATGGAGGCGCAGGATGCCAGAAACGGCCCAGCGTCAGAAGTGTAAAAAAATATTTATAAAGACCCTGCATAAAACCCCGATTCCTGCCGATACTGCTTATAGGCCCATCTATCAAAAACAACAGTGATGGCCGGTGTCAGGCAGTGCGTTGACGCTGGCTGATCGTTTCGTGGCATGGACGCGCGCCGCCACTCTATTTCGAGATCGCCCTTATGTCGCTCCGTCACCTGAATATCGCCCCTCGCGCTTCCCTCGGTTTCGCCTTCATCGCCCTGTTAGTGGTGGTGTTGGGCGGGTTTGCGGCCAACCGCATGACGTTGATCCGCCAGGCCTCGGTGGACATGAGCAGCAACCAGCTGCCCAGCGTGACGTACCTGGCCCAGATGACGGAGAACGTCCTGCGCATGCGTATCCTGTCATTTCGAGTGCTGGTCAACCGCGAGCCAGCCGGCCTGCAGGAAGCCGAAACCCGCATCGGCGTGCTGGTCGACAAGGTCAAGACGGCCCAGGCCGGCTACGCGGCATTACCCGCCGGTACGGAGGAAGCGGCGTTGTACAAGACGTTTGTCAGCACCCTGGATAACTACTTCAAGGCCCAGGCGGACATGCTGGCGCTGTCCAAGCAAGGCGACGTCGAGCAGATGCGCACCCTGATCAATACCCGGATCAAGGAAGGCACCGATCAGATGGGCGAGCAGTTGAACAAGCTGATTGCGATCAATGCCGCCAACGCCAAGCAAGCCAGCGATGCGGCAGGGCACAGTTACACCAGTGCCATCACCGGGATTATCGTGGTTTCGGTCAGCGCTGCACTGCTCACGGTGCTGCTGGCCTGGCTGCTGACCCGCAGCATTGTCACGCCGTTGCGCAAAGCGGTTCAGGTGGCTGAAACCATCGCCGGTGGCAACCTGACCAGCGTCGTTGAAGATAATGGCAACGATGAACCCGCGCGTCTGATCAGCGCCTTGTCGACCATGCAAACCAACCTGCGCCAGACCATCCAGCATATCGCCGGCTCGGCCACGCAGCTGGCCTCGGCGGCGACGGAGTTGAGCGCCGTGACCGAGGAAGCATCCCGGGGCCTGCAGCAACAGAACAATGAAATCGACCAGGCCGCTACGGCGGTCAACGAGATGACCGCGGCGGTGGAAGAAGTGGCGCGCAATGCGGTGTCCACCTCCGAGGCCTCCAACCAGTCCAACCAGGCCGCGCGGTCGGGTCGCGACCGGGTGATGGAAACCGTCGGCGCGATCCAGACCATGACCCAGGACGTCCAAAACACTGCCGCGATGATCGAAGGCCTGGCCACCCAGGGCCGTGACATCGGCAAAGTACTGGACGTGATCCGCGCGATTGCCGAACAGACCAACCTGCTGGCGCTCAACGCTGCCATCGAAGCGGCCCGCGCCGGTGAAGCCGGACGCGGCTTTGCGGTGGTCGCGGATGAGGTGCGGGCCCTGGCCCATCGCACGGCGCAGTCGACCCAGGAAATCGAGAAGATGGTCGCCGGCATCCAGAACGGTACCGGTGAAGCGGTGCAGTCGATGCAACAGAGCAACCAGCGCACCCAGGACACCCTGGAAATGGCCCGCGCCGCCGGCGTGGCCCTGGAGCAGATCACCCAGTCCATCAGCCTGATCAACGAACGCAATCTGGTGATCGCCAGCGCGTCGGAAGAACAGGCCCAGGTCTCCCGCGAAGTGGACCGCAACCTGGTCAACATCCGCGACCTGGCGACCCAGTCGGCGGCGGGGGCCAACCAGACCAGCGCGGCCAGCCACGAGCTGTCGCGTCTGGCGGTGGATTTGAATGGGATGGTGGCGAGGTTCGTTATCTGACCCACTTTTTGCAATGCAATCAAATGTGGGAGGGGGCAAGCCCCCTCCCACATGTGTTCTGTGTGGTGTCAGAAGCTATTGCTTCCAGGCCCCTGGGTTCACCAGATTCTTGGGTTTTTCACCCGCCAACGCCTGCAACAGATTATCCACCGCACACTTGGCCATCGCCTCCCGCGTCTCATGGGTCGCCGAGCCGATATGCGGCGTCGCCACCACGTTGTTCAGACGCAGCAACGGTGAGCCGTGATCAAGCGGTTCCTTTTCGAACACGTCCAACCCCGCCGCCCGAATCGTACGTTGCTGCAAGGCCTCGACCAACGCCGCCTCGTCCACCACCTTGCCCCGCGAGATATTGATAAAGATCGTCTCCGGACCCATCAGAGCAAACTGCTCGGCGCCGATCAGCTTTTCGGTTTCAGCCGTGAGCGGCAAGGTCAGGCAGACAAAATCGGCCTGTTGCAGCAAGTCGTCGAGGCTGCGGTACTGCGCGCCAAAGCGCTGTTCCACCGCCGGCTTGGGCGAATGGCTGTGGTAGATCACCGGCATGCCAAAACCGAAATGCCCGCGCTGGGCCAAGGCTTCGCCAATGCGGCCCATGCCGATGATGCCCAGGGTCTTGCCATGCACGTCGCTGCCGAAGTGTGACGGGCCGATATTCTTGTTCCACTGGCCGGCGCGCACCATGTCGGCCAGCTCCACCACACGCCGGGCAGTGGCCAGGATCAGCGCGAAGCCGGTGTCGGCGGTGGTTTCGGTGAGCACGTCCGGGGTGTTGCTGAGCAGGATGCCGCGCCGGGTCAGGTAGTCGATAGCGTAGTTGTCGACCCCCACGGATACGCTGGCCACGGCCTCCAGTTGCGGTGCGAGGTCGAGCAACCCGGCATCCAGGCGCAGGCTGGCACCCAGCAGGCCGTGGGCGGTAGGCAGTGCATCGCGCAGCTTGGCCAGGCCGGTCTCGTCCAGTGCGTCGATCAGGGTGACGTCGCACTGTTCATGCAGGCGCGCCATCAACGGTGCGGAGAGCTTCTTGTACAGAACCACAGACTTTTTCATGGGGTTTTCACCTTCAATTCGAGGGTCGAGATGGGCGCGCGTTCACGGTCACTGGCGCCGGGCTTGAGGAAAATCGTCAGCACCACCGACAGCATCAGCGCGCCGCTCATCAGCAGGTACGAGGCGCCGGGCGAGCCGGTGCTGCTATTGAGGTAACCCACCAGGTAGGAGCCGCCGAACGAGCCGAGGGCGCCCATGCTGTTGATCAGCGCCATGGCGCCACCGGCGACGTTGGCGGGGAGGATTTCCGGGACGATGGCAAAAAACGGCCCGTACGGCGCATACATGCAGGCTCCGGCAATGACCAGCAGGGTGTAGGACCACCAGAAATGTTCGGCGCCCAAGGCGTAGGAAGCGTAGAACGCGATGGAGGCAATCAGCAGCGGCGGCCACACGAAGCGCTTGCGTTTTTGCAGTTTGTCCGAGCCCCACGACACCGCCAGCATGGCGATCACGGCGGCGAGATAGGGCAGGGCCGAGAGCCAGCCGGCTTCGACCATGTCCATCTGCAGGCCTTTCTTGAGGATTGACGGCAGCCACAAGACGAAGCCGTACACGCCGATGCTCCAGCAGAAAAACTGCAGCGCCAGGATGATCACCTTGGGCGAGCGGAACGCTTCGGCGTAATTTTTCACCGCCTTGATGCCGACCTGTTCGGCGGCCAGCGCGCTTTCCAGGTCTTTTTTGTGCTGCTCGCTCAGCCACTTGGCGTCTGCGGGTTTTTCATCCGCCAGCTTCCACCAGATAAATGCCCACAGCACCGCCGGCAGGCCTTCGATGATAAACATCCAGCGCCAGCTGAAATGCTGCACCAGGTAGCCGGACACCACCGACATCCACAGCATGGTCACCGGGTTGCCGAGGATCAGGAAGGTATTGGCCCGCGAGCGCTCGGCACGGGTGAACCAGTGGCACAGGTACACCAGCATGGCCGGCATCACGGCGGCCTCGACCACGCCGAGCATGAAGCGAATGACGATCAGCATGTAGGCGTTGGACACCACGCCGGTCAGGGTGGCCAACCCGCCCCAGAGGATCAGGCTGACGAAAATCAGCTTCTTGACGCTGCGCTTTTGCGCGTAGATCGCACCCGGCACCTGGAAGAAGAAGTAGCCAAGGAAAAACAGTGCCCCCAGCAATGACGACATGCCGGGGGTGATCATCAGGTCCTCGGCCATCCCGGAGGCGGCGGCAAAGCCATAGTTGGCGCGGTCCAGGTAGGCCAGGCTGTAGGTGATAAAGACGATGGGCATGATGTACCACCAACGGCGGGTGGCGAGTTTCACGGTGTCCATAAGGTTGCTCCTGAGCTTGTTGTAGTTGTGGCAACAGGGTGTGGGTCAAGCGACGGATCGGGTGGGTAATTCAGAGCGGGTGGGCAAGCCTTCCATATCGCCGCGACTTTGCACGGCGCGGCTGCCGATCCAGTTACCGCGCTGCACCGCCTCGGGGAAGCTGAGGTTTTCCAGCAGGGCGCTGATCATGCCCACCGCAAAGCCGTCGCCGGCGCCAACGGTGTCCACCACCTTGTCCACGCGCACGGCGGCGACAAAGCCCTGGTCCAGTTGGGTGCGGAAGTAGGCGCCGTCCGGGCCGAGCTTGATCGCCACGGCTTCGGCGCCCTGGTCGAGGTAGAACGCGGCGATATCCGCCGGGTCGTCGAAACCGGTGAGCAGACGGCCTTCGCCCAGGCCCGGCAGGACCCAGTCGGCGAGACCGGCGAGGGCGTTGATTTCGCGGATCATCTGTTCCTGGCTGGCCCATAGCGAGGGGCGCAGGTTCGGGTCGAACGACACGCTGCGCCCGGCGTTGCGCATCTGGGTCATCAATTCGCGGGACAGCTCGCGGGTGGCCTCGGACAAGGCCGGCGGAATGCCGGTGGCATGCAGATGGCGGGCCTGCAACAGCGCCGGGCTGATGGCCGCAGTGGACAAATGGCTGGCGGCCGAACCCTTGCGGAAGTACTCCACCTGCGGGTCATCGCCGGCTTCTTCGCGGGACTTGAGTTGAAAGCCGGTGGGGTGCAACGGGTCGACCGCCACGTGCCGGCAATCCAGGCCTTCTTTTTTCAGCGTGTCGACCACAAAACGCCCGAGGGAATCATTGCCCACCCGGCTCAGCCAGGCGACGTTGAAACCCAGGCGCGACAGGCCGATGGCAACATTGCTGTCGGCGCCGGCAATGCGTTTGTGAAACTGCGCCACCTGGGCCAGGTCGCCGGTCTGCTCGGCGACAAACATCGCCATGGTTTCGCCAAACGAGAGGATATCGATCTCAGACATGGGCATTCTCCCCACGGGGTTGGCCAAGGAGGGCGAGGGCAGCCACCTGTTGCGCGGTGACGTCAACCAGGTCATCGCCCTGCAACGGGAATTCCACCGCCCGTGTAATGCCTTGAGTCATGTGCGTGAGCAGTTGTTCCCACAGATGCAGGTCGGTGGCGCCGGGCGGCAGCGCCACCAGCTTGCCGTCCGCGCGACGGGCCACGGCCTTGCAGTGCAGGTAGTCGACGTGCCGGCCGAGCAGGCGGGCGGCGGTCAGGGCGGATTGGTCCTGCCATTGCCAGTTGCCGATATCGAAGGTCATCTTTACCGGCAGCCCCAGGCGTTCAACCTCGGTGAAGAAGCGCTGCATCGGCTCGATGCGCCCGCCGTGCAGGGTCTGGTCGTTTTCCACCAAGAGCTTGACCGGATGGCGGGCGAGCAGGGCGTGCAGGCTCTCCAGGTCGTTGGTGTCGGTGAAATAACCGAGGGAGACTTTCAGCCAGCGCGCACCAAAGGCCTGGGCACGGTCCAGGGTCGCGTTGAGGTCGGCATTCGGCTGGGCGCGGCCGGCCACCCACAATTCCAGGGGCGATGAGAACACACACTCCAGGCCTTGCTCGGCGGCAGCCTGGGCCAGTTGTGCAGGTTGCTCGCTGGTCAGCAGTTCTTCGCGCCACTCGATGCGCCGGGCACCGGCGGCGGCCAGCAATTCGACAAAACTCAATTGGCCTTGCTGGCGGACCAGGTCGGCGCCGTAGCTGGAAAGGCTGATGGAAACGGGGTATTTGTGCATTGTTGTTTACCTCTGAAACCGGTTTCATTTTTTCACGTTGTGAAGGTTGAATCGACTCTGCTACGTGTAAGGACGCTGGGTCGAACCTCGAATGATCAACTGGGGCAAAAAGTCCAGGGTGCGGGTCGGTTCGGTGTCACCGCGCAAGCGCTTGAGCAGGCAGTCGAACGCACTGGCGCCAATCGCTTCGGTGGGTTGGGCGAGGGCGGTGATGCCGTTGCCCACCAGCGGGTACCAGTCCAGGTCATCCAGGGCGATCAGCCCCACGTCGTCGAACAGCTTGCAGTCCAGCGCCTTGAGCGCATGGGTGCAGGCCAGTGTGGCGACGCCGTTGGCACAGAACACCGCCTTGGGGCCGGGTTTGGCAAGAAAGCCTTGCAGGCGTTGTTCCAGCCCGTCATCGAGCGCCAGCACCGCGCCGGTCAGCGCCGGGCGCCGGGCGATTTCGCCCTTGAAGCTGTCCAGGCGTTCCTGCCGTGAACTGGTGCCATCGCAGGCTTCGCTCACCAGCAATACATCGCGGTAACCCTGCTGTTCCAGGTGTTCCACCGCCATGCCCACCGCCGCCGGGTTATCCAGCCCCACCAGGTCGCTGTGCAGCGGCTCGACCTTGCGGTCCACCAGCACCAGGGGCATTTCCCGTTGCAGTTCCAGCAACTGGTCGAGGTGATGGCCGAGGGTGTTCACGATCAGCCCTTCGATGTTGTACGAGCGTAGCGCCGCCAAATGCTGGCGTTCCTGCTCGTCATCGCGGTCGGTGTTGCACACCACCAGGCTGTAGCCGTGCCGGCGGCAGGCGGTTTCGACGCCGTGCATCACGGCAATGGAATAGGGGTTGCGGATATCGGCCACCAGCATGCCGATCAGGCGCGTACGGCCACGTTTCAACCCGCGGGCCATCTGGTTGGGGCGGTAGCCGAGCTGTTCGATGGCCTGTTCGATGCGCAGGGCGATGGCATCGGAGAGCAGGTCGCGGTCGTCGCCGATAAAGCGCGACACGCTGGCCTTGGAGACGCCGGCGTGCTGGGCGACGTCGAGCATGGTCACGCGGCTGCGCTGGGCGGCAGAAAAGTTGTTCACGGTCATCGACCTTCTATTTTTATTGGAATGACTGAAACCGGTTTCAGGAAACCACTAAAATAGGAAAGTCGTCAAGAAGCTGTAGGACAAAGATAGATGATCGGTGTGTTCAGACGATCATGCCCAACCACGTCGCCGCCAACAACAGCAGGGCCATGCTTCGGTTGACACGCTGCATGGCCTTGGGCGAACGAAACACCCGCGCAGACCCCACCCCTAACAGCGCCCAGGTGCCCAGGCAGGGCATCGATATCAGGAAAAACACCAGGGACAGGTACACCACCTGGCTTTGGTGCTGCTCGCCCTTACCGGCAAATACGCTGACCACCGCCAACGCCATCATCCACGTCTTGGGGTTGATCAATTGCAGGCTGGCCGCGCCGATCAGACCCAGGGGCTTTTGGCCTGTATCCGCTTCGATGACCTGGGGCGGTGCACGGAAGATCTGCCAGGCCAGGTAACTCAACCAGGCGACGCCGGCCCACTGCATGGCGCTTTGCACCTTGGGCAGGTGTATCAGCGACTGGCCAAACCCGGCCCCCACCAGAAGCACGAGCCCGGCCGCCCCGGTGCAGGCTCCGAGGATGATTGGCAGGGCGGCCTTGAGCCCGTAGCGGGCGCTGTTGCTCAGCACCAGGATGTTAGTGGGGCCGGGTGTGATGGAGGCGACGAAGGCGAACAGCATGAACGGCAGCAAGGTGGATAGCATGGCGGGGGACTCCGGTAAACCAATCGATGGAGTCGATCTTCACAAGCCGGCGCCTTACCTGTCTGGAAGATTTGAGCAGCGCTTGCGGTACGCGGCGGGCGTGAGGCCGTAGGCGCGGATGAACCAGCGGCCCATGTGGCTCTGGTCGGCGAAGCCCAGGGCAATCGCCACGTCTGCCGGTTGTTCGCCCTTGGCCAGTAAATGCCGGGCGCGGGCCAGGCGCAGTTGCACCAGGTAGGCGTGGGGCGGCAGGCCGAAGGCGCTCTTGAAGGCGCGGGTCAGGCGAAAGCGGTCGACGCCGCACGCCAAGGCCAGTTCATCCATGCCCACGTCTTGCTGCAGGTGGGCATGCAGGTAGTCCCGCGCTTTGTGGGCCACCAGTGGTAAGCGCGGGTCTTCACGGTAGCGGGTGCGCCATTGGAGTTGCGCGGTAAGGCACTCCAGCAATTGGTCCATGGCGCGCTGGCGCACGATGCGCAGTTCGCCGCTGTGCAGGGTCTGGAACGCACGGCTGGTGGCCAGCGCCAGGCGCGGGTCGCTGGTCAAGGTGCTGGTAAACCCCAGTTGACTGTTGAGGGGTGCCTCTTCGAACACCACACTCACTTCCCGCGCCAGCCACTGCGGGTCGAGGTACAGCATGTGGTAGGTAAAGCCGTCCGCCGTGGGGGCGTCGCCGTCATGCAACTCGCCAGGTTCCACCAGGAACACCTGGCCGGGTACGCTGTTGTGGCGGGTGCGGCGGCAGTTGAACTGCTGCACCCCTTGTTCGGTGACGCCGACCAGGTAGCTGTCATGCCAGTGGGGGTCATAGGCGTGACCCTCGAAATGCGCGCGCAGGGTCTCGATGCCGGTGTCGGCGTCCTGGGACAAGTCGATCCAATTGTGCGCGGCCATAAAACACCAGCATGCATGTGTAAGGGTATTAGCGCCTGCCGGCTCCCTGGCGTCTAGAAGGTTTGTGCAGTCTAGCCGAACAGCCCGGCGGCGATGTTGATCGAGAACCCCAGGATCGCCGTATTGAACAGAAAGCCGATCAGCGATTGCCCCAGCACCACCTTGCGCATGCCGCGGGTGGCGACGCCGACGTCAGAGGTTTGCACCGCCACGCCGATGGTGAAGGAGAAATACAGGAAGTCCCAGTAGTTCGGCGTCAACAGCCCTTCGGCAAACCGCAACGCCGGCTCCTTGCCATTCCAGGTGTAATACAGGCGGGCGTAATGCACGCTGAAAATCACCCCGATCAACAGCCATGAACCGATCACCGTCAACCCGGTAAATCCGTAGTGCAGCAGGCGCTCGGAAGTGGCCAGGTCTTTGCTGCCCACCAGTTCGAAGGTGATGGTGGCGAGGCTCGCGATGGCGGCGATGCACACGGTGAACAGCACCAGCCCGGCGTTCTCGTCCTCGATTTCGGCGATGCGCTTCACATCGTCGGCCCTGGCACGGCTGGTCAGCCACAGCATCAGCACCAGGTACGTCCAGACTCCGGCGTTCCAGCCGATGAGGATTTTGCTGGCGAGGGTGTCGGCCGGCGCCAGGATGCCGACGGCAAGGCCGAGCACAGCGGCGGCGGAGAGGCGCGGGTGGGTACGGGCTAGAAAGGGCATGGCAGCTCACAGATGGTTACCTGTGAGCACCTTAGCGCATTTTTGTTGTGGCAAGCGGGCTCGCCACCGTTACAGTCTCCCCCAAAAAGCCTCAGCGCTTTTTGCGCACCAGCTTCATGACCACCACAAAGAACACCGGCACAAACACCACCGCCAGGGTCGCGGTGATCATCCCGCCGATTACCCCGGTACCAATCGCCTGCTGGCTCGCCGAACTGGCACCGGTGGCAATCGCCAGCGGCACCACGCCGAGGATAAACGCCAGCGAGGTCATGATGATCGGGCGCAACCGGAGTCGTGCGGCTTTCAGGGTGGCGTCGATCAGGTCTTCGCCCTGGTCATACAGGTCCTTGGCGAACTCGATGATCAGGATCGCGTTCTTCGCCGACAAGCCGATGATGGTGATCAGGCCGACCTTGAAAAACACATCGTTGGGCATGCCCCGCAAGGTCACCGCCAGCACCGCGCCGAGCACGCCCAGCGGCACCACCAGCAACACCGACGTCGGGATCGACCAGCTTTCATACAGAGCCGCCAGGCACAGGAACACGATCAGCAGCGACAGGCCCAACAGGATTGGGGCCTGGGAGCCGGACAAACGTTCCTGCAACGACAACCCCGTCCACTCCTGGCCCAGGCCTGCCGGCAGTTGGCTGACCAGGCGCTGGATTTCTTCCATCGCCTCGCCGGTGCTATGCCCCGGTGCTGCCTCGCCGGAAATGGCGATGGCGGGGTAGCCGTTATACCGCGTCAGTTGCGCCGGGCCCTGGGTCCATTTGGCTTCGACAAACGCCGACAGCGGTACCATCTTTCCATCCTTGTTGCGCACGTGGATCTTCATCAAATCCGCCACCTGGCTGCGCTGGTCACCTTCGGCCTGCACCACCACGCGCTGCATGCGGCCCTGGTTGGGGAAGTCGTTGATATAGGCCGAACCGATGGCCGAAGACAGCACATTGCCCACATCGGCAAACGAGACGCCCAGCGCGTTGGCCTGCTTGCGATCGACTTCCAGCTGCACTTGCGGCGCCTCGGCCAGGGCACTTTCGCGCACGTTGGTCAGGATCGGGCTTTTTCCGGCGGCGTCGAGCAATTCGGTACGTGCCGCCATCAACGCCGCATGGCCAACACCGCCACGGTCCTGCAAGCGGAACTCGAAACCGCTGGAGGTGCCCAGGCCGTCCACCGGGGGCGGCAGGATCGCATAGGCAATCGCGTCCTTGAGTTCGCTGAAGGCCATGTTGGCGCGGTCGGCAATCGAGGCGGCGGAGTCATCGATGCCGCGTTCCGACCAATCCTTGAGCGTGGTAAACGCCAACGCCGCGTTTTGCCCGGAACCGGAGAAGCTGAAGCCCATGATCATGGTGGTGTCACCCACCCCTGGCTCCCCGGCGTTATGCGCCTCGATCTGTTCGGCCACCTGCACCGTGCGGTTCTTGCTCGCGCCGGGCGGCAGCTGGATGTCGGTGATGGTGTAGCCCTGGTCTTCCACCGGCAGGAACGAGGAGGGCAGGCGGCTGAACATCAGCCCCAGGCCCACCAGCAGCACCAGGTAGATCAGCAGGTAACGGCCGCTGCGCTTGAGGGCATAGGCCACCCAACCTTCGTAGCGCTCGCTGAGTTGCTCGAAGCGCTTGTTGAACCAGCCGAAGAACCCGCCCTTGGCATGGTGCTCGCCCTTGGCAATCGGCTTGAGCAGCGTGGCGCACAGGGCTGGGGTCAAGGTCAGGGCGAGGAAGGCCGAGAACAGGATCGAGGTGGCCATCGACAGCGAGAACTGCTGGTAGATCACCCCCACCGAGCCGGCCATGAACGCCATCGGCAGGAACACCGCGACCAGCACCAGGGTAATGCCGACGATGGCGCCCGTGATCTGCCCCATGGCTTTCTTCGTCGCGTCCTTGGGCGACAGCCCCTCGGTGACCATGATCCGTTCGACGTTCTCCACCACCACGATGGCGTCATCCACCAGGATGCCGATGGCCAGCACCATGCCGAACATGGTCAGCACGTTGATCGAGAAGCCCAGCAACAGCATGGTGGCGAAGGTGCCCATCAGCGCGATCGGCACCACCAGCGTCGGGATCAGGGTGTAGCGCACGTTCTGCAGGAACAGGAACATCACCGCAAACACCAGCGCCATCGCTTCGAGCAGGGTATAGACCACCTTGGTGATCGAGACCTTGACGAACGGCGAGGTGTCGTACGGGATCTTGTATTCCACATTGGCCGGGAAATAGCGCGACAGCTCGTCCATCTTCGCCCGCACCAGGGTCGCGGTGTTCAGCGCATTGGCCCCTGGCGCCAGTTGCACGCTGACGGCGGTGGACGGCTTGCCGTTCAGGCGCGTGGAAAACTGGTATTCCTGACTGCCCACTTCTACCCGCGCCACATCGCCGATGCGCACGGTGGAGCCGTCCGGGTTGGCCTTGAGCACGATATCGGCGAATTCCGCCGGCGTGGACAGCTGGCCCTTGACCAGGATCGCGGCGGTGATTTCCTGGGTCCTGGTACCCGGCAGATCGCCGATGCTACCAGCCGAGACCTGGGCGTTCTGTGCGCTGATCGCGGCATTCACGTCGGCCGGCGTGAGGTTGAAGCCGATCAGTTTCTGCGGGTCGATCCAGATGCGCATGGCGCGTTCGGCACCATACAGCTGGGCCTTGCCGACCCCGTCCAGGCGCTTGAGCTCGTTCATCACGTTGCGCGCCAGGTAATCGCTGAGCGCCACGTCGTCGAGCTTGCCGTCGTTGGAGGTGAGGGTCACCAGCAGCAGGAACCCGGCGGAGACTTTCTCCACCTGCAAACCCTGCTGGGTCACGGCCTGGGGCAGGCGCGGCTCCACCGCCTTGAGGCGGTTTTGCACATCGACCTGGGCCATTTCCGGGTTGGTGCCGGGCTGGAACGTGGCGGTAATCGTTGCCGAGCCCAGGCTGCTCTGGGATTCGAAATACAGCAGGTGATCGGCGCCGTTGAGCTCCTGCTCGATCAGGCTGACCACGCTTTCATCCAGGGTCTGGGCCGAGGCGCCCGGGTACACCGCGTAGATTTCCACCTTCGGCGGCGCGACGTTGGGGTACTGGGCCACCGGCAACTGCGGGATGGCCAGCAAGCCGGCCAGCAGGATAAACAGGGCGACCACCCAGGCGAAGATCGGGCGGTCAATAAAGAACTGCGGCATTGTCAAAGATCCTTATTGGCCGGAAGCCTGGGCAACGGGTGTGGGGCTGTCATCGACCTCGACTTTTTCACCGGGGCGCGCGTGTTGCAGGCCTTCGACGACGATACGGTCGCCGGGCTTGAGGCCATGGCTGACCACCCAGCGGTCAGCGATCACCGCACCCAGTTCCACCGGCGGCTGGCTGACGGTCTGCTCGGCGTCGAGCAGCAGCACCATGGGGATGCCGGCGCTGTCGCGGGTGATGGCGCGTTGCGGCACGCTGATGCCCTGTTTGTCGACGGCCTGCTCCAGGCGGACCCGCACGAAGCTGCCAGGCAACAGGTCGAGGTCCGGGTTGGGGAACTCGCTGCGCAGGATGATCTGCCCGGTGCCCGGGTCGACGCTGATCTCGGCGAACAGCAACTTGCCCGGCAACGGGTAGAGGCTGCCATCGTCCTGGATCAACGTGGCCTTGGCCTGGTCCTGGCCGACCTGCTTCAAGCTGCCGGCGCGGAAGGCGCGGCGCAGGTCGTTGAGCTCGCGGGTGGACTGGGTGAGGTCGGCGTGGATCGGGTCCAGTTGCTGGATGATCGCCAGGGGCGTGGCTTCGTTCTGGCCTACCAGTGCCCCTTCGGTCACCAGGGCGCGGCCGATGCGCCCGGAAATCGGCGCGGTCACGGTGGCATAGCCCAGGTTCAACCTGGCGCGCTCGACGGCGGCCTTGTTGGCGGCGACTTCGGCGTTGGTCTGGCGCAGGTTGGCGCGGGCGTTGTCGTAGTCCTGGCCGCTGATGGCATTGCCTTCCACCAGTTGGCTGTAGCGCTGCTCCTGCAGGCGCGCCTGGAACGCATTGGCCTCGGCCTTGCTCAGGTTGGCCTGGGCGCTGTCCAGGTCAGCCTTGAACGGTGCCGGATCGATGCGAAACAACACGTCGCCCTGTTTGACGTCATGGCCTTCCTTGAACACCCGTTGCATCACCACCCCGGCCACCCGTGCGCGCACTTCGGCGATGCGCGGCGCGGCGATGCGTCCGCTCAATTCGCTGGTGATGGAGAGGGGCTTGGCCTCAAGGGTTTCGATGCGCACTTTGGCCAGGGGCATTTGCGGCGCTTCGTCGGCCGATTGGTCACAGGCGCTCAGGGCCAGCGTCAGGGCCAACAGGCAAAATGGCGCAAACAGATTCTTCGACATGCTCTTATCCCAATATTGACTGGCGCATCCTAAAGGCACCTGCGCCGTGGTGCTGTGAAGCTGTGTAGGTCGTCTGTGAAGAAATGTAAGGTGCGGCGCGCGGGGCGCCGAGGGCGTATATCCTTGCACAATCCTGCAACACACCAACAAACCGCATTATTTGGAAACACCATGCCCAACATCCTCCTGGTGGAAGACGACGCCGCACTCTCCGAGCTGATTGCCAGCTACCTGGAACGCAACGGCTACCACGTCAGTGTGCTCAGCCGTGGCGACCACGTCCGCGAGCGCGCGCGCCTCAACCCGCCGGACCTGGTGATCCTCGACCTGATGCTGCCCGGCCTCGACGGCCTGCAAGTGTGCCGCCTGCTGCGCGCCGACTCGGCGGGCCTGCCGATCCTGATGCTCACCGCCCGCGACGACAGCCACGACCAGGTGCTGGGCCTGGAAATGGGCGCCGACGATTACGTGACCAAACCCTGCGAGCCGCGTGTGCTGCTGGCGCGGGTGCGCACCTTGCTGCGGCGCAGCAGTCTGTCCGAGCCCCAGGTGGCCAATGACCAGATCCTGATGGGCAACCTGTGCATCGACCTGTCGGAGCGCACCGTGACCTGGCGCGAGCAGGCGGTGGAGTTGTCCAGCGGCGAATACAACCTGCTGGTGGTGCTGGCCCGGCATGCCGGCGAAGTGCTCAGCCGCGACCAGATCCTGCAACGCCTGCGCGGTATCGAGTTCAACGGCACCGACCGTTCGGTGGACGTGGCCATTTCCAAGCTGCGGCGCAAGTTCGACGACCACGCCGGTGAAGCGCGCAAGATCAAGACCGTGTGGGGCAAGGGCTACCTGTTCAGCCGTTCCGAGTGGGAATGCTGACCGATGTTTCGTGTACTGCTACGTCTCTACCTGATCACCATCATCACCTACAGCGCGGCGATCTTCCTGATTCCCAAGCTGGTGATCCAACTGTTCGAGCACCGCTACCTGGACTACAACGTCGAGCAGTCCCGGGGCATGCAGAAGCTGATCGTCAAGCAGTACCTGCGCGCGCCGGTGGAGCGCTGGTCCCAGGTGACCGAGCAACTGGGCAGTGACTTCGCGCCCCTCAAAGTGCAATTGCTGTTGCGCCAGGACGCGAGCTACACCACGCAGGAAGCCAAACTGCTGGAGCAGGGCAACCCCGTGATTCACCTGGGGGAGTTTGGCTGGATGGAGGACATCAGCTCGCCGCTCAACGAGCAGTTCGTGGTCAAGCTGACCATTCCGCCAGACCCGCTGGACATGAACCTGTTGTACTGGTCGATGAACGTGCTGATCGGTGCGGCGTTACTGGCCTGCCTGCTGTTCTGGCTGCGCCCGCACTGGCGCGATCTCGAACGCCTGAAAAGCACCGCCACGCAACTGGGCAAGGGCAACCTGGCCGAGCGCACACACATTCCGCCCAGCTCCAATATCGGCAGCCTGGCGTCGGTGTTCGACACCATGGCCGACGACATCGAACACCTGCTCAACCAGCAACGCGATCTGCTCAACGCGGTCTCCCATGAACTGCGCACACCGCTCACACGCCTGGATTTCGGCCTGGCCCTGGCGTTGTCGGAGGACTTGCCGGAGGCCAGTCGCGAGCGCCTGCATGGCCTGGTTGCGCATATTCGCGAGCTGGATGAATTGGTGCTGGAGTTGCTGTCCTACAGTCGCCTGCAAAACCCGACGCAATTGCCCGAGCGTGTGGAGGTGGTGCTCGATGAATTTATCGACAGCGTACTGGGCAGCGTCGATGACGAGCTGGAAAACCCCGAGATCGTCATCGATGTGGCACTCGACTGCGCTGTGGAACGCTTCAGCCTCGACCCGCGCCTCACCGCCCGTGCCCTGCAGAACCTGCTGCGCAATGCCACGCGTTACTGCGACAAGCGCATTCAGGTGGGCGTCAAGGTCTGCGCCAAAGGCTGTGAAATCTGGGTGGATGACGATGGCATCGGCATTCCGCTGGACCAGCGCGAGCGTATCTTCGAGCCTTTTTACCGCCTCGACCGCAGCCGCGACCGCGCCACCGGTGGCTTTGGCCTGGGCCTGGCCATCAGCCGGCGAGCCCTCGAGGCCCAAGGCGGCACCCTGAGCGCACTGGCCTCGCCGTTGGGCGGCGCACGGTTCCGGGTGTGGTTGCCCACGGCTGCCGATTAGAAAATCTCCCGGGGAAGGCGCACACTGTGCCCCCGCTTTACCCGAGGAGAGATTGGCAATGACTGGTGTCCACGCGTCTGCTCAACAAGGTTTCTCTACCCAGGCCGCCACCTACGCCCAGGGCCGGCCGAATTATCCCAGGCAACTCACGGGCTGGCTCACGGATGTTCTCGGCGTCGATGGGCACTCACGGGTGATCGACCTGGGCGCCGGCACCGGCAAGTTCACGCGCCTGCTCAGCACCCTGGCACCGACGTTGATCGCCGTCGAACCGGTGCAGGCCATGGGTGCGCAGTTGACCCGGCTGTTGCCGGACGTGCGCCTGGTCAACGGCACCGCCGAAGCCATCCCCCTGGAAACCGCCAGCGCCGACGCCGTGGTCTGCGCGCAAGCCTTTCACTGGTTCTCCACCCAGGCCGCGCTGGCGGAAATCCACCGCGTGCTCAAGCCCGAAGGGCGCCTCGGGCTGGTGTGGAATGTGCGCGATGAGTCGGTGGACTGGGTGGCGGCGATCACTGCGATCATTACGCCCTATGAGGGTGACACCCCGCGTTTTCACTCCGGACGCTGGCGTGAAGCCTTCGACGGCAAGTACTTTTCCGACCCCGAAATGACCTGTTTCCCCTATAGCCACGTCGGCAGCCCCCAGGAAGTGATCATGGATCGCTTCCTCTCCGTGAGCTTTATTGCTGCGTTGCCCGAGGCTGAAAAAGCCCTTGTGAGCGAGCAGTTGCGTGGCTTGATCGCCAGCCATCCGGCCCTGAAGGGCCGCGACACGGTGGCGTTTCCTTATCAGACCCAGGCGTATGTCTGTCGTCGACTGCCATAAAAGGCATAAAGTCAGATCATATTGATATAAGTCGTTATAAGAAAAATCGCTATCCTGCGGCCAGAAATTTATAAGGCCGCGGGTAGCGTTGATGGAAGTGGGTAACTTTGGTTTTGTAATTGCGGGCCTGATCGTTGGTTTTATCGTCGGCATGACCGGTGTAGGCGGGGGCTCGCTGATGACCCCAATCCTGTTGTGGTTCGGCATCAACCCGGCCACGGCCGTAGGCACTGACCTGCTGTACGCGGCCATCACCAAATCCGGTGGCGTGCTGGTCCACAGCAAGAACAAGAACATCGACTGGACCATCACCGGCTGGCTCACCCTGGGCAGCGTGCCTGCGGTGTTGCTGACCCTGTGGTTCCTCGCCAGCCTGCACACCGACCCCAGCGCCATGAACGCAGTGATCAAGCAGGCCCTCGGCGTGGTGCTGCTGCTCACCGCCCTGGCGATCCTGTTCAAGCAACGCCTGCTGGCGTTCGCCCAGCGCCATGCGGGCGATCACTACCATATGAACCCGCGCAACCTGAATGCCCTGACCGTGGTGACCGGGGCGGTGCTGGGGACCATGGTAGCGCTCACCTCCATCGGCGCCGGCGCCCTCGGCACGGTCGCGTTGTTTATCCTCTATCCGTTCCTGGCCACGCGCCGCCTGGTCGGCACCGAGATCGCCCACGCCGTGCCCCTGACCCTGGTGGCGGGCCTGGGCCATGCCGGCATGGGCAATATGGACTGGCACCTGCTGGGCTTTCTGTTGATGGGGTCGCTGCCGGGCATTTACTTCGGCAGCCACATGACCGGCAAAGTCCCGGACGGCGTATTGCGCCCGTGCCTGGCGATCATGTTGATGACCATCGGCTACAAATTGGCCTTTTGAACCCGCCCAGCCTCAGGCTTTCGCCGGGCCATTGCCGATCTGCCACACAAACGGCGGCTCGGTGCCATTGATCACCCAGTCCCCCACGATCCGCGCCTTGTAGATCACCGGGTTGTGCGACGACACGGTCCGCGCATTGCGCCAATGGCGGTCGAGGGACTTGCCCTGGCGCACATCCGACGCCCCCAGGGCGTTGAACAACTCACTGGTGGCGCGCTGGATCAGCTCCGACACCACCACTTGCGCGGTGGCTGACTCGATTTCGGCCGCGACGTTGGCTTCGCGCTCGGCGACTTCATCCCCACCGAACCGTGCCAGGTACGCCCGTTGTGCTGGCACCGCAGCCTTCAACGCGCTGGCTTCGGCGGCGTAGACCAACGCGGCGACTTCGCCCACCACCTGCTGGATCTGGGCATCCTGGCTGACGTGCTGGGCATTGCCATGGCTGTAGATGCGCTTGCGGCTGCGCACCTGGTGGGCCACATCGCGCAACGCGGCACGGCCGATACCGGCGAGGCTGGCCAGCAGGACAAGTTGGTAGAACGCGGTCTGGTATTTGAAGCGGGTCGCAAAGTCGATGACGTTTTCCGCCTCCACCACCGCATCGGTAAAGCGCGAGGTGCCGCTGCCGGTAGTGCGCTGGCCAAAGCCGTCCCAGTCATCGCTGTGTTCCACGCCGGGTTGGCGTGCGCGGGTGGCGGCGATCACATCGCCGCCGGTGTCGCTGCGCTGGGCGTACACGTCGATCCAGTCGGAGAAAATACTGCCGGTGCTGTAGAACTTTTCACCGTTGAGTTTCCACCGATCGCCGTCCGGGCTGACCTTGGTGACAACGTCGCCGATGGCCACGGTGCCGATTTCGGTCCAGGCGCAGCCGACGATGTCGCCGTCGACAAAGCGCTTGAACCACAGGTCGCGGCCGGCACTGGGCGGCGCATTCAGGCGGTCTTCGGCAAAGGCGAAATGCCCGCGCAGGGCCTGGGGCACGTTGGAGTCGGCCTCGGCCAGTTCGATCAGCAGTTCGAACAACTGCGGCAGCGACGCACCGCCACCGCCATATTCCACCGGCACCCGCACCGCGCCGAAGCCGGCCTCCTTGAGCCACTGGATCGGCTCGTGGGGCAGGGCGCGGGTTTGTTCGCGTTCCACCGCGCCAGCGGCGATGCGCTGGAAAATCGGACGAAAGCGTGCCGCCAGCGTGGGGTAGTCGACGCCGACAGACAGCGGGTTGATAACGTGGTGTTCGGTCATGAGCAAGGCTCCGGGGCAGTGATCGGTGCTGGGAGTGATTGCACACTCCGTGCCGGGTGCCAGGCCCAATGTTTACGGGGGGATGCACGCTGTTTACTGTTGCTCCAGCAACAGCAAACCGACAAAGCGTTGCAATCCCTGACATTGGCATTCCAAGCTTCCCAGCCCCGAATTCGTGTCGCAACCCTTGTGGCATGGGCGTTTGCCCGCGCCTGGCACGCTTGCTGCTCAACCCCTCAGTACATTCCTTAGTGCGAGGTACCGTTCGATGAGTCAGCAAGCCGTGAAATTTGCCTATTGGGTGCCCAACGTCAGCGGTGGGCTTGTGGTCAGCAAGATCGAACAACGCACCCACTGGGGCATCGACTACAACCGCAAACTGGCGCAACTGGCCGAGGAAGCCGGCTTCGAATACGGCCTGACCCAGATCCGCTTCACCGCCGGCTACGGCGCCGAGAACCAGCATGAGTCCGTGGCGTTCAGTCATGCCTTGCTGGCCGCGACCACCACGCTCAAGGTCATCGCCGCGATCCTGCCCGGCCCGTGGCAGCCGGCGCTGGCGGCCAAGCAACTGGCGACCATCGACCAGCTCACCAATGGCCGCATTGCGGTGAACATCGTCAGTGGCTGGTTCAAGGGCGAGTTCCAGGCCATCGGCGAACACTGGCTGGAGCATGACGAGCGTTATCGCCGTTCGGAGGAATTCATCCGCGCCCTCAAAGGCATCTGGACCCAGGACGACTTTACCTTCAAGGGCGACTTCTACCGCTTCAACAACTACACCCTCAAACCCAAGCCCCTGGGCCAGCCGGAAGTGTTCCAGGGCGGCAGCTCGCGGGCCGCGCGAGACATGGCGGCCCGCGTGTCGGACTGGTACTTCACCAACGGCAACACCCCGGAAGGCATCAAGGCCCAGGTCGATGACATTCGCGCCAAGGCCGCCGCCAACAACCATTCGGTCAAGGTCGGCGTGAATGCGTTCATCATCGCCCGCGACACCGAGGAAGAAGCCCGCGCCGTGCTCGCAGAGATCATCGACAAGGCCGACCCGGAAGCCGTGAATGCCTTTGGCGACGCCGCCAGGCAGGCCGGCAAGGCATCACCCGAAGGCGAGGGCAACTGGGCCAAGTCCAGCTTTGAAGACCTGGTGCAGTACAACGATGGCTTCAAGACCAACCTGATCGGCACCCCGCAGCAGATTGCCGAGCGCATCGTCGCGCTCAAGGCGGTGGGGGTAGACCTGGTGCTGGCGGGCTTCCTGCACTTCCAGGAAGAAGTGGAGTACTTCGGTAAGCGCGTGTTGCCGCTGGTGCGCGAGCTGGAAGCCAAGGCCGGGATCAAGCAGGTGGCCTGACCAGGGTTTTTTCCAGGCGCAGGGCCGAGGTGTGGTCTGCGTAGTAGCCGTTGACCACGGCGAAGCGCCGGTAGCCATTGCGTTCATACAGTGCCAGTGCGCCGGGGTTGTCGGTGCGCACCTCCAGGCGCAGGTGGGTGCAACCGTGCGTCACCGCGCAGGCCTCGACATGGCTGAGCAGTTGCCTGCCCAGCCCGAGGCCGCGCGCGCGGGCGGCAACGGCAATGGAGTACAGGCGCGCCAACCGGCTGCCCCGACGGAACAGCACCAGCGCATAACCGAGCAACTGCCCATCCTGTTCCGCCACCCGCAACTGGCCGTGGGCGCGGCTGATCATCCAGTGAAAACTGCGCGATGAGAGCCGGTCGCTGCTGAAACACTGGTGTTCCAATGCGACTAATGCCGGTATATCACCGGGTAATGCAACGCGAGAGAAAAGAGCCATATAACCGCCGTAAAAGTTGCGTAACGAAACGGGACTTCCCTGAAAGATCGTGCTTAATAGAAAAGGTCGAGTTCTCTAAAGCGGATCAAATATTATGTCGGCGGTACAAGGTCATTGGCGTGAAGTATCCGAGCAAATCGTCGCGGCGACAATAACATCGAAGGGCTTTTTTTTGGCGCCGCCTCGAAGTAACAGTCAAGTGGTGATCATTGTTGAACGCAAGGAAGATTGGGCCTCCTACTTTCCCAGCGAAGACATCGTCACCGCCCAGGAGTACCTGGAGCAAACCCGTCAGAACGAATCAGGCAAGCGGGTGCAGGTGATCAACCTGTGCCGCAGCTACAAGTACCTGGGGCACGGCTACTACTGCTCTTTGCTGGCCGAAGCGCGCGGACACAAGGTGATTCCTTCGGTGCGCACCATCAGTGAGCTGACCAGGAAGTCGCTGTACGGCCTGGCGCTGGACGACTTGGATAAAACCCTTGATAAAGCCTTGAGTCATCACCTCTACAGTAATACCGAAGGGTTTACCCTGACACTTTACTTCGGCAGGACCACTATAGAACCGTTGCAGGAATTGGCCCGCCAGTTGTTTGAAACATTCCCATGTCCGATCTTGTTAGTTGAGTTCAGAAAACATAACGGTTGGCATATCGTAGGGGTCAAGTCCGGCGTATTGCACAAGTTACGCGACGATCAGGAAGATCAATTCGCCCACGCCCTCGATAACTTCAGCCGCAGGATCTGGCGCCAACCCCGTTCACGGCGCCTGGCCCGTTATGACCTGGCGATCCTCCATGATCCCCAGGAGCAATTGCCGCCGTCCAATGCCAAGGCTTTGGATAACTTCATCCGCGTCGGCAAGGGCCTGGGCATCGATGTGGAACTGATCGAGCGCAAGGACTACGCGCGCCTGGCCGAATACGACGCCTTGCTGATCCGCGAGACCACCAGTGTCGACAACCATACCTACCGCTTCGCGAAGAAAGCCGAAAGCGAAGGCCTGGTGGTGATGGACGACCCGGCGTCGATCCTGCGTTGTACCAACAAGGTCTACCTTACCGACCTGCTCAACAGCCATCAGTTAGGTATGCCTGCCACCGAGATTCTCTACAAGGAACGACCGCAGGACTTCGAACGGGTCGGCGAGCGCCTCGGGTTTCCGCTGGTGTTGAAGATTCCCGATGGATGCTTCTCCCGTGGCGTGATCAAGGTCGAAAGCCAGGCAGCCTTGCTCAAGGCTACCGCCGAGTTGTTCGAGCATTCGGTGCTGCTGCTGGCCCAGGAATTCTTCTACACCGAGTACGACTGGCGCATCGGCGTACTCAACCGCAAGCCGATCTTTGCCTGCCAGTACTTCATGTCCAAGGGCCATTGGCAGATCTATAACCACAAGGCCATCGGCCAGGCCATCAACGGCGAATGCCGCACCCTGGCCGTGCATGAAGCGCCCAGGGCGGTGGTGGAACTGGCGGTGAAGACCGCCAACCTGATCGGCGACGGCCTCTACGGTGTGGACCTCAAGCAGTCCGGCGACAAGGTGGTGGTGATCGAGGTCAACGACAACCCCAACCTCGATGCCGGCATCGAAGATGCCTACTTGCAGGACGACCTGTACAGCCTGGTGCTGGAAGAGTTCGTGCGGCGCCTGGAGTTGAAACGCCAGGGCCAGGTCTGGTGAGGTTCAAGGCAGTATCTATGGCGGTGGGTGAATCAAGGGCGGGTTTGCAAGGTCAGCACTTCAAAGCCATCCGCCGTCACCGCCACCGTATGCTCCCACTGCGCCGATAGGCTGTTGTCCTTGGTCACCACCGTCCAGCCGTCTTTCAGGCTGCGCACCTTGGCGCCGCCTTGGTTGAGCATCGGTTCGATGGTGAACACCATGCCTTCACGCAGTTCCAGCCCGGTGCCAGGGCGGCCGAAGTGGAGGATCTGCGGTTCTTCATGCATCTGCTTGCCGATGCCGTGGCCGCAGTATTCACGCACTACGCTGTAGCCGTTGGCCTGTGCATGGCTTTGGATCGCATGGCCGATATCCCCCAGGCGGGCGCCGGGCTTGACCTGGCGGATCCCGGCCCACATCGCCTCGAAGGTCATGTCCACCAGGCGCCGCGCCTTGGGCGCGACGGTGCCGATCATGTACATCTTGCTGGAGTCGGCGATAAAACCGCCTTTTTCCAGGGTGATGTCGATGTTGACGATGTCGCCGTCCTTGAGGATTTCCTTGGCGCTGGGCATGCCATGGCACACCACCTCGTTGATCGAGGTGTTGATGGAGAAGGGGTAGTCGTATTGCCCGAGGCTGGCGGGGCGGGCTTTCAATTCGTTGCGGATAAAGGCTTCGACGGCGCTGTCCAGTTCCAGGGTGGAACGGCCGGCGGCGACAAATCCGTCGAGCATGTCGAATACCTGGGCCAGCAGGCGTCCGGATTCACGCATTACAGCCAGTTGGGCGGTGGTCTTGATCATTGGCTGCGCCCCCGGATCAGGTCGGGCTTGTCCAGCAGCAGTTTGTTGATCAAGTCGTGGTAGGGCAGGCTGGGGTTCAACTCGGCGAGCAGGCCGACCTTGATCCAGAATTCGGCCTGGGCGTTGATGGAACGGTCCATGGCCGCACTGGCCAGGCGCAGTTGTTCGTGCAGTTGGTCGCTGATCTTGACGATGCCCATGAGGTTCACTGTAGTGGTTGGACATACGAATCGTATATGTTTCGTATGTCGTCAGTAAACATGATGTTGACTTGATCCGGATGGCCGGTTAATTTCCAGGCATGACCTATCCAGCCTTCCGCAGCCAGCCAAGCATTATTACCGCCATTCCTCATTTGGCGGGATAGCACACGGCTGCACCCCAACCCGCCTTAGAGGCGGGTTTTGTTTGTTCCGTCTCCAGGGCCTTTAAAAACCAGGAGACACCCCATGAGCACGTGCCCCGCCCCGTCTACCGCTGATACGGCATTGCTTGAACACTATGTGAAAAAGATCCTCGCCGCGCCGGTCTATGACCTCGCGGTGCGCACGCCCCTGCAAGCCGCACCGGCACTCTCGGCAATGCTCGGCAACCAGGTGCTGCTCAAGCGTGAAGACCTGCAACCGACCTTTTCCTTCAAGATTCGCGGCGCTTACAACAAGCTGGTGCAGCTTACCGGCGCGCAGAAAGCGCGCGGTGTGGTGACGGCGTCGGCGGGTAACCATGCGCAAGGCGTGGCACTGGCGGCGAAGACGCTGGGGCTCCAGGCGCGGATCGTGATGCCGTGCAGTACGCCGGAATTGAAGGTGCTGGGCGTGCGCTCCCGGGGCGCCGAAGCGGTGCTGCACGGCGAGAGCTTCCCGTTTGCCCTGGCCCATGCGCTGCAACTGGCCGAGATGTCCCGCTGCACCTTCGTCTCGCCCTTCGATGACCCGGAGGTGATCGCCGGCCAGGGCACGGTGGCCATGGAAATCCTGCGCCAGCAACAAGGTCCGTTGGACGCGATCTTCGTGCCCGTGGGCGGCGGTGGCCTGATCGCCGGCATTGCGGCCTACGTCAAATACCTGCGGCCCGAGGTGCGCATCATCGGGGTCGAACCCGAAGGCTCCAGTTGCCTGCTCGCCGCACTGCGGGCCGGGGAGCGGGTGGTGTTGCCGAGTGTCGACGGGTTCGCCGATGGCACCGCGGTCGCGCAGATCGGCGCCTATGGCTTTGAGATCTGCCGCGATTGGGTCGACGAAGTGATCACCGTCAGCAATGACGAACTGTGCAGCGCGATGAAGTTGATCTATGACGATACACGTTCCATCACCGAACCTTCCGGTGCGCTGGCGGTGGCGGGGGTTCGCAAGTACGTGGCCAGTCGTGGGGTGAGTGGACAGACCTTGGTCGCGGTTAACTCAGGTGCAAATATCAACTTTGATAGTTTGCGATATGTTGCTGAAAGAGTGGCGGCACAAGCTGCAGTTTAATTCGAAGCGTGGGGTTAAACGATTAATCGAAGCGGTTCGACGATGATTTAACTGGGGTGACCTAAGCTATATAAATTCCTACATTGCTTATGAAGAAAAGTTACAACAAAAACGGAATTTGCCGAGTAGGCTGGTAAAGGTAAGCGTCTTCCAGGGCTGGCGAGACGTGGCAGGCACGGGCCTGCAGATCTATAACAATCGATTGGCAAGTCTCAAAAAAGGAGAGGTTGGCCATGCTTTCGGAATTAGAACTTCGCAGCATTATTGAAGGAAGTTTCCTGCCTAAACGGTGCGAATGCACCAAAGCCGAAGATGCTTCGCTGACGATCAAGGTCTACGACGACCGCGACCGTGACCGGGTGGATTTGGAAGTCAAAGGTATAAACGCCGACAAACTCGACAGCAGTCGAGCTATTTGCAACCTGATCACCGGGTTGCGTGAAGACCTCAAGCACAGCCATGCACCTGTCCAGCAGCGGGCTGGAGGGCGCGGTTACTACTGATCGTTGGTCATGAACGGTGGGCCTGGTAAATGCCAGGCCCAATGCTGTTTACGTTCGCCCATCAATTCTGGAAATCGCAGGCTTCGGACATTTTCCGGTAGCTCACGTCTTCCACTTTGCCCGCTTTGTCCAGGAACTTGATATCCGCCTTGATGACTTTGCAGTCGCTGGTTGGGGTTTCGTTCATGGCCAGGACCTTGGCAATGTTCATCGGCATGCCGTAATGGTAAGGCACGGGTTTGACCGACTGGGTTTGATCGTCAGCCCGGGCCAGGCCCGACACTGCCGCCAGCGCCAGGGCGCCGCCGAGCATTAAGGTGTGCAGTTTCATGGTGGTGCTCCGCAAGTGAGTGGAATTTCACTCTCGACTTGCGGGATTAACCATCGATTAATTTTTCCCTGGCTGACAAAACCTTCATCCAAGCTGCTGGCGATACGGCAAGTCCGGCCCGGTCTTGCCGCACGTCAGTGCCGCAGCGCGGATGGCGAAGCCGAGCATGGCGTCGATCTGCGCGCGGGTCAGTTGTTGCAGGCCTTCCACCGAGTCCAATTGGTGCTCGGTCAGCCAGGCAATCAATGCGGCCTGGAAGGTATCCCCGGCACCCACGGTATCCGCCATCACCACGCGCTGTGCCGGTTGCGACCAGGTGCCATGCTGACGGCTGAACACACTGGCGCCATCGCCGCCACGGGTGAGGAACACCAGTTGGCAACGGTGTTGCAGCCAGCCTTGCAGCACGCTTTCCGGCGACTGGCCGGGGTAGAGCAGGTGCAGGTCTTCGTCGCTGACCTTGATCAGGTCGGCATGCTGGGCCAAATCGGCGACACGGTCGCGCCACAGCTGGATATCCGGCTGCGGATTAAGGCGCACGTTGGGGTCGAGGCTGATCAGGCGCTTGCCGCTTTCGCGCTTGACCAGGTTCAGCAGGGTGTCGCCGATCGGTTGCACCACCAGCGAGAACGAACCGATATGCAGGCCGCGAATATCAGGCCCCAGCGCCGGCAGGTGGGCGACTTCCAGCAGTCGGTCGGCGCAGCCTTCACCCCGGAAGTTGTACTGCGGTGAACCGTCGGCGCCCACGGCGACCATCGACAAGGTGGTCGGCGCGGCGAACTCCACCAGGAACTGCTCGCTGACGCCTTCATCCCTGAGCACGTGCAACAGCCGGCGCCCGAGGAAGTCGCTGGACAGGCCGCCGAACAGCCCGGCCTCGACGCCCAGGCGGCGCAAACCCACCGCGACGTTGAACGGTGAACCGCCGGCAATTGCCTTGTAAGTGACCTTGGAGGCCTGCCCGCTGGCATCTTCCTCGCTGAAAAAATCAAACAGCGCTTCACCACACACCAGATACATAGTCGTTCGCTCTTAAAGGGTTGCCACGTGCTGTTGATAGCGCTCGTAAGCCAGTTGGTAGGCGCTGACATTGGCCGCCACCGGCAGGGTACGGCTGGCGAGGTCGACGCTCACGCATTTGTCGCACAGGCTGGCCAGGGACTCGCCGGGCTGGTTCCACGCCGCCTGGATCGCCGCGCCCAGGGCGGCGGCTTCGCTTTGTTCGGTGCAGATCACTTCGGTGTTCATGATATCGGCGACCATCTGCCGCCACACCGGGCTTTTCGAACCACCGCCGATCAGGCGGATGCTCTGGCTTTGAAGGCCGGTGTGGCGTAGCAGGTCGAGACCGTAGCGCAGGCCGAACGTGGTGCCTTCGACCACCGCGCGGCACAGGTTGGCACGGGTCAGGTTGGTCATGGTCAGCCCATGCAGGCTGCCGGTGGCGTGGGGCAGGGCGGGTACGCGTTCGCCGTTGAGGAACGGCAGCATGCTGACGCCATCGGCGCCAATCGGGGCTTGCTCGACCAGTGCGTTGAAGGCGTTGAGGTCCAGCTCGAACAACTCGCGAATCACCCCGGTAGCGTTGGTCAGGTTCATGGTGCAGATCAACGGCAGCCAGCCGCCGCTGGATGAGCAGAACGTGGCGACCGACGCCTGGGGGCTGACATTGGGCTGGTCGGCGAAGGCATACACGGTGCCGGATGAGCCCAGGCTCATGGTGATCACGCCGGGGGCGATATTGCCCGTGCCGATGGCACCCATCATGTTGTCGCCGCCGCCGCTGGACACCCTGGCATTGGGGTTGATGCCCAGGCGTTCGGCGATGGCCGGCAGGATCGTGCCTACGCTTTGATCGGCTTCGATCAATGTCGGCAGCGCAGCTTCGAGACGGCCGCTGGGGTCGATGTGCTTGAGCAGTGCCCTATCCCAGGTGCGGGTGCGCACGTTGAAGTAACCGGTGCCCGAGGCATCGCCGTATTCCGCGACCGCGCGGCCGGTGAGCCAGTAGTTGAGGTAGTCGTGGGGCAGCAGCACATGGGCGATGCGCGCGAACACATCCGGGTGCTGCTCGCGGGTCCACAGCAGTTTCGACACGGTGTAGCCCGGCGCAATCGCCACGCCCAGGCGTTCCAGCGAGCCGCTTTCGCCGCCCAGGTAGGCCAGCAGGCGCTCGTTCTCCGGCGCGGTTTCGGTGTCGCACCACAGCTTGGCCGGGCGCAGCACCTGGCCGCTGTCATCCAGCAACACCAGGCCGTGCTGCTGGCCGGATACGCCGATGCCGAGGATGTCCTGGCCGTCCACGCCGGCCTGTTGCAAGGCGCGGTGGGTGGCTTCGGTAAAGGCGTCCAGCCATTCCTGGGTGTGCTGCTCGCGACGGCCATTGGCGCCGCTGATCAGGGTGTGCGCGGCGGCGCCCAGGCCCAGCACCTTGCCGCTGGACGCGTCGAGGACGATGGCCTTGGTGCCTTGGGTGCCGCAGTCGATGCCGAGGAACAGGTTTTGCTGGGTCATGAGGGTGTGCTCAGCGGTGTTATTTTTTTGGATTGGCAACCCGGTCCAGTGTGGGAGGGGGCTTGCTGTGGTGAGTGGGGCTTGTCCCCCGACGGGTTCACCACAGATTTGTGGGCTGCTTCGCAGCCTGGCGCGGGGCAAGCCCGCTCACCACAGCAAGCCCGTACCACAGCAAGCCCCCTCCCGCACTTAAATCGGTTTCTTCAGGAGGTGCTTCAGGGTAGCGGTTACGCCTTTGTCACGCAGGCTCCCATAGCACCGCTCGAACGCTGCCACAAACTCAGGCGAGTTGGGAATAGCCGTACCGAAAATCTCTTCCACTGCCAGCAACCGCTGGCTGATCAACCCATCATCGCTCACCAGCCCCTGGCAGAACTCCGCACGCGGGTCGGGGATTTTATAGCTCACGCCATTCTCATCCACGCCCTTCAAATACAAGGCCCAGGCCGCAACGACCAGCGCCGCACGCTCGGTCTCACGGCCGTCGGCAATCAGGCGGTTGATGGTTGGCACGGTGAACTTGGGAAACTTCGACGAGCCGTCCGAACACACCCGCTCCAGCTGGTCGGCAATCGCCTGGTTGGAGAAGCGGTCCACCAGGGTCTGCTTGTAGTCGGTCAGGTCGATGCCCGGTACCGGCGCCAGGTTCGGCGTGACGTCGAGGTCCATGTAGGCGCGCATGTAGGCCACGAACAGCGGGTCGTTCATGGTCTCGTGTACAAACCGATAACCCTTGAGAAACCCCAGGTAGGTCAGGGCCAGGTGGCTGCCGTTGAGCAGGCCGATCTTCATCTCTTCATAGGGCGTCACATCGTCGGTGAACTGCACGCCGACCTTTTCCCACGCCGGGCGGCCGTTGACGAATTTGTCTTCCAGCACCCACTGCACAAAGGGTTCGCAGACAACTGGCCAGGCATCGTCGATGCCGTGTTCATCGTGCAGTTGCAGGCGGTGGGCGGTGCTGGTCATCGGCGTGATGCGGTCGACCATGGCGTTCGGGAAGCTCACATGGGCCTTGATCCAGTCATGCAGCTCGGCATCGTGCAGGGCGGCGAACGCCAGCAGTGCCTTGCGCGTGACAGCGCCATTGTGGGGCAGGTTATCGCAGGACATCACGGTAAACGCCGGGATGCCGGCCGCGCGGCGCTGGGTCAATGCCGCGCAGATAAAACCGAACACGGTTTTTGGCGACGACGGATGAGCCAGGTCGTGCTGGATCTGCGGCAGGTGGGCCATGAATTCGCCGTTGCTGTCGTCGATGCAGTAGCCGCCTTCGGTGATGGTCAGCGAGACGATACGAATGGCGGGGCTGGCCAGTTTGTCGATCAATGCCTGGGCGCCGTCTTCGGCCAGCAGCATGTCGCTGATCGAACCGATCACGCGCACTTCGGTGTCGTCGGTGTCGCCCAGTTCGTACAGGGTGAACAGGTAGTCCTGGCCGGCCAGGTCATCGCGGGCCTTGCGGTCCTCGCTGCGCAGGCCGACGCCGCAGATGCTCCAGTCCAGGCCCTCGCCGGTGTTCATCAGTGCATCGGTGTAATACGCCTGGTGCGCGCGGTGGAAGCCGCCGACGCCGATATGGGCGATACCCTGGGAGGTACTCGCAATGGCGTAGGCCGGCAGTTTGATTTCCGGCGCCAGTTGGGTGAGGTTCTGTTTATTCAGTTTCATCACAAATCTCGCAAATCAGGCGGCAGCGCGCAGTGGACGGGCCACAGCCACGCCGTCGGTGTCGAACAGATGGCAGTGCGCCGGATCCAGGTGCAGGTGCAGCGTCTCGCCATACTGGCTGGCCATATCACCGCGAATCCGCATGGTCAGCGGCTCGCCATTCGAGGTGATGACGTGGCAGAAGGTGTCGCTTCCCAGGCGCTCGCCGACGTCGGCCGTCACCGTAAGGGTGGTTTGCCCAGGCGACGCGATTTCCAGGTGCTCCGGACGAATGCCCAGGGTCACCGCGCTGCCCACGCTCAAGCTGGCGCCGCTGAGCGGCAGGCTGATCAGGGTGCCGGCGTCCAGCTGCACCTCACAGCCCTGGCCGTCGACGCGGGTGACCTTGCCCTTGAGGAAGCCCATTTTCGGCGTGCCGAGAAAACCCGCCACAAACAGGTTGGCCGGCTGGTGATAGAGCTCCAGCGGCGAGCCGACCTGCTCGATGCGGCCGCTGTTGAGCACCACTACCTTGTCGGCCAGGGTCATGGCTTCGACCTGGTCATGGGTCACGTAGATCATGGTCGCTTGCAGCTCTTTGTGCAGGCGCGCCAGTTCCAGGCGCATCTGCACGCGCAGGGCGGCGTCGAGGTTGGACAGCGGTTCGTCGAACAGGAAAATCTTCGGGTTGCGCACGATGGCGCGGCCGATCGCCACGCGCTGGCGCTGGCCACCGGAGAGTTGCTTGGGCTTGCGCTCCAGCAGCGGGCCCAGTTCGAGGATGCGCGCCGCTTCGTTGACCTTGCTCTCCACCAGCTGCTTGTCGACGCCGGCCAGGTCCAGGGCAAACGACATGTTTTTTCGCACGCTCATATGTGGATACAGCGCGTAAGTCTGGAACACCATGGCCAGGTCGCGTTTGGCTGGGGTCACTTCGGTGATGTCGCGGCCATCCAGTTCGATGGTGCCTTCGGTGACTTCTTCCAGGCCGGCGATCAGGCGCAGCAGGGTGGATTTACCGCAGCCCGAGGGGCCGACGAACACCACGAATTCCTTGTCGTTCACTTCCAGGTCGATGCCCTTGATGATCGAGAAACCTTCGAAGCCTTTTTGCAGATTCTTGATTTTGAGGTTGGCCATGATGGGCCCTCCGCTAGAAATTATTATTTAACTGCGCCGAAGGACAAACCGCGCACCAGCTGTTTCTGGCTGATCCAGCCAAAGATCAGGATCGGCGCACAGGCCAGGGTCGAGACGGCAGACAATTTGGCCCAGAACAAGCCTTCGGGGCTGGAGTAGGAGGCGATCAGCGCGGTCAAGGGCGCGGCGTTGGACGAGGTCAGGTTCAGCGACCAGAAGGCCTCGTTCCAGCACAGGATCAGCGACAGCAGCACCGTGGAGGCCAGGCCGCCTTTGGCGATCGGCAGCAGCACCCGGACCATTTCCTGCCACAGCGTGGCGCCGTCCAGGCGCGCGGCTTCGAGGATGTCCTTGGGGATGTCCTTGAAATAGGTGTAAACCATCCAGACCACGATCGGCAGGTTGATCAGGGTGTAGATGATGATCAGCGCGATGCGCGTATCCAGCAGGCCAAAGCTCTTGGCCAGCAGGTAGATGGGCATCAGCACGCCCACGGGCGGCAGCATCTTGGTGGAGAGCATCCACAGCAGCGTGCTCTTGGTGCGTTTGGTTTCGTAGAACGCCATGGAGTAGGCGGCCGGCACCGAAATCAGCAGGCACAGGGCGGTGGCGCTGAATGAAATCAGCACCGAGTTCCAGGCATAGCTGAAGTAGTTGCTGCGCTCGTTGATGTGCAGGTAGTTCTCCAGGGTCGGCGTGAAGATGAACTGCGGCGGCGTGGCGAACGCGTCGATTTCGGTCTTGAAGCTGGTCAGCACCATCCAGAAGATCGGGAAGAAAATCAGGATCGCGATGGCCCAGGCCAGGGTGCCGAGCAACAGGCTTTGCAGGCGGCGGGATTGTTGAAGCGTCATGGCGCGGCCCTCAAGGTTTGTCAGTCAGGTTTTTGCCGATCATCCGCACCAGGATGATCGCCGCGATATTGGCGATGACCACGGCGATCAAGCCGCCGGCCGAGGCCATGCCCACGTCGAACTGCACCAATGCCTGGTTGTAGATCAGGTAGGCGAGGTTGGTCGAGGCGTAGCCGGGGCCACCGTTGGTGGTGGTGAAGATTTCGGCGAATACCGAGAGCAGGAAGATGGTCTCGATCATCACCACCACGGCAATCGGGCGGGCCAGGTGGGGCAGGGTCAAGTGCCAGAAAATCGCGATGGCGCCGGCACCGTCCAGGCGTGCGGCTTCCTTCTGTTCCTGGTCGAGGGACTGCATGGCGGTCATCAGCAGCAGGATGGCGAACGGCAGCCATTGCCACGACACAATGATGATGATCGACAGCAACGGGTAGTGCGCCAGCCAGTCCACCGGCTCGGCGCCGAAGAACTTCCACACGGCGGCGAGAATCCCCGACACCGGGTGGAAAATCAGGTTCTTCCAGATCAGCGCACCGACGGTGGGCATGATGAAGAACGGCGAAATCAACAGCACCCGGACGATGCCGCGCCCCAGAAACTCACTGGCCTCCAGCAGGGCACTGATCAACACGCCGAACACCACGCTGATCAGCAGCACGCTGCCCACCAGCAACAACGTATTGGTGGCGCCGGGCAGGAAACCCGAGTCGGTGATGAAGTAGGTGAAGTTCTCCAGCCCCACGAATTGGTTCTCGCCGGGGTAGAGCAGGTTGTAGCGGATCAGTGAAAAGTACAGGGTCATGCCCAGCGGCACGATCATCCACAGCAGCAGCAGGGCGACCGAGGGCGTGACGAGGAACCAGCCGGGGTTGGCCAGGCGGTTTTTGGCGGATGTATTCATGATAATCAAGGCCAGTCAGGTACAGGTGCGCAAAACCCCTGTAGGAGCGAGCTTGCTCGCGAAGGTATTTCAGGCGCATTGCGGCGTCGGATGTACCTTTTTCGCGAGCAAGCTCGCTCCTACAGGATCGGGGGTTACTTGGGGTAACCGGCCCGCTTCATTTCCCGCTCGGTGGTGGTCTGCGCCGCAGTCAATGCCGCATCGACCGTCTGCTGACCGGTCAGCGCACCCGAGAAGAACTTGCCGACCTGGGTGCCAATCGCCTGGAACTCGGGAATGGTCACCAACTGGATACCGATATACGGCACCGGCTTGAGGGTCGGCTTGGTCGGGTCGGCGACTTTCAGCGATTCCAGGGTCACCTTGGCGAACGGCGCGGCCTTCATGTACTCGTCGCTGTAGGTCGACTTGCGCGTACCTGGCGGCACGTTGGCAACGCCGTCGGTCTTGGCGACCAAGGCACCGTATTCCTTGGAGGTGGCCCAACTGGTGAACACCTTGGCGGCGTCCTTGGCCTTGGAGCTGGTCGGGATCGCCAGGCTCCAGGAGTACAGCCACGACGTGCCTTTGTCGGTTTTTTCGTGGGGGGCAAAGGTGAAGCCCACATGGTCGGCCACTTTGCTTTGGGTCTTGTCGGTGACGAACGATCCGGCGACGCTGGCATCGACCCAGATCGCGCACTTGCCGCTGTTGAACAGCGCCAGGTTTTCGTTGAAACCGTTGCTGGAAGCACCCGGCGGGCCGGATTTCTTCATGTTGTCGACGTAGAAGTTCAGCGCGTCCTTCCACTCGGGGCCGTTGAATTCAGGCTGCCACTTTTCATCGAACCAGCGCGCACCGTAGCCGTTGGCCAGGGTGGTGATCAGCGCCATGTTCTCGCCCCAACCGGCTTTGCCGCGCAGGCACAGGCCGTATTGCTCTTTGCTCTTGTCGGTGAGTTTGGCCGCGAATTCGCCGATCTGGCTCCAGGTCGGGTGCTCGGGCATGCTCAGCCCGGCGTCCTTGAACAGGTCGGTGCGGTAATAGGTGATCGAGCTTTCCGCATAGAACGGCAGGGCGTACAGCGAACCCTTGACCGACAAACCGTCACGCACGGAAGGGAATACGTCGTCGAGGTCGTAGGACGCCGGCAGGTCCTTCATCGGTTCCAGCCAACCCTTGGTGCCCCAGAGTGCGGCTTCGTACATGCCGATGGTCAACACATCGAACTGCCCGCCCTGGGTGGCGATGTCAGTGGTCAGGCGTTGGCGCAGCACGTTTTCTTCCAGCACCACCCAGTTCAGCTTGATTTCCGGATGCTCGGCCTCGAAGGTTTTCGAGAGCTTCTGCATGCGGATCATGTCGCTGTTGTTGACGGTGGCAATGGTCAGGGTTTGCGCGCCAAGGCTGACGGCGCTGAGGGTCATACAGGTACAGGCAAGCAGAGCTTTTGCTGTGAACTTCATCGCGCACTCCATTTCCGCGCCCAGGGGCTACGGAAGGACAGTTATTGTTGTTGTGTCTTCCTGCAGGGAGTCAGGAAGAGTGTGCGTTGATTACAGCCTTCAAATGGGGTTGTGACAAATCCTTGGGAACACTTGGACTGATACTTTTTTGCACTCGGTGATCGTGCCCATGCTTACCTGGGAACGATCTCCATTAGGCCAGGTTCTGCTCGGTCAAGCGTTGTACCGCCAGGCGGCGGTAGTGAGAGGGGGTCATACCCTTGAGTTGCTGAAAGCGCCGGTTGAAGTTGGAGATGTTGTTGAAGCCCGACTCGAAACACACGTCCGTCACGGCTTTATCACCGTCAGCCAGCAATTCGCAGGATTTGCTGATGCGCAGCCGATTGACGAATTCGATAAACGTGCGCCCGGTCGCCTGCTTGAACACCCGGGAAAAGTACGTCGGCTTCATCCCCAGGTGTTCCGCCACTTCCTCCAGGGGCAACTCGCGCGCGTAGTGGGCGAAAATGTAGTCCACCGCGCGGTTGGTGCGGTCGATGCTGTGTTCATCCGCCAATTGCGGCGTGGTGACGCCGGACAGCAACTGGTAGTCCTCACAGCTGCTCAACACTTCCAGCAAGATAAAGAAATGCCCCAGGCGCGCCATACCCTGGGCGTCTTCGATACGTTGCATCAGGGTCATGGCCTGGGCGATGGTTTTTTTGCAGCGGAACTCGATGCCGGACTGCGCGCGCTCCAGCAACGGTGCCAGCATTTTCAGTTCGGTAAAAATGTGGCTGCCCTGCTCGAACAGCTCATCGGTGAAGTTCACCAGCATGTCGCGCTTGGGCACCACTTCGTCTTCCTCCACCTGGCTGATCCAGTTGTGGGGCAGGTTGGGCCCCGTGAGGAACAGGCTTTCCGGATAGAAGTTGCCGATGTAGTCGCCGATAAACACCTTGCCGGAACTGGCGACGATCAGGTGCAGTTCGTATTCCTTATGGAAATGCCAGCGCACCAGCGGGCAGGGGAAACCATGCTGGCGATAGATGATGGACAGGCCGTTGTGATCGTCCATCAGCTCGTAGGAAGGGTCGGTGATTCGCGTTGCTCGGGTCATGCTGCCGTCGCTTTATTGTGGTTGCTGCTGGGGATAATGCCCCCTCACGCACGACCTCGCCAGCGCCGCGGTTTACAGGCTACGGTTTTTCGCCTCGATCCACTGGGACATGTACTGCGTACTTTTATGCGCATGGTGGCGCAGCATGCTGCCGGTGAAGTTGCTGCGGCGATGGGCGGCGAGGTGGCTGCGGCAGTGTTGCAGGCACTCCACCAGTGCCGGCCCGTGGACAGTGCGGTCATAACGGCCGGCAATCAGTTGGTGCCCATCCTGCTGGGCCTGGGTCCAGCGTTCGCGATCCTGGTAGAGCGCCACGGCCGCCGCCGCCAGGGTGTCGGCGCATTGCTCGATGGCGCCGGGCCATGGCCGCTCGTCGCCCATGGCCTCGGCGCCGATGGGGGTGGTGATATTGGGGGTGCCGCACAGCATCGCATCGGCCAGCTTGCCCTTGATACCCGCGCCAAAGCGCAGGGGGGCCAGGCAGATGCGCGCGGCGCTCATCACTTGCAGGGCATCTTCGGCCCAGTTCATCACATGAAAGCCCTGCGCCGGGTTGTGCAGGGCGGTGGCCTTGGGCGGGGTGTAGGCGCCGTAGATATGCAGCTGGGCACCGGGCAATTGCTGGCGAATCAATGGCCAGACGCTGTTCTTCATCCACAGTACGGCGTCCCAGTTCGGCGCATGGCGGAAGTTACCGATGCTGAGGAAGTGCGCACGCTCTTCGAACGGTACGAAGGCCTCGGTTGGCGGCGTCATCATCAGCGGGCACCAGTGGAGCAGGGCGGCGGGCAGCTTGAACTGTTCGGTGAGCAGGCGGATTTCCACGTCGGAGATCATCAGGCTGATGTCGCAGCGGTAAATCGCGGCGATTTCGCGCTTGGCCAGGTCGGTGTCGGCCATCAGTTGGAATTCCTCCTCCAGGGCCGGGGCGAACAGCGCGCTGAAGTCGTCGCTGCCCGGCTGGGCCTTGAGGTGCGCCTTGAGGCGCTGCTGACGGGCGTCGCGCAGGCTTTGCAGGTCGGAGGTTTCCAGCACACGCAGGGCGTCGGGGCAACACTTCTCTACGCGCCAGCCAAACTGTTCTTCCATCATGAAACGGTCGAACAGCACGATGTCCGGGGCCAACTCGCGGATAAAATCGTCGAAGCTGCTGTTATTGAGCTCGATCGCGCATTCGGCGATGCCCAGCGCCAGCAGGTCGGCCTTGTGCTCGCCCAGTGCTGCCGGGCTGCTGAAGGTAATATCCCAACCTTGTGTAAGAAAAGTTTCGAGAATCTGCATCATGTGCCCGCCCGCGGCCGAGGAACGGGGCTCCGGCCAGACATAACCAGTGACCAGGACTTTGGTGGCGGGCTGATTCATCGACAACGGTTTCCTTGGAGGGCAGGCGCAAAGCGCGCAATTAAACCACAACCGTGTGGCATGACAATTTGTGTCTGGCGGTAGGTAGCCACGGTACTTTGTGGTTAACTTCCGCCTCTCGAATTCGTTTAACCAAAACCCAGCATAAGGATTCTGTTCATGGCTCAAGTCACTCTTCGCGGTAACCCTGTCCAGGTTGAAGGCGAATTGCCGAAAGTCGGCTCTGAAGCAGCAGACTTCACCCTGACCGCCGGCGACCTGTCGGATGCAACCCTGGCTACCTTTGCCGGCAAGCGCAAAGTGCTGAACATCTTCCCAAGCGTCGACACCCCGACCTGCGCCACGTCGGTACGCAAGTTCAACGCCCAGGCCAACGAGCTGAACAACGCCGTCGTACTGTGCATCTCCACCGACCTGCCATTCGCCCAGGCGCGTTTCTGCGGCGCCGAAGGCCTGGAAAACGTGAAGAACCTGTCGGACTTCCGTGACCCTGGTTTCGCCGTCGATTACGGCGTAGCGATTACCGATGGCCCGCTCAAGGGCCTGACCGCCCGTGCGGTCGTGGTGCTGGACGAAAACAACACCGTGCTGCACAGCGAACTGGTTTCGGAAATCGGCCAGGAGCCGAACTACGAAGCGGCCCTGGCTGTTTTGAAGTAACTGTTGCGGCGCGTTACTGTCGTTTTGCAGTAACACCCGTAAGACATGATTGCGGCCTGGCCTAGTCCAGGCCGTTTTCATTTGTGGCTCAGACGTTTAGCGAAATAGCCTGCAGACTAAGCCGCAGAAGTTAAAAGTTGTAAGCCCAAGGTAAATAGCCGGTAAAGGCGCTTTTCTTAACGCGCTCCAGTGCTTATCTTTCAGCCTCCCGAAGAAGAAGCTCTCGCGCCCAATGGTTGATCACTCCATGCAATCCTCCCCCCGCAACTCCCGCCGCTGGCTGTTCGGCCTGCTCGTGCTGCTGGTTATCGCCGGCCTGTGCTGGAAATTCTGGCCAGGCGGCGCCGCCCACAAAGACGCACCGGCCGGGCATACCGGTAAAACCGGCATGGCGCGCCCGGGGTTCGGCGGGTCCACCGGCCCGGTGCCGGTGCGTGTAGCGCCGGCGGTACTGGGGGAGTTCCCGGTGTACTACAAGGCCTTGGGCACGGTCACCGCGCTCAATACCATCAATGTGCGCAGCCGGGTGGGGGGCGAACTGGTCAAGATCGCCTTTGAAGAAGGGCAGATGGTCAAGGCCGGCGACCTGCTGGCCGAGATCGACCCGCGCAGCTACCAGAATGCCTTGCTCCAGGCCCAGGGCACGCTGATGCAGAACCAGGCCCAGTTGAAAAACGCCCAGGTCGACGTGCAGCGTTATCGCGACCTCTACGCCCAGGACAGTATCGCCAAGCAGACCCTGGACACCGCCGAAGCGCTGGTCCTGCAATACCAGGGCACGGTCAAGACCAACCAGGGCGCGGTGGACGATGCCAAGCTCAACCTCGAGTTCACCAAGATCCGCGCGCCTATCAGTGGTCGCGTCGGCTTGCGCCAGGTCGATGTGGGCAACCTGGTGGCGGCCAACGACACCACCTTCCTCGCGGTGATCACCCAGACCCAACCGATCAGCGTGGCCTTCACCCTGCCGGAAAACACCCTGGAAACCGTGCTCGCCCGTTATCACGCCGGCAACAAGCTGCCCGTGGAAGCCTGGGACCGTGGCGACGTCAAACGGCAGGCCACCGGCGTGCTGCAAAGCCTGGACAACCAGATCGACGTCACCACCGGCACCCTGAAATTCAAGGCGCGTTTCGATAACAAAGACCAGGCGCTGTTCCCCAACCAGTTCGTCAATGTGCATCTGCTCGCCGATACCTTGCACAACGTGGTGCTGGCGCCGTCCGCCGCGATTCAGTTCGGCAACACCGGCACCTTTGTCTACAAGCTCGATGGCGACAAGAAGGTCAAGGTCCAGCCGCTGGTGGTGGGTGACACCGATGGCGACAACACCGTGATCAAGGAAGGCCTGGTCGCCGGCGACCGCGTGGTGCTGGAAGGCACCGACCGCCTCAAGGACGGCAGCGAGATCGAAGTGGTCAACGACAGCAGCGAAGTGCCGACCACCCCCACCGAACACCTGCAAGGCAAGCCTGCGGCTAAAGGGGAGACCGGCACCACCGCCGGCAAGGCGCAAAAGGTCGGTTCATGAACCTGTCGCGGCTGTTTATCCTTCGCCCGGTCGCCACCACGCTGAGCATGCTGGCGATTGTTTTGGCCGGCATTATTTCCTACCGCTTGTTGCCGGTCTCGGCGCTGCCCCAGGTGGATTACCCGACGATCCGGGTGATGACCCTGTACCCCGGTGCCAGCCCCGATGTGATGACCAGCGCGGTCACCGCGCCCCTTGAGCGCCAGTTCGGACAGATGCCCGGCCTGACCCAGATGGCGTCCACCAGTTCCGGCGGCGCCTCGGTGCTGACCCTGCGTTTCAACCTCGACATCAATATGGATGTCGCCGAGCAACAGGTGCAGGCTGCAATCAATGCCGCCACCAACCTGCTGCCCAAGGATTTGCCGGCGCCGCCGGTGTACAACAAGGTCAACCCGGCGGATACCCCGGTGCTGACCCTGGCCATTACCTCCAAGACCATGCTGCTGCCCAAGCTCAATGACCTGGTCGACACACGCATGGCGCAGAAGATCGCGCAGATCAGCGGCGTCGGCATGGTCAGCATCGCCGGTGGCCAGCGCCAGGCCGTGCGCATCAAGGTCAACCCCGAAGCCCTGGCGGCCAACGGCTTGAATCTCTCCGATGTGCGCACCCTGATCGCCGCGTCCAACGTCAACCAGCCCAAGGGCAACTTCGACGGCCCCACGCGGGTGTCGATGCTCGATGCCAACGACCAGTTGGTGTCGCCCCAGCAATACGCCGAGCTGATCCTGGCCTACAACAATGGCGCGCCTCTGCGCCTCAAGGATGTGGCACAGATCGTCGACGGCGCCGAAAACGAACGCCTTGCCGCCTGGGCCAATGAAAACCAGGCCGTACTCCTCAATATCCAGCGCCAGCCGGGCGCCAACGTGATCGAGGTGGTCGACCGCATCAAGGCGCTGCTGCCGAGCATCACCGACAACCTGCCGGCCGGCCTCGACGTGACGGTGCTTACCGACCGCACCCAGACCATCCGCGCCTCGGTCACCGATGTGCAGCACGAATTGCTGATCGCCATCGCTCTGGTGGTGATGGTGACGTTCCTGTTCCTGCGGCGGGTCAGCGCCACGATCATTCCGTCGATTGCCGTGCCGCTGTCGCTGGTGGGCACCTTCGGGGTGATGTACCTGGCCGGGTTCTCCATCAATAACCTGACGCTGATGGCCCTGACCATTGCCACCGGTTTCGTGGTGGACGATGCCATCGTGATGCTGGAGAACATTTCCCGCTACATCGAGGAAGGCGAGACGCCGCTGGCCGCTGCGCTCAAGGGCGCCAGGCAGATCGGCTTCACCCTGATTTCCCTGACCCTGTCACTGATCGCCGTATTGATCCCGCTGCTGTTCATGGCTGACGTGGTGGGACGGCTGTTCCGCGAATTTGCCATCACCCTGGCGGTGGCGATCCTGATTTCCCTGGTGGTGTCCCTGACGCTCACGCCGATGATGTGCGCGCGTTTGCTCAAGCGCGAGCCCAAGGAAGAAGAGCAGAGCCGTTTCTACAAGGCCAGCGGCGCCTGGATCGATTGGCTGATCGAAGCCTACGGGCGCAAGTTGCAATGGGTGCTCAGGCACCAGCCGCTGACCCTGTTGGTGGCCATTGCGACCCTGGGCCTTACGGTGGTGCTGTACCTGGTGGTGCCCAAGGGCTTTTTCCCGGTGCAGGACACCGGGGTGATCCAGGGTATCTCCGAAGCGCCGCAGTCGATTTCATTCGCCGCCATGAGCCAGCGCCAGCAGGAACTGGCGCAGATCATCCTCACCGACCCGGCGGTGCAAAGCCTGTCGTCCTATATCGGCGTGGATGGCGATAACGCCACCCTCAACAGCGGCCGCTTGCTGATCAACCTCAAGCCCCACGGCCAGCGCGACTTGAGCGCAGCCCAGGTGATCACGCGCCTGCAACCGCAGATCGACAAGCTGGTGGGCATCCGCCTGTTCATGCAGCCGGTGCAGGACCTGACCATCGAAGACCGTGTCAGCCGCACCCAGTACCAGTTCAGCATGTCCTCGCCGGACGCCGACCTGTTGGCCCTGTGGAGCGGCAAGCTGGTGCACGCACTGAGCCAGATGCCGGAACTCACCGACGTCGCCAGCGACCTGCAGGACAAGGGCCTGCAGGTGTACCTGGTGATCGACCGCGATGCGGCCTCGCGCCTCGGGGTGAGTGTGTCGACCATCACCGACGCACTGTATGACGCGTTCGGCCAGCGGCAGATTTCCACCATCTACACCCAGGCCAGCCAGTACCGCGTGGTCTTGCAGGCCCAGTCGGGGGAAACCCTCGGCCCGGCGGCGCTGAACCAGATCCATGTGAAGACCATCGACGGCGGCCAGGTGCGCCTGTCCAGCCTGGCCCATGTTGAGCAGCGCCAGGCGCAGTTGGCGATTGCGCACATCGGCCAGTTCCCGGCGGTAATGATGTCGTTCAACCTGGCCCCCGGCGTTGCGCTGGGCAAAGGCGTGGAGCTGATCAACCAGGCGCAGAAGGACATCGGCATGCCGGTGGGCGTGCAGACCCAGTTCCAGGGCGCTGCCCAGGCGTTCGAAGCGTCGCTGTCGAGCACCTTGCTGCTGATCCTGGCGGCGGTGGTCACCATGTACATCGTGCTGGGTGTGCTCTACGAGAGCTATATCCACCCGATCACCATTCTCTCGACCTTGCCCTCGGCCGCGGTGGGGGCCTTGCTGGCCTTGCTGCTCAGTGGCAACGACCTGGGCATGATCGCGATCATCGGCATCATCCTGCTGATCGGTATCGTCAAGAAGAACGCGATCATGATGATCGACTTCGCCCTCGACGCCGAACGCAACCAGGGCCTGGACCCGCAGACCGCGATCTACCAGGCGGCGCTGCTGCGCTTCCGGCCGATCCTGATGACCACCCTGGCCGCCCTGTTCGGTGCAGTGCCATTGATGCTGGCCACCGGCTCCGGTGCCGAACTTCGCCAGCCCCTGGGCCTGGTGATGGTCGGCGGCCTGCTGGTGAGCCAGGTGTTGACGCTGTTCACCACGCCGGTGATCTACCTGTATTTCGATCGCCTCGGCCGCCGCTGGCGCAAAGAGCCGCAAAGCCTGGAGCCGGTTGAGTCATGAACCTGTCCGGACCTTTCATTCGCCGGCCGGTAGCGACCCTGCTGCTGAGCCTGGCGATCATGTTGCTGGGCGGTGTCAGCTTCAACCTGCTGCCGGTGTCGCCGCTGCCGCAGATCGATTTCCCGGTGATCGTGGTCTCGGCCAGCCTGCCCGGCGCCAGCCCCGAGGTGATGGCCTCCACGGTGGCCACGCCGCTGGAGCGCTCCTTCGGCGCGATTGCCGGCATCACCACCATGAGCAGTTCGTCGAGCCAGGGTTCCACCCGGGTCATCCTGGCATTCGATTCAGACCGTGATATCAACGGTGCCGCGCGGGAAGTGCAAGCAGCCATCAATGCCTCGCGCAACCTGCTGCCCAGCGGCATGCGCAGCATGCCCACCTACAAGAAGATCAACCCGTCCCAGGCGCCGATCATGGTGCTGTCGCTGACCTCGGACGTGTTGCAGAAGGGCCAGTTGTACGACCTGGCCTCGACCATCCTCTCCCAAAGCCTGTCCCAGGTGCCGGGTGTGGGTGAAGTGCAGATCGGCGGCAGCTCCCTGCCGGCGGTGCGTATCGAGCTGGAACCCAAGGCCCTCGACCAGTACGGCGTGGCCCTGGACGACGTACGCAACACCATCGCTAATGCCAACCAGCGCCGGCCCAAGGGCTCCCTGGAAGACAGTGAGCGCAACTGGCAGATCCAGGCCAACGACCAGCTGGAAAAGGCCAAGGACTACGAGCCGCTGCTGATCCGCTACCAGGACGGCGCCGCCCTGCGCCTCAAGGATGTGGCGAAGATCAGCGACGGCGTGGAAGACCGCTACAACAGTGGCTTCTTCAACAACGATTCGGCGGTGCTGCTGGTGATCAACCGCCAGTCCGGCGCCAACATCATCGAGACCGTCAGGCAGATCAAGGCGCAACTGCCGGCGCTGCAGGCGGTGCTGCCGTCCAGCGTCAAGCTCAGCCTGGCCATGGACCGCTCGCCGGTGATCACCGCGACCCTGCATGAAGCCGAGATGACCCTGCTGATTGCGGTGGGCCTGGTGATCCTGGTGGTGTACCTGTTCCTCGGCAACTTCCGCGCCTCGCTGATTCCAACCCTGGCGGTGCCGGTGTCGCTGGTGGGCACGTTTGCGATCATGTACCTGTACGGTTTCTCACTGAACAACTTCTCGCTGATGGCGCTGATCCTGGCCACCGGCCTGGTGGTGGACGATGCCATCGTGGTGCTGGAGAACATTTCCCGGCATATCGACGCGGGCGTGCCGCCGATGAAGGCCGCCTACCTGGGTGCCGAGGAAGTCGGGTTTACCTTACTGTCGATGAACGTATCGCTGGTGGCGGTGTTCCTCTCGATCCTGTTCATGGGCGGGATCGTCACCAACCTGTTCCGCGAGTTTTCCATCACCTTGTCGGCGGCGATCATCGTGTCGCTGATCGTGTCGCTGACGTTGACGCCGATGCTCTGCGCCCGTTGGCTCAAGCCCCACGTGAAAGGGCAGATGACCGGCCTGCAGCGTTGGAGCCAGAAGATCAACGACCGCATGGTGGCCGGCTACGCCACCAGCCTGGACTGGGTGCTGCGCCATCGCCGCCTGACCTTGCTCAGCCTGCTGCTGACCATTGGCGTGAACGTGGCGCTGTACGTGGTGGTCCCGAAAACCTTTATGCCGCAACAGGACACCGGCCAATTGATCGGCTTTGTGCGCGGGGATGACGGCCTGTCGTTCAGCGTCATGCAGCCGAAGATGGAAATCTTCCGCAAGGCGGTGCTCAACGACCCGGCAGTGCTCAGCGTGGCCGGCTTTATCGGCGGCAACAACGGTACCAACAACGCGGTGATGCTGGTTCGCCTCAAGCCCATCAGCGAACGCAAGGTGTCCGCCCAGGCGGTGATCGAGCGCCTGCGCAAGGATGTGCCGCTGGTGCCGGGCGGGCGCCTGTTCCTGATGGCCGACCAGGACCTGCAATTTGGCGGCAGCCGTGACCAGACCAGCGCGCAGTATTCGTACATCCTGCAAAGCGGCGACCTGGCCGCGCTGCGCCTGTGGTACCCGAAAGTGGTCGCGGTGCTGCGTGAGCTACCGGAGCTGACCGCCATCGACGCCCGCGAAGGCCGGGGCGCGGCCCAGGTCACGCTGATTGTCGACCGTGACCAGGCCAAGCGTCTGGGCATCGACATGGACATGGTCACCGCGGTGCTCAACAACGCCTACAGCCAGCGGCAGATTTCCACCATCTACGACAGCCTCAACCAGTACCAGGTGGTGATGGAGGTCAACCCCAAATACGCCCAGGACCCGATCACCCTCAACCAGATGCAGGTGATCACCTCCACCGGCGCGCGGGTGCCGTTGTCGACCATTGCCCATTACGAGAACAGCCTGGCGGACGACCGCGTCAGCCACGAAGGCCAGTTCGCCTCGGAAAACATCGCCTTCGACATGGCCCCCGGCGTCACGGTGGAGCAGGGCACGGCGGCCATCGAGCGGGCGATTGCCAAGGTTGGCCTGCCGGAAGATGTGATTGCCAAGATGGCCGGCACCGCCGATGCCTTTGCGGCCACGCAGAAGGGCCAGCCGTTCATGATCCTCGGCGCGCTGGTGGCGGTGTACCTGGTGCTGGGCATTCTGTATGAGAGCTATATTCACCCGCTGACGATCCTCTCGACCCTGCCGTCGGCCGGTGTCGGCGCGATGCTGGCCATCTACCTGACGGGAGGGGAGTTCAGCCTGATTTCCCTGCTCGGCCTGTTCCTGTTGATCGGGGTGGTGAAGAAGAACGCGATCCTGATGATCGACCTGGCGTTGCAGCTGGAGCGCAACGACGGCCTGGGCCCGCTGGAATCGATTCGCAGCGCCTGCCTGTTGCGTCTGCGGCCGATCCTGATGACCACCCTGGCGGCCATCCTCGGCGCCTTGCCGCTGCTGCTGGGCACCGGCGATGGCGCGGAAATGCGCCATCCCCTGGGCCTGACCATCATTGGCGGCCTGATTTTCAGCCAGGTCCTGACCCTCTACACCACCCCGGTGGTTTACCTCTATCTCGACCGCGCGCGCCACCGCTTCAACGCCTGGCGCGGTGTGCGTACCGATGCTGCCCTGGACACTGCGCTATGACCGATTCAACCTTCGCCAATGCACTGCTGGCTTCCGACACGGCACTCGCCCCTGTAGGAGGGAGCTTGCTCGCGAAAAAACGGCAGGCACCGCGTTCATTCAGGCTCGGCGCGTTATCGTTAACGACCTTCGCGAGCAAGCTCGCTCCTACAGTAGGGTTGGCGTTGTTGCTCAGCGCCTGTGCCGTCGGCCCGGATTACAAGCGCCCGGAAGTCACTGAACCCGCGCAGTTCAAGGAAGCCCAAGGCTGGCGCCAGGCCGCGCCGAGTGATTCCCTGGCCCGTGGTGCCTGGTGGGAGCTGTACGGCGACCGCCAACTCAACGACCTGGTGCTGCGCCTGAATAATTCCAACCAGACCGTGGCCCAGGCCGAAGCGCGTTTTCGCCAGGCCCAGGCCCTGGTGCGCAGCTCACGCGGGGCGTTTTACCCCACCGTCGACCTGAGCGCCGGTAAAACCCGCGCCAGCCAGGGCACCGGCAGCAGCAGCGCCAGCCTCAGCAGTTCCAGCAGCGGGATCCGTGACACCCTCAATGCGCAGCTCGGCGTGAGCTGGGAAGCCGATATCTGGGGCAAGTTGCGCCGTGGCCTGGAGGCCAACGAGGCCAGTGCCGAAGCCAGCTCGGCGGATCTGGCCGCGATGCGCCTGAGCCAACAGTCGGAACTGGTGCAAAGCTACCTGCAACTGCGGGTCATGGACGAGCAGACCCGCCTGCTGCAAGCCACGCTGGACACCTACCAGCGCTCCCTGCAAATGACCGAAAACCAGTACCGCGCCGGGGTTTCCGGCAAGGACGCGGTGGCCCAGGCGCAAACCCAGCTCAAGACCACCCAGGCCAGCCTGATCGACCTGATCTGGCAACGCGCTCAACTGGAAAATGCCATCGCCGTGTTGATCGGCGAGGCACCGGCCAACTTCAACCTGGCGGTGAGCAAGGACATCCCGGCCCTGCCGCAGATTCCGGTCAGCCTGCCGTCGCAATTGCTTGAACGGCGCCCGGACATCGCCTCGGCCGAACGTTCGGTGATCGCCGCCAACGCCAATATCGGCGTGGCCAAGGCCGCCTATTACCCGGACCTGACGCTGAGCCTGGCCGGTGGCTATTCCAGCAGCACCTATGCCGACTGGATCAGCCTGCCGAACCGCTTCTGGTCGGTAGGGCCGAAACTGGCCATGACCCTGTTCGACGGCGGCCAGCGCTCGGCGGAAGTCGACCGCACCGTGGCGTCCTACGACGAAACCGTGGCCAAGTACCGCCAGACCGTGCTCGACGGCTTCCGTGAAGTGGAAAACTACATGGTCCAGCTTAAGGTGCTGGAAGACGAGGCGGTGGTCAGCAACGAAGCCCTCGAGGCCGCCCGAGAATCGCTGCGCTTGACCCAGAACCAGTACAAGGCCGGGCTGATTGCCTATCTGGATGTGGTGACTGTCCAGGCCACGGCGCTGAGCAACGAGCGCACCGTATTGACCCTGTTGCAGAGTCGCCTGGTGGCCAGCGTGCAACTGATCGCCGCGCTGGGCGGTGGCTGGGATGGGCAGACGCCGATTGCCGAGGAGGATTGATCTCGAGGGAGACGCGGATTCCTAGGCAGGGAGCTTGCTTCGCTGATATGGCAGCCCCCCATACTTATTGATATACAAGGCGGCATCATACAATTCTGATAGATGTCAAATTAGCAAATTTATATGCCGTGAATATCTCCGGGTCTTTAGTGCCCAGTGTGAGGCATTCATGATCAAATGCTGTTAGCTCCCCTCCCGAAGAAAGGGGGGGTGTATTGGCATATATAAGAAGATTAGAGTTCAAAGGCACGTATTTTAGAATTTCTGCTATCTTACCGGAGACTCTGAATTTTAAAATTCGAGTGTCCGAGTCTTTAATCTCGTACTCTTTACCGGCTCGAGAACAATAGGTTACGACCTTGTCTTCAAAGCCATCGATTCTCCCCCACACCTCATACTCTTCTCGGTTGTAGCATAGATGAGTACCCATTACATATTCGCCATCTTCAATTTTCAATGAGCCGTGTTCTGCAACGACTTTCTCGACAAAGGGTTTTATCTCGGTGACCGTTGTGGCCTCACCAATCGCCTCAATTCTATAAGCGTTAATTTTTCCACCCTGCTCTCGGATACTTTGCGTTCCTTTCAGGGGGGCCAATATTTTCATGGTTCATGGGGTACAAAATCGCTATGACAGCCATTTTTTGAAACTCCGGCAGAATATACCCATAAGCTTCACCCAAGCAGTCTCAATAAACACCTGTAAGAAATGACAGTTTTCTAGAATTATGTGGAATTAAAAATCCATTTTTGTATGGGGTAAGTCTCGGTGCAGTTTTGCTGTGTGCCCATTCAGCGTAAGCCATAGCCACCTCTAAGCTGATGGATTCGACGCCGTGGGGATAGGCTTGCTAAAGGCGCATGGTTTGCATCTGTTTGCTCAGTGATCCGAAGTGGGATAGCACTTGGGCGTACCTGAAAACGCATGGGCCTTTGAGCCAGGAGATTGACGTCAAATTGCCACTAGTGGCCCTCTGATAATTAATCAACTGTCCAAGAATTATTCTCGCTACAATCGCCCGCTTTGCCACTTGGCACGGGCGTTTCGGGTCCGTTGCCCACGAGAAGTCCCATGCTTATCGGTAGCTATTCCCCCTCGCTGGTCGCGATCTCGCTGTTTGTCGCGATCCTCGCTTCCTACACCGCCCTGGACCTCACCGGCCGCATCGCGACCGCCAAGGGGCGCGCTGTGTATTTATGGATAGCCGGCGGGGCCATGGCGATGGGGGTAGGCGTCTGGTCCATGCACTTTATCGGCATGCTGGCGTTGCGCCTGCCGTTTGCCTTGGGCTTCGACATCGGTATCACCGCGCTGTCGTTGTTGATCGCGGTATTGTCCTGCGGCTTTGCATTATGGCTGGTCAGCCAAGCGCGTTTGCCTGCCTGGCAACTGGCGTTTGGCGCGCTGGTCATGGGCAGCGGTATTGCCAGCATGCACTACACCGGCATGGCCGCGATGCGCATGACGCCGGGCATCGACTATGACCCCACGCTATTTGGCCTGTCGTTGCTGATCGCGGTGGTGGCGTCCGGAGCCGCGCTGTTGATTGCGTTCAACCTGCGCCGTAACACGCCTTACGTACGCCTGGCCCGTGGTGGTGCGGCGGTGGTGATGGGCTTTGCAATCGTCGGCATGCATTACACCGGCATGGCGGCCGCACGCTTTGCCGACGAGAGTTACTGCGCCGCCGTGCTGGACGGTTTGAGCGGCAAGGGCCTGGATAACCTGGTGTTGGTGACGACCCTGGCGGTACTGGCCATCGCGTTGCTGACGTCGTTGCTCGACGCGCGCCTGGAAGCCCGCACTGCGGTGCTCGCCGACTCGTTGACCCAAGCCAACCAGGAACTGACCCACCTGGCCCTGCACGATATGCTCACCGGCCTGCCCAATCGCACCTTGCTGGCCGATCGTATTCAACAGGCCATCGAGGCGGTAAAGGAGCAGGGCGGTTGCTTTGCCCTGATGTTCATCGACCTGGATGGCTTCAAGCCGGTCAACGATGCCTTTGGCCACCACATGGGCGACCAGTTGTTGCGCGAAGTCGGCCTGCGCCTGCGCGAAGACCTGCGCAGTCACGACACCCTGGCGCGCATCGGCGGCGATGAGTTTGTATTGCTGGTGCAGTTGACCCAGCCCGATGATGCCCTCGGCCTTGCCGAGCGCCAGGTGGTGCTGATCAACCGCGCGTTCCAGGTGGCCGAGCATGAGCTGAAGATTTCCGCCAGCGTCGGCATCGCCATGTTCCCGGGCAATGGCAACACCCCCCAGGAACTGCTGATGAACGCCGACGCCGCCATGTACCATGCCAAGGGCATGGGCAAGAACGGCTACAGCTTCTTTGATGTGTCGATGAACACCAATGCGCGCAAGCAATTGCAACTGCTGCAAGACCTGCGCAATGCCCTTGAGCACGAGCAGTTCCGGCTGTATTACCAGCCCAAGTTTGATGCGATCAGTGGGATCCCGGTGGGCGCCGAAGCGTTGGTGCGCTGGGAGCATCCGCAACAAGGCGTGTTGTTGCCAGCGACCTTTATCGACCTGGCGGAAAAAACCGGCCTGATCATCCCCATCGGCGAATGGGTGCTCAATGAAGCCTGTCGCCAAATGAGCCTGTGGTACGCCCAGGGTTATGAGCACTGGCGCATCGCGGTGAACTTGTCGGCGTTGCAGTTTTGCCACGCCGGGCTGGTCAACAGCGTGGCCGGCGCCCTGGCGCGGCACCGGTTGCCGGCCAACAGCCTGACCCTGGAAATCACCGAGACCACCGCGATGAGCGATGCCGATGCGAGCATGACGGTGTTGCAGCAGCTGTCGGACATGGGCGTGGACCTCTCCATCGACGATTTCGGTACCGGCTACTCCAGCCTGATGTACCTCAAGCGCCTGCCGGCCAACGAGTTGAAGATCGACCGTGGTTTTGTGCGTGACCTGGAGCATGACAGCGACGACGCCGCCATCGTGTCTGCCATTGTTGCCTTGGGCCAGGCGCTGGGGCTGCGAATCGTCGCTGAAGGTGTGGAAACCGATGTGCAGCAGAGTTTTCTCACACGGTTGGGGTGTAACTCCCTGCAAGGCTACCTGCTCGGCCACCCGTTGCCGGCGGACGGTTTCATGGACCATATCCAGCGCGGTGAAGACGCAGCGGCGCCTGACAAAAGCCGTGCGTGACGGTTAGTATCGGATCCAACCCTAAACACCAGGTTGGATCAGGAGACCGCACGCATGGACAAAGTCCTCATCATCACCGGGGGGAGCCGTGGTATCGGCGCCGAGACGGCATTGCTGGCTGCCCGCGAGGGCTATCGCCTCTGCATCAACTATCACTCCGATGAAAAAGCCGCCCACAGCGTGCTCGAGCAGGTTCGCGGCCTCGGTGCCCAGGCGATTGCGGTGCGCGCGGATGTCAGTATCGAAGATGAAGTGATTGCGCTGTTTCATCGTGTGGACGCCGAACTGGGCCGCGTCACCGCGTTGGTCAACAATGCCGGCACCGTGGGGCACAAGTCGCGGGTGGATGAGATGTCCGAGTTCCGCATCCTGAACATTCTCAAGACCAATGTGCTCGGTCCGATCCTGTGTGCCAAGCACGCGCTGCTGCGGATGTCGCCCAAGCATGGCGGGCAGGGCGGCAGTATCGTCAACGTGTCTTCGGTGGCCGCACGCCTGGGTTCGCCGGGTGAGTACGTCGACTACGCCGCATCCAAGGGCGCACTCGACACCTTCACCCTCGGCCTGTCGAAAGAAGTGGCGGGCGAGGGCATCCGCGTCAACGCGGTGCGCCCCGGCTACATCTTCACCGACTTCCACGCCCTGAGCGGCGACCCGGACCGGGTCAGCAAGCTCGAGTCCGGTATTCCCATGGCCCGTGGCGGGCGGCCCGATGAAGTGGCGGAAGCGATTATCTGGTTGCTGTCGGACAAGGCTTCGTATGCCACGGGGACTTTTCTGGATTTGGGGGGCGGTCGCTAGCTCATGCAGTGCCTGCACCGGCGCCATCGGGGGCAAGCCCCCTCCCACACTTGAGAGTATTCACAGCCCAAAATGTGGGAGGGGGCTTGCCCCCGATGGCGTCAGAAAGCGCAACGTCATCCCTCAAAACGACCGCACAATCCGCCCCAACGTTTCCATCGCTTTCTCCGAGGCCTCGGTCCACGGGCTGCCGTAGTTCAGGCGAATACAGTTGCGAAAGCGCTGGGTCGCCGAAAAGATCGGCCCCGGCGCAATGCTGATGCCTTGCGCCAGCGCCATCTGGAACAACTTCAGCGAATCGGTCTGCTCCGGCAATTCCAGCCACAGGAAATACCCGCCGGCCGGTTGGCTCACCCGTGTCTGCGCCGGGAAGTAGCGGGCGATCGCCGCCAGCATGGCGCTTTGCTGTTCTTCCAGGGCATAGCGCAGTTTACGTAAGTGGCGGTCATAGCCGCCGTGTTGCAGGTAGTCGGCAATCGCCGCTTGCGCCGGCATCGAGGGGCACAGCGAGGTCATCAACTTCAAGCGCTCGACTTTCTGCGCATAGCGCCCGGCCGCCACCCAGCCGACGCGATAGCCCGGCGCCAGGCTCTTGGCGAAGGAGCCGCAGTGCATCACCAGGCCTTCGGTGTCGAAGGCCTTGGCCGGCTTGGGGGCCTGCTGCCCGTAGTACAGCTCGGCATAGACATCGTCCTCGATCAACGGCACCTGGTGGCTGCGCAATAACTCGACCAGCGCCTGCTTCTTTGCTTCCGGCAATGTGGCGCCCATGGGGTTCTGGAAGCTGGTCATGGTCCAGCAGGCCTTGATCGGGTAGCGCTCCAGGGTTTGCGCCAGGGCGTTGAGGTCGATGCCGTCGCGCGGGTGCACCGGGATTTCCACCGCCTTGAGCTTCAGGCGCTCCAGCACTTGCAGGCAGGCGTAGAACGCCGGGGCCTCGATCGCCACCAGGTCGCCCGGTTCGGTGACCGCCTGCAGGCACAGGTTCAACGCTTCCAGGGCGCCGTTGGTGATCAGCAGCTCCTCCATGGGCAGCATCAGGCCGCCGACCATATAGCGCAGGGCAATCTGCCGACGCAGTTGCGGGTTGCCCGGCGACATATCGGTGACCACCAGGCGCGGGTCCATCTCGCGGCTGGCGCTGGCCAGGGAGCGGGCCAGGCGCGGCAGCGGGAACAGCATGGGGCTGGGGAAGGCCGAGCCGAAGGGCACGGTGTTGGGGTCTTTGATCGAATCGAGTACCGAGAACACCAGTTCGCTGACATCGACTTCGGTGGACTCATGCACCTGCTCGCTCACCACCGGTTCGGAGAACGGGCTGGGTGCATGGGTGTTGACGAAGTAGCCGGAGCGCGGCCGTGCCCGGATCAACCCGCGACGCTCCAACAGGTAGTAGGCCTGGAACACCGTGGACGGGCTGACGCCATAGGTCTGGCTGGCATAGCGCACCGACGGCACACGCTGGCCGGGGCCGAGCACGCCGGAGCGGATCAGTTCTGCGATGTCGTCGGCGAATTTTTCGTAGCGTTTCATGTTGGCCTTAAACAAATAGGTAATATGAGTGCAGCCCCTCTCACATTTGATCGGCATCATTTCCGACAGCGAGGTCTCAGCGGTTCAGTGGTGCCACAAAGCGGCTGTCGGCGGCGCTGTAGATCCACGGCTCGTCCACATCCGAAACCTTGAAGCGCACTGTCTGCGAGCTGCTCGCCGGCTTGTCGGCCAGCAACGCCACCGACACCGGCACATCGACGATTTCCCCCGGTGCCAGGCTGATCTCGGTCTTGCCTTGCAGTTGGAAACCCTCTGCATCCAGCAGCTCCACCCGGTATTCCTGGCGCTGCTGTGTCTTGTTGATGACCTTGAGGCTGTAGATGTTTTCGATCTGGCCCTGGGCGTTCTCGCGGAACATGCCGCGGTCCTTGGTCACGTCCAGCGACACCATTGGCCGCTCCACCAATGCCACCACCAACGCCGCAATCATCACCAGCAGCACCGCACTGTAGCCGATCAGGCGCGGCCTGAGCAGGTGGGTCTTGCCGCCTTGCAGTTGATGCTCGGAGGTGTAGCTCACCAAGCCCCGCGCATAGCCCATCTTGTCCATGATCGAATCGCAGGCGTCGATGCACGCCGCGCAGCCGATGCACTCCATTTGTAGGCCGTCGCGGATGTCGATGCCGGTGGGGCAGACCTGCACGCACAGCTGGCAGTCAATACAGTCGCCGAGGCCGACAGCGGCTGGCGTGACCTCGCGTTTACGCGGGCCGCGATGCTCGCCACGGGCGCTATCGTAGGAAATGGTCAGGGTGTCTTTATCGAACATCACGCTCTGGAACCGCGCATACGGACACATGTGCATGCACACCGCTTCACGCAGCCAGCCGGCGTTGATGTAGGTGGCGGCGGTAAAAAACAGCACCCAGAACAGACTCACGCCGCCCATTTGCCAGGTCAGCAGTTCGGCGGCCAGGGGGCGGATCGGCGTGAAGTAGCCGACAAAGGTCAGCCCGGTGAGCACGCTGATGCCCAGCCACAACGTGTGTTTGGCCGAGCGTCGCGCGAGTTTGTTCAGGCTCCAGGGCGCCGCTTGCAGCTTGATACGCTGGTTGCGCTCGCCCTCGGTGACCTTTTCGCACCACATGAACAGCCAGGTAAACGAGCTTTGCGGACAGGTGTAGCCACACCACACGCGGCCGGCGAACACCGTAATCGCAAACAGGCCGAAGGCACAGATGATCAGCAAAGCGGATAACAGGATGAAATCCTGGGGCCAGAAGGTGGCGCCGAAAATATGGAATTTGCTTTCCGCCAAATCCCACAGCACGGCTTGCCGCCCACCCCAGTTCAGCCACACCGTGCCGAAGAACGCCAGGAACAGAAAGCCCGCGCCGGCCACGCGCAAGGTGCGGAACAGGCCGGTGAAACTGCGGGTATGGATCAGGTTGTCGCTGGATTTGGCCTTCACCTTCTTTGGGTGTATCGGCTCAAAGGTTTCCACGGTTGGGATTCGTTCGCTCATGGTCGTTCGCTCATCAGCCTCCATCAGGCCGATGAACTATGCGCGCCGGTCTGTTTGCGTAACAGACTCAGGTATGGCGATAAAAAGCGGATCAGATGGGCTTTGGCCAGGGGCCTGCGTCAATGTGCTGCACCCCATGGCGCTTGAGGTGCAGCCAGCTCTGGCGCGTGCTGATACAGATCAATTAAATCAGCGAACCAGGTTCTTCAGCCTTTACATGCTGGCGCCCATCATGGGCACCCGCCACCGTCAGGGCGTCGGCCTCGGCTTCGGTGATGTAGATCCGCTCGGCGGCCAGTTCCACGTACGACATGGATTTGTCGGTGTCGGTAACGATATTGACCCGGGTCGCCGGCACACTCTGTTCCTGTCCGTTCTCATCGAGCATGAAGTAGCACAACTGGTTTTCGATACGTATTGTCATGTCGATCTCCTTTTCATGAGCTGTGTAAGGTTAGGGTTCGGCGATGCCGGCGCGTTCAAGGCAACTGACTGGCGGTCGCCGCTGTCCATCCTTTATCAATAAAGACAAAGGACAGTGTTCATGGACGCCTGGTGGCATGAAGTGTGGCAAACCCTGCAGGCCGAATTTGCCGATATCGGCGACGCCCGGCAGCTCACCCAGATCACCGTGCGCCTGGTGATCGCCGCGATCCTGGGCGGCATTCTCGGGTTCGAACGCGAGAGCAAGGGCAAGGCCGCCGGCGTGCGCACCCACATGCTGGTGGCCTTGGGCGCAGCGTTGTTTGTCATGGTGCCGCAGATGTCCGGCAATCAGGCAGATGCCATGAGCCGCGTGGTGCAGGGTGTGATTGCCGGGATTGGGTTCCTGGGCGCCGGCACCATCATCAAGGGCAAGGATGATGACGAGGGGCATGTGAAGGGCCTGACGACGGCTGCCGGTTTGTGGATGACCGCTGCGATTGGGGTCTCGGCCGGATTGGGTCGGGAATCGACAGCGGTACTGAGTACCTTGTTGGCCTTGGCGGTGTTCAGCGTGATGCCAAAAATCGTCAAGCGGTTTGAGAAGGACTGACGATCACCGGCGGCATGGTCGTCGGCGGTTCCTCTACCGGTGGCGGTTCATTTTCCGGCGGTTCCTTCTCGGGAATCGGCTCGGGCTCCGTGGGGGGCAAGGTCGGGTTGTCGATATTCGGGTCCGGGGTTTCTGCCGGGATCGGGATATTCATCGGTGTGGCCTCCTTTGTGCTTTGCTCCAGTGGTGGACATCCGCCGGGGCCAATTGATTCCCCGCCCAGTGGCGGTACATCCAGCTGAACTTTTAACCCAGGCCCAAGCTCGGACCTATAGCGGCCCTGCTCAGGGAGAGCGCGGCCGTATCGGAATTCGGATCAAGCAAAGAGCGTCCACAGGGCGTAAGGGGAAGATGCTCGATGACTGCTGAAACACTGGCTCCAGAAGACTCCATATTGCCGCTGTCCCAGGCGCTGTTGCTGCCCAGGATCGCGATCGAAAGCACTTCACCCGTGATCGACGGCGGCGAATTTGCCGTCAAGGCCGTGGTGGGCCAACGCGTCAACGTCACCAGCAAGGTATTCGCCGATGGCCACGACAAGCTGGCCGTACTGATCCGTTGGCGTGCGCTGCATGAAGAAAGCTGGCACAGCGTGGTCATGAACGACGTGGGCAACAATGGCTGGGAAGGGGCGTTTACCGTCACCGTCCAGGGCCCTCACGAATACTGCATCGAAGCCTGGATCGATACCTTCGCCAGCTTCTGCTATGAACTGCGCAAAAAACATGAAGCCGGGGTGCCGGTCAGCCTGGAGTTGCAGGAAGGCCGCAGCCTGGTGCTGCAGGCCGCCGAACGCAGCGACAACGAACTGCGCGACCGCCTGATGCTGTTGCACCACGAACTCTCCGGTTTGCTGGAAACCGAGCAGGTCGCGCTGTTTTTGCACGAAGACAGTGCACACCTGATGACCCAGGCCGACCACCGCGCCTACTTGAGCATCAGCACCGTCTACCCGATTGATGTGGAGCGCGAGGCGGCGCAGTTTGCCAGTTGGTACGAGCTGTTTCCCCGTTCGATCACCGACGATCCGGCCCGCCACGGTACGTTCAACGACGTGCACTCGCGCCTGTCGATGATCCATGACATGGGGTTCGACGTGCTGTACTTCCCGCCGATCCACCCGATCGGGCGCAGCCACCGCAAAGGCAAGAACAATTCCCTGACCGCAGGCCCCGATGATCCGGGCAGCCCCTATGCCATCGGCAGCGAGGAGGGCGGCCATGAGGCCATCCACCCGCAGTTGGGCAGCCGTGATGACTTCAGGCGCCTGGTCAAGGCCGCCGCCGAGCATGGTCTGGAGATCGCCCTGGATTTCGCCATCCAGTGCTCCCAGGACCACCCGTGGCTCAAAGAACACCCAGGCTGGTTCAATTGGCGCCCGGACGGCACGATCAAATATGCCGAGAACCCGCCAAAGAAGTACCAGGACATCGTCAACGTCGACTTCTATGCCGCGGATGCGATCCCAGGCCTGTGGACCGAGCTGCGCGACATCGTGGTGGGCTGGGTGGAAGAGGGCGTGAAGACCTTTCGCGTCGACAACCCCCACACCAAGCCGCTGCCCTTTTGGCAGTGGCTGATCGCCGATGTACGGGCAAAGCATCCCGAGGTGATCTTCCTCGCCGAGGCGTTCACCACCCCGGCGATGATGGCGCGCCTGGGTAAGGTCGGTTACTCCCAGAGCTACACCTACTTCACCTGGCGCAATACCAAGGCCGAACTGGCCGAATACCTGGCGCAATTGAACGAGTCGCCGTGGCGCGAATGCTACCGGCCGAACTTCTTCGTCAACACGCCGGATATCAACCCAGGCTTCCTGCATGAGTCCGGGCGCCCAGGTTTCTTGATCCGCGCCGCGCTGGCCACCATGGGTTCGGGCCTGTGGGGCATGTATTCGGGGTTTGAGCTGTGTGAGGCGGCACCGGTGCCGGGCAAAGAGGAATACCTGGACTCGGAGAAATACGAGATTCGCCCTCGGGACTTTACCGCACCCGGCAATATCATCGCCGAGATCGCCCAGCTCAACCGCATCCGCCGCCAAAACCCGGCCTTGCAGACCCACCTGGGGCTGAAGCTCTACAACGCCTGGAACGACAATATCCTGTACTTCGGCAAGCGCAGCGAGGATGGCAGCAACTTCATTCTCGTAGCCGTCAACCTCGACCCGTTCAATGCCCAGGAGGCCCACTTCGAGTTGCCGTTGTGGGAATTGGGCCTGCCGGACGATGCGCAGACCCAGGGTGAAGACCTGATGAACGGCCACCGCTGGACTTGGTATGGCAAGACCCAGTGGACGCGGCTTGAGCCGCAGATGCCGTTCGGGATCTGGCGCATCAGCACCTCCTGAGCCTGGTGAAGATCAACATGTGGGAGGGGGCTTGCCCCCTCCCACATTGACCCGGTTCAGTCTGCACGATTTTCGAGTATTTCAGGAGTTTCCAATGGCGAAGAAACCCAAGGCTGCCACCTTCATCAAAGACCCGCTCTGGTACAAGGACGCGGTGATCTACCAGGTTCACGTCAAATCCTATTTCGACTCCAACAACGACGGCATCGGTGACTTTCCCGGCCTGATCGCCAAGCTCGACTACATCGCCGACCTGGGTGTCAACACCATCTGGCTGCTGCCGTTCTACCCCTCGCCACGCCGCGATGACGGCTATGACATTGCCGAATACAGGGGCGTGCACAGCGACTACGGAACCATGGCCGATGCCCGGCGCTTTATCGCCGAAGCCCACAAGCGCGGGTTGCGGGTCATCACTGAACTGGTGATCAACCACACCTCCGACCAGCACCCGTGGTTCCAGAGGGCACGCAAGGCCAAGCCGGGCTCGGCGGCGCGGGATTTCTACGTGTGGTCCGATGACGATCAGAAATACGACGGCACCCGCATCATTTTCCTCGACACCGAAAAGTCCAACTGGACTTGGGACCCGGTCGCCGGCCAGTACTTCTGGCACCGCTTCTATTCCCACCAGCCGGACCTCAATTTCGACAACCCGCAGGTGATGAAAGCCGTGCTGTCGGTGATGCGCTACTGGCTTGACATGGGCATCGACGGCCTGCGCCTGGACGCCATCCCCTACCTGATCGAGCGCGATGGCACCAACAACGAAAACCTGCCGGAAACCCACGACGTCCTCAAGCAGATCCGCGCCGAGATCGACGCCCATTACCCCGACCGCATGCTGCTCGCCGAGGCCAACCAGTGGCCGGAAGACACGCAGCTGTATTTCGGCGACCGCAAGGGCGATGACGGCGATGAGTGCCACATGGCGTTCCACTTCCCGCTGATGCCGCGCATGTACATGGCGCTGGCCCAGGAGGATCGCTTCCCGATCACCGATATCCTGCGCCAGACCCCGGAGATCCCCGCCAATTGCCAATGGGCGATCTTCCTGCGCAACCACGATGAACTGACCCTGGAAATGGTCACCGATAAAGAGCGCGACTACCTGTGGAACTACTACGCCGCTGACCGCCGCGCACGCATCAACCTGGGCATTCGCCGGCGCCTGGCGCCCTTGATGGAGCGTGATCGCCGCCGTGTCGAGTTGCTCAACAGCCTGCTGCTGTCGATGCCCGGCACGCCGACCCTGTATTACGGCGACGAAATCGGCATGGGCGACAATATCTACCTCGGCGACCGCGATGGCGTGCGCACGCCGATGCAATGGTCCATCGACCGCAACGGCGGTTTCTCCCGCGCCGACCCGGCCAGCCTGGTGCTGCCACCGATCATGGATCCGCAATACGGCTACCTGTCGGTCAACGTCGAAACCCAGGCCCAGGACCCGCACTCGCTGTTGAACTGGACCCGCCGCATGCTGGCGGTGCGCAAGCAGTCCAAGGCGTTTGGGCGCGGCAGCCTGAAAATGCTCTCGCCGAGCAATCGCCGCATCCTGGCGTATACCCGCGAATTCACCGGCGAAGACGGGCGCAACGAAATCATCCTGTGTGTGGCCAATGTCTCGCGCAGCGCCCAGGCGGCCGAGCTGGACCTGTCGGCCTTTGCCGGCATGGTTCCGGTGGAGATGCTCGGCGGCAATGCGTTCCCGCCCATCGGCCAACTGAATTTCCTGCTGACCCTGGCGCCGTATGGCTTCTATTGGTTCGTGCTGGCGGCGGAAAACCAGATGCCCAGCTGGCACGTGGAGCCGGCGCAAAGCATGCCGGACTTCACCACCCTGGTGCTGAAAAAACGCATGGAAGAGCTGCTCGACGAACCGTGTCGCACCACCCTCGAACAGACCTCGCTGCCCGCCTGGCTGCCCAAGCGCCGTTGGTTTGCGGGCAAGGACACCGCCATCGACAGCGTACGCATCGCCTACGGTGTGCGCTTTGGCGACCCGCAGCACCCGGTCTTGCTCAGCGAGCTTGAGGTGACCGCCGGTGGCCAGGTCAGCCGTTATCAGCTGCCGTTCGGTTTTCTTGGCGAAGACCAGTTCACCAGCGCCTTGCCGCAACAGTTGGCCCTGGCCCGCGTACGGCGGGTGCGCCAGGTCGGCCTGGTGACGGACGCCTTCAGCCTGGAGCACTTTATCCGCGCGGTGATCCAAGGTCTGCAGGCCGGTACCGTGTTGAACGGCAGCGACGGCGACCTGCGTTTTGAAGCCACGCCACACTTGGACACGCTGCAACTGACGGACGAGTCGCCGGTGCGTTACTTGTCTGCCGAGCAGTCCAACAGCTCGGTGGTGGTGGGCGAGAGCCTGGTGCTCAAGCTGATCCGCAAAGTCAGCGCCGGGGTGCACCCGGAGCTGGAGATGAGCGCCTACCTGACGCAGGCGGGTTACCCGAATATCTCGCCGCTGATGGGCTCGGTGATTCGCCGTGATGGCGCCGGCGAGGACAACCTGCTGATGATCGCCCAGGGCTACTTGAGCAACCAGGGCGACGCCTGGAGCTGGACCCAGAACAACCTGGAGCGTGCGATTCGCGATGAACTGGCCGAGGCCATCTCCGAACAGGAACAGCATTACAACGCATTGGGCGAGCTGGCGGACTTCGCCGGGCTGCTCGGCCAGCGCCTGGGTGAAATGCACGGGGTACTGGGCGCCAAAACGACCAATAAGGACTTCAAGCCCGAACCGACCAGCGCCAAGGATACCCAAGCCTGGGCCAAGGACGTTGGCGCGCAGATCGACCGTGCATTGCAATTGCTCAAGCTGCATCAAAGCCAATTGAACCCTGCCGATCAGGCGCTGGTCAGTGAATTGCTGGCGCAGAAAAAAGCCATCGGCACGCATGTCCAGGCGCTGGCGAAAGCCACCTTGGGCGGGCTGCGCATTCGGGTTCATGGTGACTTGCACCTGGGCCAGGTGCTGGTGGTGAAGGGCGATGCCTACCTGATCGACTTTGAAGGCGAACCCGCGCGGCCGCTGCATGAACGGCGCGGCAAGCACAGCCCGTATAAAGATGTGAGCGGCGTGTTGCGCTCCTTTGACTATGCGGCGGCCATGGCCTTGAACGTACAAGGGGTGGATCACTCGCCCGCAGCGGACCAGGCGCGCAGACGCGTGACCGATCGCTACCTGAAAGAGGCCCGCCAGGCATTTATCCAGGCTTATCAGGCCGCTGCGTCTACACTGGCGCATGACTGGCAGGATGCCAAGGGCCAGGACGCCGCGCTGACGTTGTTCAGCCTGGAGAAGGCCGCGTATGAGGTAGCGTACGAAGCGGAAAACCGTCCGACCTGGTTGCCGGTGCCCTTGCAGGGCTTGCACGGGTTGTTGAGCGGGATTACATCTAAATCGAACACTGCACGCGGTGGGGAGACGTCATGAGCTTTACGAATAAAGAACCGCTGCAACCTAAGTTGACAGCCATGCCGGCGTCCAAGGACGTCGAAGCGCTGGTGCGCGCCGAGCACCACGACCCGTTTTCCATTCTCGGGCCACACGATGACGAGCAGGGCGGGCAATTTATCCGCGCGTTCCTGCCGGAAGCCTTGAGTGTCCAGGTGCTGAGCCGCGATGGCGGTGAACAGATCGGCAGCCTGGATGCGACCCAGGTGCCGGGGCTGTTCGTCGGGCAGTTCAACACCCGCCAGGCGTACTTGCTGAAAATCCAGTGGGCCGGTGGCGAGCAGATCACCGAAGACCCTTACAGCTTCCAGCAACTGTTGCTGGGGGAGATGGACCTGTACCTGTTCGCCGAAGGTAACCACCGTGACCTCAGCAGTTGCCTGGGGGCTCAGGTGACCAGCGTCGATGGCGTAGACGGCGTGCGTTTTGCCGTGTGGGCGCCGAATGCGCGGCGGGTCTCGGTGGTGGGGGACTTCAATATCTGGGACGGCCGCCGCCACCCGATGCGCCTGCGGCATCCGTCGGGCGTGTGGGAAATCTTCATTCCACGCCTGCAACCTGGCGCCGCCTACAAGTACGAAATCCTCGGTGCCCACGGGATTCTGCCGCTCAAGGCCGACCCGATGGCGCTGGCGACCCAGTTGCCACCCGATACCGCCTCGAAAGTCGCCGCGCCGTTGCAGGTGGACTGGCAGGACCATGAGTGGATGCAAGCGCGGGTCGAGCGCCAGAAGGCCACGGCGCCGCTGTCGATCTACGAGCTGCATGTGGGCTCCTGGCAGTGCGAGCTGGACGAGGCCGGCGAAGTGGCGCGCCAGTACACCTGGCGCGAGCTGGCGGAGCGGTTGGTGCCGTATGTGCAGCAACTGGGCTTCACCCACGTTGAATTGATGCCGATCATGGAACACCCGTTCGGCGGGTCGTGGGGTTACCAGGCGCTTTCACAGTTCGCACCGACGGCGCGTTTTGGCTCGCCGGAGGACTTCGCCTATTTCATCGACGCGCTCCATCAGGCCGATATCGGCGTGATCCTCGACTGGGTGCCGGCGCATTTCCCCACCGACACCCACGGCCTGGCGCAATTCGATGGCACTGCGTTGTATGAATACGCCAACCCGCTGGAAGGCTTCCACCAGGACTGGGACACGTTGATCTACAACCTGGGCCGCACTGAGGTGCACGGCTTCATGCTGGCCTCGGCGCTGCATTGGCTCAAACACTTCCATATTGACGGGCTGCGCGTGGATGCGGTGGCGTCAATGCTGTACCGCGACTATTCGCGCAAGGCCGGTGAATGGGTGCCCAACCGCCATGGCGGGCGCGAGAACCTGGAAGCCATCGACTTCCTGCGCCACTTGAACGACGTGGTGGCACTGGAAGCGCCCGGCGCCCTGGTGATCGCCGAAGAGTCCACTGCCTGGCCCGGCGTCAGCCAGCCCACCCAGCAGGGCGGCCTGGGCTTCAACTACAAGTGGAACATGGGCTGGATGCACGATTCTTTGCATTACATCCAGCAAGACCCGGTCTACCGCGCCCACCACCATAACGAGCTGAGCTTCGGCCTGGTGTATGCGTGGTCCGAGCGTTTCATCCTGCCGATTTCCCACGATGAAGTGGTGCACGGCAAGCACTCGCTGATCGACAAGATGCCCGGCGACCGCTGGCAGAAGTTCGCCAACCTGCGCGCCTACCTGACATTCATGTGGATGCATCCGGGCAAGAAGCTGCTGTTCATGGGCTGTGAATTCGGCCAGTGGCGCGAGTGGAACCACGACCAGCAACTGGACTGGTACTTGCTGCAGTACGCCGAGCACAAAGGCGTGCAAAAGCTGGTGGGTGACTTGAATCGCCTGTATCGCGAGGAGCCGGCCCTGCACGAGCAGGACGATGCGCCCCAGGGTTTCCAGTGGCTGATCGGCGACGACGCGATCAACAGCGTTTACGCCTGGCTGCGCTGGAGCAAGGACGGCAAGCCGGTGCTGGTGGTGGCCAATTTCACCCCGGTGCCCCGTGAGGCCTACAAGGTGGGCGTACCGTTCGGTGGGCGTTGGAGCGAGGTGATCAACAGCGACGCCGACACCTATGCGGGTTCCAATTATGGCAATGGCGGTGGCGTGTTCACCGAGGATGAACCACGCCATGGGCAACCGGTGTCGCTGTCATTGAACCTGCCACCGTTGGGGGTGCTGATTTTGCGACCTGAGGCGAGTTAAAGGCTCTACCTTGCTGGATTCAGTTGTCCACGCTGCTGGCAGGGTGCCACAATGGCGCCTTTGTCATGGCAGTCGAATCAGGCGAATTTCATGAATGGCCTTGGGCATGGGCAGGACCAGGATTGCTTTATAGAGGCACAGGTGCGAACCGACCGTTTGCACCAGTTGTTTCGCCAGTCATTTGCAGCCATTTTCGGCAGCTACATGGCGGCCGCCATGCTCTGCTGGCTGTGCTGGGAGCGCTTCGATCACACGTCCATGCTGGTGTGGCTGGTGCTGCTGGGCGCCTCGTCGCTGCTGCGGGTCAAGATGTTCCTGGACTGGTTTCGCTGCCCCAACAGCGAACGCACCCCGGACCGCTGGGAGCGCCGCTACTGGGTCACGCTGGTATTGTCCGCGAGCATTTGGGGGGCTGGGGCACTCGCGCTGATGCCCCCCGATGATCGGTTGTCCCAGGCGCTGGTGATGCTGTTCACCGTGGGGATGTCGGTCAGTGCGGTGTCGTGTTATTCGGCCTATCGCTATATGACCCTGGTGTCCATCGGCCTGGTGTTGCTGCCGTGCACCCTGTGGCTGTTGTTCCAGCCGACATCGATGCAGGTGGGTATCGGTATCGCGGTCCTGGTGTTTTCCACGTTTGTGGCCAGTGCCACGCGCAAGTTGTCCGATGCACTGGAGAAAGCCTTTCGCCTGACCCGGCAAATGGAACGGGCCCATAACATCTCGACCCGTGCCGCACAGACCGATGAGCTGACCGGCCTGATGAACCGCCGGGCATTTTTCGAACATGCGCAATTGCTGTATGCGCAATGCCGTCATAACCAGCAGCCGCTGTGCGCGCTGATGATGGACATGGACCACTTCAAGCAAATCAACGACACCTATGGGCACCAGGCCGGCGATCAGGTATTGCGCCAGATTGGCGGGGTGATCAGTGCGTCGTTCCGCAAGGCCGATGTGTATGGCCGTTTGGGCGGCGAAGAGTTTGCGGTGTTGTTGCCCAATACGTCGTTGGACACCGCGCGCACTATCGCCGAGGGCCTGATCAAGGCTATCGCCGGTTTGGCCGCCGAGCCGGTCAAGGGGCTGTCAGCCAGCCTTGGGGTGGCGTTCACCCATGCCGTGGACGAGGACCTGCACGGCCTGATGAACAGCGCCGACAAAGCGCTGTACCGGGCCAAGGCGCTGGGCCGCAACCAGGTGGCCGTGGCGGAGTAGGGCGCGGCTCAGTCCTTGTGCATGGCCTTGATCAATACCCGCGAAACCTGCTCGGCAGAGTAAGGCTTGGGCAGGAACTCGAAGCCGTCATAGCCATTATCGGCCAGCTCTTCGCTGTAGCCCGAGGTCAGTATCACTGGCAGGTCCGCCCGACGCTGGCGCAACAGCTTGGCCATGGCGACGCCGGTGATACCGGGCATGACCACGTCGGAGAAGATTACATCGAAAGCCCTCCCATCGTGCCCGGCAAGGGTCAGGGCCTGTTCGGCATCGGTCACCCAGGTGGCCTGGTAGCCCAGGTCTTGAAGAATCTGGCTGGCAAACCGCCCGATCTCCAGGTTGTCCTCCACAATCAGCACCCGGCACTGTGATGTGTCGTGGGACGAAGCCGGCGCTTCCTCGCAGGGGGGCGGCAGTGCTGCTTCGGCTTCGACCTGGGGCAGATACAAGGTGAATACGCTGCCTTGGCCGGGCGTGCTGGTCACATCGATATTGCCCCCCGACTGCTTGGCGAAGCCGAAGACTTGCGACAGGCCCAGGCCGGTGCCTTTACCCACCGCCTTGGTGGTGAAGAACGGCTCGAAAATGCGTTCGACGGTGTCTTCGGGAATGCCGGGGCCGGTATCGGCGAGCGAAATGGCGACATACGCCTTACCCGACCCGGCGTCGCCGCGAATGTGGGGCAACGGCTGTGCCCCGAGGACCTTCAGGGTCAGGGTGCCCTGGCCCTCCATTGCGTCCCGTGCATTGAGGGCGATGTTGATCAGTGCGGTTTCAAACTGGCTGGCATCAATCCGCGCAAAACACGGCTGCGAAGGCATCTCGACACGTACATGAATACGCGCGCCTGTGACGCTCTCCAGCATCTCGCCGATGTTCTGTACGCGCTGGCCCACGTCGAAGACTTCCGGGTTCAGCGGTTGGCGGCGGGCAAAGGCGAGCAATTGGCTGGTTAACTTGCTCGCCCGCTCTACGGTATCCGCCACTGCGCCCATATAGCGCTGGCGACGCTGTTCCGGCAGGTCTGGCTGACGCAGGAAGTCCACCGATGAGCGAATGATGGTCAGCAGGTTGTTGAAGTCATGGGCCACGCCGCCGGTGAGTTGGCCGATGGCTTCGAGTTTCTGCGACTGGCGCAGCGCGGCTTCGGCCTTGGCCAGCGCCAGGGTGCGTTCTTCGACGCGCTGTTCGAGAGTGGTGTTCAGTTCGGCATAGGCCGCCAGGCCCTTGCGCACATCGGCATCGGCACGCACGCGCTCGATATGCGCCCATGAGCGCTCGGTGACTTCCCGCAACAGGGCCAGGTCGTAGGGTGACCAGGGGCGTGGGTTTTTGTCATGGACGGCCATCAGGGCCGTCAGGCGACCGTTCTTGATCAGCGGCATGCAGATCGTCGCCGTCACCCCCAGGGCCTGGAAGGTGGCGGACTCTGCGGGCGGCAACTCGCGCAGATTGTCGTGGATCACCAGGGGCTCGCCGGCGCGCAGGCAGTTGACGGCCATCTCGCCGAACGCCGCCAGGCTGTAGCGGCCGATGATGCTGGGCGAGCCGGGCGCGGTCCAATTGTCTCGAATGGTAAAGCCGTCTTCATCGGCGTCCATGTCGGCGTAGGCGCAATTGCTCACCTGCAGGTGTTCGGCCAGCAACCGGGTGGTGCTGGTCATGATGGCTTCGGCATCGGCGGCGTTGGCCACTGCGTTGCCGATGGCGTCCAGCACCGCCAGGCGGCGTGCCAGGAACACCGTGGCGGTGGTCTCGGTGACGGTGTCGAGCATGCCGACCACCTTGCCTTGGGGATCGCGGATCGGGCTGTAGCAGAAGGTGAAGTACGCCTGCTCCCGCCTTGGGCCGCGTTCAATCACCAGGGGAAAGTTTTCGATATAGGTGGCGTGGCCCTCGAAGGCGGCGTTGGCGATGGGGCTGACGTCATCCCACACCTCGGCCCACACTTCGTTGAACGGGCGCCCCAACGCATAGGGCTTGCTGCCCAGGATCGGGATAAACGCATCGTTGTAGAGCGTGATCAACTGGGGGCCCCAGACAATCGCCTGGGGAAAGCTCGACGCGAAACACAGCGCGACCGTCGTCTTCAAAACGTCTGGCCACTGCTCCAATGGACCGAGAGGTGAATTGGCCCAATCATGCTGGCGCACCTGTTCGGCCATGTCGCTGCTGCTTTGCAGCCAATTCATCATTCGGGAAACACCTTGTTTTTCAGAATCTTCGGCGCGCCTGTCAGGATCCGGCGCAAAGCTACAGACCCGCTTGAGCGCTACCAGTTCAGCCGAATTATCCGATAGATGGCAATTTGATTCTCCGCTCGTTTGAATAGCCCGAGTTCAGCGCTATCGGACGATTACCCCACCTTATTGCGCGCCGAATAAACCCGTCCAGTAAATGCCCGCGTCACTCTTCGGGTCCATGGCATAGGCTGCGCCCAATTCGCGAAATTGCGGGTTCATCAGGTTGGCGCAATGACCCGGGCTGGCGAGCCAGCCGTCGACCACCTTGCGCGGGGTGTCCAGGCCGGCGGCGATGTTTTCGCCGATGTTCTTCGCGATATACCCGGCCAGTTCGGCGCGGTCGCCAGGCGTGCGGCCGTCGTGGTCCAGGTGGTCGAAGAAATTGCCGTTGGCCATGTTGCGCGTGTGGCTGTTGGCGGCCCCGGCCAACGCCTCGTTCCACGACAATGGTGTGGTCGCGGTAAACGCCTGGGTGCCGCACTGGCGCGGTTGTGTACGGGCGGCATTGATCAGGTCGAGCAGCTTGCGGCCTTCGGTTTGCCAATCGCCCAGGCCGCTGGACAGCAACGGGCGGGCCAGCACGATGCGCCAATCCTGGCCGCTGTTGCTCACGCCGATGTCGACGAATTGCGGGTCCAGCACCACCCGGCAGAAACTCTCGCGCACGGCTTTCATGGCTGCCTGGGCGTCCTTGGGACCGGACAGGCTGATGGCCTGCACATTGACCATCGGGTAAGCGGCCCGCGCCAGGGCCTGCTGCAGGTCCCCGACGTTACTGGCCGGCAGCACCAGCCGTGTATCGTTGGCCAGCGGTGGCAGTTCCTGGGAACCCTGGTCGCCGCAGCGCTGCACCTGGCTGCGGTACTCGTTGATCTGTTGCACCAACTGACTTTCTTCATTCGCCATCGCGCTGGCGCAGAACACCGTACTGGCGGCCAGCGTCGTAAGACCCATCATCAATGACAGAACGCGCATGGACGTTACCCTTGAGCTTGAAAGTGCCCATGATGCGCGATGTAACCCCGTCTGGCGCAACGCCTTTTTTGTTTTTTTGCCTCAACGGGCATTCTGTGGGGCATTCACGGCGCGGATGCGGCCCGCTGCCATCGCGGTGGCCAGCAGGATCAAGCCCACGGCGACGGTGAAAGTCGCATGCAGGCCACTGGTCACGGATTGCTCGGTGGCGCGGGTGACATCCGGGGTCGCCCAGGCGAACACCGCCCCCAGGGCCGAGGTACCGAAGATCAGCCCGATATTGCGTGACAGGTTGAGCAAGCCTGCGACCGTACCTCGGCGCGCACCGTCTACATCGCACATCACCGCAGTGTTGTTGGCGGCCTGGAACAGGCTATAGCCCGTCGTCAGAATCACCAGCCCCCCAAGGTAGGCGATCAATCCTGAGGCCAACGACAACAGTAAGGCCCCGCAAAACAGGATGCCCACCCCGGCGAAAGTCATAAGGCGCCAGCCGTGGCGGTCGGTGAGGCGCCCCGCCGGTACACCGCTGAGCGCCGCGACACAGGGCCCGACGGCCATGGCCAGGCCCATCCATTGCGGGTCCAGCCCCAGCCCCTTGGACAGGTAGAAAGGGCCGACCACAAAGGTTGCCATGATCACCGCCGCTACTAACGCACTCATCGCGAGACTCGTGCGCAATGATGCTTCCTTCAACGGTGACCAGACGCTGGAAGGTGAGCCTGCTTGGCGTCGATCAACCGGCAAGTAGCGCCACGCGAGGCTGGCCGTGAGTAATCCCAAGGGCATGCCCACCAGAAACAGCGCGCGCCAGCCCCACACACTGAGCAATAACCCGCCGGCGGCGGGGCCCATGGCGGTACCGACGGCTGACATTGTGCCCAAAAGGCCCATCACCCGGCCGGTGCGTTCCTTGGGCACCGTGTCGCCGACCATCCCCAGCGCCATGGCCATCATGCTCGCCGCGCCCAAGCCCTGCAGGAGGCGTGCGGCAATCAGCCAGCCCAGCGAGGGCGCGCCTGCACACAGCCCACTGCCCAGCGCAAACAGCAGCAGTCCGGCGAGCAACAGCCGGCGACGGCCCAGGCGATCGCCCATTCGGCCGGCCATGACAATCACCGCCGTGATCGCCATCAGGTAGGCGAGCACCACCCACTGCACGGCATGAAACGACGCATCGAATGCCTGTACCAGGCTGGGCAGGCCGACATTGGCGATGCTGGTGCCGAGGGCGGCGAGCAACATGGACAGCGTCAGGCTGGCAAGGCCGCCCCGTGAAGACGTATGCATGGAAGATTCCTTGGGTGGACGCAACTGTCACAAATCTACGACCTCGCCTAACATGGCGGAAGACGCAGGGTTTGCAGTTAATTCCTGCGTCAAACGCCTGCTAAGGAGCGCCCATGCCCGACTTTAATCTGCTGATCACCCTGGATGTCTTGCTGGCCGAAGGCAGTGTCGCCCGAGCGGCCAAGCGCTTGCAGTTGAGCCCCTCGGCCATGAGCCGGGCGCTGGCGCGCTTGCGCGAGACCACCGGCGATCCGCTGTTGGTCCGCGCCGGGCGCGGGCTGGTACCGACGCCGCGGGCGCAGGCATTGCGTGAGCAGGTCAGCCGCCTGGTGCAGGACGCCCATGCGGTGCTGCGCCCGGCACACGCCCTGGACCTGGCCCAGGTGGAGCGCACCTTCACCTTGCGCACCAGTGAAGAGTTCGTCGAAAACTTCGGTCCCGCGTTGCTGGCGCGCATCGCACGGGAGGCGCCTGGTGTACGCCTGCGTTTCGTCAGCAAGACCGACAAGGACAGCACGTTGCTGCGCGAAGGCAGCGTCGACTTGGAGACCGGTGTGGTCGACCCCGACGCCAGCCCCGAAGTGCTGACCCAGGCGCTGTTTCGCGACCGTTTGATTGGCGTGGTGCGCAGCGGCCACCCCCTGAGCCAGGGCGACATCAGTGCCGAGCGGTTTGCCCAGGGGCGGCACGTCTACGTCTCGCGGCGCGGGCAGGAGCGCGGCCAGATCGACGATGGGCTTGAAGCCCTGGGCTTGACGCGGCAGATCGGCACCATCGTCGCCGGGTTCGCCACGGCCATCGCCCTGGCCCGCGACACCGACCTGATTGCCTGCGTGCCCGAACGCTACACTGCCCATCAGCGCGAAGGCCTGTACAACTTTGCGTTGCCGTTGACGCTGGCACCGTTCACCGTGGCGATGCTCTGGCATCCACGGCTGGATGCCGACCTGGCCCACCGCTGGTTGCGCGGGTGCGTGCGTGAGGTGTGCGGGCACTGAACGGCCTGCAACAGGTACAATCGCCGCTGCCTTGACGCGAAACCCAGGAATCTGCATGTTCAGCCTTACCCGCTACACCACTCCGTGCCCCGAGCCCATCAATGCCCAGATCCTGCAGATGGTGGTGGACAACCTCACCGACATCAGCAGCGTCGCGCTGCCGCCGAGCAACCTGCTCTACAACATCTACCAATACGCCATCGGCTTTGAGGTGCACCTGTACCTGGAGGCATTGGGCGGGTCGAAGGGGATTGCCGTTGAGTTGATCGTGGCGATGCTAGAGGAGCAGGTGATTGGCTTTTGCCTGTACCTGCCGGTGAAAGATGATCCTGAAGCCTGTGGCATCGCCTTTATGGCGGTGCAGGCTGGTTTCCGGCGCCAGGGTGTGGCGCGCGGGATGATGGCGGACGTGCTGGCGCGCTATCCCCATGCCGAGTTGGCCTGTGCCGTGGAGAAGGTAGCGGCCTTCGAGGCCATGGGGTTTCAAGTGCGGGGTGCGCGGGGCACCCAGGTGTTGATGAATACCCGGGACTACGGCACCGATGGCTTGATGGGCGTGTTGGATGTGGCGGCGATCTACAGTTCGCTGGAGGTACGCCAGATCCATACCTACCTGCTGCAAAAACACGGCAAGCGGGCGATGGTGGATGCCGAGAAACAGCGGGACCGGCACCTCGATCAACTGGCCCGCAAGGTCCAGCTGTTTGTGGCAGGGCGTTAGCCTGGCCTGGTTGGCTTTTTTTGTGGTGAGCTTGCCTCTGTGGTGGGCGGGCTTCTGTGGTGAGCGGGCTTGCCCCGCGCTGGGCTGCGAAGCGGCCCCAGAAACAGGCCCGGAGCTGCCTGGCACACTGCAGCGCTCTTGTTGGGGCTGCTTCGCAGCCCAGCGCGGGGCAAGCCCGCTCACCACAACAAGCCCGCTCACCACAACAAGTGTGCTCACCACAACAAAGCCCGCTTACCACAGAAGTTTCTTCAGCCTTCAACGCCGTGCGCGGTTGACCATTGCCAGGATGGTCGCCAACAGCTCATCTTGCGCCTCTTCGCGGCTGATCTCGCCACTGGCCGCAGCGTAGGACAACGCTTCCGCAGCGCCCAGCATCGCCCGTAATCCCGGCTGTGAAACCTGGCCAAAGGGCCCCAGCGCGTCGCGGCATTTGTCGAGAAAAATCGCCTCGTACTTACGCTTGAGCGCTTCCAGCTCCGGCGAACTGCTCAGTGCGGCGATCACCCCCGGAATTTCCCGGCCCTGCAATAACACGCAATCGACATAGCACGAGGCGATCACCCCGGCGCGTTCTTCCAAGGTCGCGCGGCTGGCGTCGAGGGCTTCGGCAAACACCTGGGTCTGACGCGCGTCGAAGTCTTCATACAGCGCGGCGAGCAGCCCGGCACGGGTGACGAAATGGTCGTAGACCACCGGTTTGGTGACGCCGGCCAGTTCCGCCAGGCGGCCCAGGGTCAGGGCTTCGGTGCCTTCCTCGCGCACCAGCTGCCAGGCCACCTCCAATAATTGACGCAGGCGATCTTCACGGGACAGGCGACGACGTGGGGCAGGGGATTCAGGGCTTGACATGCTTATATACCAAAAGTAACTTGCTGACGTTAACTTACCAAAAGTAGCTTAAACCCAAGGGGAGTCAAAGTCATGCACGCACTCATCGTCGTTGCCCATCACGACCCACAATCCCTCACCCACGCCGTGGCCGCGCAGGTGGCTGCCGGCCTGACTGCTGCGGGCCACACCTTTGAAATCGCAGACCTCGCCGCCGAAGGCTTCGACCCGCGCTACACCGCCGCCGATCACCGGGTACACCGCACCCAGGCCACGCCCCCGGCCGACGTGCTGGCGGAACAGGCGCGCATCGAGCGCGCCGATGCCCTGGTGCTGGCGTTCCCGATCTACTGGTGGTCGCTGCCGGGCCTGCTCAAGGGTTGGGTCGACCGCGTGTTCGTCAACGGCTGGGCAATCGACTACGGCCCGGATACCCCGGTGGTGAAAAAACTGCGGCATTTGCAGGTGCACTTGCTGGCCCTCGGCGGTGCGGATGACAGCGCGTTTGACCGTCATGGCTACGCCAAGGCGATGCGCACCCAAATCGACTACGGCATCTTCGATTACTGCGGGGCGAAGGTGGTGACGTCCGAGCTGTTGCTGGATTCGGAAGGCGGCGCGGCCCCGGCGCATCTGAAGACGGCGAAGGCGGTCGGGCAGAGGCTGTTCGAGGCCGAGACGGTTGCCGGTTGATTCAACCTTCGCGAAACAGGTCGTGGGCGTCCAGCAGGCGGTAGGCAATTTCCGGGTTTTTCTCCAGGCCCCGGCGAATCGCCGCCGGGATCGCTTGCCGGGTCTTGCGGCACATGCCTGGCAGCTCGTCGATGACGATCTGGATGCCGCGCATGCTCTTGACCTCGGTGTGCCCCGGCGCGATATGCACGCGGATGCCCAATAGCTCGTGCATCCGCTGCTGCATGCGCTCCAGGTCTTGCAGGCTTTGCAGGTTTTCCAGGCGCTCGACCAGGCGTTTTTCTTCCTGGCGCGTCAGGCTGAGGATACGCAGGTCGGCGCCGGGCGCCTCCAGCAGTTGTTCACGGTCGCAGACGCAGGCGCCGGGCGGGCAGGGTTGGCGAATGGTCATGATCCTTACCTCCCCATTCCGGCGCGGGTGAGTCAGTCGCTCAACGCGACCCCCAGGCTGCCCAGGGCCTTCCAGTACCCAGGATAGGTCTTGGCCACGCAGTCCGGGTCCTGAATGCGGATACCCGCGATTTTCAACCCCGCCAGCGCAAAGCACATGGCGATGCGGTGGTCGGCATGGGTGTCGATCAGGGCGTCGCACGACGTGCCGGCCAGCGCCGGGTCGGCCGCGACCAGCAGGTCATCGCCTTCAATGCTGGCGAGGCCCGGACGGATCGCATTGAGGCCGTCATGCAGGGCCTGTACGCGATCGCATTCCTTGACCCGCAGGTTGGCCAGCTCCGTGAAGCGCACCGGGGTGTTGTTGAAGGCGGCCAGGACCGCCAGGGTCGGGATCGCGTCCTGCATCTGCGACCCCACCACGGTGGCCTGCATATTCGGGAACTGCGCGATCACCGCCTGGGCCTTGGCGTCCGGTTGGGTGAAGGCGTGGGCGGCCACGCCGATGTCGATACGGCCGCCGGTCAACACTTCGGCAGCCCACAAGTAGGTGGCGGCGGAAGCGTCGGGTTCGATCAGGTAATCATGGGCGGTGTAGCCGGTGGGGGCCACGCGCCAGGTGGTATCGTCGACCACCTCGACCTGGGCGCCGAAGGCCCGCATGCAGTCCAGGGTCAGGTCCACGTAGCCACGGGCACCGATGTCCTTGCCAGTCAGTGCCACTTCAATCGGCGCTTCGCCGCACGCGGCTAGCATCAACAGGGCCGATACATACTGGCTGGACAAGCCGCCGTCGATCTCGAAGCGCTTGGCCTGGACCTTGCCCACGCCGTGCACCGTCACCGGTGGACAACCGGTCGGGCTGTCGACCTGGATGCCGTTCTGGCCGAGGGTGGCCAGCAGCGGGCCGATCGGGCGTTTTTGCATATAGTCGTCGCCGTCCAGCACCACGGTGCCTTCAACCGTGGCGACGGCGGCGGTGAGAAAGCGCATCGCGGTGCCGGCATTGCCGAGGAACAACGGCTGCGCAGGCAATTGCAGCTTGCCTTGGCCGGTGACGACGAAGGTGGTGTCGTCCGGCTCATCGATGGTCACGCCCATCTGGCGCAGAGCCACCGACATATGTCGGGTGTCATCGCTCTTCAAGGCGCCGCTCAGGCGGCTGGTGCCCTTGGCCAGGGCCGCCAGCAGCAGGGCGCGGTTGGTAATGGATTTGGAGCCGGGGGGCGCGACCTTGCCGTTCAGGGGGAAGTTGGGCGGTGTAACGGTCACGGTTTTCTGCGAACTCAAGGTGCAAGGCTCCTGGTCAAGGCAAGGTGGCTGGCGCGGCCAACGGGCGGACCCGAATAATCGGGCATAGATGCAGTGCTTGTCGAGCGGGGAATCAACCACCGTGGGTTGTTACAGGACAAGGCCTGTAGGCAGATGGCCCTTGCCTAGGTAGGCGTACGCCCGAACCAGGCGCAGGACAACTGCGTCCCCTTAATGAATTGCAGGAGGCGTGCAGCGTTGCCCGCATAGCCGCCTGCTGGACAAGCCTGGGTGATGGGGTAAGTTCAGAACGTTCCCCACCCGGGGCGTTTTCAATCATGGAGTGAATGAAATGAACAAACCTCAGACACAACTTCGGCACGGACGTGTCGTCACCCCCGCCAGCCGAGGCTCGGTTGCGGTAGAGCGCGGGTTGCTGGGCAATTGGCAGGTCAATGAAATGGAAGGTGGCAAGAACTTCCCCGCGCTCGCGGCCGGGCCGTTTCCTGCGCCGTATGAAACCGACGATCAAAGCGTCACGCCACCTGCCGATGGGCATATTCTCAGTGGCGGCAAGACCGACGAGCGCGACTGCATCAACTTCACCGACGAGGAAATGAGCAAGAAGCTCAACACACCGTTCACCTGGCCACTCCTGAATGTAGAGGCCGGCCAAGTGTTCAAGGTGCAATGGGAATACACCGCCGCCCACGTCACCCGTGGTTATCGCTGGTTCATCACCAAGGACGGCTGGGACGCCAGACAGCGCATCAGCCGTGCCCAACTCGAAGCCTCGCCGTTCCACGAGGACTTCTACCCCCAGGTGCCGTACTACCAGCATGCCGACGAATTGAAGGCCAAGGTCGAGCATCAAGTAACACTGCCCAAGGGCAAGAAGGGGCGGCATGTGGTGGTGTTGCTGTGGATCGTCGCCAACACCGGTAACGCGTTCTATCAGGCGTTTGACCTGGACTTCAAATAATCCCGGATCAACGCCGGCTCAGCCAGTAATCATGTAGCGCCCGTGCAGCGGGTTCGATTTCTCGGGCTCGCTGCTGATGGGCGTCTACATCCAGGTCGGCCGGCAACTCGAAGTTGTCCTGCTCGGCACACCAGGAGATTTTCTCCAGCTGTGCGGCCTGTTCTGCGGGCAGTTGCGGCCAGTTGCCGATCGCCGCACCACGGATATAACCAAAGCACCATTCCTCGGCGAGGATCACGTTCTGGCCCTGGTGTTCGGTTGCATCGAAGCGTGCCTTGAAACCCTGGGCGTCAGTCGCCAGTTGACCGGCCAGCAGGTTGATATGACGCACGCACAGGTCGAGGAACTGCCGGGCCTCTTCGGCGCTTTCCCACTCCGGGTTCTGCCCGCCCCAGATCGCCGGGAACCACTCGGCGATGTCCACCTGTGCCGGGCTGGACACCAGCGCGGTGAAGTAGCCGTCGAGTTCGGCCAGGTTCAGCACCGAATGGTCGTCGCCGTATTTCAACAGGGTTTCTTCGATGAATTCGAAATCGGCGGGGGCGAGGGGTTGGGCGTGCATGGGCATATCCTTTAAACGTCGAACGCCGCTGATGGGGCGGCTCAAAGCGCGAAGGATGGCGTGTGCCGGGGCTTTTATCCAGCGTCTTTTCCATCGCCGTTGCCAGTCCTGCTTTTGGCCGATGCGCCGTCACGTACCCTTGTTATAGTTCGGGCCTTATCACTCGCCAGCCAGGGATCACTGCCATGTCCGAATACCAAGCTTTCGTCGTCGAACTCACCGACAACGTTGCCCATGTGCAGATCAACCGCCCGGAAAAGATCAACGCGATGAACGCCGCGTTCTGGACCGAGATCATCGACATTTTCCAATGGATCGAAGACACCGATGCCGTACGCGCCGTGGTGCTCAGCGGTGCGGGCAAGCATTTTTCCTCCGGCATCGACCTGATGATGCTGGCGTCGGTGGCCAATGACTTCGGCAAGGATGTGGGCCGCAATGCACGCCTGCTGCGGCGCAAGATCCTCGAACTGCAAGCCTCGTTCAGCGCCGTCGACAACTGCCGCAAGCCGGTACTGGCGGCGATCCAGGGTTACTGCATCGGTGGCGCCATCGACCTGATCAGCGCCTGCGACATGCGCTATGCCGCCGAGGACGCGCAATTCTCGATCAAGGAAATCGACATCGGCATGGCCGCCGATGTCGGCACCCTGCAGCGCCTGCCACGCATCATCGGCGACGGCATGCTGCGTGAGCTGGCCTACACCGGTCGCACGTTCGGCGCCGAGGAAGCGCGCAGCATCGGCCTGGTCAATCGCGTGTATGCCGACCGGGACAGCCTGCTGGTCGGGGTGTTCGAGATCGCCCATGCTATCGCGGCCAAGTCGCCGATTGCAGTCACCGGCACCAAGGCCATGATCAGCTACATGCGTGACCATACGGTCAATGACGGTCTGGAATACGTTGCCACCTGGAACTCGGCTATGTTGCAATCCAACGACCTGCGCGTGGCCATCGCGGCCCATATGAGCAAGCAGAAACCCGAATTCGTGGATTGACTGACATGACCCCAGGCTGGACTACCACAACGCTGCTGGACAACGACGCCCCCGGCGGCTGGGCCGTCGCCCGCAGCCGCGACGGCTTTTTGCATGATGCCAACGGCCCGCTGTTCCCTCGGGAATGGCTCAAGCGCCAGGACCTATCGGTGTTTGCCGAACACGGCATCGGCCACCTCGACGGTGAGCCTGTGTACCTGCTGGAACTCGACTCGGCGGGCGAAGTGCCGGGTTGCAGCTGGCAGGGCCTGCGCGGCTTCATGCTGCAAGGTGATCACACCCTCTACAAAGTGCTGGGCTACGCCGCGCAGATCGGCACCTGGGCGCGGGAGCATCGATTCTGCGGCAGTTGCGGCCAGGCCATGGTCCAGGTGCCACGGGAGCGGGCGATGTATTGCCAGGCCTGCGACCTGCGCAGCTACCCACGGATTTCGCCGAGCATGATCGTGCTGGTGACCCGTGGCGACGAGATCCTGCTGGCGCGCTCGCCGCGGTTTGTCACCGGGGTCTACAGCACCTTGGCCGGCTTTGCCGAGCCGGGCGAGTCGGCCGAGGACTGCCTGATCCGCGAGGTGCGCGAAGAAGTGCAGGTGGAGGTCAGGAACATCCAGTACATGGGCAGCCAGTGCTGGCCGTTCCCCCATTCGATGATGCTGGGCTTCCATGCCGAGTACGCCGGTGGCGACATCGTGCCTCAGGCCGACGAGATCGAGGACGCGCAGTGGTTCAGCATCCACGACCTGCCGCCGCTGCCGGCTTCACGCTCGATTGCGCGCTACCTGATCGACCTCTACCTGGCCCGTCGCCTAGGCCACGCTGAACCAGTGCTGCCAGGCTAGGCGCACGGTCAGGCCAAGAACCACGGTGATAAACACCGGGCGAATGAATTTGGCGCCGCCGCTGATCGCGCTGCGGGCGCCAAAGAATGCGCCACCCATCACCGAAATCCCCATCGCCAGGCCGACAATCCAATCCACCGAGCCGTTGAAGATAAACACCGACAGCGCCGCCGCGTTGCTGACGAAGTTCATGCTGCGCGCCACGCCGCTGGCCTTCACCAGGTCGATGGGGTGCAACAGCAGGGTGCTCACGGTCCAGAACGCCCCGGTACCGGGGCCCGCCACGCCGTCGTAGAAGCCCAGGCCGAAACCCTGGGTACCTTGCCATTTCTTCTTGATCGGCGCGTCGGCGTCCAGCGGTGCCTTGGGCGTGCCACCGAACAGCAAATACACGCCGCAAGCGAATACGATCACCGGCAGCATCTTGTTCAGGGTTTCGGCGGGCAGGTAGTGGGCAACCACCGCACCGGCCAGCGCACCGATCAACGTGCCGACGATGGCATGCACCCACTGGCGCGGGTGGAACAGCTTGCGACGGTAGAAGGTGAAACTGGCCGTGGCCGAACCGAAGGTGGAGCTGAGCTTGTTGGTGCCCAGTACCAGGTGGGGCGGCATCCCGGCGGTGAGCAGCGCCGGGGTGGTAAGCAGGCCGCCGCCACCGGCGATGGCGTCGATAAAACCGGCGATAAAGGCCACGACGGCGAGAATGGCGAGGGTGGTGAGGTCTACGCTGAGTTCGAAAGGCATGGGAGGGCTTATGGTTGGCAGGGCGCTGTGCGAAGGGGCGCCATCTTACCTGCCGAATGTACCCAGGACCAAATGTGGGGGGCATGCCTTCTCCCACATTTGTTTTCGCTATACCCCGGAACGGCATTTCATGCGATCTTCCCGTCATTCGCCCTGGAGTCGCCTGGATGCCCTCATTTATCGCTGATCACCCGATGCTGTGCGCCGTGGCGCTGATCTTTATCGACATCGCCGTGTGGCGCCTGATCTCTGCCGACCTGGCCAATTGGAAGCTGGCTGCGCGACTGGCGATTTTTGCCGTGTTCAGTGCCGTGCTGTTCAACGACGGCATGAACCCCATGCAACTTGCGCCCTATGCCGACAGTACCGCCTTGCACCTGGCCGCCACGGCCCTGCAGATCGGCTGGTGGCTGTTTGCGGCGCGCACGCTGACGGTGTTGCTGGGCGCGGTGATGATGCAGCGGGTGGGCCACACCGGGCGGTTGTTGCAGGACTTGATGGGCGCGGTGATTTTCCTCATCGCGATCATCGCCGCCATGGCCTACGTGCTCGACCTGCCGGTCAAGGGCGTGCTGGCCACCTCAGGCGCGGTGGCGATCATCGTCGGCCTGGCGTTGCAAAGTACCCTCAGCGATGTGTTTTCCGGGATCGTGCTCAACACCACCAAGCCGTATCAGATCGATGACTGGATCTCCATCGACGGTACCGAAGGGCGGGTCACCGACATCGACTGGCGCGCCACGCGCCTGCAAACCTCCCAGGGCAGCCTGGCGGTGATTCCCAACTCCCTGGCGGCCAAGGCCAAGATCATCAACTTTTCGCGCCCGGCGGATATGTTCGGCCTGGCGGTCAGCCTGCAGGTCAGCCCCCATGCACGTCCGCAAACCGTGATCGAGGCGCTGGAGCGTGCGATGCAGGGGTGCCGGCCCCTGTTGGCCACGCCGGCGCCGAGCGTGGCATTCAAGACCTCCGCCAGTGGCGGTGTGGAGTATGAAATCAGCGGCTTCGTGCCGGCCATGGCCCTCAAGCGCGAGGTGCGCAACCAACTCTATGACCTGGCGTTCCGGCACCTGCAAGCGGCGGGCGTGGGCGTGCTGTCCGCCACCGAGAGCAGCGCGCCACCGGCCATGTCCGCCGCGCGGGCGTTGCTGGAGCGTTCATCGATTTTCTCCACCCTGCGCCAGGAAGAGAAAGACACCTTCAGCCAGAACATGACCCTGCACACCTACCGCGCTGGCGAGATGATCCTGCCGGCGGGGGAGGTCAGCGATCATTTGTTTATTGTCGAGTCCGGCGTGGTTTCGGTGATGTTGACCAAGGGCGGCCATGTATTCGAAGCCGGGCGCATGGGGCCGGGAGAAGTGATTGGCGAGGCCGGGATCCTGTCCGACCAGGCTGCGCTGGCGGACTTTTCCGCCAAGACCTTCTGCACGCTGTACCGCATCGAGAATGAATACTTGAAACCGTGCCTGGACGCGCGCCACGACATCGGCGAGGCGATGAAGGCGCTGCTGGATTTCCGCCTGCACGCCGCTCAGGTCCTGACCCAGGAAGCGCCGGTGGTGCCGGTGAAAAAGGGCTTTTTGCAGTGGTTGCGCAAGCGCGGCCTGTGAGAGGCGAGGGCACTGGAAGTGCTGTACTCGATGTCGAATGATCGCCAATGTGGGGGTTCTTGACTGTCTCTGACCACGTGAGGGCTCGACCTTGATTCGACTCACCGACTACATCGCCAACCTTGCTCAATCTCCCCTGGCTCCGTGGGCCGGCTTCGCGCCCTGGGCCCTGGTCGCCCAGGCGCCGGCCGTTGTTCGCCAGATGCTCGCCGAACTGCCGGCCGACGAGTACAGCGTGAAGGACGAAGTCGCCATCCACCGTACCGCCATCGTCGAACCCGGTGCCTTGCTCAAGCCGCCCCTGATCATCGGCGCCCATTGCTTTATCGCCAGCGGCTCGCTGCTGCGCGGTGGTTGCTGGGTGGATGAGCACTGCATCATCGGCCCCGGCGCCGAACTGAAAACCACCTTCATGTTCAGCGGCAGCAAACTGGCTCACTTCAACTTTGTCGGTGATTCAGTGCTGGGCCATGGGGTCAACCTCGAGGCGGGAAGTATCGTCGCCAACTACCGCAACGAGCGGGACGACAAGGAAGTGCTGGTACGGGTTGACGGGGTATTGCAGCGCAGCGGCTGCGACAAGTTTGGCGCGTTGCTGGGGGATCAATGCCGGATCGGCGCTAACGCGGTGCTGGCGCCTGGGGCGCTGTTGGTGCCAGGCAGTGTCGTGGGGCGTGGGCGGGTGTTTGATGCCGAGGCGTCCGTATAAACGCGAAGTTGAAAAGATCATGGTGTCCCGGCACGATATTAAATAGAATGAATCTCATTTGAGACTCAATCGCGCCGTGCAGGTTGTTGCCATGAATGATGCTGTTGTCCCCACGCACGCTCCTGAACTGACGCTATCGAGCTTGTACCGTGACCATCGCAGTTGGCTGGAAAGCTGGCTGCGGCGGCGCCTGGGCAATGCCTGGGATGCGGCCGACCTGAGCCAGGATACGTTCTTGCGGGTGCTTGCCAGTGCGCAGCCGATTGCGCAGATGCAGGAACCCCGGGCGTACCTGGTGACGGTGGGCAAGCGCCTGCTGGTGAATTTTCATCAGCGCCGCAGCCTCGAACAGGCGTATCTGAATGCCCTGGCCACCTTGCCCGACGCCTGTGTGCCGTCGCCCGAGCAGCGCTGGCTGGTGCTGGAAACCCTGCAAGCCCTGGATGAATTGCTCGACGGCTTGCCCGTGCTGGTGCGCCGTGCGTTTCTATGGAGCCAGTTGGAAGGCCTGGGTTACCGCGAGATTGCCGAGCGTCTTGACGTGTCCGAACGTACGGTGAAGCGTTACATGGCCCAGGCCTACGAGCATTGTTTGCTGGTGGAGCTGTGAGCCGCGACGTCGCGCGTGCCGCCGCCCAGTGGCTGGCGCTGCTCGAATCCGGCGCGGCCACCGAGCGCGATCACGCCGCCTTGCAGCACTGGCGCGACAGCCATCCCCAGCATGAACAAACCTGGCAAAGAGCCCAAACCCTGCGCCAGCGTTTCAGCGATTTGCCCCAGGCGCTCGCAATGGCCAGCCTCGACCGCCCGCAACCGGGGCGACGTGCCGTGCTCAAGCGCGCCCTGGGGGTGGCGGCGCTGGTGCCGGCGGCCTGGCTGATCAGCCGCCAGTTGCCCATCGAAGCCTGGCGTGCCGACTTGCACACTGCCACTGGCGAGCGCAAACGAATGCCGTTGGCCGAGGGTGGCAGCCTGCAACTCAATACCGCCACAGCCGTAGACGTGGACCTGGCACAACGGCGCATCACCCTGGTCGACGGTGAGCTGGCGCTGAACGTTCCGGGCACGGCGGCGATGACGGTGCGAACCCGCTACGGCCAATTGCTCGTCAGCCAGGCCGAGGTGTGCGTGCGGCAACTGCCTTCCGGCTGCCTGGTGTCGGTGCTCAAGGGCACGGTGCAGGTGCGTGATTTGCGCGCAAACCTGGCGACATTGCAGGGGGGCCAGCAAGCGCCGTTGAAAGCCGCCGGGCTTGGCACCTCGGTGCCCTTCGATGTGCTGCAATTAGGCTGGCGCGACGGCGTGTTGACCGCACAGAACCAGTTGCTGGGGGATTTTCTGCGCGAGCTGGAACGCTATCGCCCCGGCGTATTGCGCTGGGATCCCAGCCTGGAAACGCTGCGGGTGACCGGCAGTTTTCGCCTGGATGACACCGACCGCATCCTCAACCTGCTGGCCTCGACCCTGGGGTTGGAGGTGCAATCTCGAACCCGTTTCTGGGTGAGCCTGCGCAAGGCGGCGTGATGCGGTTTTGTGGCCAGCCTGCTTGTTGTGGTGAACAGGCTTATTGTGGTGAGTGGGCTTGCTGTGGTGAGCGAGCTTGCTGTGGTGAGCGGGCTTGCCCCGCGCTGGGCTACGCAGCAGCCCCAATCAGGCTCCCTGTGTTCTGTCAGGTAAACCGCAGCGCCTGGTTTTGGGTCTGCTGCGCAGCCCAGCGCGGGGCAAGCCCGCTCACCACAGGTTACGAGTAGTCCTCAGATCACGTGGGCACGTGGAGGTGCACTCTCGAATGGGTTATCGGGTGAGCCTGCGCAAGTTTATTGTGGTGAGCGGGCTTGCTGTGGTGAGCCGGCTTGCCCCGCGCTGGGCTACGCAGCAGCCCCAATCAGGCTCCCTGTGTTCTGTCAGGTAAACCGCAGCGCCTGGTTTTGGGTCTGCTGCGCAGCCCAGCGCGGGGCAAGCCCGCTCGCCACAGGTTACGAGTAGTCCTCAGATCACGTGGGCGCGTGGAGGTGCACTCTCGAATGGGTTATTGGGTGAGCCTGCGCAAGCTTATTGTGGTGAGCGGGCTTGCTGTGGTGAGCGGGCTTGCCCCGCGCTGGGCTCGCCACAGGTTACGAGTAGTCCTCAGATCACGTGGGCACGCTGCAACTCGGTCAAGGCCAGCGCCTTGAGCCGGGCCAGCAGCGGGTCACGCCGATCCCTCGGATGCGGCAGGTCGACCGTCAGCTCCTGGCGAATGCTGCTGGGCCGGTTGTCCATCACCAGTACCCGGTCACTCAGGTACAGCGCTTCGTCCACATCATGGGTCACCAGCAACAGGGCGATGGCGTGGTGCGTAGCCAGTTGCAGCAGCAAGTCCTGGAGCTTCATGCGGGTGAAGGCATCCACCGCACTGAACGGTTCATCCAGCAACAGCACCTGCGGACGTGAATACAGGCCGCGTGCGATCGCCACCCGCTGTGCCATGCCGCCGGACAACGCCTTGGGCAGCGCCTGGGCGAAGCCCTTGAGGCCGACTTCCTCGATCAATTGCGTGACCCAGGCCCTGTCGTAGCGGTTGTCATCGCTGAAACCAATGTTCTGCTCCACCGTGAGCCAGGGCATCAGGCGCGGCTCCTGGAACACGAACGCCACGTCGCCGTCGGGGCTGCGCAGTTCGCCCTGGAAGTCCTTTTCCAACCCGGCGACGATCCGCAGCAGGGTACTTTTGCCACAGCCACTGGGGCCCAGCAGGCTGACCGCTTCGCACGGCTGCAAGGCCAGGCGCACGTCTTTCAACACGGTGGTGCTGGCAAAGCTTTTACGCTCCACCCGAATGTCCAATAACGGCTGCGTACTCATTGTTCCGCTCCTTGGCCGGTGAAGGTGTCGCGCCAGGCCAGGCAGCGTTTCTCCAACGCCGCGAGCAGGCCGTCGCTGACCTTGCCCAGTAGCGCCAATACGATAATGGCCGCCAGCACAATGTCGGGCCGTGAAGTTTCCCGCCCATCGCTGAGCAGGTAACCCAAACCTTTGGTCGCCGCGATCAGTTCGGCCGCCACGAGGAACATCCACGCCAGGCTCAAGCCACTGCGCAACCCGGTAAACAGGCCGGGCAGGGCCGCGGGCAGCAGAATCCGGCGCACCAGGCGGCGGCGACTGAAACCGTACATTTGCCCGACTTCCACCAGCTTGCGATCAATATCGCGAATCGCCGCGACGCCATTGAGGTACACCGGGAAAAACGCGCCAATGGCGATCAGCACAATCTTCGAGGTTTCATCGATGCCCAGCCAAAGCAGCAGCAAGGGCACCCAGGCCAGGCTCGGGATCGAACGCAGGCCGGCGAAGGTCGGCTCCAGATAGGCTTCGGCTTCACGGCTCAAACCGACCCAGGCGGCGAACACCAGGGCCAGGCCGGCGCCGATGGCGAAGCCCAGCAGCACCCGTGCGAGGCTGGCGCTGATGTGCTTCCACAAGGCGCCCTCGGCCAGGTCGGTGAGGGTCACGGCGATCTCGCTGGGCGCCGGCATCTGGTAGGACGGCAGCCAGCCCACCCGCACGACCCCTTCCAGGATCACCAGGATCAGCACCGGCAAGGCCAAGCCTTTGAACCGTCGTGGCCAGGCGCTGCGCTGGCTGACCGCGGGGACCGGAAGGGGCAATGCCTGGCTTTTGCTGGTCATCACGCGCCCCTTATTGCTTCGACAGGGTTTGGCCGAACGAAGGGTCGATCAGTTGATCGATCACTTGGTCCACATTCACCCCACGACGCACCAATTCCTCGGACACCAGGATCGGCGCCGCCGCCTTCGACGACTGCACATCCTTGGCGCTCAACAACGGCGCGCTCAGATCGGTGCGCGACAACTGCAGCTTGGCTACTTCCAGCGGCAGGCCGGATTCATCCGCCAGCAACCTGGCGAATTCATCGGGGTGCTTCACCGCCCAATCCCGGGCTTTTTCATACGCCCCGAGCACCTTGGTGATGGTCTGTGGGTGCGCCTTGGCGAACTGCTCGGTGACGCTCACCACGCCGTAGCTGTTGAAATCCTTGTTGCGGTACAACAGCCGCGAACCGGCCTGGATTTCGCTCGCGGCCATGTGCGGGTCGAGGCCGGCCCAGGCATCCACGTCACCTTTTTCCAGGGCGGTGCGGCCGTCCGGGTGTTGCAGGTGCACCAGTTCCACGTCGTCTTTTTTCAGCCCGGCCTGTTGCAGGCTGCGCAGGGTGAACAGGTACGGGTCGGTGCCTTTGGTCGCGGCGATTTTCTTGCCCTTCAGGTCGCTGACGCTGTTGAGCGGCGAGTCCTTGCGCACCACCAGGGCGGTCCACTCGGCGCGGCTGTAGACGTACACCGATTTGATCGGGCTGCCATTGGCGCGGCTCAACACGGCGGACAAGCTGGCGGACGAAGCGAAATCCACGCCGCCGCTGTTGAGGTATTCCAGGGAACGGTTGCTGCCCTGGCTGAGTACCCAGCCGACCTTGCTGTGGGGCAGGGCCTGTTCCAGCCAGCCGAAGTGCTTGAGCACCAGGCTGACCGGCGAGTAGTAGGCGTAGTCGAGGTTGACTTCGGCGGGATCGGTTTCGGCGGCATAGGCATGCGCCTGCAGGCTCAGGATGAGGGCGCAGGTGCCGAGTAGACGCTGGGTGAAGGGGTTCATGGAACAGCTCCGGACAAGGCGTTGAGAGAAGGCTTTTCTTATATTCAGAAGGATGATTTTTAATGTCTCATCATGCTTTAAAGGAATATGCAGTCTCTATGCCAAGGTCACCGCTACCCCGCGTAGATATCGTCTTAACCGTAAATATCGCCTTATCCAAATCCGCAGCTGCTACGGGGGGAGCAAATTGTTGATCGGCTGTTGGTGAGGCAACAGTGCGCATATGTTTTTATGGAATAAATAAAGAGTTATATATTCCTTTTAATGTTCTACGCGATAGCGCACTTTGAAGGCCTGCGCATTCGTGCGGATTGACCCAACAGCCAAAAGGAAAGCCGACATGACCATTAAAGCGATCAACGTGCGCAACCAGTTCAAGGGCGTGATCAAGGAAATCCTGCTGGGGGAGGTGGTGTCCGAAATTGACGTGCAAACCGCGTCCGGCATCGTCACCTCGGTGATCACCACCCGCTCGGTGCGTGACCTGGAATTGAAGGTGGGCAGCGAAGTGATTGCCTTCGTGAAGTCCACCGAAGTGTCCATCGCCAAGCTGTGAAGCCCACCGGATGTGGGAGCGCCGCTCCCCCATCCATAAAGCCTGCCTCAGCGCTGCTGCAGCGCACGCTCCATACGTTGCAGACCCTCTTCCAGCAAAGCCCGTGGGCAGCCGAAGTTCAGGCGTACGAACTGTTGGCTGTCGTCACCGAATTCGATCCCCGCACTCAGCCCGACCTTGGCCTGCTCCAGGAAGAACTGCTGTGGGTCGTCCAGGCCCAGGGCGCTGCAGTCCAGCCAGGCGAGGAAGGTGCCTTGCGGCGCATGCATCACCACGCCGGGCAAGCGGGTTTGCACGGCGTCGAGCAGGTAATCGCGGTTGGCTTGCAGGTAGTGCTTCAGCGCGTCGAGCCATTCACCGCACTGGCTGTAGGCGGCGCGGGTGGCTTCCAGGCCCAGGGGGCTGACGCTGTCGACCATGCCGCAGCGGGCCTGGTTGAAGCGCTCGCGGATCTCGGCGTTCTGGATCACCGCAAAGCAGGTCTTCAAACCGGCTACGTTGTAGGCCTTGCTCGCCGACATCAGTGTGATGGTGCGCTGGGCAATCTCCGGGCTGAGGCTGGCGGTGGGGATGTGGCGGCGGCCGTCGAAGCACAGTTCGGCGTGGATTTCGTCGCTGATGATCAGCGCGCCGTTTTCCAGGCAGGCAGTGGCCAGGGCCAGCAGTTCTTCACGGGGGAAGACCTTGCCGATGGGGTTGTGCGGGTTGCTCAGCAGCAGTGCGCCGGCGCCGGTCAGGGCCTCGCGCAGGGCGGGCATTGGCGTGATGTATTCAGCGTTGTTCAATTCGAACGGTACTTCGATACGCGGCAGGTTCCAGTGGCCGGGCGCCAGGCGAATCGGCCGGTAGTTGGGGGTTTGCAGCACCACCGGCTGGCCCGGTTGGACGAAGGCGTGCAGCGCCATATTGAAGCCAGGCTCAACGCCGGGCAGGAACAGCAGGTCGTCGGGCTGCACGCGCCAGGCGTACTTGGCCCACAGGTCGGCCACGATGGCCTCGCGTACATCCGGGCCGGCCACGCTGTAGCCGAGAATCTGCTGGTCGAGGCGCGCGTGCAGGGCCTGCAGCACGGCGGGCGGCGCGGCGATGTCCATGTCGGCGATCCACATCGGCAACACATCGGCCGGGTAGCGGTTCCACTTGGTGCTGCCGGTGCCGAGGCGGGGGTGGATCGTATCGAAATCAAAGCTCATGAAGGGGCTCGTGTCAGGGAGGGCAGGCGGGAATGGCGATGATTCTAACGGGATAAAATCCAGATGCCAGCCCCGTCTTTACAGGCCCTGGCTGCCCCGAATCAAGTCATACGCCTTGCGCGCAATGGGGTTCGCCGTATTCGGCCGAATCCACAGGTAATACGTGACCTCCGGCAACCTCGGCAACCCATCCGTTTCGCCCAGCACGCGCATGTCCGGGCCGAGCATTTCCATGCTGCGCGGCGTCACCCCCAGGCCCGCGCGAGTGGCCGCTTTAATCCCGATCAGGTTCGACGCCAGGTACGCCTGGCGCCAGGGAATATTCGCCCGCTCCAGTGCTTCCAGTGCGTAACGCCGGTAGATGCTCGGCTCATCCACCAGGATCAGCGGCAGCGGTTCGCTCGGCTGGTGGATGTACTGCGCCGAACAGATCCACCACACTGGCGACGTACGCAGTGCAAAGCCTTCCAGGTTCGGGTCGGCGCGAGTGGAGATCACCATGTCCACCTTGCCCCGGTGCAGGTCGTCCATCAGGAACGGACTGCGGCCCACGTCGATCTCCAGGCGCAGGCGCGGCGCCGAGCGGGCGATATGACTGAGGATCGGCGGCAGGATGGTGTCGGCAATATCGTGGGGCGAGCCGATGCGCAGCACACCGCTCAGGCTGCTCTCGCGCAGGGAATTCAATGCATCGTCATTCAGCGCCAGCATCTGCCGCGCATGACGCAGCAGTTGCAGGCCGGGCTCGGTCAGTTGTTTTTGCCGGCCGCGCTTCTCGAACAGGCTGACCCCCACTTGCTGCTCCAGGCGCTGCATATGCTGGGTCACGGACGACTGGGTGCGCGCCAGGTGCGTGCCGGCTTCGGCGAAACTGTGGTGGTCGACCACGGCGATAAAGGTGCGCAGGAGTTCAAGGTCGAGGGTCGACATGGCCATTTCCAGGGGCGGTTTTATATCAAGGACGTGAAGTTAAACATTACAGATATTTATGCTTTTCTGAAGAATATTTTTGCGTGATCCAATAAATAAAGGGTTATGCCAAAAACGAAGGCGGGGCAGACACGGCAAGTTATAACGATATGAGATATTTGCATTTCCGTTGCCCGCGCACTCTCCCTAGCATGCCCCTCCATCAGGTCGGGGTACGCCGATCATTCGCCAGGGGGAAGTCCAATGATGTTGAAGAAATGGTTGCCGGTGGCCCTGGGGTCGATGATCGCCCTGGGCGGCAGTGTGGCGGCGCAGGCCGATGCGACCCTGGACAAGATCGAGCAGCGCCATGTGCTGGTGGTGGGCGTGTTGTTGTCCGGCGGGCCGTTTGGCAGCATCGATCCGGCGACGCAACAGCCCAAGGGCTTGAACGTCGACCTGGCCAATGAGCTGGGCCGTCAACTCAAGGCCGAGGTGCAGCTGGTGCCGGTATTGCCGGCCAATCGCGTGCAGTTCCTGCAACAGGGCAAGGTCGACCTGCTCATCGCCAATATGGAATGGACCGCCGAACGCGGTGAAATCCTTGGCTTCGTGCCGACGCCGTTCTACCGCGTCGGCGGTGCGGCTGCGGTGCTCAAAGACAGCAAGCTCACCCGCTGGGAAGACCTCAAGGACCAGCCCGTGTGCACCTCCCAGGGCAGCAGCTACGTCAAGCCGCTGACCGAGTTCGGCGCGCAGCTCAAGGCGTTCAAGAGTTCGTCCGAATCGCTGCTGGCCCTGCGGGGCAACAACTGCGTCGCGGCGGTGCACGACTCTACCCTGATCAACCCATTGATCAACGACAGTGCCGAATGGAAGGACTACCGCGTCCTTGGTCCGGAGCTCAACCCGGCACCGTCGGTGATCTGGACCCGTCGCGGCGAGAATGACACCCAGGCCAGGCTCGATCCGATCGTCAAGGAACTGCACCGCAGCGGCTGGCTGATCGAGGCCCAGACCCGCAACCGCATCAGCCCGGCATCGCCGGCCCTGGTGGAGTTGCAGAAACAGTTCAAGGGCGCCTGAGCATGAACCTGAAAACCTTCACCGCACTCGGCCTGGCCCTGTGCGCGGGCTTCGCCCACGCCGACGCCACCCTCGACAAGGTCCAGCAACGCCACGTCATCAGCGTCGGCGTGATCCTCAGCGGCCCGCCGTTCGGCACCATTGATCCCAAGACCGGCGAACACCTGGGCTACAACGTCGAGCTGGCCAAAGGCATCGGCCAGGCGCTGGGTGTCGAGACCCAGACTGTCTCGGTGCTGGCGCCCAACCGCGTGCAGTTCCTGCAACAGGGCAAGGTCGACATCCTGATCGCCAATATGCAGTTCACCGAAGAGCGCGCCGAAATCCTCGACTACGTGCCCACGCCCTATGAAGAAGTCGGCGGCGCTGCGTTGATTCGCAAAGGCGCCGGCATCCAGCAGTGGGCCGACCTCAAGGGCAAGCCGGTGTGCGTGTCCCAGGGCAGCAACTTCATCAAGCCTTTGCAGGAGACCTACGGCGCGCAGATCAAGGCGTTCCGCAGCCAATCCGAATCGCTGCTCTCGCTGCGTGGCAATGGTTGCGTGGCCGCCGTACATGTCAGCCCGACCATGCATGCGCTGCTCAGCGATGCCGAGTGGGCCGGTTATGAAATCCCGTTGCCTGGCGATTTGATCCCGTCGAAATCGGTGATCTGGATTCGCAAGGGCGAGCACGACACCCAGGCCAGACTCGATGCCATCGTGAAGGGCTGGCATAAAAGCGGCTTCCTGATCGCCCTCGGCGAGCGCACCGGCATGGCCCCGTCCCAGGCCTTGCGCGACCTGCATGAGCAGTTCAGCCATGAGTGATGCGCTGTTCGCCACCTTGCAACAACTGCTCGGCGCGGCCCATGTACAAACCAGTGATGAGGCGGCGCACCGCCTCACCGATAAACAGGGCCGTTATAGCGGGCGGGTGGTAGCGGCGGTGCACCCAGGGAATACCGAAGAAGTTGCCGCGGTGGTGCGTGCCTGTGTGGCGTTGAAAGCGCCCATCGTGGTGCAGGGCGGCAACACCGGCCTGATGGCCGGCGCGACGCCGGATGCCAGCGGGCGCTCGGTGTTGCTGTTGCTCGACCGCATGAACCGTGTGCGCAATGTCGATACCGACAATGACACCCTCACGGTAGAAGCCGGCTGCATCCTGCAAAACATCCAGGACCTGGCCCGCGAGGCCGGTCGTCTGTTTCCGTTGAGCCTGGGCGCCGAAGGCAGTTGCACCCTCGGCGGCAACCTCGGTACCAATGCCGGCGGTACCGCCGTGCTGCGCTATGGCAACACCCGTGAGCTGACCCTGGGCCTGGAGGTCGTCACCGCCGAAGGCGAGATATGGGATGGCCTGCGCGGTTTGCGCAAGGACAATACCGGCTACGACCTGCGCGACCTGTACATCGGCAGCGAAGGCACCCTGGGCATTATTACTGCCGCCACCTTGAAGCTGTTCCCGCTGCCCAAGGCCCAGGCCACCGCATTGTTGGCCTTTGATGAGCTGGCCCAGGCGGTGGCGTTCCTGTCCCACGCCCGTGCCGGTTTTGGCGCCAATCTCACCGCTTTCGAATTGCTCAGCGCCGATTGCCTGGCCTTGCTGCGCGACCAGTTCCCTGACGGTCCCCAGCCGTTCAGCAGCGCGCGCCAACCCTGGTTTGCCTTGATCGAACTCTCGGATAACCATGGCGAAGGCCATGCCCGCGAGGCCTTTGAGCGCGTGCTCGGAGAAGCCTTCGAACACGCATTGATCGCCGACGCCCTGATCGCCGAGAGCCTGGCGCAAAGCGACGCCTTGTGGCTGCTGCGCGAGAACATGAGCGAGGCGCAGAAGCGTGCCGGGGGCAACATGAAGCACGACATCTCGGTGCCGATTTCTCAGGTGGTGGCCTTCGTTGCCCACACCGATGCAGTGCTCCAGGAACATTTCCCCGGCGTGCGCAACTTCACCTTCGGCCATCTGGGCGACGGCAACCTGCATTATAACGTGGCCCATCCGCTGGATTCGACGGTGGAAGCGCATATGGCCCATTACGCGCAATTGAGCGCGCTGGTGCATGACAGCGCCCACGCCCACGGCGGTTCGATCAGCGCCGAGCATGGCATCGGCCAGCGCAAGGTTGGCCTGCTCGGCCGCTATAAAAGCCCGGTGGAGCTGGACCTGATGCGCCGCATCAAGCAGGCGCTGGATCCGCACAACCTGCTCAACCCCGGCAAAGTCCTTGAGGTTCAGCCATGACCGTACGCCTGTCCCGGCGTGTGCAGCGAGTGTCGCTGTCCGCCAACGCCGCGGCCAAATCCCGCGCGACTGAATTGCGCGATGCCGGTCGCGACATCCTTGACCTCACCACCGGCGAGCCGGATTTCGACACGCCCGAGCACATCAAGCAGGCCGCCTGCGCAGCCATCGCTGCCGGCGCGACCAAATACACACCGACGCCGGGCGTTAAGGCCTTGCGCGTCGCGGTGCAGCGCAAGCTGGCCGAAGAAAACCAACTCGACTACCCGCTGGCGTCCATCGTGATCGCCAATGGCGCCAAGCAGATTATCTTCAATGCCTTCGCCGCTACCCTGGATGACGGTGATGAAGTGCTGGTGCCGACGCCGTACTGGCCGTCTTTCCCGGACAGCGTGCGTTTCAATGGCGGCGAACCGGTGTTTATCGAATGCGGCCTGGAGCAGGGCTGCAAGCTGCTGCCCGCGCAATTGGAGCAGCACATCGGCGCACGCACACGCTGGCTGATCCTCAATGGCCCCGGCAACCCCAGTGGCGCGGTGTACAGCGAAGCCGAGCTGCAGGCGCTGGCCGAGGTGCTGCGGCGTCATTCCCACGTATTGATCCTGCTGGACGAGCTGTATGAACACATCCGCTTCGATGGTCGCCCGGCGCAGAGCCTGTTGAATGTCGCGCCGGATTTGCAGGCGCGCTGCCTGCTGGTGGGCGGCGTGTCCAAGACCTATGCCATGACCGGCTGGCGCATCGGCTTTGGGGCGGGGCCGAAAACCCTCACCGACGCCATGGCGGTGGTGCAATCCCAATCCACTTCCGGCGCCTCATCGGTGGGGCAGGCCGCAGCGTTGGCGGCGTATACCGGCGGGTTGGACTTCCTCGCGGAGCAGGTCGCAGCCTATCAATTGCGCCGCGACATGCTGGTCGAGGCGCTGAAAAACATCGATGGACTGGACGTACTCGAGCCCCAAGGCGGCTTCTTCGTCTTCGTGCGTTGCGCCGGGCTGGTGGGGCGTTCTCGTCCGGACGGCCAGCGCATCGACAACGATGCCGATGTGGTGGCCTGGCTGCTGGGGGAAGGCGTGGCCGGCGTGGCGGGCAGTGCCTATGGCCTGTCGCCGTGGTTCCGCCTGTCCATCGCCACCGCGACCGACAGCGTTGCCGAAGCCGGGCGGCGTATCGCGACAGCCTGCGGAAAATTGCAATGATGGAGCTTTTCGTCGATTGGACCGCGCGTATCGGCCTGAACTACACCTTCCTGCTCGACGCCTATCAGCGCGGCAGCCTGGTCCAGGGCGCGCTGACCACCGGGCTGCTGTGCCTGTTCACCATCCTCGGCAGCCTGCTGGCGGGGATCACACTGGCGGCGATGCTGACTTCAGGCAACCCGTGGCTGGCCAAGCCGGCGCGGGTGTTTGTGGAGGTCACGCGCAACACGCCGACGCTGGTGCAGCTGTACTGCGCGTTCCTGGTGTTGAACATGCTGCTGACCCAGGCGGTCGGCGCGGCCAACCCGCTGACGCCGTTCGCCTGGGTGGTGATCGTGATTTCCCTGCACAAGGGCGCGTTCCATGCCGAGGCCTTGCGCGCCGGCATCGAAGCGGTGCCCGCCGTCACGCTGGAGGCCGCCAGCTCCCTGGCCTTCAGTCGCCGCCAGTTGCTGTGGAATGTGCAGTTGCCCCTGGCGCTGCGCTTCGCCTTGCCGTCGCTGATCAATAACTTGATCGACCTGGTGAAGATGACCGCCGTGGCGTCCGCGATTGCGGTGGGCGACATCACCTACGCGGCGATCATGATCTGGACCCAGAGTGACAACGTGCTGGAGCTGATGCTCCTGATCCTGGGTTTTTTCGGCCTGCTGAGTTTTATCGTCAATTGTGTGGGGCGCTGGCTTGAAGCGCGCCTGAGGATGCCCGGCTATGGCCATTGATTCATTTCCCGTGCTGTCGGCGTTGTGGCAGTGGTCGCCGGCGCTGGTGGCCGGTTTTGGCCAGAACATTCTGATCAGCCTGCTGGCGATCGGCATGGGTTCGGTGCTGGGCCTGTTGATCGGTGCATTGGCATTGTCGCCCCTGAGCTTTGTGGCGCGGCTGTGGGTGCAGGTGTTTCGTAATGCGCCGTGGCTGGTGCTGATCTATTTCACCACCTATGTGTTCCCGTTCGAGATCCGGATCGGCAGCAGCTACGTGTCGTTCCCCGATTGGATCAAGGTCACCCTCGGCCTGGCCTTGCCGGCCAGCGCCAATGTCGCGGAAATCTTCCGGGGCGCCATCGGCTCGATCCCCAGCACCCAATGGGAGGCCGCGCGGTCCCTGGCATTCACCCGTGGCCAGCTGTTTCGCTCGATCATCCTGCCGCAGTGCTTCAAGCGCATGTTGCCGCCGTGGATGAACCTCTACGCGGTGGTCACCATGGGCACCGCGCTGGCCTCGCTGGTGGGTGTGCATGATGTGATCGACACCGCGCAGATCGCCAGCAACACCGTGAACATGACCGGCTTTACCGTGGTGATCTACCTGAGCCTGCTGGTGCTGTTCTTTGCCTACTGCTACCCGATTTCCCGCCTGACCCAACACCTGGAGCGCCGTTATGCCTTCTACTGAACCCTTGGTGAGCCTGCGGGATGTGCACCTGTCGTTCGGCCCCAACCCGGTGCTCAAGGGCATCGACCTCGACGTGCTGCGCGGCCAGGCCGTGTCGATCATCGGCCCGTCGGGCTCGGGCAAGTCGACGATCCTGCGCTGCATCACCGGGCTGTTGCAGCCCCAGCGCGGCAGCATTCGCGTGGACCAGACCCAGGTCGACAGCCTGGTCCAGGAAGCCCAGCGCATCGAGCTGCGCAAGCGCGTCGGCTTTGTGTTCCAGCAATACAACCTGTTCCCGCACTTGTCGGTGCTGGAAAACCTGGTGATCGCCCCGCGCAAGGTGCTCGGTCGCAGCCGTGCTGATGCGGAAAAAGACGCGCGGGCGCTGCTGGCCAAGGTGCGCATGGAGCACAAGGCCGATGCGTACCCCGGCCAGTTATCCGGCGGCCAGCAGCAGCGCGTGGCGATTGCTCGCGCCCTGGCGATGCGCCCGGAGCTGATCCTGTTTGACGAAGTGACCTCGGCGCTCGACCCGGAAACCGTCGGCGAAGTGCTGACGGTGATCCGCGAGTTGACCGAAGAGGGCATGACCTGCGTGCTGGTCACCCATGAAATGCGCTTCGCCGAAGAGATCAGCGACGTCGTGTACTTCACCGAAAACGGCGTGATTGTCGAGCATGGCAGCGCCACGCAGATCTTCCAGAACCCGGGCAACGAACGCACCCAGACGTTTCTGCGCCATGCCTTGGGCGATTCGGGGCGCCGTGGCCCCATCCACCATGACCCGTACCTGTTGACCCATTTGAGCCGTTACAGCCTGTCAGTCTGATAAGAGGAAAACCGTGATGAGCAACGCAAACCGTGCCGCCGTGATCGAGGCGTTTTTGCAGCAGATCCGCGTTATCAACCAGCGCGGCGTAGACCGTGCGGCCCTGGTGGACATCGTCGGCCTGCTGGAACAATTGGCCGAGCGCCGCGACCTGTTCAACTTCGAGGCATTCCCCGCACCTGTGCCAGGGCAGGGCAGCACCGCATTCCGCTATCGCCTGAACGACGACGGCGATACGCCGACCCTGTACCTCAACTCGCTGTTGCCGGGCAAAAGCACGCTCCCGCACAACCATGAGACCTGGGCGATCATCAGCGCGGTGGAAGGCCAGGAGATCAACTACGTCTATGCACGCAATGACGAAGGTCGCGAGCCGGGCTTCACCACCCTGAGCCTTGAGAAGGAAGTGATCGTGCAGCCGGGCACGTCGATCTCGTTCCTCGGTGAAGACCTGCATGGCATCAAGGTTGAAGGTGAGCAGGCAACGTTGCATTTCCACCTGTATGGCTTGCCGCTGGAATCCCTCAATGGCCGCTACGGCGTGGACGCGGACGGCCGTATCCTCAACTACAACGCCTCGCAGATGGCGCCGTCGATCAAGGCTTATGCCTGAAGCGTTGCAGCCACTTTTCTCTTAATTGTTGGGACTTCCATGAGCCAGACCATCACCCCACGTCAACTGCAGCAATGGCTGTTCGACGGGCAGGAAATCGCCGTGTTCGACGTGCGCGAACACGGGCAATACGGCGAAGCCCACCTGTTCCATGGGGTGAACCTGCCCTATAGCCGCCTGGAGCTGGAGGCACGCCGCCTGGCGCCCAACCCGCAGGTGCGGCTGGTGATCTATGACCAGGATGGCGGCGAGGTGGCGGCGCTGGTTGCCGCGCGTTTGCAGGCGCTGGGCTACCGCCGCGTGCATGTGCTGGAGGGCGGTGCCGAGGGTTGGCAGGCGGCGGGGTTGCAGCTGTTTGCCGGTGTGCATGTGCCGTCCAAGGCCTTTGGTGAGTTAGTGGAGGAGGCCAGTCATACGCCCCATGTCACTGCGCGCCAGCTGGCGGATTGGCAGGTGCGCGGCGAGCCGCTGGTGGTGCTGGACGGGCGACCGTTCGATGAATACCGCAAGATGACCATCCCCGGTTCCATCTGCTGCCCCAACGGTGAGTTGGGCTATCGCGTGCATGATCTGGTGCCGGATGACAGCACGCCCATCGTGGTCAATTGCGCCGGACGCACCCGCAGCATTATCGGCGCCCAGACCCTGATCAACCTGGGCTTGAAAAACCCCATCTATGCTCTGGAAAACGGTACCCAGGGCTGGTACCTGGAGGATTTCCAGCTGGAACATGGCAGTACGCGGCGCTATGCCGATCAGGTCAGCACTGACCTGGCTCGGCAGCGCCTGGCTGCGCGGCAATTGGCCGAGCGGGCAGGGGTGGTGACGGTATCGGCGGATCAGGTTCGACAATGGGCGGATGACGCGCAACGCAGCCTGTTCCTGTGTGATGTGCGCACCGCTGAAGAGTTTGCCCTTGGTTCGTTGCCAGGCGCGCAACATACACCGGGCGGGCAGTTGATCCAGGCCACCGACCTGTATATCGGCGTGCGCCAGGCGCGCATCGTGCTGGTGGACAGCGATGGCGTGCGTGCGCCGATTGTCGCCAGTTGGCTGCGTCAACTCGGGCACCAAGCCTATGTGCTGAGCGGCGGTATCGACAGCGGCCTGGTATTGCCGGTGTTGCCTCCAGTGGCGTATCAGCCGTTGCCGCTGATCAGCGCCCAGGCCCTGGCGCTGGAATTGAGCGATGTGAACCTGATCGACCTGCGCCCGAGCATGGCCTACCGCAAGGGCCATATTGCCGGTTCCCGCTGGTCGATTCGTGCGCGGCTCAAGACCGACCATCGTCCCTTGGTGCTGGTGGCGGATGACCCGGCATTGGCGGCCTTTGCTGCCGAAGGCCTGTCGGCCCGGTTGCTCGACGGTGGCTTCGCCGCCTGGGTCTCGGCCGGCCTGCCGGTCAACCAAGACCCGCAGACACCGCCCGACGCCGAGTGTATCGACTTCCTGTTTTTCACCCACGACCGTCACAGCGGCAACAAGGACGCCGCGCGCCAGTACCTGGCCTGGGAAATCGGCCTGCTCGCACAAATGAGCGAAGCGGAAATCGCCAGCCTCAAGCCGCTGGTACCTGTGTCGCGGGTGCGCACGCGCTTGATCCATGCCGCGCGTACCGAAAAAGGTCATGGCGGCCGCGCCGTCAACGTACCCGTCACGCGCTTGAGCACCGTGCTGTTCGACAACCTGGCGCAGATGCGCGACGCCCGTGCCCGCCGCGACGGCGAGCGGGTGCTGACCTACGGCGCGCGTGGCAACCCGACCTCCCATGCGCTGGAAGACCTGGTCACCGAGCTGGAGGGTGGCTTTCGCACGCGGCTCTACGGCACGGGCCTGGCGGCAGCGGCCCAGGTGTTCCTGGCCTACCTGCGCCCCGGCGATCATGTGTTGATCACCGACGCGGTGTACTCCCCGGTGCGCAAGCTGGCACGGGAGTTCCTCCAGCCGTTCGGCATCGAGGTCAGCTACTTCGCGCCCGATGGCAAGGGGCTGGAAGCGCAACTGCAAGCCAATACCCGGCTGGTCTACGCCGAAGTACCGGGCTCACTGTTGTATGAGCTGTGCGATCTGCCGGCGATTGCCGCGTTGTGCAAGCCACGCGACATCCTGCTCGCCGTCGACAACACCTGGGGCTCGGGCTACCTGTACCGACCGCTGGCGTTGGGCGCGGATATTTCGATCATGGCCCTGACCAAGTACCTTGGCGGTCACAGCGACGTGATGATGGGCAGTGTGTGCACCACGCAGGCGGCCTGGCCGACGCTGGGCAGGATGAGCGACACCTTGGGCAACGCGGTGAGTGCCGACGACGCCTACCTGATCCTGCGCGGCGCCCGCACCCTGGCCTCGCGCCTGGATGTGCACGAACGCCAGGCCGTGGACATCGCCCTGTGGTTGCAGGCGCAACCGCAGGTTAAGCGCGTGTTCCACCCGGCCTTGCCCGGGCATCCGGGGCATGGGTTGTGGCGTCGGGACTTCACCGGCAGCAATGGCTTGGTGTCGTTTGAACTGGTGAATGCCGAGGCCGCTTACGTCGAGCGGTTTATCGACGGCTTGCAGCTGTTTGGCCTGGGCTCTTCGTGGGGCGGCTATGAAAGCCTGGTCATCGTGGCCGACACCCGCGACCGCGACAGTGCGGCCGACCGGGGGTTGAACCCGGTGGTGCGCCTGCATATCGGTCTGGAAGATGTGGCCGCGCTGATCGAGGATCTGCAACGCGGCTTTGCACGTGCCGTTCTGTGACCGACAGGTTCTGTAATAAAAACGCCATTGCGCTGGGGATTAAATTCGGGACGGGCTATTTTGGTGCATCTCAATAACTAGAGTAGCCATGGATGAAATACCAACCCTTCAGCCGCACCTTAATTGCCACCGCCCTGGTGTTGACCGTCAGCGGCGTACAGGCCGCTTCCCAGGCCCCGGTGGCCGGTGAAAATGGCATGGTGGTGACCGCCCAGCATTTGGCCACGCATGTCGGCGTGGATGTACTCAAGGCCGGCGGCAACGCGGTGGATGCGGCGGTGGCGGTCGGCTATGCGCTGGCGGTGGTGTACCCGGCGGCGGGTAACCTGGGCGGCGGTGGGTTCATGACCGTGCAACTGGCGGATGGGCGCAAGACCTTCCTCGACTTCCGCGAAAAAGCCCCGTTGGCGGCCACCGCCGATATGTACCTGGACAAGGCCGGCAATGTGGTCGAAGGCTTGAGTGCCAAGGGACACCTGGCGGTCGGTGTGCCTGGCACCGTGTCCGGCATGGAGCTGGCCCTGAGCAAGTACGGCACCCTCAAGCGCGCCCAGGTGATTGCCCCCGCGATCAAGCTGGCGGAAAACGGCTTTGCCCTGGAGCAGGGCGATATCGACCTGCTGCACACCGCCACCGGCGAGTTCGAAAAAGACAAGGATATGCGCGGGATTTTCCTGCACAACGGCCAGCCGCTGCAGGTCGGCCAGAAGCTGGTGCAGAAAGACCTGGCCAGGACCCTCAAGGAAATCTCCGCCAAGGGCAGCGACGGTTTCTATAAGGGTTGGGTCGCCAAGGCCCTGGTGGATTCCAGCCAGGCCGGCAAGGGCATCATCACCCAGGCCGACCTCGACACGTACAAGACCCGCGAACTGGCGCCCATCGAGTGCGACTACCGCGGCTACCACGTGGTCTCGGCACCGCCGCCAAGCTCGGGCGGCGTGGTGATCTGCCAGATCATGAACATCCTCGAAGGCTACCCGATGGCCGACCTCGGCTATCACTCGGCCCAGGGCCTGCACTACCAGATCGAAGCCATGCGCCACGCCTACGTGGACCGTAACAGCTACCTGGGCGATCCGGATTTCGTGAAGAACCCGATCGAGCATCTGCTGGACAAGAACTACGCGGCCAAACTGCGTGACGCCATCGAGCCGCACAAGGCCGGGGATTCCCAGGCGATCAAGCCGGGTGTGTCACCGCACGAAGGCAACAACACCACGCACTACTCGATCGTCGACAAATGGGGCAACGCGGTCTCGGTCACGTACACCCTCAACGACTGGTTCGGTGCGGGCGTGATGGCGAGCAAGACCGGGGTGATCCTCAACGATGAAATGGACGACTTCACCGTCAAGGTCGGGGTGCCGAACATGTACGGCCTGGTCCAGGGTGAAGCCAACGCCATCGCACCGGGCAAGGCGCCGCTGTCGTCGATGAGCCCGACCATCGTGACCAAGGACGGCAAGGCCGTGATGGTCGTAGGTACGCCAGGTGGCAGCCGCATCATTACCGCGACCCTGCTGACCATCCTGAATGTCATCGACTACAAGATGAATATCCAGGAAGCCGTGGACGCGCCGCGTTTCCACCAGCAATGGATGCCGGAAACCACCAACCTGGAGACCTTCGCGGTCAGCCCGGACACCCAGAAGATTCTGGAAAGCTGGGGCCACAAGTTTGCCGGGCCGCAGGACGCCAACCACTTGGCGGCGATCCTGGTGGGCGCACCGTCCCTGGATGGCAAGCCGGTGGGCAACAACCGCTTCTATGGCGCGAATGACCCGCGGCGTAATACCGGCCTGTCGCTGGGCTACTAACCCCCCCTAAAACCAAACACCGCGTCCTGTCTGGCAGGCTGCGGTGTTTTTTATTGGGGCGGCTTCGCCACCCAGCGCGGGGCAAACCCGCTCACTACAACAGCTGTTCTACCGCAGCAAACGCCGCGGTGCGGCGCTCCTCCCAACTCCCCCTGATGACCACCACCGCCTGTCGATGCGCCTGCATCCACGCCAGACTGTCCTGGAAAAACGCCTGGCGGTCGGCCAGTTCCGGTTGGCAGCGCTGGCCGTCGGCGGTCCATTCCACATCATCCGGCGACAGCAGCAGGTGCAGGTCGTAATGCCGCGCCAGCAGTTCGTCGTCGAGCCATGCCGGGTAGTCGCCGAACAGGGTCTGGCTCCACAGTCTGTTGGTCAGCAGGTGCGTGTCGAGGACCAGCAGGCGCGGCTGCCGGGCGCGGGCGGCATCTTCCCAGGCCAGTTGGCCGTGGGCGATGGCCGGGATATCCCCCAGGTGGGTGTCGCGCTGGTGCCGGTCGATGAAATACCGCACGTACTCACCGACCATCAGCCCACCGAAATGCGCGTGCAGCTCGGCAGCCAGCCAGCTTTTACCGCTGGACTCGGGACCGGCCAGGACCACCACCTTCATGCGCGTAACGCCGGGTCGGCGCGCCATTCACGCCAGCCTTGCACGGCGATCACGGTGAACAGGGCATAGAGCGCAGCGGTGAGGTACAAGCCTTTGTAGAGGAACAGCCCGACAAAAATCACGTCCACGGCAATCCACAGCGGCCAGCATTGCACGCGTTTCTGCGCCATCCACAGTTGCGCCACCAGGCTGAAACCGGTGAGGGCGGCATCCAGCCAGGGTTGCGCAGCGTCGGTCCAGTGCGCCATCGCAGCGCCCAGCAGCAGGCTGCCGACCGCACCGATGGCCATGCTGGTCATGATTGCCGGCCAACCCAGGCGGGTGACCTGACGCCCTTGCCTGACCTCGCCGGCGCGGGTCCACTGCCACCAGCCGTAGACTTGCAGGGCGGCGTAGACCACTTGCAGCAGCATGTCGGAATAAAGCTTCACGTCATAGAACACCCAGGTGTACAGCAACACCATCACCAGGCCGATGGGCCAGCACCAGGGGTTTTGCTTGACCGTCAGCCAGACAGCGATCACCCCCAGGGCGGCGGCGAACAGTTCAAGCCCGGACATGGCGGTTCCTTGGGAGAGTGGGAGAGGGCGGGGATTGTAACCAGAGGCCAGCAATCTTCAAAACACAGTAAGGCAAATGTGGGAGGGGGCTTGCCCCCGATAGCGGAGGGTCAGCTGCACATATGCAGACTGATGTATCGCCATCGGGGGCAAGCCCCCTCCCACATTTGGAGCAGTGTTAGACCTTGAACTGGCGCAAGAGGCCGTCGAGCTGCTCGCTCAGCCCGCGTAAATGCACGCTGGCCACGTTGGACTGCTCGGCCGCCATTGCGGTGCTGTGGGACAGGCTCGCAGCCTGGGTGACGTTCTGGTTGATGTCTTCCACCACATGGGCCTGTTGCAGGGTGGCGCTGGCAATCGAGGCATTCAAACCGTTGAGGTTGTGCAGCGCCTGGCCGATGGCGGTGAGGCTGGCACCGGCCTGGCCGGCTTGTTCGATGGTCAGTTGCGAGGCGCTGTGGCTGTCGCTGATCACCTTGACCGCGGCTTCCGAGTGACCTTGCAGGCGCTCGATCATCGCCTGGATCTCGGCGGTGGATTTTTGCGTGCGCTGGGCCAGCAGGCGGACTTCATCGGCCACCACGGCAAAACCACGGCCTTGTTCCCCGGCGCGCGCCGCTTCGATGGCGGCGTTGAGGGCCAGCAGGTTGGTCTGGTCGGCGATGGAGCGGATCACTTCCAACACACCACCGATCTGCGTGCTTTCGCTGGACAAGGTGCGGATCACTTCCACGGCCTGGCTGATGGTGGTGGAGAGCTGGTCGATCTGCTGCAGGCTGCTGTCGATATTGACCTGGCCTTGCTGGGCCTGGGCCTGGGCATCGCGCATTTCGCTGGCGGCGTGTTCGGCGTTCTTGGCCACGTCCTGCACGCCGTAGGTGACTTCATTGATGGCGGTGGCCACCAGTTCCATCTGCTGGGACTGTTGCTGGCTGCGGTCATGGGCCTGGGTCGCGTTGTTGCCCAGCTCCGTGGACGACTGGCCCAGGGCGTTGGCGCACACCTGCAACTGGCTGACGACCTGGCGCAGCTTGGCCGTGAAGGTGTTGAAGTGCTGGGACAGCTGGGTGACTTCGTCGCGGCCGTGGGTATCGAGGCTGCGGGTCAGGTCGCTTTCGCCGCTGGCGATGTTGCCCATGGCGTTCACCGCATCCTGCAGGGGGCGCACGATGCTGCGGGCAATCAGCGATACCAGCAGGGCCATCACCAGTGCGATGCCGAGGACGATAAGCGAGGCCTTCCACACTTGGCTGTTGAACTCGGCCTGCACATCGTCGACGTACACGCCGGAGCCGATGATCCAGCCCCACGGCTCGAACAACTGGATATACGAGGTTTTCGCCACCGGCGCCTCCGCACCCGGCTTCGGCCAGCGGTAGTTGATGATGCCGGCCCCCTTGGCCTTGGCCAGGATCACGAACTCGTTGAACACGGCAAACCCGTCGGGGTCACGGATGGCCGAGAGGTTCTGGCCGTCCAGCTTGGGGTTGGCCGGGTGCATGATCATCACGGGGGTGAGGTCATTGATCCAGAAGTAGTCGTCGTGGTCATAGCGCAAGCCGCGCACCGCGCTCAGGGCTTGTTTTTGCGCCGCTTCGCGGGTCATAACCCCGGTGGTTTCGAGGCTGTGATAAAACGTCAGGATCCCGCTGGCGGTCTGGACCACGTGCTGGGTCTGCTGGCGCTTGGCCTGGTACAGGTCGTCGTGGATCTGCTTGAGCATCAGCAAACCCAGGGCCATCAGCATCAGCACGGCGACGATCAGGATCATCCAGAGGCGTCGGCTGATCGACATATTGCGCAAACTGTTCATCGTCCTGTCACTCCGGGCTTTTTATAATTGTGGGCGTCGCATCGACTTTTACGCCTTGTCTGATAGGCTTTCGGCCTGAAATCGCAAAACCTGAGTACTGCCTGATTTTTCACAGAATTTTTGCAGGCCGGCATTGACCATGGTCAACACCGGGCACTTGAGTGCGCTCGTCAGTGAACCATTAAAAGATTGATAAGGCATGCCACAGCGCATGACCTTTGGGGGAAGCATGGATTTTTGGACCGCCATTCAGGCATTGATTCTTGGCGTCGTGGAGGGGCTTACCGAGTTCCTGCCGATCTCCAGCACCGGCCACCAGATTATCGTCGCCGATTTGCTCGACTTCGGCGGCGAACGCGCCATGGCGTTCAACATCATCATCCAGCTGGGTGCGATCCTCGCGGTGGTCTGGGAATTCCGGCGCAAGATCCTCGATGTGGTCACCGGCTTGCCGACCCAGCGCAACGCCCAGCGCTTCACGGTCAACCTGCTGATCGCGTTCCTGCCCGCCGTGGTGCTGGGGGTGATCTTTGCCGACCTGATTCACCATTACCTGTTCAACCCGATCACTGTGGCCACCGCGTTGGTGATCGGCGGCATCGTCATGCTGTGGGCCGAGCGCCGCGAGCATGAAGTGCACGCCGAAAGCGTCGATGACATCACCTGGAAAGACGCGCTCAAGGTCGGTTTTGCCCAGTGCCTGGCGATGATCCCGGGTACGTCGCGCTCCGGCTCGACCATCATCGGCGGCCTGCTGTTCGGCCTGTCGCGCAAGACCGCCACCGAGTTTTCGTTCTTCCTGGCCATGCCGACCATGGTCGGTGCGGCGGTGTACTCGGGCTACAAATACCGCGATCTGTTCCAGCCGGCGGACCTGCCGGTGTTCGCCATCGGCTTCGTCACCTCGTTCATCTTCGCGATGATCGCGGTCAAGGGCCTGCTCAAGTTCATCGCCAGCCATAGCTACGCGGCGTTCGCCTGGTACCGCATTGCGTTCGGCCTGTTGATCCTGGCGACCTGGCAATTCGGCTGGATCGACTGGGCGGCGGCCAAGGCATGATGGTTCAGCATCCGCGCTTGAAAGCGGCGATCTTTGTGCTGCTGTGCGCGGCGCCGCTGGTGGGGTCGGTATTGGTGTGGCAACGCGGCGAAACCGTGATCCCGCTGGCGGCCTATGGGATGGTCAGCGTGATCGCGTTTTTCCTGTATTGGAGCGACAAGCGCAAGTCTCGCACCGACAGTTGGCGCACTCCGGAAAACATTCTCCACGCCGTGGAACTGGCGGGCGGCTGGCCGGGGGCGCTGATTGCCCAGCAGGTGTTCCGGCACAAGACGCGCAAAGTGTCTTACCAGGTGCTGTTCTGGGTGATCGTGTTGTTGCACCAGGTGTTCTGGCTGGACCAGTTGTTCCTCGGTGGCACGCTACTGTCCGTTCTCTAGCAGCAACCCCACCTGCGTGCGCTTGGGCAGTTTGCTCACCACCAACTGGTGGGAGCGCTGCAACAGGCTACGCAGTTCCTCGGCCCCCAGCGGGTAGGGCGTGTTCATGATGATCCACTGCGCGCGTGCCAGGTACGGCGCCGGGTGGATGCCGGGACGGTCCACATGGCCGAGGAACAAGTCCTTGTCGACCTTGAACGCCAGTGAGTCGCCGCGCAGGTTTTGCAGGGCGAACATTTTGTTGCCGGCGATCGAGAACACCCGCACGCCGCCCCATTTGTAGTCTTCCCGCGCGCCGGGCAGGCTCAGGCAGAACGTCGCGACCTGTGCTTCGGTCATTTTCATAGCAGGCGGTCTCCGCAGCTTTTGAAGCCTTCTTCCAGGTAATCGATCCAGGCGCGAATCGCCGGCAGCACGCCGCGGCGATGCGGGTAGACGGCCTGCAGCCAGCCGCCCGGCAACGACCACTCCGGCAGCAATTGTACGAGCCGGCCGCTGGCCAGTTCTTCTTCGCAGTACATCATCGGCAGCACGGTAAAGCCCAGGCCCATGATGGCGCTGGCCTTGCGTACGTTGAAGTCATCGACGCCCAGGCGCGCTTCCATCACCAGGTCGTGGGGGTTGCCTTCGGGATCGAGGATGCGTTGGTGCACCATGCGGTCAGCTTCCAGCGCGCCGAGTATCGGCAGTTGCTTGAGGTCGTCGAGGGTGTTGATGTGCCGACCGTGCAAAAAGTTCGGGCTGGCGACCAGGGCCGTCTGGGCGGGGCGCAGGCGCTTGGTGACCAGCAGCGGGTCTTCATCGCCCAGTTCGCGCACGCGCAGCGCCACATCGATGCCTTCGGCTACCAGGTCGACACGGCGGTTGACCAGGGTCATTTCCAACTGCACCTGGGGGTGGGCAGCCAGGAAACCCGCGACCACATCCGGCATCATGTTTTGCGCCAGGCCCACCGGGCACGTCACCCTCAGGCGCCCACGGGGTTCGCTGGACATGCTGGCGACGGCCTCATCGGCCATTTCCGCTTCCAGCAGCATCGCCTGGCAGTGGCGCAGGTAGCGCTCGCCGACGGCGGTCAGGGTCAGTTGCCGCGTGGTGCGTTGCAGCAGGCGCGCGCCGAGGCGCTCTTCCAGCTCGGCAATGCGCCGCGACAGCCGCGATTTGGGAATGCCCAACAGCCGCCCGGCCGCCGCAAAACCGCCGGCTTCGACGACTTTGGCAAAATAGTAGAGGTCGTTGAGGTCTTGCATGGTCAGCCTATTGTCCTGTCAGTGGGACAAACTATCGCATTTCAGGCGTCTTATCGACTATTGGTTTCATGCGTAGCATCCCCTCCATCTGATCGCCACTGTCGATCCCACACTCGGAGATCCACCATGAAACTGTTGCACATCGATTCCAGCATCCTCGGCGACAACTCGGCTTCCCGTCAGCTCAGCGCTGGCGTGGTCAAGGCCTGGCAAGCGGCCGAGCCAGGTGTGGAAGTGACCTATCGCGACCTCGCCAGCGAAGGCATCAACCACTTCTCCGGCGCGACCCTGGGCGCCCTGGGCACCGCCGCCGAATTGCGTGACTCCGCGCAACAACACGAGGCCGACCTGAGTGCCAACAGCCTGGCCGAATTCCTCGCCGCCGACGCCGTGGTGATCGGTGCGCCGATGTACAACTTCACCATTCCAACCCAGTTGAAAGCCTGGATCGACCGCATCGCCGTTGCCGGCCAGACCTTCCGTTACACCGAAGCGGGCCCTGAAGGCCTGTGCGGTAACAAGAAAGTCGTCATTGTGTCCACCTCCGGCGGCATGCATGTCGGCCAGGCAACCGGTGTGGCCCACGAGGAATACCTCAAAGTGATGCTGGGCTTCCTCGGCATTACCGACATCGAATTCGTCCGCGCCCATGGCCTGGCCTACGGTGATGAAGTGCGCAGCAAATCCCTGAGCGACGCTAACGTGCTCATCAACGAACAATTGTTCGCCGCGGCGTAAGGCTTATGTAAATTTCGCCTCTGCTCGGTTTCAATCCGAAGCCGGGCGCCTAAACTCTGTATTCTTGTCGCCTGAAACGACCGGAATACGGAGTTTTTTCGTTTACCCGTTGTCATTACTTTGGCCCAGGTTATGCACGCATGGGTTTATCACCCGATGCGAGTGCCTTGAACCATGGACTTTTCATATAGACATGCCGCGGGTGTTGAACGTGGTCACGCAGCAAAGGTGGACATCCTCATGATGCGTCTTTGTGCTGTTATGGTTCTTTCCCTGCTCGGCGGCCTGATTTCAGTGCACGCTGCGCCCGCGCCGCACCCCCATTGGAGTGTGGGCTTCCACCGCATGAGCTTTCTCGACCCGCTGGACCAGCAGCCGATGAAAGCCGTGGCTTTCTACCCATCGACCGACGCTGAACACAGCACGCAACTGGGTCCCTATCACGTCGCCGCCAGCGAAGATTCCAAGATCGCCATTGGCCGCTTCCCGATGTTGATGCTGTCCCATGGCAACACCGGTACGCCGCTGGCCCTGCATGACCTGGCCACCTCCCTGGCGCGCAAAGGCTTTGTGGTGGTCGCGGTGTTGCATCCCGGCGATAACTATAAGGACCACAGCCGCCTGGGCACGGTGAGTAACCTGTACGGCCGGCCGATCCAGATTTCCGAAGCGATCACCGCGACCCTGGCCGACGCGATGCTGTCGCCGTTCGTCAACGTCGATCAGGTGGGCGTTATCGGCTATTCGGCCGGTGGCGAAACCGCGTTGATCCTGGCCGGTGCCAAGCCGGACTTCGACCGCCTGCGCCGTTATTGCCAGGAACGCCCCGAAGATCGTGATGCCTGCACCACCAAGGGCGAACTGGTGGTGGACCGTGACGACCTGCAACCGCAATCCGACCCACGCATTCATGCCTTGATGTTGATGGCGCCGTTGAGCCTGATGTTCGGCCGCCACACCCTGGCCGACGTGCATGTGCCGGTGCTGCTCTACAGCGGCGATGGCGACAAGCTGGTGGCGGTCGACAAGAACGCCGCCGCCCTGGCACGCAAACTGCCGGAGCCACCGGACTTCAAGCTGCTGGCGGGGGCAGGGCACTTCGTATTCATGGCGCCGTGCGACAGCGACCAACTGGCCGCGATGCCGGCCATCTGCACCGATGCCGACGGCGTCGACCGTGAAGGTATCCACCGCGACCTGATCTCCGAAGCCGGGCGTTTTTTCAGCCACACCCTCGGCCAGGCTACCCGCGCCGGTTTGCAGACCGCCGATCAGTAAGCGCGGCGCTTGAGCAGCAAGGTCACGCCCAGCGCCGTGACCGATAACAGCGCTGCGCAGAAGAAAATCCAGCTGTAACCCAGGTTCAGCGCCACGGCGCCCATCAACGGCCCGGCAATCGCCAGGGCCAGGTCGAAAAACACCGCATAGGCACTCAGGCCCGCACCGCGACTGCTGTTCGGCACCTGCTTGATGGCCTCCACGCCCAGCGCCGGGTACACCAGCGACAAGCCAAAGCCGGTCAGCCCTGCACCGATCAAGGCTACGCCGGTGGACGGTGCCAGCCACAGCAGCGTCAGGCCCAGGGTCTCGATGATCATGCAGGCAATCGCCGCCCTGAAGCCGCCAAACCGGCTGATCGCGGAGATGAACAGCAGCCGCGAGAGGATAAAACACACGCCAAACACCGTGAGGCAGTACGCCGCGCCGGCCCAGCCGCGATTGAGGTAATACAGGGTGATAAAGGTGGTCAGGGTGCCGTAGCCGATGGATGCCAGGCACAGGCTGGCACCAAAGGGTGCAATGCGCCCGAACACCGCCCAGAACGGCAGGCGCTCGCCGCGCACTACCGGCACCGAGGGTTTATTGCGGATCAGCACCAGGCCCAGCGCCGCCAATACCGACAGCGCGATACCCAGGCTGGTGTAGCCATATTCGGCGACCATCACCACTCCGAGCGGCGCGCCGATGGCGATGGCGCCGTAGGAGGCAATGCCATTCCACGAAATCGACCGCGCCGTGTGCTCCGCCCCGACCTGGCCCATGCACCAACTGATGGTGCCCACGCCGATCAGGCCCTGGGCCACGCCCAGCAACAGCCGGCCGAGGATCAGAATCCCCAGGCTCAGGCTGGGCAGGCTGTCCACCAGGGTGGCGAAGAACGTCAATACTCCGCTGATCAGGATGCCCGCCAGCCCCAGCACAATCGCGCGCTTGGTGCCGACGTTGTCGGACATGCGCCCGGCCATGGGGCGGCTGAGCAGGGTTGCCAGGTACTGCGAGCCGATGGTAATCCCGGCCACCACCGCGCTGAAGCCCAGTTGCTCATGGACATAGCCCGGGATTACCGCAATCGGCAGGCCGATGCAGATAAAGGCGATGAAGGTGTAGAAGACGATGGAGACGATCTGCAGGGTGATCGACAGTGAACTGGGGGCGGCAGCAGACATGGGCACTCGTTCGCGGGCGGGCGGTGAATGCATCATGGCAAGGGCTTGGGGGAAAAGGAAGCAGGCTAACTACTTTGGCTGAGAAACCGGCTTACTGTGGCGAGCCCGCTCACCACAAAAGCCTGCTCACCACAACGAGCCTGTTCCCCAGGGTTTCAGGTCGCTACTGTTAGAACACCACGCCTTGGCTGCGCAGGTAATCGTCGTAGGTGCCGCTGAAGTCGATCACACCGTTGGCGCTCAACTCGATGATGCGGGTGGCCAGGGACGATACGAACTCACGGTCGTGGCTGACGAAGATCAGCGTGCCCGGGTAGTTCTCCAGCGCCAGGTTCAGCGCCTCGATGGATTCCATGTCCAAGTGGTTGGTCGGTTCGTCCATGATCAGCACGTTCGGCTTCTGCAGGATCAGCTTGCCGAACAGCATGCGGCCTTGCTCACCACCGGAGATCACCTTTACGGACTTCTGGATTTCATCGTTGGAGAACAGCATACGACCCAGGGTGCCACGGATCATTTGCTCGCCTTGGGTCCACTGGCCCATCCAGTCGAACAGTGTGACGTCGTCTTCGAAGTCGTGGGCGTGGTCCTGGGCGTAGTAGCCCAGTTCCGCGGCGTCGGTCCACTTGATGCTGCCGGCATCCGGCGTCAGTTCGTTGACCAGGGTGCGCAGCAGGGTGGTCTTGCCAATACCGTTCGGGCCGATGATCGCCACGCGCTCGCCGGCTTCGATCTGGAAGCTGAAGTCCTTGAACAGCGGCTTGCCGCCGAAACCTTTGGCCATGCGCTCGACGATGACCGCCTGTCGATGCAGCTTCTTGTTCTGTTCGAAACGGATGAACGGGCTCACACGGCTCGAAGGCTTGACCTCGGCCAGCTGGATCTTGTCGATCGCCTTGGCGCGGGAAGTGGCCTGCTTGGCTTTCGAGGCGTTGGCCGAGAAGCGGCTGACGAAGGACTGCAGCTCGGAGATCTGCGCTTTCTTCTTGGCGTTATCCGACAGCAGTTGCTCGCGGGACTGGGTCGCCACGGTCATGTACTCGTCGTAGTTGCCCGGGAACAGGCGCAGCTCGCCGTAGTCCAGGTCAGCCATGTGGGTGCACACGCTGTTCAGGAAGTGACGGTCGTGAGAGATGATGATCATCAGGCTGGAGCGCTGGGTCAGGATGTTTTCCAGCCAGCGGATGGTGTTGATGTCCAGGTGGTTGGTCGGTTCGTCGAGCAACAGCACTTCCGGGTCCGAGAACAGCGCCTGGGCCAGCAACACACGCAGTTTCCAGCCGGGGGAGACTTCGCTCATCGGGCCGAAATGCTGTTCCAGGGGAATACCCAGGCCCAGCAGCAGTTCACCGGCACGGGATTCGGCGGTGTAGCCGTCCATCTCGGCGAACTCGGTTTCCAGCTCGGCCACGGCCATGCCGTCGTCTTCGCTCATTTCCGGCAGCGAGTAGATACGGTCGCGCTCGGCCTTGACCTTCCACAGCTCCTCGTGGCCCATGATCACGGTGTCGAGTACGGTGAATTCTTCGTAGGCGAACTGGTCCTGGCGCAACTTACCCAGGCGCACATTCGGCTCCAGCATGACCTGGCCGCCGGACGGATCGAGGTCGCCGCCGAGGATTTTCATGAAGGTCGACTTGCCGCAACCGTTGGCACCGATCAGACCATACCGGTTGCCGGCGCCGAACTTGACCGAGACGTTCTCAAAGAGCGGCTTGGCGCCGAACTGCATGGTGATGTTAGCTGTGGAGATCAATTACTTTACCTATCAATGGGTTGCGAGCGTGGCGGCAGGAGCCTTCAGGCATGCATCAACAGCGACATCAAGGCGCGAAACCCGGTCGCTGAGCAAAAAATGGGGGATGTGTGTTGGAATTTGGCGCGCATTGTCGCATATGTCAGGCGACAGTTGTATGGCGGCCGACGAGGGATGTTCAGTGCTTTGAATGTGGCAAGCCATTCTCGACGAGGCCGCGCTCAGTAAGTTGTTGCGATTGCCTGCGCGAGCTGCATGTCGGTCATGGGGCGCGTGTGAGGGGCCGAGCGGTAGTGTAGACCATACATTCTTCGATGCTTCCATTGCGGTCGAAGGACCCACGATAACAGAGTCGGCTGAGCGCCAAAAAACCGGCCTGTCAGCAATTAAACACAGGCGCATAACGCTCTTCGCGTTTCTTGAAGTGAATCGGGGCCATAGGGACTTTTTCACCGTTGACGAATATGTCCGGGAAGGTGAGCGTGAAATCATCCATGTCGCCTTGCCCCAATGCTGTCCCTTTGAACTCGCTGTCGAATGTTTTCCTGGGGTCGAAACCGGTTTTGAGTTGTTCAATGGTGACAGGATAGCTTTGCCCATTCGCCAGGGTGACCGTGACGACGGGCGACGCTGCACTGACCCAAAGCGCCGGCTCGGCCTGTTTGACGGCTGCTGTGCGCTGCACTGAGGTATTAGATGGGTAGAGCCGTCCGAACAGGCGCAGTTCAGCAGCGGTTGAGCGCTGGTTACCCGGCCAGCTGGATGTGCCGGGTGGCGCCACGTAGACCAGCACATGAACCCAGTTGAGTTCTTCTGCCAGTGGGGCATAGCTCATCGCCGCTTTCGGGCCGGGGCAGGTGCGCGAAAGCAGGGCGTTGCTGCCCACCGTCGACTCCGGATGCAGATAGGGCCCCGTGCTGCATCCTGCGAGCAGAAGCAGTAGCGGATACAGGATGTATTTCTTCATGGGGGCAACTCCATTTGCTGTTTGGGTTTGGCGCACAGTGTCGCTCATATCAGGCGGTAGATGCGTGAGGCGCGAAGAAGGGTTTTGCCAGGGTCTCCGGCATCGCCAGCCATAACAGCGCCAACGCGACGCCCGCCACCCCGGCCAGGGTGAGGAAGGCCGCATTGTAGCCGGCCTGCTGCACCACAAAACCGGCCAGGCTGCTGCTCAAGGCCGCGCCCAGCCCAAATACCGTGGACAGCGCCCCCAGGCTGACGTTGAAACGCCCGGTGCCCTGGGTCAGGTCCTTGACGATCACCGGGAACAGCGCACCGAAGATCCCTGCGCCGATGCCGTCGAGCATCTGCACGGCCACCAGCCAGTAGGGATCGCTGGACAGGGTGTAGAGCACGCCACGCAGCGGCAGGATCATGAAGCCGAACAGCAACAGCGGCTTGCGCCCCCACACGTCCGCCTTGCTGCCCACCAGCCAGGCCGTCGGCACCATCACCAATTGTGCGGCGACAATACAGGCCGAGGTCAGTGGCGTGGCCATCTGCAGGTTGATCTGCGAGAGCTTCTGGCTGACCAGTGGCAGCATCGCCGCATTGGCCAGGTGGAAGAGGGCGCAGCAGACCGCAAACAGTAATAACGGCCGGTTGGCCAGCAAGACCGCAATGCCGGACGGCTGCTCATGGTCGCTGTGGTGGGCAGGGTCGAAGCCCCGGGCTACCTCATGGTCGATCGCCTTGGCCGAGACGCAACTGACAGCCACGACGCTGGCCACCGCCATAAAGGCCATCAGGTAGAACACCACCACGGGTCCGAACAGGTACGCCAGGCCACCGGCCAACAGCGCCGCCACAGCGTTGCCGGCGTGGTTGAAGGTTTCGTTGCGCCCGGTGCGCCGGGTGAACGCACGTGGCCCGGTAATGCCCAGGGAAATCGCGGAGATCGCCGGCGCGAACACCGATGCGGCGATGGCACTGGCCGCCTGGGTCAAGGCAACCAGGCTGAATGAACTGACGAAGGGCAGCAACAGGCAACTGCCGGTCACCAGCAGGGCGGCAACGGCAATCACAGCGCGTTTGCTGCGCGTGCGGTCGATCAGGGCACCCGCCGGGCCCTGGGTGATCAGCGCGGCGATACCTGCCAGGGTCATGACTACGCCGATACTGGCCGGATCCCATTTGTGCACCGCCAGCAAGTAGATGGCCAGGTATGGACCGAGGCCGTCGCGCACATCCGCCAGGAAAAAATTCAGGCTGTCCAGGGACAGGGTATTACGCAGGTCGGCGTGTGTGGCCATGATCAGGACTTCGCAGGGGGCGTTCAAAGGCTGAACACTCATTGCGCTAGTGACCTGCGCGCAGTTCATTTAGTTTCGCCTGCTGCTGGGGTTTTAATCTGTAGGCTTGTGGCTTATTTTCTTTGCCTCGCCGTATGACTTATCTGGAGACGCAATGGACATGCCCTCAGCTCAACAGGCGATTGCCTGCAACAAGGACGCCTGGGATCACTCCGCCGACCTGCACAAAACCACCGAGACCTGGAGCGCCCTGCTTAACGGGGTCCGCGACCCTGGGTTTTCGTGCCTGGACCCCACTCTTACCGGGCTGTTGCAAGACATCGGCGTTGCCGGCAAAGAGGTGGTGCAGGTGTGCTGCAATAACGGTCGCGAAAGCCTGTCGCTGTTTGGCCTGGGCGCGCGTTCGGTGGTCGGTGTGGACCAATCCCGGGCGTTCCTGCAGCAGGCCTGTGAGCTTGCCGACGTTTCGCCCCACCACCCGGAATTCATCGAAAGCGATATCCACCAGTTGCCATCACGCTTGCACGAGCGCTTCGACATCGCCTTGGTGACCATCGGCGTGTTGGGCTGGATGCCGGATGTGGCGCTGTTCATGCGCCATGTCGCCAGGACCTTGAAACCCGGTGGCACGCTGGTGATGTATGAAACCCACCCGTTTCTGGAAATGTTCGACCCGCGTGCGCCAGACCCACTGTTGCCGGCCAGTTCGTACTTCCAGCGTGAGCCTTTTGTGCTGCAGGAGTCGATTGTCTATGAGGGGCAGGGCGAAGTGGCGGGGCCGACCTCCTATTGGTATGTGCACACCCTGGGGGATGTGGTGAGCGCGGCGATTGCTGCGCAATTGCAGATCGACCATCTGCAGGAATATGCCCACTCCAATCGCGAAGAACTTTACGACCAGTACGAGCACCAGCCTGCCCAGTTACCCCTGTGCTTCACGCTGGCCGCCACCAAGCGTCCCGCCTGAGCCGATTCGCACCAGGCAAAAAAAAGCCCGCGAACTGGCGGGCCAAGGGATTTACTGGAGTAGGTAGGCTTCACCCTATAGGGCTGAAAGTGAAGGCTTTGTGAAATTGCTGTCGCGCGTTCGGATGGCGCGCAGCATCACGCGCGGCGCACGAAAGTGCGCATGGTTTGGCCTGGGCCGGTACTGAACACGATAGGTCTGGGCATTCCTTCATCCGCCGCAATGAACACAAATGAATCCCCCTCCAGGCGATAACTGGCGGGCAAGTGCTTGCCGGCGTCATCGCCCAGGGCGTCCACCCAGGTAATGCTTTTGGGAACCGTGCTGCTGTCCAGGAAAAACCGACCCGCCAACAATACTTCGCCACTGACGGTCTTCACTTCGAAACGATCGCCGCTGATAGTGGTTAAAGCGCCCGGAGCGCTGTGGGCATCGATGGGATTGAGTACGCCACTGTCTTCAAGTGAGGTTTGCTCCCAAACGCCTTGAAGGGTTTGACTATCCGGATCTGAAAGGGCTGACATACAAATTCCTTTTTGCTGAGGGGGTAATTACCGGGCGTTGCCGGCGGTGCTGCCTTTTACCATCTTTCGCCGTTCGATGATCGGTGGTTGCCGTGCCCCAAGGCCGGCCGTCGAGGCGCCTGCCCGGCACATTCACTAGACAGGTTTTCACAATTCTTGATTAACTTTTGGTTACAAACTGTGGCTAAATAACTGCCACGGACCACGTATCGGGACATTACTCAGCCGGTCGTGCCAATTGTGTGAATTGTGATTTCAGACGCTGCTATCCATCCTCAGCCGTTGTGGGCGCGCAGGAGCAGCCTGTTTTCTTCTGACATGTGACGAAATCCCTTGAAACTCATCATTGTTGTTCTTTACGTTGCCTCCATTGCGTATGTACACCTGCGTGGTCGGGTGCGGCATAAGCTGGGTCGCCAACTCAGTGATCATTCGACCTTCCTGGCACCGATCAACTGCTTCCTTTACCTGTTCTCCAAACTGCCCGGCCGCCCTTATTTATCACCCAGCGATTTTCCCGAACTGAGCCCGCTGCAAGAGCACTGGGAGGAGATTCGCCGGGAAGGCCAGGCTCTGATGCGTGCGGGCGAAATCAAACGCTCCGACCAATACAACGACGTAGGTTTCAACTCGTTCTTCAAGTCCGGCTGGAAGCGGTTCTACCTGAAATGGTATGGCGACAGCCACCCCTCGGCGATGAAGCTGTGCCCGCGTACCACCGAGCTGGTGCAGGGCATCGGCTCGATCAAGGCGGCAATGTTCGCCGAGTTGCCGCCGGGCTCCAAGCTGGTGCGCCACCGTGACCCGTATGCCGGTTCCTACCGTTACCACCTGGGCCTGGACACGCCGAATGATCCGGGCTGCTACATCAATGTGGACGGCGAAAGTTACTACTGGCGTGATGGCGAGCCGGTGATGTTTGACGAGACGTATATTCACTACGCTGAAAACACTACACAACAGAACCGCATCATCCTGTTCTGCGATATCGAGCGCCCGATGAAATACCGTTGGGCCGCCGCCTTCAACCGCTGGTTCAGCCGCACTGTGATGGCGGCCGCAGGCTCGCCCAATGACTCCGGCGACAAGACGGGTGGGCTCAACCGCGCGTTTACTCGCCTGTACACGATCCGTCTGCGTGGCAAAGAACTGAAAAAGCGCAACCGCACGCGTTATTACCTGGAAAAGTGGGCGATCTTCGCTGCCCTGGCGGCTCTCTTCCTGCTGATCTGAACCGGTCCGGGCGCCACTCACTTCGGTGGCGTGGCGTCTAATTGATCCCACATCTTTCTGTTGATTTTTTGCCGATTGGCATAGCCCGCCCACGGGTCTTCCTTCAAGCCTTGCAAACGTTCCAGCAGATTGGCCACCGTCCATTGCTGGGCACTGCGCAAGCCTTTGAACTCTTCACGACTTACCGGTACCGACACGGGCAAGCCCGGCCGTGCGCGTACCGAATAGGCCGCCACTGTGCTGGCGCCACGGGCATTGCGCAGGTAATCGATGAAGATCTTGCCTACGCGGTTTTTTGGCCCGGAGGTGGCGGTAAAACGCTCGGGCAACTGCCGGGCCATGAACTGGGCGATGGCTTTGGCAAAGGCTTTTACCGTGTCCCAGCCATCCCGCCGCGCCAACGGTATGACCAGGTGCAAGCCTTTGCCGCCGCTGGTCTTGACGAAGGCTTCCAACCCCAGCTCGTCGAGTACCGACAAGGTGAGCTGAGCGGCTTCCAGCATGGTTTTCCAGGGCAGCGCCGGGTCCGGGTCAAGGTCCAGCACAAACAGGTCCGGGGTTTCGATCTTGTCCGAAGTGGCGCCCCAGGTATGCAGTTCGAGGGTGCCCATTTGCACGGCCCCAACCAGCGCTTTCGTCGTGTCGATCTCCATCAGGCGCGCATGGCCTGGGTCCAGTGCCGGGTCCAGTTGCTTGATGTTCGGAATCGCCAGGCGCTCCGAGTGCTTCTGGAAGAACTGCTCGCCCTCGATGCCTTCCGGAGCCCTGAGCAGGGACACGGGGCGATGGCGCAGGAAGGGCAGGATCCATTCGCTGATGCCTTCGTAGAACTGCGCCAATTGCTGTTTCTGCGTGCCGCTTTGCGGGTCGATGACGCGGTCGGGGTGAGTGATCGTCACCCCGCTGGCCTTGCATGCCGCCGATGCTTTCAGGGTTTTGGCCGCGCGGGGCTGCTCCTGAATGACCTGCGCGGCGGGTTTGTCCGTGCGCAAGCCCATGAACGCTGCCTGGCGTACCACACCCTCTCGGGTCCATTGGGCAAACTGCACCTCACCGACCAGCGTCGGCTCTACCCAATGCACGCCGCGCGCCTGGGTGCCGGTCAGCGGTTTTGCCAGGGGCGACGCCGTGCGTTCCAAAGGCTTGAGCCGGGCATGGATGTTTTTCAGTGAGGCCTGGTCGAACCCGGTACCCACGCGCCCGGCATAGACCAGCGCGCCATCGGCATGGACGGCCAGCAGCAGCGCACCAAAACCGCTGCGTGATCCCTGGGGGCGTGTGTAGCCGACGATCACGAACTCCTGGCGCAGGCGGCATTTGAGCTTGATCCAATCGGTACTTCGACTGGAGACGTAGGGGCTGCCCTTACGCTTGCCTATCACGCCTTCCAACGCCAGCTCGCATGCGCTTTCGACGATATCGCGCTGGTTGGCGGCAAATGCTTCGGAAAAACGCAGCAGTTTGCTGCGGCTGCCGGACAAGGCGTCTTTGAGCGCGGCGCGTCGCTCCTCCAGTGGCGCCTGGCGTTGATCGCTGCCGTTTAAAAACGGTGCGTCGAACAGGTAGTAGACGATGTCCAGGCTGCGGCCGAGCTCAAAGGCATTTTGCAGTGCCTGGAAGTCCGGCAGGCCGTCGTCATTAAGGCTGACCATCTCGCCATCGAGCCAGCTGTCCTTGAGCTTCAGGGCCTGCAGGGCCTTGACCTGGCGTGGCAGGCGCTCGGTCCAGTCATGGCCATTGCGGGTAAACAGGCGTACCTCGCCGCCGCGGATGCGGGCGAGCATGCGGTAACCATCGAACTTGATCTCGTAGTGCCAGTCGCCTTCGGGCGCGCGGTCTACCAGGGTTGCCAGTTGCGGGGCGAATTGTTCGGGGAGGGCGGTTGCCCGCTTCTGTGGTTTGGCGCGAGGCTTGGCCTTGGGTTCACCGACCGAGGCGTCACTGAGGACGCTCTTTGGCTGGGCCTGGACAATATCGTATTCGGCGGCGGGGCGGGCCTGCTGGTCTTTTTCCTTGATCAGCAGCCACTGCTCCTTGTCGCCGCTGCCCTTGAGGCGCGTACGTACCAGCGCCCAGTCACCGGAGAGCTTTTCACCGACCAGGGTAAATTTGAGTTTGCCGGCGGCATAGGCCTTGTGCGGGTCGTCATGGGGTTGCCAGATGCCGCGGTCCCACACGATCACATCGCCGGCGCCGTACTGGCCGGCCGGGATGCTGCCCTCGAAACCGCCATAGCTCAGGGGATGATCTTCAACGTGCACGGCCAGGCGTTTCTGGCTCGGGTCCAGGCTCGGCCCCTTGGGCACTGCCCAACTGAGCAGCACCCCGTCAAGCTCAAGACGGAAGTCATAGTGCAGGTTGCGCGCGTCGTGCTTCTGGATCACGAAGCTCAGGGCCGATGCCTTGGGCTTACGACCCGGTGCGCGGCCTGATGGCTCGGCGGTGACCTCGAAATCGCGTTTACGGTTGTATTCGCTCAGGGGCTTGGCCATGTGGTTCTCCCGCATACGTCAGGCTCAAGAGGCCTTTTTGCCGGCTTTTTTCGCGGCCGGTTTTTTCGTCGTCGGCTTGCCGGCCAGGCTGCGCTTGAGCAGCTCGGTCAGGTCGATCACATCGGCCGACTTGCGTTCCTCGCTGCCTTCCTGGGATTCGACGTCTTCGATCTTGCCGGCCTTGGCTTTCTTCGCCACCAGCGCCATGATCTTTTCCTGGAAACTGTCGCGATAGTCCTCGGGCTGCCAGTCTGCGCTCATGTCTTCCACCAGGCGCTTGGCCATGTCCAGCTCGCCCTTGGCCAGGCTGGGTTTGGTCACCTCGCTGGGCAGTTCCAGTTCATCCAGGCTGCGCACTTCAGCCGGCCAGCGCAGCATCACCAGCACCAGCGCCGACTCCAGGGGCATCAGTGCCGCCAGGTGTTGCTTGGTGTGCAACACCACATTGGCCAGGGCGACCTTGCGGGTTTTCTTCAATGTTTCGCGCAGCAGTGCGTAGACTTTGCCACCACGTTTATCCGGGGCCAGGAAGTAGGGCGTGTCGATGTTCTGCAACGGAATCTGGTCGCTGGCGACAAACGCGATGATTTCGATGGTCTGGGTCGACTTGGGGTGGGCCGAGCGGATCTCATCTTCGCTGAGTACCACATAGCGGCCTTTCTCAAACGCTACGCCCTTGACGATATTCTCCTTGGTGACCTCCTTGCCGGTGGCCTTGTTGATGCGCTTGTAGCCCACCGGGTCCATGCTGCGCTTGTCCAGCCAGTCGAAGTCCACGCCCTGGGCGGAGGTGGCCGAGACCAGCGATACCGGAATATGAACCAGGCCGAAACTGATGGCGCCTTTCCAGATTGCCCGTGGCATACGTGCGATTCCTTAAGAAGAAGCTGTGTTCGGGTGACTCGACGGCAGCGTGAAAAGTTTCCCCGGGCAGATGCGCGGACAGATCGTGTTACACCTGATGAGAAACTATTTAGTTACGAAAGCCGAACCCAGGGCGTAGCGTGGTATCGAAAGCACGTACTCCTCGCCCCAGAGAGGCTTTGTCATGAACAGCTGCGTGCGTCATCTCGCGGTGCTGGTGCTAGGCCTGGCACTTGGGCCAGTTGCCCTCGCGCAAAACCTGCCCGGCAGAAGCGATTCCAATAACGGCCCGATCCACCGGGCCAATCCCAACAGCATGCAGGGCACCCAACCCAATACGCCGGCGGTGCGCGGTATTCAGACCGTGCCGACGCCGCGCACACCGACCCTGGAAAACGGTGGTATCGGCAATCGCTATCCGCAACGCGATGCGGCCCCCAGCCGTCCAGCCACCGACTCCAAAGCCCCCACCTATGATGCCAACGGCAATCGCCGGTAAGGACGCTGTCTTATGTTGATACGCAAAACCCTGCTCGCCACCCTGTGCGCCACCACGCTGCTTGCGCAGACGGCCGTTTATGCCGCCGATGGGCAGCAGTTCCCCAGTGAACAAGGCAGCATCACCGCGACCCCGATCGTCAAAGGCCTCGATCACCCGTGGGCCGTGGCGTTTTTACCCGACCAGCAAGGGTTCCTGGTGACCGAGCGTCCGGGGCGCCTGCGCTTTGTCAGTCCGGACGGCAAGCTGTCTGCGCCGTTGACCGGCGTGCCCGAGGTGTGGGCCAAGGGGCAGGGCGGTTTGCTCGATGTGGTGCTGTCGCCGGACTTCAAGCAGGACCGCATGGTCTACCTGACGTACGCCGAAGGCGGCGGCAAGGGCGGCACGGCCGGCACCGCTGTGGGTCGCGGGCGCCTGGCGCCGGACCTGAGTGGCTTGACCGATTTCAACGTGATCCTGCGCCAGGAGCCGAAACTCTCCACCGGCAACCACTTCGGTTCGCGCCTGGCCTTCGACCGCGATGGCTACCTGTTCGTGACCCTGGGGGAAAACAACGACCGCCCGACCGCCCAGGACCTCGACAAGCTGCAGGGCAAAGTCGTACGGATCTACCCGGATGGCCGCGTGCCCGATGACAACCCGTTTGTCGGTCAAGCCGGGGTACGTCCCGAGATCTGGTCCTACGGCCAGCGCAATCCGCAAGGGCTGGCGCTGAACCCATGGAGTGGCACGCTCTGGGAAAACGAACACGGGCCGCGCGGCGGTGATGAAATCAACATTATCGAGCGGGGCAAGAACTACGGCTGGCCGCTGGCGACTCACGGCATCAACTATTCGCTCACACCGATTCCCGAGGCCAAGGGCAAGACCGCAGAAGGCACCGTGGCGCCCCACCATGTGTGGGAGAAATCACCGGCTATCAGTGGCATGGCCTTCTACGACGCCGACCGGTTCAAGGCGTGGCAGCACAACGTGTTCATCGGTGCGCTGGCCAGCCAGGAACTGATTCGTCTGCAGTTCGATGGCGATAAGGTTATCCATGAGGAGCGCTTGCTGGGCGGCTTGAAGGCACGCATTCGCGATGTGCGGCAGGGGCCGGATGGCTTTCTGTATGTGCTGACGGATGAGGACGATGGCGTGCTGTATCGAGTGGGCCTCAATCAGGATTGAGCAATGAGCCGCAAGCTTGAAGTTTCAAGCTTGCGGCTTCAGTCAAAGCCCGAGTTCGGACAACCCCGGATGCTCATCCGGGCGCCGTCCCAGCGGCCAGTGGAACTTGCGTTCGCTCTCCTTGATCGGCAGGTCGTTGATGCAGGCAAAACGATTGGCCATCAGGCCATTCTCGTCGAACTCCCAGTTCTCATTGCCATAGGAGCGGAACCAGTTACCCGAGTCGTCGTGCCATTCGTAGGCATAGCGCACGGCGATGCGGTTGTCGGTAAAGGCCCATAGCTCCTTGATCAGCCGATAATCCAGCTCCCTGGCCCATTTGCGCGTGAGAAAGCCCTTGGCCTCTTCGCGGTTATGGGCGAATTCGGCACGGTTACGCCAGTGCGTGTCCAGGGTATAAGCCAGCGACACCCGGTGCGGGTCGCGGGAATTCCAGCCGTCTTCGGCCAGGCGCACTTTTTCAATCGCCGATTCACGGGTAAACGGCGGCAAGGGCGGACGTGTTTCTGCGGTAGATGACATCAGGCGGCTCCTCAAAACCATACAGCGTTATCGAAAGTTGCCAGGCGGGTGCGTTCACAGTCCCAATAACGTTCGCGCCATGCATTGCGCATTATCAGCGGCTGTTGAATCACCCATGACCAGGGCAACGGTAATGGCGCCATCGATCAGGATCAGCAGTTGCGCGGCCTGCCGTTCGGGGTCGGGGGTACCATGTGCTTGGCACAGTTCGAGTGCGTACTCGAACAGTTTCTGTTTATGGGCCTTGGCCAGCAGGCGAACCGGGTCGTGCGGGTCGCCGGTTTCGCCACTGGTGTTGATAAAGGCGCAGCCGCGAAAATCCGCCGAGCCGAACCAGGCCTTGAGCGCGTCGAACAGCGCGAGCAAGCGTGCGCCGCTGCCATCGACGCGCTCCACCTCGCCGCGCAGCCAGTGCATCCAGCGCTCGTCACGGCGCTGCAGGGCCGCGATCACCAGCTCATCTTTATTGGCGAAGTAACGGTAAATACTTTTTCGCGAGACGCCGGCGGTTTTCACCAGGAAGTCCATGCCGGTGGCGGCGATGCCGTGGCGATAGATCAACTTCTCGGTGACGTCGAGGATAATGTCGCGGGTTTCATTCTGGGTCATGTCGTTCATGGCTGCTAAAGTAGAACGATCGTTCTTCTTGGTCAACAGGAATTTTACTCTCTGCCACTGCGAGACCTGAGCACCCCCATGGTGTAAGCTCGGGACCTCTTCGGATTCGACCCATTGCGAGCCTTATGCCGTCGTTCTTCAAACGCTCCCTGTTGCCCAAGCTGCGCGGTTTTCCCCTGACTCCCGACGCCATTGACGTGCTGTCCGGCGCTGATGCGTTCCGTCGCTGCCTGCTGGAGAATATTGCCCAGGCCACCCGCCGTATCTACATCGTCGCGTTGTACCTGCAGCAGGACGAGGCAGGGCAGGAGATCTACGACGCCCTGCACGCCGCCAAGGCTGCACGGCCGGAGTTGGACATCGTGGTGGTGGTCGACTGGCTGCGCGCCCAGCGCGGGCTGATCGGCGCCGGCAAGCAACCGGGCAACAGCGCCTGGTACCAGGCCATGACGCAGCGCCATGCCAGTGAAGTGCCGGTGTACGGCGTACCGGTGCAAACCCGCGAGCTGTTCGGCGTGCTGCACCTCAAGGGCTTTGTGATCGATGACAGTGTGCTGTACAGCGGTGCCAGCCTGAACAACGTGTACCTGCACAAGTTCGATAAATACCGCTTCGACCGTTACCACCTGATCCACAGCCAGCCCCTGGCGGATTCCATGCAGCACTTGGTGGAACACGGCCTGGTGGCCTCCAAGGCCGTGCACCGCCTCGACCTGCCGAACCCGCCGACCACCCGCAGCCTGCGCAACGACATCGGCGACCTGCGCAGCCGGCTCAAGCACGCGGCCTACGACACCACGGCAGGGCAGTTGCCCAACGGCCACCTGTCTGTCAGCCCGTTGCTCGGCGTGGGCAAGAACAACCCGTTGAACCGCGTGATTCTCGAACTGATCGCCAGTGCCCGGCATCAACTGACCATCTGCACGCCGTACTTCAACCTGCCGCTGCCGGTGACCCGCGAAATCAACCGCGCCCTGGCGCGCGGGGTGAAGGTCGACATCATCGTCGGCGACAAGACCGCCAACGATTTCTACATCCCGCCCAGCGAACCCTTCAAGGTGATCTCGGCACTGCCGTACCTGTACGAAATCAGCCTGCGCCGCTTTGCCAAGCGTCATCAACCGGTGATCGACAGCGGCCAGTTGAACCTGCATCTGTGGCGCGACGGCGACAACACCTACCACCTCAAGGGCATGTGGGTCGATCAGCGCTACACCTTGCTCACCGGCAACAACCTCAACCCACGGGCGTTTCGTCTCGACCTGGAAAACGCCTTGCTCGTCGATGACCCCCAAGGCCAGTGGCTGGAGCCGCGACGCACGGAGCTGGCGCAGATTTTCCAGCACACCACGCGGATCGAGCGTTACCAGGATTTGCAAACCCTGGTGGATTATCCCGAGGCCGTCGGCAAGTTTTTGCGCCGGGTCAGCCGTGTACGAATCGAGCGGTTGTTGTACCGAATTCTCTAGTAACGGGTGCGTTGCGGCAGGCTCGATGTGTTGAGACTTTGCCTCTGCAGCGTCTTTGGCGTGTGCTGTACGTTGTCTATTGACTGTTCTAAGGGACGAGAACTCTCGCCGTTCAATTGGCCAGGGGTTAATAGATATGTACACCACTCGATTCAGCAGTACTGTCCCGGCGCTCAGTGAGTTTCAGGCGCCCTCCCAGGCGGCGGTGTTGCACCCTGTCGCGGTCCCTGACAGCCGGTCCCAACGTGCTGTATCCGATACCGTAACGTCACGGCGCAATTTCCCCAGCGCCGCTGTCGCGGATACCACGTTGCACAAACGGCTGGTTCAGTGGCTGACCACGGGCAGTCCGCCCGAAAACCTCATCCCGCCCAATGCGTCCATCGCCCCCTTTCTCCAGCTATACAACGCCGCAATCACTGAACCGGCCGTGCAAGCCTGGTTTGAAGCCAAGGGGTTGAAGCTATCGACCGTGCGCGTGTTTCGAGATTCGGTGGCAGGCATGGTGACGCGTGAGGGCAAGGATACCTTTGAGCGGTTTACATTAACGGATGGTTCGGGCTGGTGGGAGGTCAGTACCAAGATCCACGCCATCCAGCAGGTTCTTTCTCCCAATGACTTGGGGGTGCCAGTTGCTATGAGCCCGACTCAAAGTGCAGTGCCGCGTGACGTAGTGCTGGATTTCTACGGCGTAAGGCCGCCGCTCAATGAGCGGGCCGCGGCGGCATTGGGCACACAACTCAAGCGCGAGGGATGGCCCGCGATTTCTTCCTCCTTGCGTGATCAGTGGGAGAAACAGTTCAAGCGCCTGCTGCAACAGGACGATGATCAGGCAGTGCGCAGGCAATTGGTTGGCCAATTGCAGCCGATAATCGAGGGCAAGGAGGGCGGTGAATCACTCAAGCTGGATGATCATACGGTCTCCATTGCGAGGGGATCGACCCTGGATCAACTCAGCCAAGAGCCACGAAAGCAGTTCAATGCCTTTCTGGCGACGCCGACCTTCCAGGATTTCCTGGCGAACGTGGGGGACGCGGGAGAGGGCCGCGCATACCGGTTGTCCGAGGGGGCCCTGCAGATACGCAACGCTGCCGGTCAATGGCAATCGCTGCAGGCGTATTTCGACGAGGAAATCCAGAAAACCCTGGCCACCGGCAGCGAAGAAGCACAACAGTCGGCTCGCCAGATGAACGCGTATCTCGATGATTTGCTGCGCATGAGTGGCAAGACCGGAAACGCCCTGTACAGCACTCGCACCTATGACGCGCGGCAGGCGTTGGCGTTTTATGCCCCTGATGCGCCGCAGACGGTGAGTGACGTGCGTGCCACATTGAGTTGGTTCAATACGTCGTTCCCGCCGCCGCTGTCGGCAGGCGATTATGCGGTCATGCTGCCCTATGAGCAGAGCGTGGGTGCCGCGTTGTCGGCCGATGATCGCGAGGTGTTGAAAGGCATGGCGCCAGCGGTGGTGGCATTGCTTGGACGCTTTACCGGCTCCAGTGTGGTCGAGCAATCGCCCCATGATCCGGACCGCCGTCTTGCCGACTTTTTCGATTCGCCACCCTGCATCGCCAAGGCCGACGAATTGGCCAAGCGCCTGAAGCTTTACGCCGTGGCCGACGGTCAGCCCTTGAGTAAAGCCAAGCGCCATCAACTCCTGGCGGCGGCGCTGAAGCTGAGTGTGAACGCTCCAGTGCCGGGCCGGCCAGGCGTAGTGGCCGGGTATTGGCTTTACCAGCCAGGCAACCTGGGCCGCACGCTCAAGGATGTGCGCCAGGACGTGGAAAAACACCTGGAAAGCAAGGGGGTCGATGCCACGCTGTCGTCCCTGTTCGCCCACCTGTTCCTGGCCCAGTCTGCACCGGAGATGCTGATCAAGGCCGATCCGGGTGTGCCGACGGAGGCCGCGCAGGCCTTCAACCGTGACCCGCAAAGCATCAAGATCGGCTCCACCGGCTGGCTGGAAATGCGCCTGGGCTGCGCAATAGCCGATGCACTGTCCGGCGCGGGCAGTTCGCGATTGATGAACCTTACGCAAATCATGGCACTCGCGCGCCTTGACGCGGGTGGTGCCACACAAGAGGCGCTGCTCAAGATCCTGGCGACCAGGCCCTTGTTGGACTGGGCGGTCATGACCGGCATTTTCCCCATGACCCACGACAACCAATATTCTCCAGGGGATTATCAGGCCGCGACACAGGCCTTTACCGCGCGGGAGAAGCAGATCCGCGAGGCCTTCAGCACACTGACGAAAGAACCGCCGACTCAGCGCAGCTTGCTGATCGAGCGGCTGCTGTCGTTGTTCCCGGAAATGACCGCCGATGAACTGCGTGGATTCAGGCTTGAACTGGACACGGACGTGCCTTTTGAACCTCGCCAGCATGCGCATCTGGAATCCCGTCGGCCGTTGCTGACCGATGTCATTCTGACGGAGCAGGTTCGCGATGACCCGTTGCTGGCCGTCGATCATTGGCTCAATGCACGGATCAATGGGGAGCGACGCTACCGGTTCATCCATCCCAGGATTTCCCAGGCAACGTTCGAGGCGCGCATCCGGCAGGTGCCAGAGATCGCCCCATTGGTGGCGGCCGCCGTCGATCAGCACATTGCCGATACCCGCGTGGCTCAGGCTACTGCGCTGAAACTGATGATTGCCCAGTTGCCCGCGCAGGAACGCCTGGCGCTTGAGTCAGGCAACATAGAGTTTTTCACCGTACGCCAGGAAACCGGGGAAGCCCTGGAGGACGATCAGGGCCCTGACTCCAAGGTCGACGAACACTGTGGCAAGCATGGCCTGCTGCTGCGTTATGAAACGGGCGCGGTCGAGCCAAGGTTCGGTTACTACGAGGTGTTCCCGCGATCAATGCAGATGGTCAAGCGCACCGATTTGCCTTATCGATTGAAACTCGATGGTGCCGTCGAAGAAGGCCGCAAGCCCCACGGGCCATTTGCTTATGTGCGCAGGCCGTTCCGGCTTGGGACTGAGCAAGCCTTCGATGTAGAGGCCTACCGTTCAGGTTCGCTGCCGCGTGCGGGTGCCAAATCGAAGGTGATTATCGAGAAAGTACCCACAGAACTGCCGCCGACGCCGCAGCTACGCCCTGGGGATAGGGCGATCCGGCGTGTGCCCGATACCTTTGCTTCAACCAAAACCCAGCAAATTGTCAGCGCTTTGCTGGCCCACAGCTTTGACGGCAAGCGTGCGACGCTGATTGAGTTTGCCAACCAGCCCCCGGGTTTACAGAGCCGACGCACCTATCCGTTTACCTCCGGCACTCAGCTGTTCAACGCCGAGAACGCCCGTATGATGCTGAGCCTGATCCCGTTTGTGGGGGCGATTTCAGATGTTGCACACGGCAATGTAAAGGATGGACTCAAGGGCTTGCTGATTGATTTCGCGTCGTTCGCCGCCACAGGGGGGCTGAGTGGGGTGAGCCGATTTTTGCGCGGCGTAAAAAAGCTGGTGCTGTTCAATGGCAAGTCATTCAGCCTGCCAGGGCTCAAAGGCACCGCACCGTTGCTGCGTAGCCTGTTCAATCCCCTGGACGGTACGATTGACGTGTTCAAATCCGGGTCGAAAACCGTTGATGCGCTACGCAAAATCAGGAACGGTGAAGTCGCTCGCCTGGCGCCCGGTCTCTATATGCCGACCACGGCATTCGAGAAGTGTCGTTGGGCGGTGGGCGTACAAGGTTGCCTCTTCCCGGGAGGCATTCGATCATTCAAGGCTGTGTCGGGCGCTCGAACAGGCAACGTGGGGGATCTTGAAGTCCAGGCGATCCAGAAAAACGCCGGGTGGTATGTGATCAATCCCAGCTCTGGCGAGCCTGAGGGTGCACCCTTGAAGCATTTCAGGGTTCGGGACTGATAGGGGCCGCCCAGGCTCGCTGCGAGCCTGGACAGCCACGGATCAGTTCAGGCCCAGCTTGCCACGCAGGGTCGACAGGTCTTCGGCCAGGGTGTTGACCGGACCCACCAGTGCCTTGCGGTCGTTTTCCTTGACCTTGTCATAGGTCTCGAAGCCGCCGTCCTTGGTCTTGTACTTGGCCAGGATCTTGTCCACGCTGGCGAAGTTCTTGTCGACCTTGGCCAGGAAGGCCTTGTCCTGTTTCTCGATCTGGCCACGGAACAGGTCGACGATTTTCTTCGCGCCGTCGATGTTGCCCTGGAAGTCATACAGGTCGGTGTGGCTATAGCGGTCTTCTTCACCGGAGATCTTGGTGGCGGCGACTTCTTCCAGCAGCGCCGCAGCACCGCCGACAACTTTCTCCGGCGGGAAAGTCAGGCCATCGACACGGGTTTTCAGGTCGTTGACGTCGGTGTTGAGCTTGGCCGTCAGGGCTTCCAGGCCTTTGGTAGTGTTCTGGGAGAACAGCGCGTACTCGATGCGGTGGAAACCGGTGAAGTCTTCGGCGGTCACGCCTTTTTCGTGGTCATCGACACGGGAGTCAATCGACGCATCCAGGTCGCTGAACAGCTCGGCGATCGGTTCGATGGACTCATAGTGCACGCGGGTCGGCGCGTAGAGCTTCTTGGCGGTGGCCAGGTCGCCTTGGTTGATGGCGTCGGTGAACGCCTGGGTCTGGGTGACCAGCTCGCCGATTTCTTCGGTGACGTAGATCTTGTAGTCCGACACCGGGCCTACCAGGTCCAACGGCGCGGTAGCGGCAAACGCTGCCAGCGGCGAAAGGGTCATTAACAACGACAACGCGATAGTCGACTTCTTCATGGGACGTTTTCCGCTCTGGTTTGTTTTAGGTGTGGGCAGTGGTTTGAGGAGGTGTAGCAGCGAGCAGCGTGCGCCCGATGAAATCCTTGGGTCCCGTGACCCCCGGCAAGGTGAAGAAGTACCCGCCGCCGACCGGCTTGAGGTATTCCTCCAGGGGTTCGCCGTTGAGCCGGGTTTGCACGCTGATAAAGCCTTTCTCCAGGTCAGCCTGGTAGCAGATGAACAACAGCCCCATGTCCAGCTGACCGTTTTTATTGACGCCGTTGGAGTAGTTGAACGGCCGACGCAGGATCAGGTTGGCCTGGGTCTGCGGGGTGCGCGGATTGGCCAGGCGGATATGGGCATCGAGCTTGGTCAGCTTGCCTTCCGGGTCCTTGCTGTAGTCGGGCACCTGGGATTCTTTCTGGCCATCCATGGGGGCGCCGCTGGTCTTCACGCGGCCGATGATGCTTTCCTGCTCCTGCAGGGGCGTGCGGTCCCAGCGCTCAACGAAGTTGCGGATGATGCGCACCGCCTGGTAGCTGCCATGGGCCGCCCAGCCGGGTTCGTCGCTGCCGGGTTGGACCCACACAATCTGGTCCATGGCCTTGTTGTCGTTGGAGTTCGGGTTGGCCGAGCCGTCGCGGAAACCCAGGAAGTTGCGCGCGCTTTGTGCCGGTTCGCCGGGCTTGGCCGGTGCCTGGGGCGGCACGCTGCCTTCCTGCTTCCAGCGCACCAGCAGCAGGTCGGGCAGGTTCTTCACGATGTCGCGCAGGGCGTGGATATTGGTGTCCGGGGTGTTGGAGCTGAATTGCAGGCTCAGGTCGCCGTGGCACTGCGCCGGTTCCAGCGCATCGTTGGGGAAGCCCACCATGCGGATCAGGCGCTTGGGTTTGACGGCGGCCAGACCGAAGCGCTCATCGAACAACGATGCGCCGACCGACACGGTGATGGTCAGGTTATCCGGCGTGACCACCGGGCCGAGGATGCCGGAATCGGTGGGCGGCAGCTTCGGGTCGACCTGGGGTACGGTGCCGCCAGTCATCAGGAAGCCGATGCGCTCGTTCAAGGTGCGGAACAGGCGCTCCAGGTCTTCGCGGTCGCTGGCCAGGACGTCGAACGCCACGACCATGCCGCAGGCCGGGCGTGGGGTGACGATGCCGCTCTGGTGCTGGCCGAAAAAATCGTGGTGGTCCTGGGTCTTGTCGCTGCGCGGTGCGGTGGTGACTTGCTCGGCGGCGGCCGCCATGGCCGGGCAGGTCAGTGTGCTGCCGGCGATGGCGGCACCGGTGGCAGCCATGCCCAGGAGGACACGGCGGCGTTGTGCTGAAAACTGTTCTGAATCACTCATGTGTGCGGTCGTCTTCACTGCAGGCCGGAAAGGCCAAGGGCGGGGTCGATTCCATCGAGTGCGGCGGCCAGAGCCTTGGCCTTGTCGGCGATCTGCTTGCGCTGATCGGCGGTAACGCTGTCATACGTGGCGTAGCCCTTGTCGAGCTTGAATCCCTGGAGCTCGGCATCGAAGGCGGCGAGGGCGCTGTCGACTGTCGGCAGCAGGTCGGCGGCGGACTTGGTCAGCAGCGGACGCATCAGCTCGACCACCTTGTGCGCGGCCTCCAGGTTGGCGGCGAAACCATTCAGGTCGACATGGCTGTAGCGCTCTTCTTCACCGCTGATGGCGCGTACATCCGCCAGGCTGTTGAGGTTGCGCACCACGATGCTCACCAGTTGTTCCGGCGGCAGCGACTGCGCCAGCAACTGCTGTTTGAGGCGGGTGATATCGCTCACCAGGCGCTGCGCAATCGGCCCCAGGCCATCAAGGCTGCGTTGCTGGAACAGGCTGTATTCGAGGCGATGGAAGCCGCTGAAGGCTGGGTCTTGCTCACGTTTTTCAAAATAATCGGCACGGGCGTTGATGGCGTTGTCCAGCTCGGCCAGGCGCTGCGAGGCCGGGGCCAGACGTTGGTAAGCTTCACGGGCCGGCACATACAGCGCTTGTGCCTGAGCCAGGTCACCGGCGTCGATCGCCTGTTGCAGGGCGGTCACGGCCTTGACCAGGGCACTGCCCTGGCTGCTCAGGTACACACGAAACTCCGACAGCGGGCCGATAAACGCCACCATCGACGGCTTGGCCTTGGCCTGGGCGTCGGATTCTGCGGTTGGCGTCACATGCAGGGTGCCGCGCGGGTTGCTCAGCAGGCCGCACGTGATCGCATAGTCGCCAGGCAGCAGGTTGGCGTTGATCACCTGGCTCAGGCCGGGGGCGATGTTTTCGCGCTCTTCGACCACCAGCACGCCGTCGAGGATTTCCCACTCTACCGCCCGGTCAGAGCGGTTGATGATGCGAAAGCTCGCCCGGCCGGCCGGCACCGTCAGTGCATTGGGCTCGCAGGCGTGGCCATGGATGGTCACGGCGATTTCATCGTGGTTGGTCTGGCGCTTGCTGGCCGCCAGTTGCGAGGCGTAATAGAACAGGCCACCGGCGGCGATCATCACGACCACCGAGCCGGCCACCGCCCAGCGCAGGGCGCGGGGGGGCGAAGCGGGTTGAGGCGTTGGGTTGGACAAGAGACGGTCCTTACTGGCTGGAAACGGAAGAAGGGCGGGCGGCAGGCTTGGCCGATGCCGCGGGCAGGAAAAACATCACCAGCGCCACCACCAGATAAACCAGATAGGCGCCCAAGGTGCTGATGGTCGGCGCTTCCTGGTAGCCGAACATGCCGGCCAGCACTGAGCCCAGGGGACTGTCCATCGGCAATGCGGCGCTGAAATCGAACAGCACGGTCTGCCAGTGGTTCCACACGCCCGCTTCATGCAGGGCTTGCACCGAATTGGCGAGGATGCCGGCGGCGACCACGAGGATGAACAGGCCGGTCCAGCGGAAAAACGCACCGAGGTTCAGGCGCATGCTGCCGGTGTAGATCAGGAAACCGACGATGATCGCCAGGACCAGGCCGAGCAGGGCGCCAATCGGTGCGCCTGGGCCCTCGCTCTGTTGGAACACGGCCAGCAGGAAGAACACGGTTTCCAGGCCTTCACGAGCGACGGCGAAGAACACCATGAGGATCAATGCCGTGACCTGGTGTTTGGAACCGGTCAACGCCTGATCAAGGGAGGCATGCAGCGAATGCTTGATGGAACGCGCGACCTTGCGCATCCAGAACACCATGGAGCTGAGGATGCCCACGGCGACCAGGCCGACGATGCCCTCGAACAATTCCTGCTGTTTCTGCGGAAACTCGGCACTGACCAGTTCCAGGCCACCGCCCACCAGCAAGGCCAGGGCAGCGGCGAGGAACACGCCGATCCACACCGCCGGCATCCACTGGCCGCGGCCGGTTTGTTGCAGATAACTGGCGATGATGCCGACGATCAGCGCGGCTTCAATGCCTTCGCGCAGCATGATTAAAAAGGGAACAAGCATCGGGCACCGCAGCTTAAGTAGATAGGAAGCTAAGTTGTAACATAATGATACTCATTGCTAAACAGGAAAACTTGACGTTTGCTGAACAATGGCTGAACGGTGGTGGCGAATCGCAAGCCACCTTATGATGCGCGGCATCGATAGCGCCGCCGGATTGCCCAACCTCCCATGTCGGAAAAAGACACCATCTCCATCCATCTTGTGCGCGAAGCTTTGTTGCAGAGCTGCGCACTGGGGCCGGCCACCGTCGAAGCCTTGAGCAAGGTCGGGATCGATCCAGCATTGCTGGAGCAACCCGACGCCCGGGTTCCGGCTACTGCCTACGCACGTTTGTGGCGTCTGCTGGCCAGGCGCATGGACGATGAGTTCTTCGGCATGGACCCGCGCAAGCTCAAGTCCGGTAGCCTGGAGTTCCTCTGTCGCGCCGCCATTGCACAACCCAGCCTGGCAGCGGGCCTGCACACCGGCCTGGGGTTCCTCTCGCTGATGCTGGAACACCTGCCGGCCCAGTTGGTGCGCCAACAGAGCCTGGCGGAAATCGTGTTGCTCGAACCCGAGCCGGCGCCCAAGCGCGCATTCACCTATTTCACCTACTGGATGATCGTGCACGGCGTCGCCTGCTGGCTGGCAGGCCGGCGCATCCCGATCCTGGCCATCGAACTGCGCTGCCCGCAGCCGGACTTTTGCGATGACTACCAGGTGATGTTTTCCGACAACCTGCGTTTTGATCGGCCACGCACCCGCATGATCTTCTCCGCCGACTGCCTCGACCTGCCAATCAAGCGCAGCCCGGAAGAACTCAAGCGCTTCCTCGCCCACGCGCCGGCCAACATCCTGGTCAAATACCGCAACCCCGACAGCCTGGCTACGCGCATCAAGCACGACCTGCGGCAAATGCCTCCCGACACCTGGCCTGAGACCGAGGGCCTTGCGGCCACGCTGTGTATCTCCGCTTCCACGCTGCGCCGCCGCCTGGCGGAAGAAGGGCAGAGCTATCAGGGACTCAAGGACAGCGTGCGCAAGGAATTGGCGATTGTGTGGCTGGCCGAGCCGCAGATCAGCTTTGCCGAGATCGCGGCGCGGTTGGGGTTTGCCGATACCAGTTCGTTTTATAAGGCGTTTCGCAAGTGGGTGGGGTCCAATCCTGGGCATTACCGCAGTTTGATTCTTAACGATGCCGGATAAGCCTTCAGGGAGACAGGTAGTGCTTAAGTCATGGTTGATCTGTATTTGTTGTGCTCTGTTCCCGCTCACCGCCTGGTCGGCGCTGGGGATCGGTGATTTCACTCTGGGGATGCCTCGCTCGCAGGTCATGGACATCCTGCAGCGTTATTTTCCGAAGGTGGAACTGGAGAGCAACCTCTCCTATTCGGTGCCGATGCCTTACTACCGCGCGATTGAGCCTTCCAGCCGCTATCTTTTGGGCGATGTGCCGATCTATGTGGTGGGGGCCTATTTCGACGAAGCCGACCGGCTCAAGCAACTGAGTATCGCCTTCAATATCACCGACCCCGAGCGTCTCAAACCGCTGATACCGTTGATGCGTGAAGCACGCTTGGTTCCGGACACGAATGGGCGTTATGAGGTGATGAACGAGGAGGGGGAGCTGACTTATTGGGTCTCCAGGATGTTCGAGTGGACCACCGTAGAGATCGCCAACAAGGCCGCTTCGAAGGTCAATATTCCGATGCGCATGCACCGTGATCAGCAAATCAAGGCGGCCAGGTAGCCTTCCGGCCAGCCAAAAAAAGCCCCATGACCAATCGGACCACGGGGCTAAAAATTGGCTGGATGCGACCAACCAAAGGAGCTCTTTACGTTACTTCGCAGTCGCCACGACGGTGTCCGGCTTCCAGCCACCCCCCAGCGCCTTGTAGATCGCCACAATCCCGCGATACAGGTCCACTTCGGCCTGGGCCTGGGAGTCTTCGGCGGCCAGGCGTTCCCGTTGCGCGTCGAGCAGGACGAGGAAGTCCACGGTGCCTTCGCGGTAGCGGATCGCGGCGAGGTCGGCGGCGGCGCGGCTGGATTCGCTTTGGCGGATCAGCGAGACCAGGCGTTGCTGGCGCTTGCCGTAATCGCTGAAGGCATTTTCGGACTCTTCCAGCGCCAGCAGCACTTGCTGCTCGTAGGTCGCCAGGGCGCCATCGGCTTCGGCGTCTGCGCCACGCAGACGGGCACGTACGCTGCCCAGGTCGAAGGCGGCCCAGGTGATGCTCGGGCCCAGGGCCCAGGCATTCGCGGCGGATGAGCCGATCTGCGAACCGCGCCCGGCGGTGAAGCCGAGGAACCCGCTGAGGCTGACCCGTGGGAACAGGTCGGCCTTGGCCACGCCGATACGCGCGGTGGCGGCGGCCAGTTTGCGTTCGGCGCTGAGGATGTCCGGGCGCCGTTGCAGCAGTTGCCCCGGGTCGCCGATCGGCAACGCCTTGGCAATCGCCGGCAGGTCTTTCGGGCTCAGGTCCACGGTCAGCTTGTCGGGACGCTGGCCGAGGAGGGTGGCGATGCGGTTACGCTCACGCACCTGTTCGGCCTGCAGTTGCGGCACGCTGGCTTCCACTGCGGCGAGGCGTGCGTCGGCGCGCTCCACGTCGAGTTGGTCACCCACGCCGGCATCCCGCAGGCTGACGGTGATGGTGCGCGAGTCCTGCTGGTTCTTCAGGTTGTCGAGGGCGATGCGTTCACGCAGTTGCGCGCCGCGCAGTTGACCGTAGGCGTCCACCAGTTCTGCAATCAGGGTAACTTGCAGTTGGTACAGGTCGGCCTCGGCGGCTTGCTGGTCGGCATCGGTGGCCTCCAGGTTGCGCTGGATGCGCCCGAACAGGTCCAGTTCCCAGGCCATGTCCAGGCCCAGGTCGTACCGCTCGGTCTTGACCCGGCTGGTGGTCTGGCCGGGGATCTGACCCTTGCCCTGGTCGCTGCTGACGCGGCTGGTAATGGTCGGCATGGCGTCGTTGCTGGCGTCATCACGAATCGCCCGCGCGGCCCGCAGACGGGCAAACGCCACGCGCAGATCACGGTTACCTTGCAGCGATTGCGTGACCAGCTGGTTGAGGGTCGGGTCGTCGAACTGCTGCCACCAGATGCCTTCGAACTTGGCGTGGTCATATTGCTTGGCGTCCGCGGCGGCGGTGATGTTCGCCGCCTCCGGGGTCTGGGTCTTGTAGTCCGGGCCCACGGCACAGGCGCTCAGCGCCAGGACCAGCAAGCTCGGCAGGAATACTTTCACACTCATTGCTGTGTCTCCAGCTTCAAGGCCTTGGCCGCTTTGCGCGCTTCGCTGCGCTCCACATAGCGACGGATCAGTACGTAGAACACTGGTGTCAGCAACAGACCGAAGAAGGTCACCCCGATCATCCCGGAGAACACCGCCACGCCCATGGCATGACGCATCTCGGCACCGGCGCCGCTGGACAACACCAGTGGCACCACACCCATGATGAAGGCGAACGAGGTCATCAGGATCGGCCGCAGACGCAGGCGGCAGGCTTCCAGTACCGCAGCGAGCGGGTCGAGGCCTTCCTGCTGTTTGTCCTTGGCGAACTCGACGATCAGAATCGCGTTCTTGCACGCCAGGCCCACCAGTACGATCAGGCCGATCTGGGTGAAGATGTTGTTGTCGCTACCAGAGATGATTACCCCGGTAATGGCCGACAGCAGCGTCATCGGGACGATCAGGATCACCGCCAGCGGCAGGCTCCAGCTTTCGTATTGGGCGGCCAGGACCAGGAACGCCAGCAGTACGCAGAGCGGGAACACGAACAGCGCGGTGTTGCCCGAGAGGATTTGCTGATAGGTCAGGTCGGTCCACTCGTAAGTCATGCCGTTGGGCAGTTCATCCTTCAACAGTTTTTCAATCGCCGCCTGGGCCTGGCCGGAGCTGTAGCCCGGAGCCGCGTTGCCGTTGATTTCGGCAGTGATAAAGCCGTTGTAGTGCATCACGCGGTCCGGCCCCGAGGTGTCGCTGACCTTGATAAAGGTCGCCAGCGGGATCATTTCGCCCTTGTTGTTGCGTACTTTCAGCTGGCCGATCTGGTCGGCGTCCTGACGGAACTGTTGTTCAGCCTGCACGTTGACCTGGTAGGTACGCCCGAAGCGGTTGAAGTCGTTGGCATACAAGGAACCCAGGTAGACCTGCAGGGTGTCGAAGATGTCGCTGATCGCCACGCCGTGGGTCTTGGCCTTTTCGCGGTCGATGGCGGCATCGACCTGGGGCACGTTGACCGTGTAGCTGGTGAACAGGCCGAACAACTCGGGCACGCCACGGCTCTTGGTGATGACGTTCTGCACTTCTTTGTACAGCTCGTCATAGCCCAGGTTGCCACGGTCTTCGATCTGCAGGCGGAACCCGCCGATGGTGCCCAGGCCCTGTACCGGCGGCGGTGGGAAGATCGCCATGTAGGCTTCTTCGATGTTGGCGTACTGGCCATTCAACGCACCGGCAATCGCCCCGGCGGACATGCTCGGGTCTTTACGCTCATCGAACGGCTTCAGGGTCACGAACACGATGCCGCTGTTCGGGCTGTTGGTGAACCCGTTGATCGACAGGCCGGGGAAGGCAATCGCAGCTTCCACACCGGGCTGCTTCAGGGCGATCTCCGACATGCGCTTCATCACGTTTTCGGTGCGGTCCAGGCTCGCAGCGTCGGGCAGTTGGGCGAAGGCCACCAGGTATTGCTTATCCTGGGCCGGTACGAAGCCGGTCGGGGTGTGGGCAAACCCGAAGAAGGTCAGCACCATCAGGCCGGCGTACACGAACAGGGCAATGCCCGTGCCGCGAATCACCCGGCGTACGGTACTCACGTAGCCATGGCTGGACTTTTCGAAAAAGCGGTTGAAGGGACGGAACAGCCAGCCACCGAGGAGCTTGTCGAGGACCTTCGAGAAACGATCCTTCGGTGCGTCGTGACCGCGCAGCAACACGGCGGCCAGGGCAGGGGACAGGGTCAGCGAGTTGAACGCCGAGATCACCGTCGAAATCGCAATGGTCAAGGCAAACTGTTTGTAGAACTGCCCGGTCAAGCCACTGATAAACGCCGCTGGGATGAACACCGCACACAGCACCAGCGCCGTGGCGATGATCGGGCCGGTCACTTCGCTCATGGCTTTTTCAGTCGCCGGGAACGGCTCCAGGCCCAGCTCGATATTACGTTCGACGTTCTCCACCACCACGATGGCGTCGTCCACCACGATGCCGATGGCCAGTACCAATCCGAACAGCGACAGCGCGTTGAGGGAGAACCCGAACAGGTGCATCACCGCAAAGGTCCCGATCAACGAAACCGGCACCGCCACCAACGGAATGATCGAGGCGCGCCAGGTCTGCAGGAACAGGATCACCACCAGCACCACAAGGATCAGCGCTTCGAACAGGGTGTGCACCACCGCTTCGATGGAACCGCGCACAAAGATCGTCGGGTCATAGGCGATGCGGTAATCCATGCCGGCCGGGAAGCTCTTTTTCAGCTCGGCCATCTTGGCGCGCACATCGTTGGAGATGTCGATGGCATTGGAGCCGGGGCGCTGGAAAATCGGAATCGCGACGGCCGGCTGGTTGTCGATCAGCGAGCGCAGTGCGTATTGGCTCGACCCCAATTCGACCCGGGCGATGTCCCTGAGGCGCGTGATTTCACCGTTGGCGCCGGCGCGGATCACAATGTTCTCGAACTCTTCCTCGGTGACCAGGCGGCCTTGGGTGTTCACCGACAACTGGAAGCTGGTGTCAGACGGTGCAGGCTGGGCGCCCAGGGCACCGGCTGCCACCTGGCGGTTCTGTTCGCGGATCGCGGTGACCACATCGGTGGCGGTCAGGTTGCGCGAGGCGGTCTTGTTCGGATCCAGCCAGACACGCAGGGAGTAGTCGCCCATGCCGAACAGCTGAACGTCGCCGACGCCGCCCAGGCGGGCCAGCTCATCCTTGATATTAAGGATCGCGTAGTTGGACAGGTACAGCATGTCGTAGCGCTGATCCGGGGAGGTCAAGTGCACCACCATGGTCAGGTCGGGGGAGGCCTTGTCCACGGTGATACCGATGCGCGTCACTTCCTCAGGCAGTTTTGGCTGAGTCCGCGTCACCCGGTTTTGCACCTGCACCTGCGCATTGTCCAGGTCGGTGCCCAGGGCGAAGGTGATGGTCAGGGTCAGCTTGCCGTCGGCCGTCGATTGCGAGGACATGTACAGCATGCCCTCGACGCCGGTGATGGCTTGCTCCAGCGGCGCGGCCACGGTTTCACCGATGACCTTGGGGTTGGCGCCCGGGAAGTTGGCACGCACCACCACGGTCGGCGGCACGACTTCCGGGTATTCGCTGATCGGCAATTGGAACAGCGAGATCGCGCCGGCGATCAGGATCAACAGCGACAGCACCGCTGCGAAGATCGGCCGTGAAATGAAGAACTTGGAAAAATTCATCTTGAGTCGTATCCCTTAACCGCGTGGAGACGCAACGGCTGCGAGCTTGGGCGCGGTTTTTTCCGGCGCCACTTGCTCCAGGTTGCTGGCTTCAAGCGCTTGTCGTTGTTGGGCCAAGGCGGCGAGGGTTTCCTTGCTGGCCATCGGAATGGTTTCCGGGGCGACCGGCGAGCCGGGGCGCGCGCGTTGCAGGCCCTTGACGATAATGGTGTCGTCCTTGTTCAGGCCGCTGCGCACGATGCGCAGGCCTTCGATCTTCGGCCCCAGTTCCACCGCGCGATACGCCGGCTTGTCGCCTTCCATCACCAGCACGAACTTTTTGCCCAGGTCGGTGCCGACGGCCTCGTCATTGATCAGCACGGCGGAGTAGGTGCCGCTGCCGACCAGCTTCAGGCGCGCATACAGGCCAGGGGTGTATTCGCCCTTGCTGTTATCGAACACGGCGCGCCCACGGATGGTGCCGGTGGCCGGGTTGACCTGGTTGTCGACGAAGTTCATCTGGCCCAGGTGCGGGTTACCGGTTTCATTCGACAGGCCCAGGTACACCGGGGTGGTGGCGCCACGACGGCCTTGGCGAGCGAGTTCGGTGTACTTGAGGTACACACGTTCATCGGCGTCGAAGTAGGCGTAGACCTTGTCGGTGGAGACCACGCTGGTCAGCGCGGTGACGTCGGCGGTCACCAGGTTGCCGGCGGTGATTTCCGCACGGCTGACGCGGCCGCTGATCGGCGAAGTCACGCGGGTGAAGCTCAGGTTCAGCTTGGCCAGGTCCAACTGCGCCTGGATCCCGGCGACGGCGGCACGGGCTTCCTGGGCGGCGGTGGTGCGCGAGTCGGCCAGTTCGGCGGAGATCGCATTGCTCTGGCGCAGGCGTTCGCCGCGCTGGGCTTCGTTGTCGCTGCGGGTGGCGGCGGCTTTGGTTTGAGCCAGTTGGGCTTCCAGGCGGCGCACTTCGGCCTGGAACGGACGCGGGTCGATCTGGAACAGCAGGTCGCCTTTCTTGACCAAAGCGCCTTCGGTGAAAGCGACTTGGTCAATCTGGCCAGAGACCCGTGGACGAATCTGTACGGTTTCGGGCGCTTCCAGGCGACCGGTGAATTCATCCCACTCGTTGACCGGCTGCTCAAGCACCTTGGCCACGCTGACCTTCGCTGGTGGCATGGCGGCCGCTTGGTCCGGGGTCTTGCCGCACGCGCTCATCACCACCACGGCCAGGATCGCCAGGGGGAAGCGCAAATGTTTGAGTGACTGTTCCATGAGGTGCATCCGCCAATGTATTTGAGATGGGCGGATCATGCGCGGCGAGGCGGTATGTCACGAATCGAATGAAGCAAAGGTAACTATCATTCGGAATGATATAAGCGCGAGATTAGCCCTCTAGCATGGGGCTTTCGTTAGGGAGCTATCAATGGGCGTGATGACAACAGTGTGTTGCGCACCCTGCAATGAAGCCCGCGGCATCTACGTAACGCCTTCATCGGACAGCTGCGCAACAAGGCGCTCTATCAGCAGTTTCACGCGCCTGGGCTGGGCCCGCGTCGGTGGGTAGACAATATTCAGCGCGGTGCTGCCCAAGTCATAGTCTTTGAGCACTTCCACCAGGCGCCCCGCGTCGAGATCCGCGCGCACGTCCCATACCGACTTCAGGCAAAGGCCATGGCCGGCCAGGCACCACTGGCGCACCAGAGCGCCGTCGTTCGCGATCCTGCGGCCGGGGACCCTGATTCGATGGGTTCGGCCGTTTTTTTCGAAGCGCCACTCTCGGGCAATGTTGATGCCCAGGCGCATCACCAGGCATTCGTGGCGGGTCAGGTCCTCAGGTTCAAGTGGGGTGCCATTGAGGGTCAGGTAATGCGGGGACGCACATACCACGCGGCGGTTTTCACCCAACGCTCTGGCGTGCAATGTGCTGTCGGCCAGCGCGCCGTAGCGAACCGCGAAGTCGATGCCTTGGCTCACGGGGTCGACGTAGCCGTCACTGAGATCCAGGTCAATGCTGACGCCGGGATGCTCGTCCATGAACTGCGTCAGGATCGGCTCGATGTACTGGCGGCCGAGGTCCTGCGGGGCACTGAGGCGAATGGGGCCGCACAGCGTGTGGGCCCCCTGGCGAATGCGGTTGTGCAACTCATCGGCCTGGGCCAGCAGGCGGCGGGCACCCTCGACCAGCACACGGCCTTCATCCGTCAGATGGATGGCGCGGGTCGTGCGCTTGAGCAGGCTGGCGCCGTAGAAGTGCTCCAGCTGGGCCAGGCGTTCGGAAACGGAGGCAGGCGACAAACCCAACTCGCGGCCCGCCGCCGACAACCCACCTTTCTCGACAATCAGCAGAAACAACTCAAGATTCTTCAAGGGCATTGTTCGGGGTTTCCGAAGAGGGTTTTTGAAAATGGCTCAATTATCAAGCTAAACCAAAAGAACTAAGGTTGCATCCGTGCCTATTCAACGGAGTCAACGCGATGTCATTGATCAATCCACAACGGCGTACATTCCTGGCCCCAGGCCGGCACAGGTGCAGCCGTCCTGGCAGCGGGATCGATACTCAACCCGGCCAGCGCGGCCACCGGGCCCGAGGGACGAGCGGGTACGCCCGCGTCGGCGCGGATTCAGCGAGGAGGGCGGTTCTGGCCAGGAGACACGCGCCTGGTGGTGTCGGTCTCCATGCAGTTCGAAGCCGGCGGCCAACCGCTCAAGGGCACCGACAGCCCGTTCCCCAAGGTGGACTTTCCCGACAGCGTTCCTGCCGACCTGGCCACCGCGACCTGGTTCGCCTACGGCTACCGGGAAGGCATTCCGAGAATGCTCGACCTCTGGGAACGTCATGGTGTGAAGGTGACGTGCCACATGATTGGTGACGCGGTAAAACGTCACCCTGAGTTGGCCCGCGAGATTGTCGCGCGCGGTCACGAAGCGTCCGGCCATGGCCCGCACTGGAGCTCGCAATTTGCCATGAGCCGCGACCAGGAACGCAGCTTCTTGCGCCAGGCCGCGAGCATGTTGCAGGACGTCACCGGCCAGCCGGTCGTGGGCTACAACTGCAACTGGCTGCGTCGTGGGCCCAATACCTTGTCGTTGCTGCAGGAGCTGGGCTACGTCTATCACATCGATGATGTCAGCCGCGACGAGCCTTTTATCGAACAGGTCAATGGCAAGGACTTTGTCGTGGTGCCCTACACCTTGCGCAACAACGACATCGTCCTGGTCGAAGGCCGCAACTACTCACCGTCGCAGTTTCTGGAACAGGTGAAGCAGGAATTCGACCAGCTCTACGAAGAGGCCGGCAGCCGGCGTCGCATGATGTCGATCAGCGCCCATGATCGCATCAGCGGTACACCGCAGATGGTGCGGGTGTGGGACCAGTTCCTGCGCTATGCCAACAGCCACCCCGGCGTGGCTTTCATGCGCAAGGACGCCATCGCCCGATACACCCTGGAAAATCCGCTCAGCCTAAGGGAAAGCGAGACGATCTGAACCGCCACGTGGCAGCCACTCAAGGACATGACTCAATGAAACGCCCAACCCTTTTTTTGCGCTTTGGCACGACCGCAATCGCCTTGGCGCTTTCCGGGGCCGCCATGGCGGCGAACACCGATCTGGTCAAGCCGGCTGTCCTGGTAGCCGACAAGAGCCTCACCCCGAGCCAGTTGGCGGTGATGGAAACCGTCGCACGTCGCTATGACACCTTCTGGCATACCGGTGAGGAGCGCCTGGCCCGTGAGGCGCTGGCTGCTGACTTTGTCGACAAGACACCCCCACAGGGCCGTCAACCAGGTCCGGAAGGCCCGTTGCTGGCGTCGCGCGCCTTTCGGGCCGCAGTACCTGACCTCGGCTGCGAGATTGAACAAATGATCATCGCTGGTGACCGCGCGGTGGTGCACCTGCATTTTCGCGGGCATTTCACCGGCACCTTTGGCCAACTCAAGGGCCGCGGCCAGGCCGTGGACTTTATTGCCACCGATATCTATCGGATCGAACACGGCAAGATTGCCGCCAACTGGCATATCGAGGACAACCTGACGCTCATGAGGCAGTTGGGCGCGCTTTAACCGTTTACATATTTGGCGTGGATGTAGGTGCCGAACACATGGTCCCACAGCGGTGAAGACACCCCGAAGTTCTTCTCGATGCCTTTGCGATGGTGCAGGTCGTGATTGGCCACCAGCCCCGGAATAAAGGCGTAGGCCCAATGCCCGGGGCGGTGCATCACGTAATGCAGCGAGATGTAGACGAAATAGCCCGTCACCGCCCCGATAAACTCCGAGGTGAGGCCGGTGGACCAGGCGAGCAACAACAGCACGGCGAAGGTCGAGCTGGTTTTCCAGCTGGACACGCCGATGTAGGCCAGCACGTCGAGATGGTGGGTCCAATGCTCGCGGCGATACAGCGAGTGGAACAGAAAGCGGTGCGCCGAATACTCCACCAGCGTCCAGGCCAGTAGGCCCGACAGTGCCAGCCAGGGCTCAAATGGCGCCAGATAGAGGGCAGCTACCACAAACAGCGGAACGGTGAAGAAATCGAGGTAATAAGCAACCGATGACATCAGCCATTTATTGGAAGCAGCCATGCGCGGAATATCCCTGTAGGGCGAAATGGACGGGCGCGGGATTGTCCGGTGTCGGGCCGCCGTATACAACTGCCCGGCGCTGGCTACGTGGTGGATTTGTGAGCCAATCGTCCTAGCCGCGTCGAATAGCCGTTGAACCGCTACGTTGCAACAACTCAATCCGGTCCGCCGGCACCAGTGTGCGCAGCGTCTTGTACAGCACCCGGGTTTCCAGCAGGTTCCATACCCGCAGCATGGTTTCCAGCGCGTCCAGGGGTTTGCTGATGAAGTCCCGGGCGCCCAGGGCCAGGGCACGCAGGCGCGTGTCACGGGTGGCGTCGGCGGTGAGCACCAGGATCGGCAGGTATTCGCCCTGGGGAATGCGCCGGTTGAGCTGTTCCAGCACCGCAAAGCCGTCGAACTCCGGCATGTGCAGGTCGAGGATCACCAGGTCCGGCTCGAAGCTGTTGAACAACTCCAGGGTGCGCAGCGGCTGGGTGCTGCTCAGCACGTTGGTCAGCCCTTCGCGCGCCAGCAATTGCTCCACCAGGTCGAGGTTCGGGCGTTGGTCGTCGATGATCAGGATACGCAGGTCGAGGTTCACGCGGGCTCCGGAAAAGCTTGGTCGAGGTGGGCGAGAAACGCCGGCACGTTGATCGGTTTGTTCAATACCGCGGTGGCGCCGGCCTCCTGCAAGGCCTGGCGGGTAAGGTCGCTGGCGTCGGCGGTGATCATCAGCACCGGTGTGTCGCGGGTGATCGGTGACTGACGCAGGCGTTGCAGCACCTTCAAGCCATTGATGTCCGGCAGCGACACATCCAGCAGAATCAACTGTGGCGCATGCTGCGCGGCGAGGTCCAGACCCAGTTGGCCTTGCATGCTCGACAGCAGGCGTATGCCGGGCCGACGTTGCAGCAGGGTTTCGATCAGCGCCAGGCTGGAGAGGTTGTCCTCGATGTACAACACCTTGCCCTCGAAGGTGCTGACGACGGGGGGCGGGCGCTTCAATTCGGTGTCGATGCCGGGCGTGGCAATACTCTGGGCGTGGGCCACGCGCACGAAGGGCAGTTCCAGGGTGAAGCGCGAGCCGACGCCGGGCTGGCTCTGCACCTTGAGTCGGCCGTCCATGTTCTCCAGCAGGCTTTTACTCAGTGCCAGGCCCAGGCCGCTGCCTTCCACATTCGGGTCGGCCCCCAGGCGTTCGAAAGGCTTGAACAGTTGCCCCATATGATCGGCGGCGATGCCGTTGCCGGTATCGCACACGGCCACGCTGATTCGTTGTCCACGGATATCGACCTCCAGGCTCACCTGGCCATCGCGCCGGTTGTATTTGATCGCATTGGACAGCAGGTTCAGCAGCACCTGGGTCAGGCGCTGGCGGTCGGCAACGATGCCCGTATCCGCCGCCAGTGCCGGCAGCGGCCGCAACTGCACGCCCGCGTCGGCGGCCATGGGCGACACCAGCGTCAGCGCCTCTTGCAAGGTGCCCGCCAGCGGGATCGGCACGATATTCAACGCCAGGCTTCCGGCCTCGATCTTGGCGATGTCCAGCACTTCGTTGATCAGCGTGAGCAGGTGCTGGCCGGCGCGCAGGATATGACCGACGTCGGCTTTTTGTGCCTTGGGTGCGTCCATGTCCAGCAGTTGTGCAAAGCCCAGGATCGAGTTGAGCGGGGTCCGTAGTTCGTGGCTCATGCGCGACAGGAATTGGCTTTTGGCGCGGCTGGCGCGTTCGGCTTCCTCGCGGGCGGTGCGCAGGGCGATCTCCGCCGCGCGGCGGTCGGTGATGTCGCGGGTGATCTTGGAAAAACCGCGCAGGGCGCCGGTGCCGTCGTACTGCGCCGTGATCACCACGCTGGCCCAGAACCGCGTGCCGTCCTTGCGGCAGCGCCAGCCTTCTTCGGTGTAATCGCCGTTGCGGGTGGCCTCGCGTAACGCCATGTCCGGGTGCTGCGGGCATTCCTGGGGCAGGTAGAACAGCGAGAAATGCTGGCCGATGATCTCCTGTTCGGTATAGCCCTTGATCCGCTCGGCGCCGTTGTTCCAGCTGGTGACATGGCCCGCCGTGTCGAGGGCGAAGATCCCGTAGTCCTTGACCCCATCGATGATCAGCCGCAAGCGTTCTTCGTTGTCGCGCAAGGCGCGTTCGCGTTCGGCCAGCAATAACCCGGCCTCCACCAGGCTGGTGCCCAACTGGCCGATTTCGTCTTTTTCCGGCGGCTGTGGCAGCAGCGGCGAGCCCAGGGCCAGGCGCTGGGCGTTGCGCTGCACATTCTGCACCCGGGCGACGATGCCCTTGGACAGAAACAGCACCGCGACAATCGCCCCGAACAACCCGCAGATCGCCGCCAGCCAGGTCGACAGCAACAAGCGTTGGCGGGTTTCGGAGGCGGCGGCGCTGCGCTCGGCCAGCAACGACGCCTCAAGGGTAAGCATGGTGCTGATGTGTTGGCGCAGGGCGTCGAGGATGTGCTTGTTGCTGATCAGGATGGCACTGATGGACTCCGGTGTGGCGCCGCTGTCCTTGAGCATTTCCTCCAGCCCGTCGACCTTGCCGTCGATCAGCGGCTTGATCGCGCTGAGCTGCTCGCGCACCCGTGGATCGCGTACGTTGCGGTCCAGTCGGCGCAGGGCCGACTCGATCTGGGGCTTGGCGTTCAGGTAGCTGGGCAGGAAGTCTTCGCGGCGGGTGAGCAGGTAACCGCGCACACTGGCGGCGGCTTCCGCGAGCAGGGTATGCACGGCCTGGATATCGCTTTGCACGCGTAAAACCCGGCGCACATCTTCTTCGGCACGGGCGGTCTGGCGTTCCGTGGTGTAGATCAGCACCAGGGACAGCAACAGCACCACCAGTGGCAGTGAAATCACCACCAGCGCCTTGCCGCGCAGCGGCAGGTCGGCCCAGCGCTTTCTCATTTGGGCCGCCTCATGTGGGTGTCACCAGGCCCAAGGCGATGCCCCGCACGGCGGCCTGGGTACGGTCAGCCGCGCCGAGCTTGCCGATCACCCGCTCGACATGGGCCTTGGCCGTGCCGGTGGTAATGCCCAGGTGTTCGCCGATGGCGCGGTTGCTCATGCCGTTGGCGACCAGGCCGAGGACCTGGCGTTCCCGTGGGGTGAGCGGTTCGCCGGGGGCGGCACCGCTGGCCTGGCGTTCGGTCATGCGCCGCAACAGCCGGGCGCTGACCGCCGTGTTGAGCGCCTCGCCGCCGGCGGCCACGTGTTGCAGCGCATGGATCACCTCGGCGCGGCTGGCGTCTTTGAGCAAGTAGCCCACCGCACCGGCATTCATGGCCGCCTCCAGGTACTCGGGGCTGTCGTCCATGGTGAACATCACCACCTTCACCGCCGGCAGGCGTTGTTGCAGCAAGCGTGCGGCGCCCAGGCCATTGAGCCCGGGCATGCGGATGTCGAGGATGACAATATCCGGCAGCAGTTGCTCACACAGCGCCACCGCTTGCAGGCCATCGCTGGCCTGGCCGACCACCTCGAACTGCGGATGGCCGGCCAGCAGGGAGACGAAACCGGTGCGCGTGACTTCATGGTCGTCCGCCAGCACCAGGCGCAGGACGTGGGTCATTGCGGGACTCCAATCAAGTGCGCAGGCACTCGCGCGTGCAGCCGGGTACCGCCGTCGACGGAGCTGACGCAGGTGAAGCTGCCGCCCAACAGGCTGGCGCGCTCCTGCATAGTGGCGAGGCCCAGATGCTGGGCGTCATCCGCTGATGGCTCTGCCTTGAAGCCTCGGCCATTGTCGTCCAGCCGCAGGGACGCCTGGCCGTCGTGCAGCGCCAGGGCCAGTTGCACCTGGCTGGCGCGCGCATGCTTGAGCACATTGTTGATGGCTTCCTGGCCGATCCGGAACAAGGCGATTTCCACCTGGCTGGGTAAGCGCGCCTCACAGTGCGCCTGCCACACCACGTTGATGCCGGCGTCACGCAGGCGGTCGGCCTCCTTATCGAGGGCTTTGAACAAGCCGAAATCATCCAGCACCGTGGGACGCAGGCCCGCAATCAGTTGCCGACCCTCGCCAACCGAGTGTTGGGCCAGGGTAAGAATCGCCTCCAGGTCGGCGGCCAATGCCTCCGGCAGCGGCGGGCAGCGCCCGGCAAAGCCTTGCAGCCGCTGGTGCAGGCCCGCCAGGGTTTGCGCCAGGCCATCGTGGAGGTCGTAGGCAACGCGTTTGCGTTCGTCTTCCTGGGCGCGGAGCAAGCGGTTGACCAGGTCGGACAGGGTTTTGTCGCGCAGCTTGAGGGTGCTCAGCAGCCGGTCGTTTTCCAGGTGGGCGGCCAGCAGCGTGGCGAGCAGTTGCAGGGATTCGCTGTCTTCGTGCTCCGGCGCCCGCAGGCTGACGCTATTGCCCAGCACCAGTACACCAAAGGCATCGCCGTCACCGGCGCGCAACGGCACTTGCAAGACGCTGGGCACGTCCTCGGATGGCTGCTCCTGCCAACACGCGGTGCGCAGGCTGCGGTCGGCGAGGGCGGCCAGGCTGCCCACGCGCGACGGGTTGCCATGGCGGGCGCTGGTATAGGCGATGCCCTCGGCGTCCCATTCCTGCAGCAGCCCGTGGTCCATGGCCAGAAACGCGCAGGCCCGCGCAAGCACGCGTTCGCGCATCGCGTCGGGGGCCAGTTGGCGCAATTCCTGGCCGGTATCCACCAACAGGCGCAGGCGCGCCGTACGACTTTGCGATTGGCGAAAGTGCGCGCGCATGGCCAGGGCGCTGCCGGGATCATGGGGCGTGTCATGCATGGGTGATGCTCCATTTTTTGCTGCGGGCGCGAGGGTAGCTATTAAACAGGGTCGGACACCTTGGGCGCTATCTGCCAAATGGCATAGGTAAATACCTCCGGTTGGCCGATGGCGGCCGGCGGGCAGGTTGGCAAAGTGGCCGCAACGACGACCACTGGAGTAACGCCATGAAATTCAAGATCGCCCCGATCGCCCTGATGTTTGCCCTGAGCGTACCGTTTGTTCACGCCGCCGAGACGGCCCCGTATGTCTACCGTGAAGTCGCCCAGGCCCCGGCCAATGTCAAAGACCGCGAGATTGCCGGTTTATTCGACCGCTGGAACAGCGCCCTGCAGACCGGCAACGTGAAATCCGTGGTCGACCTCTACGCGCCGGGTGCTGTGTTGCAGCCGACCGTGTCCAACCAGGTGCGCACGACGCCGGAGCAGATCACCGATTACTTCGACCACTTCCTGGCGCTCAAGCCGGTGGGCCAGATCAACTACCGCGAGATCCGCCAGCTGGGCAGCAACGTGGCCATGGACAGTGGCGTCTACACCTTCACCCTGACCGAGTCGGATGGCAAGGTGCGTCAGGTGCAGGCGCGCTACACCTTCGTCTATGAGCAGGTGGGTGGCCAGTGGAAAATTCTTAACCATCATTCTTCGGCGATGCCTGAAGTCCAGGCCAAGCACGCCAAGCAGTAATGGTTGGAGGGAAAATGCCCATCCCTTGCCGGGGGTGGGCATTTTTTTATTGGGGCGGGGAGATTGTTCTTGTGACGGCTCGGGATCCGGCGCCTCTCTAACTGATGGCCCGCGACCTAAATGTGGGAGGGCGCTTGTCCCCCCCGATGGCCATAGGTATCTACACAACTTTAAGCGGTCTGTGGCTTGCTTCAGTGGCGGCCTTCGGGCCGACCATGTCGTTGGATTTGACCGAGTACATATCCGTTGCTGTGGTAACGGCCACTTAGGGTTCCGCTCTTACAGCGGGTCACTTTTGGAAGAGCGCCAAAAGTAACCAAAAACGCTTCGCCCCAACACTCGGCACCTCGCCTAGGCTCGGTGTGCCCTCACTCCGGCTTTGGAGCGTGGGCCGCCGCAATGGGCCATCCTTGGCCCAGTGCGGCTAACCCGGCGTCCTGCCGGGTTACCCACGCTCCAAAGCCTGCGTTCGGCCAGCGTGTTTGACGGGGCGATTTGAGATCAAACGCCAAAGCGCGGCGGCCTGAGAGCCGACCGGAGTTGGGTCTGGTGTACTGGGTTAAAAATGTGGGAGGGGGCTTGCCCCCGATGAGGGAGTGTCATCACTTATTTTTTAACTGACCCGGCGCTATCGGGGCAAGTCGAATCGTCGCACCGCCCCTCCCACATTTGGATCTCCACATATCAGCTAGAACTCGGTCTGCTTCTGCTCTGCTTTTGCTCTGGCTTTTGATCTTGATCCTAGGCGCCCCGTTAAACACGCTGGCCGAACGCAGGCTTGAATCCGTGGGTAACCCGGCAGGACGCCGGGTTAGCCGTCCTGGGCCAAGGATGGCCCATGACGGCGGCCCACGGATTCAAGCCGGAGTGAGGGCACACCGAGCCTAGGCGAGGTGCCGAGTGTTGGGGCAAGAGCCCTTTGGTTACTTTGGGGCTTTTCCAAAGTGACCCGCTGTAAGAGCGGAACCATAGGTGGTCGTTACCGCAGCAACGGATATGTACTCATTCCAACTCCAGCGCATGGTCGGCCCGAAGGCCGCCACGGAAGCAACCACCCTCACCACTCGGCACCTCGTCCAGGCTCGGTGTACCCGTCACCCGGTGAGTGCAGCGACACTTTGGCGCCGTCCGGGCCATACCAGGCGTACTCGTAGTAGCGGTTGGTGAGGTTTTTCAGTTGCAGGTCGACGCTGACGACCGAGCGCAGTGTTGGTAGCGCAACAGCGGTTCAATAAAGTGTTCGTTTGTCCTGGTCGTGAAGGGTGGCCGGTACAGCGCCAACCCTCGCATTTGAGGGCTTCCAGGCTTGGCATGAATTGTGTTGTGACCCGATTGGCGCTGACCCGACAACGGGAGGGAAACCTCACCTTTCATAAGAAACCACACCCATGCACAACGTCCTGCAACGCACAGTCATCGCCAGCCTGCTGGCACTCGGCGCCTTGGGCGGGCCGGTTGCCCAGGCCGCCAATGATCAACAGTTCATCCCGCTGGCCACCTACCGGGTCGGCGCCTATGCGTCCAGCGGCATTCCGTGGTGGGCGGGGGAGATTGATTACTTCCGCTACATCAACGAAGTCGAAGGCGGCGTGAACGGCGTCAAGCTGGTCTGGCAGGAATGCGAGACCGAGTGGAAGACCGATCGCATCATCGAATGCTATGAACGCTACAAAACCGGCCTGGACGGCACACCCACCGGGTTCTTCTTCACCCACAGCACACCGGCCTCCTACGCGCTGATGGAGCGTGCCGCCATTGACCACATCCCGTTGATCGACGGCGCCGGCGGGCGTACCGAATCCACCGATGGCCGCGTGTTCCCCTACGCGTTCCCGCTGTTGCTCAACTACTACGGCCAGGCGTCGGTGGGCATCAACTACATCGCCCAGCGTGAAGGCGGCCTGGACAAGCTCAAGGGCAAGAAGATCGTCACCGTCTATCACGACTCCGCCTACGGCCGCGAAACCCAGGCGGCCATGCAATTGCTGGCGCAAAAGTACGGGTTCGAGAACATCCAGATCCCCGTGGCCGACCCCGGCAACGAGCAGTCGACCCAGTGGCGCCAGGTGCGGCAGATCAATCCGGACTGGGTGTTCCTGCGTACCTGGGGCGTGTCCACCCCCGTCGGCATCAAGACTGCCGTGCGCTTTGGCATCCCCGTGGACCGTCTGATCGGTGATGTGTGGGCCGGCTCCGAAGCCGACGTAATCCCCGCCGGCACCGCCGCCAAAGGCTACCAGGCGCTGGCGCCGTTCCCCGGTGGCGACAGCTTCGAGATCCATAAAAAGCTCAGGCAGTTCATCCTCGATCCCGGCAAGAGCAACCTCAAGGACCCCAGCTATTTCGGCAAGGTCTACTACAACATCGGCCTGATCAACGCTGCGATCGCCGTCGAAGCGCTGCGCACCGGCCAGGCCAAATTCGGCAACCGCGCGCTGAACGGCGAAGAAACCCGCTGGGCGTTCGAGCACCTGGACATCGACGCCGCGCGCCTCAAGGCCATGGGGTTCGAAGGTCTGCTGGCACCGTTGAAGCTGTCCTGCGCCGACCACGAAGGTGGCGGTTCCGCCCGAGTGCAGCAATGGGATGGGCAAAAGTGGGTGCTGGTGACCGACTGGCTGCAGGCCGACCGCGCCACCTTGCGTCCGTTGATCGAAGCCAAGTCGGCTGCGTATGCACAGGAGAAGGGCATTGTGGCGCGTGATTGTTCGGCTGAGGGAGCTAATGGTTTCAGTGGAAATGCACCGGCTTATAATTAATGGCGCTTAACTCCAAGCGTGGTAATTCGTCTAAGCCTGCCATATTGACTTTAATCATCTTCCCATGATCCTTTTCGATTTTTAACTTTATCTTGTTGATGAACTCTTTTTTTATTTTATCATTAGCCAGTTTTTCAGCGAACTGGGGAGTGTGGTACCGACCTTCAAAGTCTGCTTTATATTTGTTCAGTTTTCCTGTCATATTGGTAGGGGCGAAATTCATGCTTACGGTGCCCTCAAACGCCTTGACGGGGCGTTGGACCTCTTTTTGAAATAATCGAGCGAAGGAATGGCTTCCGCCTTCACCGGCATGACAAACGAGTAGCTTGATGTTGTCGTATTGCGAGGGATTTACCCCCTTGCTCCTTAATAAAGTCACCAGCTCTTGAGCTGAATGAGGTTTGCCATCCACGAATACGTGATTGCTCCTGCGCAATACTCTGTCAGTGAAACTGCGAGAGCTCCCATGGGCGACGATATTAAGACGATCTTTTGCTTCGGCTGCATGGCTGACGATATTGAGACGTTTTGCTCCTTTGTATTTATCAACAAAGACGTGCATTTCGCTGCCGATAAATTTCAAGTCCTCCATCTTGCTCCCCATTTGAATAATGTTATCGAACTCCAGACTTTTCTCGAAGTTGTTAAGCGGAGCCGAAGACGCAGCGGCGTCAGTTGAAACGGATCGATGTGTCTGCGGTGTAAAGTTGTCAATTTTTGTACTGTAGGGTCGTCCTCGACTGGCATCATAATGGAACCAGTGACCTGTTTTTTCATCAAGTATGGCGGTCGTTTTGATCCGCTCACTGCTCGCGCCCACTTGATAACTGCCCTCAGCGATATCCGCTCTTTTGACGAACTCCCTGAACTGCGCATTGTTCATTCCACTTTGTTGCAACTGTCGGACGTTTGGAAATTTTGCGCCCGCCGCAGCGGGCCCATGACTGGCAGGCACGCCCGGCGCTTTGCGCAGCACACCACGGCCAAACGCCCGGCTCGCCGCGCCTGTTGCCCTGGCCCGCCCGGCCGCGCGGGCCGCCCCTGCACCTTTGGAGAAGGCTGCACCTGTCAGGTAAGTGACACCGTCAGCAACCAGGTCGCCAAGTGCGGCCAGCAGGTCGCCGTTGATAATGTGCCTGACCGAGGACGCGCCCGGTATCAGGCCTAGGATGATATTGGAAATAACAGCTTCCTTGGCTTTCTCTTCATCGAATGTAGTGATTGCCTTGGTCAATTCAAACAATTCATTGAAGTCGGATGCAGGTTGGCAATGGATGGCAACCAGATCGCCGATATAGTTACTACGTGCGCTGGTGAACGAGTCCGGCGTGGTGACAGGCAACAGACTGGCTGCTTGTTTGGCGGCCTGCTCCTGTGAAGGCGTTTTTTCATAAATTGCTGTGTTTTTCCAGGCCTCACCAACTTGACTGGGGATTTTGCGCCACTCGCCTTGCAGGCCTTCCTTGAACTTCTTTTTCAGGTCTTCGCGCTTGGTTATTTGCCCCTTCTGCGAGGATATTTCATAAAATTCCTTATTGCCGTTACGTTCGGTCTGGAAAATAAGTGCGCGCTTGTCCTTTGCTTGCCTTGGGACGCGATCTTGATCTTTTATTGTCCCGCCAGGATAGGAACTCTCCGACTTCCTGACTTCGCCCTCAATAAAGACGCGTATTTTTCCGAACTCGAGGTCTTTCCGGTCCTCCGAGGGAAGGCTGGCGATCTGGTTCTTTACAACAGTGGCATGTGCATCAGTGAACTGCTTTTTGTAGGTATTAAACGCTTGTTCCTGCTTGGCCTTAGGGTCGGGCAGGCTCGACAGTTGAGCGATCATGGAGGTGGGGAATCGGGGGTCATCGGATACCCAATTGGAGAATCCATTTAACTCAGGGTTGGAAAGGTAAAAATCCAAGAGCGAGAATTTCGGTTGCGTCGAACTGGAAAGATTTCCGTTGCCACGTCCTATCGGGCTGTTATCCCTGAAGCAAGGAAGGTTGTAAGGGCGTTCGGCGCCGAACTTTTTCTTGAGCTCCTCCAATGCAACATCTCGCTGGGTCGGTACCTTGGCGGCAAGGTGTTCGAGGGCGGTTTGCAACGCCGTTGTTTTGTCCTGAAACGCTTTTTGGGTCTGGTCAATTTCCGCTTGTGAATAGTCGTCGTTTTCTCGGGGCACGAGCGTACCGTGCAATTTCCCCCACTCGATCAACGCCAAGCGCGATGTCGAATTCTGAATCGCCTGGCCCGAAGAGGAAATCGGGTCCTTGGCATCCTGTGCAGATACCTGAGCAAAGGTCATCTGCGCCGTGACGCCCGGGCTGTAGGCTTCGATGCGCGCTACCGCCGCCTTCAATGCCACCCATGCGGCCGACCCATAAGTCACCTTATTGGGAATGTCTTTTACCAGCAGTTCCGGCGCTGCACGTGCCAGTAGCAGGTGCGCGGCAACTGGGGCCATTTCTGCCGATACCCGCTTGAGCTTTATAAGGTGGTCGACGAGTCCCTGTTTGATCGTTTCAAGCGGTTTTCCATTGAAACGATCGTCTGCCAGGTTATATCCCGCCACATGATTGAGTTGCGGACGAAACATGCTCTCCTGGTCCAGGGTTGTCGTGATGGCGGTCAAGACCCAATCATGGGGCGAACTGGTTTGCCATTGTTCGCCCATCTTTTCTTGCAGGGCCGATTCGAGTTCACGGGCCTTGGGCGTATTGACTATTTTCTCGATGACCTTAAGAGGGTCGCGCAATTCGCTGGCCGAAAATTGCATATTTTTTACCAGGTAACCCAACGCCCCCTTTGGGTCCGGCCGTGATGTCCCATCGTTGATCAGGCCTGGCAGCTTCAGGTTGTAGCCGAAGTGACTGTAAACCGATTTTTGCTCGTATTGCTCCAGCGGCACTGGCCAGGACAGGGTGCCACCCAGATTGCCAAGCGTAGACGCAGGCAGCGGGAGGCTGTTGATGACATTTCTGAAGTTTTCGAGTTCTTCGGCTGTCTTCGGCAAGATCCAGTTATTGGCCAGAATAAACTGCTCGAGTGTAGGCGATGCCGTTTGACCCAACTCGCTCAGTTGGCCGTATGACGAGTCTGGATCCACAGTCATGGTCGTGCTCTTCAACGCGGCTTCGATTTGACGAGATCCGCTGCGCAACAGTTGCGTCAGCTTCCCTGACAATTCGTTGATATCCTGAAGATCTCCCAAGGCGGTTTTTTCGTTGCTGAGTTCGTCCAGAATGACGGCTGTCGCACCTTCACTTTCTGGAACGTTGGCGGCGTTTTTTCTGAAAGCCTGGGTCCGCTGCAACTCATCGGCTCGCGCGGCGCTTGTATTTCCGTCTTCGCCATAAAAATTCGCCACGACTTCAAAAGGCGCGGATGAGGGGCTGCCCGGCGTGACTTCCACGGGGTTCTTACCCGCCGCCACGATGCCTGTCGCACGCAGCAATGGCGCAACGACCATCTCCCATGACGGGTCCTTGTCCGCAGCCCTCAAGGTTTGGCGTCGACCACTGACCGTTGCGGTGAGGTGGCCGAAGGAACTGAGCGATAGAGGCTTGGACAGATCGATATTTTTGTGTCGTGCCCAATCCACGAACTGTGGATTTTTAAGCAGCTTGTGCAGGTGTGTCCACCACTGTCCGAAGGTCGATTCAGGCGGGATGTTGTCGAGCTTGTCGGTGCCGTCAAATGAAGGACCGGTCTTCGCAATGTCATGCAGGGCCTTGGCGAAAACCAGCGCAAGGTCCTTGTCGCCCTTGGCTGCGGGTGTTTCGTCAGAGGCTTCGTCAGGCGTGGGTGTCGCAGCTCTGTCTTCGGCTGATGGGAGAAGCGTGGCGCCCCCCAGAAGAAGCGGCAGTCGGGTTTCGATATCCTGGCGTGCACCGGTTGCTGATAGGGTCATTAAGGTTTATCTCCCGGCCTTACTCAAACATGGGCGCCCGGCTCAGGCTCGATCGACCGGGCTCGCAGCCTGAGTGAGCAGTGGTGACGTTTGATTCCACACAAGAGTGTTATCAATTGCTTCCTTCCTGGGGCTGCGGGACGCAATCAGGCTCAGGCGGCGCTTGCCGTGACGTGACGGCCAGGGATGGCCGCAATCAGTTCGCGGGTGTAGTCGCTGGCCGGCTGGTTGAAGATGCGTTCCACCGAGCCTTGTTCAACCACGCGGCCATTGCGCAGCACCAGCACCTCATGGGCGAAGTTGGCCACCACTGACAAGTCGTGGGACACCAGCACATAGGCGATGCCCATTTCCCGTTGCAGCTCTTCCAACAGGTCAAGAATGCGCGCCTGCACCGACACGTCGAGGGCGCTGACCGGTTCATCCAGCAACAGCAGGTCGGGTTTCAACGCCAGGGCCCTGGCGATGGCGACCCGTTGGCACTGGCCGCCGGACAGTTCACGGGGCAGACGATCGAGAAAGCTCACGGGCAGGTGCACACGGCTGATCAACGCCCGCGCCGCCTGTTCCAGGGCGGCGCCCTTGAGCAAGCCAAACGACACCAGCGGCTCCACGATGCTGTCGAACACGGTGAAGCGCGGGTCCAGCGCCGCGAAGGGGTTTTGTTGCACCAGTTGCAGGCGTTGGCGCAACGGGCGGAAGTCGCGCCAGCTCAGGTCGGTGACGTCTTGCTGCTCGAACCGCACCCGGCCCTGAGTCGGCTTCTCCAGGCCCAGGGCGATGCGCAGCGCGGTGCTCTTACCCGAGCCGGACTCGCCGACGATGGCCAGGGTCTGGCCGGGGTACACCTCCAGGCTCAGGTCCTCCAGGGCCACGAAGGTCGAGGCTTCGCCCTTGACCTTGGGCAGGGCAAACGTCTTGCCGACATTGTGCAGGCTCAGGATCGGCTCACGTCCCAGGTCGAGGTTGAGCAACGGTTCACGCCGCCTGGCGAAGGCGGGGGCGGCAGCGATCAGCGCACGGGTGTAGTCGTGGCTGGGCTTCGCGAGTATCTGCCGCGGCGGACCTTGCTCTACCACTTCACCCTGTTGCATCACCAGGATGCGGTCGGCACGGTCGAGCGCCACGCCCAGGTCATGGGTGATGATCAGCAGGGAAATGCCGCGTTCACTGACCAGGCGTTGCAAGTGGTCGAGGATCTTGCGCTGCACGGTCACGTCGAGGGCGCTGGTGGGCTCGTCGGCGATGATCAGGCGCGGGTTGCCGGCCAGGGCGATGGCGATCAGCACGCGCTGGCGCATGCCGCCGGAGAGTTCATGGGGGTACTGGCGCGCGCGCAATACCGGGTTGTCGATGCCCACCTGTTGCAGCAGCTCGACAATGTCGGCATCGACGCCGGGGTAGCGTTTGCCCTTGGCGAGTATCAGCGCCTCGGCGATCTGCTGGCCGATGCGCAGCGTGGGGTTGAGGCTGACCATCGGGTCCTGGGGCACCAGGCCGATGGTGCGCCCACGCAGCTTGCGTTTCTGGCGTTCGCTGGCGTGGGTCAGGTTGTGACCATCCACCCACAGTTCACCGGCGCTGATCTGTGCATTCTCGGGCAGCAGGCCTAGGATGGCGTTGGCCAGGGTGGATTTGCCCGAACCGGACTCGCCGACAATCGCCACGGTCTCGCCCTGGGCGAGTGAAAACGACAGGTTACGCACCGCCGGATTGAGCTGGCCGCCGGAACGGTAGTCGACACTCAGTTGGCGCACATCGATTAAACGCGGTTGGGTATTCATCGCTGGATCTCCTCGAACGTGCGGGCGATATGGTTGAGGCTGAACACCACGGCCACCAGGAACAGGCCGGGTAGCAAGGACACCCACGGCGCCGTGATCAGGAAGTGGCGGCCGTTGGCGATCAGGGTGCCCCATTCCGCCGCCGGGGGGGCGGCGCCGAAACCGAGAAAACTCAAGCCCGCGGTGGCGAGGATCGCCGCGCCGAAATCCAGGGTTGCAAGCACCGCGACCGGGCCCCAGGCGTTGGGCAGAATGTGCCGCAACAACGTGCGGCCCCAGCTGGCACCACCCAGGCGTGCGGCTTCCACATAGGGCAGGGTTTTCACCCGCAGCACTTCGGCGCGGGTGGTGCGGGCAAAGCCGGGAATGATGCCGATGCCCACGGCAATCGCCACCGGCACCGTACCGAAGCCGATGGCCGTAACAATCGCCAGGGCCAGCAGCAGGCCGGGCAGGGCGAGCAGCACATCGACAAAGCGCATGATCAGCGCATCGATACGGCCACCGGCAAACCCGGACAAAATGCCCAGCCCCAGCCCGCCCACCAGTGCGATGCCGACGGCCAGGGAGGCGGCCAGCACTGACAGGCTGGCGCCGTAGACCACGCGGGTAAACAGGTCGCGGCCCAGCTCATCGGTGCCGAACCAGTGGGTCAGGTTGGGGGCGCTGAGTTTGGCGGCGGGCGCGGTGGCGTAAGGGTCGAAGCTGCTCAGCAACTGCGGCGTCACGGCGGCGACCAGCGAGAACAGCACCACCAGCACCGCCAGGCTGAACCCTGGCCGGCGCAGCAATGGCAGGAGTGTCGCCGTCGCGCGTTGCCAGGGGCTGCGGCGGCGCCAGAGTGTTTCGCTGCGGATCAGTTTCCGGGTAAGCGTCGTCATGGTCTAGGACACCTTGGGCGTGTGGGAGATGCGCGGGTCGAGCCAGGGGTAAAGCAGGTCCACCAGCAGGTTCACCAGGACAAATGCCGCCGCCGAAACCGCGACGATGGCCAGCACCACCGGAATGTCCTGGCGCAACACCGCTTCCTGGGCCAGGCGACCGATGCCGGAGCGGGCAAAGATGGTTTCCACCAGCACCGCGCCGGACACCGTGTTACCCACCTGCAGGCCGATTAGGGTGAGGATCGGCAGCGCCGCGTTCCGGAAGGCGTGGCGGGCCTGCACCTGGCCCCGGCTCAGGCCCTTGGCGTAGGCGGTGACGATATAGGACTCCTTCCACACGCCCTGGAAGCTGCGTTGCAGCACCTGGGCGTACACCGCGGCGCTCGGAATCGCCAGGGTGACCGCCGGCAGCACCAGACTTTCGAAGCCCTTGCTGCCGGTGGCGGGAAACCAGCCCAGGCCAAATGCAAACACCTGGATCAGCAGCAGGCCCATCCAGAACACCGGCACCGAAAAGCCCAGGGACGGCAAGCGCGCCAATGCCTTTTTCAACGGTTGCCAGCGGATATACGCGGTGAGGTAAGCCAGGCCGATACCGCCGAGTAGCGACAGCACAATCGCCAGGCCGGCCAGGGAAAGGGTCTGGGGCAGGCGCTCGGCGAGCAATTCGGCCACCGGGCGATTGAGCGACAGCGACTGCCCGAAGTCCCCGTGCAATGCCCCCAGCAGCAGGTCGATATATTGCTCGAACAGGCCTTTGTCCAAGCCGTAGTAGGCGCGCGCCTTGGCCAGGTCTTCCACCGACAGGGCGTCGGCTTCCATGCCGGACGCGCTGAGCATGATCGACAAGGTATCGCCCGGCAGCAGATAGAGGATGAAGTAGGTGATGCTATAGGCCCCCCATAGCACCAGCAGCGCCTGGCCGACCCGGCCGATCAGGTAGCGGCTCATGGCGTGCCGACCTCGATATCGCCCAGCAGGGCGAAGCCTTCGGCGGTCCAGCGGAAGTTTTTCACCTTGGGCGACGTCGCGGCCTGCCACACGCGCTCATACACCGGGAACGCCGAGCCTTCGTCGATCAGCAGGTCCTGCAGGTCGCCGTAGGCTGCCGCCCTTTGAGCGCTTTGGGTGGCGGTGATGCCGGCGTCAAAGAGGCCCTTGGCTTTTTCCAGGGTTGGCGCTGCGTAGAGATTGGTGGCCAGGGTCGAGCTGTTGGCGGTGCGAGGGTCGAGGATGGTCTGCAGGATGATCGGATCGGCGCGGGTCATGTAGGTGCTGGTCAGGTCATAGTTACCGGCCGAGTTGTTGGCTACCCATTCGGCGCGAGTGACCACATTGAGCTTGACCTCGATACCGACCTTGCGCAGCTGGTCCTGGAGCAGCACGTCCCCGGCAGTTTCCGCCGGGGTGATGTTGTAGCTCAGGCTCAGGCGCTTGCCGTCTTTGTGCCGGTAGCCATCGGTGCCCTTGGCCCAGCCGGCCTGGTCCAACAGGCGCTCGGCACCCGCCGGGTCGTAGGCCAGCTTGGCGCCCTGGCTTTTGAAGTAGGGCGTGGTGACGTCGTAGATACCGTCCACCACCGGGAATTCGGCGTTGTACACGGTGCTGGCGTAGCTCTTGCGGTCAATGGCCTTTTGCACCGCCAGCCGTACTTGCTTGTCGGCCAGTGCCCGCTCGCCGCGGGTGTTGGGGTACAGGTTCAGCGCCGGCCCCGGCAGCGAGCGGCTCTGGATAGTCGCGCCCTTGGATTGGAACAGTTTCAGGTCGACTTCCGAGAACGGGTTGCGGGGCCACAGAATGTCGGCCTTGCCTTGCAGGAACAGGCCGTTACGCACGCTTTCCTCGGGGATGTAGGTGACGTCCACCGCCTCCAGGTGCGCTTCGCCCTGGTTTTTCATATTCGCCGACGCCCAGGCGTAACCCTTGCGCTTGGTCAGGTGCGCGCCGACTTCCGGGGTATAGCTGGCCAATACGAACGGGCCGGTACCGATGATCTTGCCGAGTGAGCGTTCCTTGACGCTCAGCGCGTAGGAGGCCGGCGCGAGGATCGCCAGGTTGGTGGTGGAGGTCGCCTGCAGGAAGCCCGCATTGGGCTTGGCGAGCACCAGCTTGACGGTCAAGTCATCGACCACTTCGGCGTGATCAAAGCCTGCCAGGTATGTCGCGCCGAAGGTGGCCGGCAGCTCAGTCGCCAGTGCCTTGTTGCTGTCAAAGGCGGTTTTCACGGCCTTGGCATCGAAGCGCTCGCCGTTGCTGAAGGTGACGTTGTCGCGCAAATGGAAGGTGTAGGTCAACGCGTCGTCACTGATTTCCCAGCTTTTCGCCAGCCAGGGAATGATCCTGCCGGTCTGCGGATCCTGGTCGGTGAGGGATTCGGCGATATTGCGCAGCAGCACCCGGTGTTCGAGCCAATAGACCTGGAACGGGTCGACGCTGACCAGGGTGGTGTTGTCGCCGAAGAAGGCGATGTTCAAGGTCTTGCCGGCCTGGCTGTCAGTGCCCGCAGGTGAGCAGGCGGCCAGGCTCAATGCCAGGGCGCAAGGGGCCAATAGACGGCTCATCAAGTTGGAGGTGTTCAATGGGATGCCCTCGTATGGCGATTGGCTTAGAAGTCGTAGGCCAGCTTGGTGTACCAGTAGCCGCCGCCGGGGTAGAACGGCGGGTTACCGTAGGGCGCCAGGCCCAGGTTGCTGTAGACGGCGTGCCGGTCGGGGCGCACGTCGAAGATGTTGGTGCCGCCGATGCTGACGGTGATCTGGTCGACGAAGGTGTAGCTGACGTCCAGGTCGGTGATCCATTTCGCACCGAAGCTGCGGTCGCCGGATGGGTTTACCGCCAGGGTCTTGACCGCGCCGTAGCGGCTGGTTTGCAGGTTCACTGCGAGGTCCTCGACCTTCCAGTTGGCGCCCAGGATCCATTTGGTCTTGGGCGAGGCCTCAGTGAGATCGCCTTCGCGGTCGCGGCCCACCAGGGTGACGCCGGAGTTGGCCAGCGCACTCGGGGTGTCCCGGGTGCCTTCGATAGTGGTCTTGTTCCAGTTGAAGCCCAGGCTCCAGCGCACATCGCCCCAGGCCTCCAGCGGCGTGGTGTGGTCGGCGACCACGTCCAGGCCACGGGTGCGGGTATCGAAGGCGTTGGTGTAATAGTTGACCCAGGTCCCCGAGGGCACGCCTTGGGCGCTGAGGATGCCGTTGATCACGCCGTTGCCCTGGTCGTAGATATTGCTGGTCAGGGCGATGCGGTCGTCGATGTCGATCAGGTAGGCGTCGGCGGTGATGCTGGTGCGCGGTGCCGGCTGCCAGGTCAAGCCCAGCCCGAGGTTGCGTGACTTTTCCGGCTTGAGGTCATCGCCACCCAGGGCCTTGGCCAGGTTGCTGCCCGACGGGGTCAGGCGGGTCACGGCGGGCACCACGTTGCCGTTCACATCGGTAGCCACCCGGTTGTCGGCCACGGTGTAGCCGATCTGGGTCAGGGATGGCGCGCGGAAGCCGGTGCCGACGGTGCCGCGCACGGCCACACTGTCGGTCAGTTCGTAGCGCGAATTCACTTTGAGGCCGAAGGTGTTGCCTGAATCATCGTCGTAATGTTCGATCCGCCCGGCGACGTCGAGGAACCAGCGCTCGGTCAGGTCGAAGCCCAGGTCCAGGTAGCCGGCGTAGTTGTTGCGGATCAGGCTGACTTCATCCTCCGGCCGAATCGTCACCGCCGCCTGTGCGCCCGATGCCGCCGGGTAGGTGCCGGTGATATAGGCTTCGGGGTCACCGGCGAAGGTGCTGAAATGTTCCCAGCGATGCTCCAGGCCGGCCGACACCTGCACCGGCGAGGTCAGGTTGAACAGGCTGTCGTAGCGGCGGGTGACGTCCAGGTTGTTCACCCACTGCTCGAAGCGAAAGGTCGCCAGGTTGTCGAACCTGGTCGGCGACGCGGTGCCCAGGGACGGGTTGATATTCAGGTCGCTGGAATGGTGGACGTTGTTGCGTCCGTAGGTGGTGCTCAGGTCCCAGTTCCACTCGGCCGCCTGGCCCTTGCCGCCGAACAGCAGTTGGTAGTCGCGGTCCTTGATGTTGTTCAGCGGGTAGTAGCCGTCGGGGAACACCTCGGGCACGGCGGCCCGGCCGGTCGGCAGGCGGAAGTAGTTGGCGGCCTCGGCATCGCGCTCGCCGTAGGTGGAGAACGAGTAGAGCGTCAGGTCTTCCAGGGGCAGTTCGGCGTTGTAGGCGAGGTTGAAGGCTTTCAGGTCCGGGTCGCCGTTCTTGATTGCCACCCGGTCCCAGGCCGCTTCCCTGGCCGGATCGTTGAAGGCGCGCACGCTGCTGTCGGCCTTGTCGTTCCAAGAGGCCTCGCCGCGTTTGCGGGCGTCGGCGGAGAGGTGGAAAAAGCCGCCGTCGCCGAGCTTGAAACCCTGGTCGCCGGCCACCTTGATCGTTTCCCCCTGGCCGGAAAACAACTGGCCGTAGCTGGTTTCCAGGTGCCCGCCGCTGTTGCCGGCCTTGAGGATGATATTGATCACCCCGGCCACGGCATCCGAACCATACTGAGCCGCCGCGCTGTCTTTAAGCACCTCGATATGGTCCACCGAACTGACCGGGATCAGGTCGATGTCCACCGCATTGGCGCCGCTGTTGTCGATCGACCCGCGCTGGCCGGTGGCACCGTTGTGCCGGCGTTTGCCGTTGACCAGCACCAGGGTATAGGCCGGGCCGAGGCTGCGGTTGCTCAGCGGACGCGTCACCGAGTTGTAGCCGGCGATATTGGTGCCGAAGTTGAACGACGGCAGCAGCTTGGCAATCGCCTCGGACAACTCGGCGCGCCCGGTCTTGAGCAGCTGTTCGCTGTTGATCACGTCAATCGGCGCCGGGCTGTCGGCCACGGTACGTTGCTGGCCACGCAAACCGGTGGAGATCACGGTCACCGTATCGAGCTTGGCCTCGTCGGCGGCGGCCTCGGCGAAGGAGGGCGCGCCGGCCAGCAGCAGGGAACTGGTCAGCAGTGACAGGTGGAATCTTCTGCGGGGTAGGGGGGCGGCGATGTCTGGCATGTCGGAAAGGGTCCATGTAAGCCTGCTGAAGGCTCCTGGTGATCGGGGGTACGTCCTCCGCCAGGCATGGGGTCGGTGTGTGGAATGAAGATATCCCTATAAAAAACCGTGGGGAAAGTCTTTTTTGGAATAAGCTAATTATTAGATATTGTTATCTTTTGAATTTATAAGATCATCTATTTTTATTATGTGTAGAGCCTTGGCGTGGGCTGAGTGTTCGACATCCAAAACATCGACGTGGGGTGGCATGCCGGAGGCCGGCGTGAGGATTCCCTGCGGCTGAACGTAAATCTTTAGTCTGGCTGGCGCCGGCCGTAAATGAGACTACGATAGTCTCCATCAAGTGCCGGGCAACGCTATCCATAGGGTGTTGTTTTTGTGGGCACCCGTTGGGCATACATTCAATTGACTGGTTCGGTTACCGGTTTCGCCGGGTGCCCAGGCTTTCAGGGGGCGAACCAGCAACAACTTTTGAAGTATTTACGGTGGGGTCTTCATCGTAAGCGTGGACGTATGCAGGAGCGGTAATGGCAGTCAAGGAAGTGCTGCAAACCCTTAAAGGCGTATTTGCCTGCCTGTCGGGTGCGGTTGTGGTCCTGGATCGATCTGCACGGGTCGTGTTGGGCAACCCTGGGTTTTCAACGTTGCAGTATCAGAACGGCGTCCCTCCCGAGACAAACACCGAGTTTCTCTCCTTGCTGCGCCCGCAAGACAGCCAGCTTTTTTATGCTGCGCTGGAAAAGGCCGATGGGCAATCCCGTGTGTGTTTCGAGGCTACCGCGAGGCAGTCCGGCCGGTTGAACCTGTCGATGACACCGTGGCGCGACGACTATTTTATCGTTGAAATCATTCCCCTTCCTGAGCCCCCAGCCGCGCATCCCCACAGCGAGCGCTTCTCCGAGATCCCCCTTGAAGCCATTTTCGACTCCTCCGGCACTGGCTTGGCCCTCGTGTCACTGGACGGTCGTTGGCTGAGGGCCAACAGCGTCATTTGCAGGTTGCTTGGCTACAGCGAGGCACAGCTGCAAAGCACCACGTTCATGGCCTTGACCCACCCCGAAGACCGCGAAGTGGGCAAGCAGCTGATAGAAGAATTGAAGGGCGGTGCACGGCAGGGCGCCACCTTGCATAAACGCTACATCCACCACGACGGCCAGGTTGTCTGGGTGCGCCTGACCGTGGGGCTGGTGCGGGACGACCAGGGGCAGCCGATCTGCTTTGTCTCCCAACTGGAAGACATCACCGAGAACTGGCAGCTTCGCGAAACCTTGCTGGGCAGCGAGCTGAAATTCCTCACCCTGGCGGAGAATTCACCCAACATCATTGTGCGCTACGATCGCAACCTGTTGCGTACGTACGTCAACCCGACGTTCCTGCTCTTGACCGGCATGTCTTATGACGAGGCCATAGGCGCCAGCCCCAGGGAGCAGCCCGGCGATTACCTCGATCATCTGCGTCATGTGGCATCCACAGGCCAGACCGCTCAATTCCTCAACAGTTGGCCGGCCGGCCCCGGTGGTGAAGCGGTGAGTTGTGTCGTCAGTCTGATGGCTGAGCGCAGCCCATCCGGTGAGGTGGCAGGCGTGCTGGCACTGGCCCACGACATCACTGAGTTGCGCAAACAGCAAGTGCTTGAAGACGCACGTCTGCGCATCTTCGAAACAATGGCCACGGGCGCCTCGCTGGACGAAACCCTGGGATTGCTGGTGAGTTATCTTCAACTGGCCTTGCCTCACTGTTCCTGTGGCGTAGTGCTTGCTGAACCGCAAAGCCTCGATTCGTCGGTATTCAAGCCTTCTTCCGCCTGCTGGTACGAGCCCATCCTCGACAATCAGGGGCAGACCCTTGGGGCTTTCGCGTTGTCGCGCTCGCCCGGTTCTGCGCTGGATGAGAGCGACCTGCAGCGCGTGCGCCAGACCTGCCACATTGCCGCGATTGCCATTGAACGCTGGCGCTCCGAATCCTTGCTCAGGGAGCGCGAGCGCCGCTACCGGGATATTTTCGACCATACCTTGGACATGTTGTGCCTGCTGGAGGCTGCGCCATGGGGTGATCTGCGCTGTGTCGAGGTCAATCCGGCCCTGTTGCAGGTGCTTGGGAAACCCCATGGCGAGGTTATTGGCGAGGCGCTGGCGTCGATCTTTGGCCGGCTCAACGCGGAAAAAATCCAGGCCCTTCATGACCAATGCAGGGCCGCCGAACGGGTGGTGGAGTCAGAGGAGGGCATGGTGCTGCGCAACGAAGTGCGCAACCTGCACTTTACCTTGGTGCCGGTGGCCGACTCGGGCAGCGTGGGCCCGCGGGTGTTGGTGATCGGTCGTGATGTGACCCATTTGACCCGGGCCCGACAGAAAGAACTGGAACGCCAGCACGACATCAACGCCCTGGTGGAAAACAGCCCGGACGCCGTCGCGCGCTTGAGTGTTCTCGGGGAGGTGCTCTACGTCAATGCGCAGTTGCGAAAATGGGTGGGCGGGGCCTGGCCGGAACTGATGGGCATGCCCATGGATGAAGTGGTGCCGCTGAACGCCCAGTCCCAGCTTTTTCGAGAATTGGTGGCCCAGGTGATTCGCCAGAACAAAGCCACGGAACAGGAGTTCCTATTGTCGGGTTTGAAAACCGCGCCCAAGGTGGTGTTGATCCACTTTGTTCCCGAGGTCGACGGCCAGCGCGTCGTCAGCGTACTGGCCGTCGGGCGCGATATTTCCAAGCTGCGCGCGGCGGAGCGGCGCCTGGCCAATTCCAACGCGCAATTGCGCGACCTGTCGACCCGCCGGGAAACGGCGCGGGAAGAGGAACGCAAACTGATTGCCCGGGAGATCCATGACGAACTGGGACAGCACCTGACGGCGCTGCGCATGGGCATCTCGTTGCTGAGGTTTCAGTTCGGCACCGATACGCCTGAACTCACCCCTCAGGTCGAGCGGTTGATGGCGCTGACCGACAAGACCATCCAGGTGGTGCGCAATGTGTCCACGAGCCTGCGCCCCTCCGCGCTGAACCTGGGGCTGGTGTCCGGTCTTGAATGGCTGACAGCCGAATTCGTCACCCTGACCCAGGTTCCCTGTGCGTTGAACCTGCCGCTGATTCCTCTGACCCTTCCGGATACCCACGTGACCGCGGCGTTTCGCATCGTGCAGGAATCGCTGACCAATATCGCGCGTTATGCCGAAGCGACGCAGGTCAGCGTCACCCTGAGCCCGCAGGAGACGCACTGGGTGCTCGAGGTCCAGGACAACGGCAAGGGCTTTGACCCGGATGCCGTCGGTCGCCAGACCCTGGGCTTGGCCGGCATGCGTGAGCGCGGCCTGATGCTGGGCGGCAAAGTGATCATTTTCAGTCACCCTGGACAGGGCACTACGGTCCAGGCGTTCATTCCGATGCACAAGGATAGGTATTGATGATTCGCATGCTGATCGCCGATGACCACACCATCATGCGCGAAGGGCTCAAGCAACTGTTCTCGCTGGTCGCCGACGTGCAGGTGGTGGCCGAAGCCGAGAGTGGCACGCAACTGATCGAACTGTTGCGCCAGGTCGAGATCGACCTGTTGCTGCTCGACATGAATATGCCGGGTATCAGCGGCGAGATTTTGATTGCGCGCCTGCATACCCAATACCCGAAACTGCCGATTCTGGTGTTGAGCATGCATAACGAAATCCATATCGCGCAACGGGCATTACGCGCCGGCGCGCTCGGCTACCTGACCAAGGACCGCGATCCCGAAACCCTGTTGGTCGCGATGCGTCGAGTGGTCAGTGGCCAACGCTACCTCGACCCCGGGCTGGCGGAACAGATCGCGCTGCAAAGCAGTGGCTTGAAGCAGCAGACCTTTGTCGAGAGTTTGTCCGATCGCGAGTTCCAGATCCTGCGCCTGCTGGCGCACGGCATGAGCGTCAACCAGATCGCCGAGCAGTTGGTCATCAGTAACAAGACGGTCAGTACCCATAAGACCCGACTGATGGAAAAGATGGGGTTCTCCTCCACCGCAGACATTGTGCGTTTCGCCATGACCCTGGGCATTTCGTGACAAGCCTAAGTGGGTAGGGATTTTCCTAGGCGGTTTTCCAGGATCCCTACCCCAGAATAGGGATGCTCCGATGGTGGCAGTGCCATTATCGGGCCAGTATCTCTTTCAAGCAGTCGAATGGCCGGTCAGGCCATGACGACAGGCCTTGACAGGGAGACAGACCGTGAGCGCACCGACACCACCCCCTTCCGCTGCTTTGACCCTGTTTCCGGTTGCGTTCGCGGGTCTGCTGGGCGGGCTTGCGATTGCCTGGAGCGAGCGCTTCAGCATGGGGTCGCTGGCCGCTGGTGGCGCGTTGTTTACGTTGTGTATCGGCATGGGCCTGTGGGCAAACAGCAGGTGCCAGGCGCAGTGGCGTGGCCTGCAACAGCAGCTCGATCAACCGGCATCCATTGCTCCGACGCTGGCCGTCGATAACGGCCTGGCGCAGGTATGCGTCAGCGTGCTGCCGATCTGGTCGCGGCAGATAGAAGCGGCGCGTTCGATCAGTGAGACCTCGATTCTCAGCCTCAGCGAGCGTTTTGGCACGCTGTCATCCAACATCAGCCACAGCGTCTCCAGCAATGGCGGCCAGGACGCTTCGCAACAATTGGTCGACTTGCTGGAGGTCGGCCAGCGTGACCTCAATTCCATCGTCGTGGCCCTGCGCGCCGCGCTCACCAACAAGGAGAATGAGCTCAAGGAAGTCATGCAGCTCTCGGGCTTCACCGAGCAGCTTCAGCAGATGGCCAAGTTCGTCGGCGACATCGCCAGTCAAACCAACTTGCTTGCCCTCAACGCGGCTATCGAGGCTGCGCGAGCCGGGGAGGCGGGGCGAGGGTTTGCGGTGGTCGCCGATGAAGTGCGCAAGTTGTCGAGCATGTCCGGCGAGACCGGGCGCAAGATCAGCGAAACCGTGATCACCGTCAACGCCGCCATCGCCCGCACGGTGCAGATGTCCCGCCACCACGCCGAACAAGACACCCTGACCCTCGCCGATTCGGAGCGCGTGGTGTCGGAGGTTATCGAACATTTTCGCGCAACCGCCCAGACCATTGTGCGCAACAGCCATGACCTGCAGCAGCAGAGCGCCAATGTCGCCGACGAGATTGCCCAGGTGCTGGTTGCCCTGCAGTTCCAGGACCGCGTCAGCCAGATGTTGACCTTGATTACCCGCGACCTCGACAAGTTGCAGCAGCAGTTGGACGAACGTCATGAGTCGAGCCTCAGCGGACAATCCCTGGCGCCGATGAGCAGTGACCGTTGGCTGCAGGAGCTGTCAACGGCCTACACCATGCCGGAGCAGCACGCCATTCATGGCGGTAAAGCGCCTGCCCAGGCCGCTGCCAACGAAATCACGTTTTTCTAGAGGAGTTTTTCCGATGAGCAAGACCATTCTGATCGTCGACGACTCGGCCTCCATCCGCCAGGTGGTGAGCATCACGCTCAAAGGCGCCGGTTACGACGTGATCGAAGGCTGTGATGGCAAGGACGCCCTGAGCAAACTGGACGGCCGCAAAATCCACCTGATTGTCAGCGACGTGAACATGCCCAACATGGACGGCCTCAGTTTCGTCAAGGCGGCCAAGCTGTTGCCGGCCTACAAGTTTACGCCGGTCATCATGCTGACCACCGAAGCCAGCGATGCGATGAAGCAGCAAGGCCAGGCCTCCGGCGCCAAGGCCTGGATGGTCAAGCCATTCCAGCCTGCGCAAATGCTGACCGCCGTCTCCAAGTTGATCCTGCCATAGCGATGACCAGCGACCGCTGGCCAGGAGGTTTACATGAAAAGCGCCGTCCCGATGCTACGTCGAATCCAAGTCATGGAAGGCCCCCTGACGATCTACACGGCTGCCGAGCAAAAGGACGTGCTGTTGTCGTTGTTTCCCCTGGCCCATGAAGTGGAGTTGGACCTGTCCAGTGTCGATGAACTCGACAGTGCCGGTTTGCAGCTGTTGATCCTCATCAAGCGCGAGTCTCTCAAGGAAGGCACCCAGTTGTTGCTGAGCAACCCCAGTTCGACGGTGAGCGAAGCCTTTCGCCTCAGCGGCCTTGACGACTACTTCACCAATGCGAGTTTCACCCAGTCGGTCGGAGCGTAAGCGTATGAACATGGATGACGTGCTGCAGACGTTCATTGCCGAAAGTCGCGAGCTTCTGTTGCAAATGGAAGATGCGCTGCTGCAGATCGAGAAGTCGCCCCAGGACCTGGACACCATCAACGGCCTGTTCCGTGTGGCCCACACCATTAAAGGTTCGGCCGGCCTGTTTGGCTTGATGCCGATCGTTGAGTTCACCCACGTCGCAGAAAGCGTGCTGGACCGGGTGCGCAGCCTGGAAGTGCGCGTCGACGAGGCGTTGAGTGCGTTGTTCCTCGACGCCCGTGACCATATCGGCCAATTGATCGACCTGCTGGCCGAAGACGGCAACCTGGATCGCCTGGACGAACCGGTGCGGGCTCAGGGTCAAGCGCTCATTGAGCGGCTGTCGCTGTATCTGGACGCTGCGGTCTCGACCCCGGCGCCGGCCCTTCAAGCGCCGGCGCCGGCGGATGAGCCAGGCGGCAGTCCCGGCCATTGGCATTTGTCGCTGCGCTTTGGCCCGGATGTGTTGCGCAATGGCATGGACCCCTTGGCGTTCCTGCGTTACCTGAGCACACTGGGGCGCTTGCTGCATACCGTTACCTTGTTCGATGGATTGCCGCCCATGACCGCCATGGACCCGGAGACCAACTACCTCGGGTTTGAACTCGCACTGGCCAGCGACGCTTCCCTGGAGGTCATCGACGGCGCCTTTGATTTTGTCCGCGAGGACGCGCTGGTTCGCATCCTTGCACCGAATGCCACGGTGCAGGCGTGTCGGACCCATCTCGACGGCTTGCCGGAAGACAACGCCACGCTGGTCGAGCTGCTGGTGCGTTGCGGCACATTGACCGAGGCCCAGGCCTTGCTCGTGACCCAGGATGCCGAGCAGGCACCGGTCGAAACGCGCAGCGAGCCTGATGTCCAGGAGTCGACAACGCCGCCGGTCAAGGCCGGCAAAAGCGCGGCGAGTAACGAAGGCAACCTGATTCGGGTCGATGCCGCCAAGCTGGACCAACTGATCAACCTGGTCGGCGAGCTGATCATCGCCGGTGCCGGCGCCAACCTGGTGGCGGTACGCAGTGGGATTGGCGAGATGATCGAATCCACCAGCCTGTTATCGCGGCTGGTCGAGGAAGTCCGCGACTCGGCGCTGACCCTGCGCATGGTGCAGATCGGCGCAACCTTCACGCGGTTCCAGCGTGTGGTGCGGGACGTCTCCAAAGAGTTGGGCAAGGACATCGTGCTGCACATCGGCGGCGGTGAGACCGAGCTGGACAAGACCGTCGTCGAACGCATTGGCGACCCGCTGACCCATTTGGTGCGCAATGCCATGGACCACGGCATCGAGCCGGCGTCGACGCGCCTCCAGCGGGGCAAGCCGGCCCAGGGCACGGTACGCCTGAATGCCTATCACGAATCCGGCAGCATCGTGATCGAGGTGTCCGACGACGGCGGTGGCCTGGCCAAGGACAAGATCCTGGCCAAGGCCCGTGAGCGCGGGTTGGTGGGAGAGGGCCAGCAGCCGTCGGACAAAGACATCCTGAATCTGATTTTCGAGCCGGGATTCTCCACCGCCGACCAGGTCAGCAACCTGTCCGGCCGTGGCGTAGGCATGGACGTCGTGAAGCGCAATATCACGGCGTTGCGCGGCAGCGTCAGCCTCGAGAGCGAAGTCGGGCAGGGCACCACGGTGCGCATCCGCCTGCCGCTGACGCTGGCGATCATTGACGGTTTCCTGATCGGCGTGGGCAAGGCTTCTTACGTGATTCCGCTGAACATGGTGGAGGAGTGCATCGAGCTGGCCCCTCAGCGGGGCACCGAAACCGGCTACCTGGACCTGCGGGGCGAGGTGCTGCCGATCCTGCGGCTGCGCGACATGTTTGATGTGCAAGAGCCTGGAGGCAACCGGGAAAACGTGGTCGTCGTGCAATACGCAGGTTTGCGTGCCGGCCTGGTGGTCGATCGCCTGCAGGGGGAGTTCCAAACCGTGATCAAGCCACTGGGCAAAGTGTTTGGTGATGCCCATGGGCTGGGCGGGTTCACCATCCTCGGAAGTGGAGCCGTTGCGCTGATCCTGGATATCCCGAATTTGCTAGGACAGGTTGCCAAGGAAACCCCCCATCGTTCGATCCCAAGCCCTTTATCGACTCATTGAAGCGTCATCAGGAGTGCCTCGCCATGACTGTTATCAGAAATATCATGTTGCTGGTTTTCACAGCCATGCTGGGTGTCTTCGTGTTGGGTGGCACCAGCCTGTACCTGGCCGGTGAAATCAATACGAGTGCCAGCTATGCCAACGTCAATACGGTGCCCAGCCTGTTGGAGATCGACCGCGCCGCCGCGGCCTTCACCGACCTGCACGCCTTGCAATGGCAACGCTTGAACGAGACCGACAAAAACAGCGTGGCGGCTTACGCGGCCAGCGTGGCGCAGGATTTCAGCGCCGTTGGCAAAGCCCTGGATCGCTATCAGGCCGAGTTGACCTCCGACGAGCACGATGCGGCGTTGTTGAAACAACTGCGCGGCCACTTGGCTGAGTTTGCGGCGTTGCAGACCCACTTCGACAAGCTCATCGATGACGGTGACCAGGCCTCGGCCCGTGCATTGATCGAGACGAGCCAGCGCCTGCAGACCGCCGTGCTCTCGGCGATCGGCGAGCTGCGTGAATACAACCTGGAACTGGGGCGCAAGGGCCAGGTGCTCGCCACCACCACCGAGAAGAACGCACGCACCCTCATCCTGCTGGTGAGCGGCCTGACCCTGGTGGCTACCCTGCTGATCGGCGTCTTGCTGGGGCGCAATCTGATGCGCCGGCTCGGGGCGGAACCTACCGTGGTGCAAGCCTATGCGGCACGCCTATCGGCCGGCGAGTTGAATGCCAAGGCAACGCTCAAGGCGGGAGACACCACCAGCCTGATGGCGAGCATGCAGCAGTTGGGCGCGAACCTGCATGAATTGATCGTGGAGATGGACCGTATGTCCAGTGAGCACGACAAGGGCGAGATCGATGCACAGATCGATGCCGGCCGCTTTCATGGCAGTTACCGCTCCATGGCCCAGGGCATCAACGATATGGTCAACGGCCACATCGCGGTGAAGAAAAAAGCCATGGCCTGCATACGTTCCTTCGGTAACGGTGACCTGTCTGCACCCTTGGAGCAGTTTCCGGGCAAAAAAGCCTTTATCAACGACAACATCGAGCTGTTGCGCACCAACATCCTGGCGCTGATCAATCAAATGCAGCACATGTCCAGCGAGCATGAAAAAGGTGACATTGACGTGATGATCGATGTCGAGGGCTTCTCGGGTTCGTACCGGGATATCGGCCAGGGCATCAATGACATGGTCAACGGCCATATCAACGTGAAGAAAAAGGCCATGGCCTGTATTCGCGCGTTCGGCGAAGGGGATTTGTCCGCGCCCCTGGAGCGTTTCCCCGGCAAGAAAGCCTTTATCAATGAAAACGTCGAGCAACTGCGCGCCAATATCCTGGCCCTTGTGGAAGACACCAGCGAGATCAGCGACAGTGCGCTGATCGGCAAGCTGGACACCCGCCCTGACGCCGCCCGGCACCAGGGCGATTTCCGCCGCATCATCCTCGGTATCAACGGTTCTCTGGACGCGATCATCGTACCGATCACCGAGGCCATGGAGGTGCTGTCGGCGATGGCCGCCGGCGACCTGACCCGCAGCATTACCGGCGACTACCAGGGCAAGTTCCTGGAGCTGAAGCACTCGGTCAATGGCACCGTGGAAAAACTCTCGGAAATCATCGGCGAAGTGCGCGGCTCGGCGGACTCGCTGTCGAGCGCTTCGGAAGAGATCTCCGCCACCGCCCAAAGCATGGCCCAGTCGGCTTCCGAGCAGGCGGCATCGGTCGAACAGACCTCGGCGTCGATGGAGCAAATGTCGGCGTCCATTTCCCAGAACACCGAAAATGCCAAGGTCACCGACGGCATGGCGGGCAAAGCCAACAAGGAAGCCTCGGAAGGCGGTCGAGCCGTGAAGGACACCGTGGCAGCGATGAAAACCATTGCCGAAAAAATCGGCATCGTCGATTCCATTGCCTACCAGACCAACTTGCTGGCGCTCAACGCGGCGATCGAAGCGGCACGGGCCGGCGAGCACGGCAAAGGCTTTGCGGTGGTCGCGGCCGAAGTGCGCAAACTGGCGGAGCGCAGCCAGATTGCCGCACAGGAAATCAGTGAGGTGGCCAAGAACAGCGTGGCCCTGGCCGAACGGGCGGGCAACCTGCTGGACGAGATTGTGCCGTCGATTGCCAAGACCTCCGACCTGGTGCAGGAAATTGCGGCTGCCTCGGAAGAACAATCCATCGGTTCCGAACAAATCAACAGCGCGATGTCGCAGATGAGCCAACTGACCCAGCAAAACGCGTCGGCCTCCGAGGAGCTGGCGGCGACGGCCGAGGAAATGAGTGGCCAGGCCGAGCAGCTGCAGGAACTCATGGGGTTTTTCACCGTGCAAAGCAAACGTGTCGGGCGCAATGTCTCGATGCCCCAGATCAGCCGAGCCATGTCCACGCAGGACCTGGACAGTCGCTCCTCGGACGGTGGTTTCGTCCGCTTCGGGAGTTGACCCATGGGCACCTCAGCCGGCATGCAGGGCGCTGTCGAAGCTGCGTCGCCAGTGGATGAACCCTTGCAGTACCTGACCTTCCTGGCGGCCGAGGAGATGTACGCGGTCAATACCCTGAGTGTTCGTGAAATCATCGAATACAACCAGGTGACCAGCGTACCGATGATGCCGGAATTCCTGCGGGGGGTTATCAACCTGCGCGGCTCGGTGGTGCCGGTCGTGGACCTCAAGGCGCGTTTCGGCAAGGGCACGACGGTACTGGGCAGTCGCACCTGCATCGTCATCCTTGAGGCGGCGAAGGAGGGCGAATCCCAGGTCCTGGGGGTGGTGGTGGACTCGGTCAGCGAAGTGATCGAGATACTCGAGATCGATATCAAGCCCGCTCCGGCGTTCGGCAATCACATTCGCACCGACTTCATCGGGGGGATGACCAAGGTGCGAGGCGAGTTCGTCACGCTCCTGCAGATCGAGCATGTGCTGTGTGTCGATGAGATAGCCGGCCTGATCGCTGTCTAGGTATCTCCCCGGCGGATAGAGCTGTTGTGGTGAGCGGGCTTGCCCCGCGCCGGGGTGCGAAGCGCCCCTGATGAAGACGAAAACGTATGTGACCCGAGGTGAATCATGGCCCCACCCATCGACAGTCCAGGCAATGCCAGCGTCTCGAGCCCGAGCCAGTACCTCACCTTTGTGCTGGGGGAGGAGATGTTCGCCGTGGGCACGCTCAACGTCCGGGAAATCATCGAATACGGGCCGATCACCAGCGTGCCGTTGCTGCCTCCCAGCATACGCGGGGTGATTAACCTGCGCGGCGCGGCGGTGCCCGTGCTCGACCTGGGGGTGCGCTTTCGCGGCGAACGCACGGTGCAGACTCCAAGGACCTGCGTTGTGATCCTTGAGGTACAGGCCAATGCCCAGCGCAAGCCGGTGGGCATCATTGTCGATGCGGTCAGCGAGGTCCTGGAAATCGCCGACCAGGACATCGAACCCTCGTTGAATTTCGGCACCGATGTCAGGGCCGACTTTTTACTGGGCATCGGCAAACTGGAGAGCGGTTTCGTGCTGTTGCTGGACATCGGCCGCGTGTTGTCCCTGGAACAGGTCGATGCGCTGGTCAACCTTGAGTCTTCGCTACCTTCGATCGCCTGAACAGGCTGGGGGAATGTCCTGATGAACGTGATCCTCTCTGACGCCGAGTTCGTGCAGTTTCGTGACCTCATTTATCAAATCGCCGGCATCAGCCTGTCCGATGCCAAGAAACAGTTGGTGAGCGCTCGCCTGGCCAAGCGGCTGCAGGTGTTCAAGCTCAATACCTACGGTGCGTACTACAAGGTGTTGATGAAGGACAGCGTGGAGTTGCAGGTCGCGGTGGACATGCTGACCACCAACGAAACCTACTTTTTCCGTGAGCCCAAGCATTTTGATTTCCTGCGCGATGTCGCGTTGCCCGAGCTGCGGGGCAGCGGGCCGTTGCGCATATGGAGTGGCGCCTGCTCGACCGGCGAAGAACCCTACACCCTGGCAATGGTGCTGGCGGACAACCTCGCCGGCCGGCCCTGGGAGATTGTCGCGTCGGACATCAGCAGCCGGGTATTGGAAAAAGCCCGCCTTGGGCGTTATCCCCTCGACGGCATACGCGGCATCCCCGAGGCGCTGTTGAACAAGTATTGCCTCAAGGGCGTGGGCGCCAACCACGGTTGTTTCATGGTCGACCCGGCGCTGGCGGCGAAGATCGATTTCCAGTCGATCAATCTGAATAACCCGTTGCCGAAACTGGGGATGTTCGATGTGATCTTCCTGCGCAACGTGATGATCTATTTTGACAACGACACCAAAGTGCAGGTGGTCAAGCGCCTGGTCAGTCACCTCAAGCCGGGTGGGTACTTTCTGGTCAGCCATTCGGAGAGCCTCAACGGCATTACCGATCAGCTGCGGCTGGTCAAGCCTTCCATCTACCGGAGGCCGCATGCCTGACAGTCGACCGCCCAACGAGGTGTTCCTGAATCCCGGCGAGTGGTTTTTCGGCTCGGGTGCGATTCGCCTGCGTACGGTGCTGGGATCCTGTGTTGCATTGGTGTTCTGGCATCCCCGGCGCTTGCTGGGGGGCATGTGTCACTACCTGCTGCCACAGCGCGCCGTGACCAAACAGGGCGTCCTGGATGGTCGCTACGGCAACGAAGCCTTTGAACTGTTGCTCGCTCGAATACAGTCGATCAAGGCCCTGCCGACGGAGTTCAGGATCAGCGTATTCGGCGGTGGCAACATGTTTCCCGGGCTTGTGCGCTCGGACAATGATTACGTCGGCCAACGCAATGTCGAACAGGCCATGCGTCTGCTCGATCTGCATCAGTTGCGGTGTCAACACTTCCATGTGGAAGGCGTGGGTTATCGGACGATTGTGTTCGATCTGGCCAACGGCGAAATCGAACTCAACTACCTGGCCTTGAAGTGAACCCCCAGCAGCCCTCATGGAGAACGTGCGACATGAGCCTTATCAAAGTGCTGATCATTGATGATTCCGCCGTGGTGCGTCAGGTACTCACGGCGACCCTGGGGCAAGACCCCGCTATTGAGGTTATCGGCGCGGCGGCAGACCCGGTGTTCGCCATGGACAAAATGAACAAGCAATGGCCGGATGTGATTGTGTTGGACGTGGAGATGCCACGGATGGATGGCATCACGTTCCTCAAGAAGTTGATGGCCGAACACCCCACGCCCGTGGTCATCTGCTCCACCCTGACCGAAAAGGGCGCGGCCACCACCATGCAGGCACTGGCGGCCGGCGCGGTCAGCATTGTGACCAAGCCACAACTCAACCTGCGCCAGTTTCTCACCGACAGTGCCGATGAATTGGCGGGGGCCGTCAAGGCCGCTGCGCGGGCCAACATGAAGCGCATGGTGCCTTCCAGCGAACGCGCTCCCGCCAGGCTGACGGCCGACGTCATATTGCCGGCGGGCACCCAGGCAATGGCGCGCACCACCGAGAACATTGTCGCCATTGGGACGTCCACGGGCGGCACCCAAGCCCTGGAGTTGGTGTTGACCGCCTTGCCCAGGGTCTGCCCGGGCATCGTCATCGTGCAGCACATGCCCGAACACTTCACCGCCGCGTTTGCCGAGCGCCTCAATCGACTGTGCGAGATCGAGGTCAGGGAGGCGAAGAACGGTGACCGGGTTATCCCCGGTTGTGCACTGATTGCCCCTGGTGGCCGGCACATGGTGCTCAAGCGCAGCGGCGCCCAATACCAGGTGGAAATTGTCGACGGACCTCCGGTCAGCCGGCATCGACCTTCCGTTGATGTACTGTTTCGTTCGGTGGCCCGCAGTGCCGGGAGTAACGCGCTGGGGATCATCATGACGGGGATGGGCGACGACGGCGCCCGGGGCCTGAAGGAAATGCACGACAACGGCGCCCGCACCCTGGGCCAGGATGAAGAGTCCTGCGTGGTGTATGGCATGCCCAAGGAGGCGTTCAAACTGGGGGCCGTGGAGCGTGAGTTGCCCCTTGAGCAGATATCGGCAGCGATTCTGCACTCTATGCATCAGCGCCGCTGACGGTTCGGGGTTCTGTGCTGATTGATGAGGCGTTCCAGCAACCCGCCTCGGGCCAGCCTGGCGTTTCAGTATGGGTCATGGTGGGCTCAGGGCAGGGAATCAATGGCCTGTAACACCGCACAGGCGATGGTCTTCGTAATCGTTCGCCGCTGGGCGTTATCGAGCATCGGGCTTAACCAGGTGGGTAGACTGTTCAGCATGGGCAAGATGGCCGTGAGCGCGCCCTCGCGCAACGGCCCGCCCGGTGGATGGCCTGCCTGGCCGATCAGATCCATTATTTCCGACTCATAGGCACGCCTCAGGCGCTGGACGCTTGCCTGCATCGGGTCGCCCAGGCAATTGGCGTCCATGACCGCCAGCTTGAAGTGTCCGGTCATGTGTTCATGCAATTGAAGGTGACAGTCAATCAGTTGGGCCAGGCGTTGATCGGGTGCCAATCGGCGATTCTTGATGCCGTGCACCTGGGACAACAGGGTTTGATACAGCTCCATCAGCAGTTCGTAAAGCAGCGCCTCCTTGCTTTCCACATGGTGATAGATCGCCCCCGGGCTTATGCCGACATGGGCGGCGAGTTCACGCATGCTGACCTGGTTGAAACTGCGCTCCTTGAATAACTCCGAGGCTTTGCGCTGGAAGTCTGATCGGTTCAGCACACGCTTTGCCTCGGATTGCGCGCACGCCTGGCGCTCCGGTACACCGGCCACGGGTTCATGCCCCGGGCGCCTGCTGCCGGGCAATTTCCTGATTGCGCAGGATAAAGCGCTGCAACTTGCCGCTGGGGGTCTTGGGGAGTTGCTCGACGAACTCCACTTCCCGGGGATAGGCATGGGCGGCCAGGCGCTGCCTTACATGCAGGCGCAGTACTTCGGCCAGCTCGGCGCTGGGCTGATACTGGCTGTCGAGCACGACAAAGGCTTTGATCAGCTCGGTGCGTTGCGGGTCGGGCTTGCCGATCACCGCCGCCTCGATCACCGCCGGGTGTTCGATCAGCGCGCTCTCGACGTCGAACGGCCCGACGCGGTAGCCGGACGTGGTGATCACATCATCGTTGCGGCCGACGAAGCTGATACTGCCGTCGTCATTCAGCTCCACACTGTCGCCGCTCAGGTAATAGCGCCCCACAAAGGCCCGGGTGGGCATACCCAGGTAGCCGTCGAACCAGCACAGGGGCGAGCGTTCGCGATCCACCGCCAGGACGCCCGGCTGACCCGCCGGCAACTCCCTATGCGCGTCGTCCAGCACGACGATGCGGTAGCCGGGCACCGCATAACCCGCCGAGCCCTCACGGACCGGGTGACGCAAACCATGGTGATTGCACAACACCATGCCGATTTCCGTCTGGCCGTAATGATCGTGAATGGTCACGCCGAGTTGCTCGGCAAACCAGCGGATCACGTGTGGGTTGAGCGGCTCGCCGGCACTGCTGACGGCACGCAGGCGGCCGCGCACGGCGTCGGCGAACGCTGCCCCCTCGGCGATCAGCAGGCGGTACGCCGTCGGGGAGCCGGCCAGATTGCTGATGGCGTACTTGGCAATGACTCGGCACGTACTCTCCACCGTAAAAGGGCCGTTGTAGAACAGCGTGGCATGACCACAGGCCAGCGGGCCGGTCACCGCGTAATACAGGCCATAGGCCCAGCCGGGATCGGCCAGGTTCCAGAACCGGTCGTCCTGCTGCAGGCCAATGGAGTCGCGCATATAACCCTTGAAGGCCAGAATGGCGCGCAACGGCACTTCCAGAGGTTTGGCCGGCCCCGTGGTACCCGATGTGCACATCAGCAGGAATGGCGCGCTGGCGTCCAGCAGTACCGGTTCGCACTCGACGTCTTGGCCGTCGAGGATGCTCCAGAACGGGTAGTCGCCGGGGTTCTGCGGGCCCTCGCCGGTTACGATCACGCTTGGGCAGTTGCCGATCTCATCCAGCTTGGGACGGTTCTGCGCATCCGTCACGATCCAGCGCGCGTTGGAGCAGCCCAATCGTTGCTCGATCGCCTTGGGACCGAATGCGGTGAAGAGCGGTTGATAGACCGCGCCCACCCGCCAGGTCCCCAAGATGGCAATCAGCAGTTCAACCGTGCGCGGCATCAGGCCGGCAACCCGGTCGCCCGGTTTTACCCCTTGCTCGCGCAAAAAATGGCCGAAGCGGGCAGCGCTGGCCTGCAATTGGCTGAATGTGTATTGGGCGGCGCTGCCATCCTGCGCTTCGCAATACAACGCCACGGCGTCGTCGTGGGCGTGCCGGTCGCAACATTCGACGCAGGCGTTCAGGGCCGTCAGGTCGCCTTGCAAAGCCAGTTCGGCGGTCTGCTGGTAATTGAAGGATGTGGCCACAGCTTGATAATCACGCATAACGATACCTGGTTCTTATTGTTGGGTTTGTACGGCCAATAGTTGCGCTGCTCACGACTCGGCGCGGTGGCGCTAGCTGTCCATCATGTCGGCCGCTTGCTGGGTCGCCTGGCTGGTGCGGGTCGCCAGCTTGCGAACTTCATCGGCGACCACCGCGAACCCGCGTCCGGCGTCGCCTGCGCGGGCGGCCTCAATGGCGGCATTCAAGGCCAACAGGTTGGTCTGGCTGGCGATGCCCTGGATGGTGGCGACAATGTGCGTCAGCTTGCGCAGGGTCTCCTGCATTACTCGGTGCTGGTGTTCCTGAGCCTCACGCATGCTGTTTTCTTCATGGTGGGCATGGATATCGGTAATGGCGCCCACCACCCTTTGCGGGGAACCGTCCTCTGCGCGGCGCGTTTGCCCACGGCCACGAAACCAGCGGTAATTGCCACTGCTGTGCTTGAGCCGATAATCGACATCAAAGGGCGTTTTTCCGCTGCGGTCTTCGACGTGGGCGACAAACGCCGCGATTGCCCGCGCGCTGTCGTCTGGATGCAAGCGTGAGGTCCAGCTTTCCAATGTGTTGGGAAATTCCTCAACCGTGGTGTACCCCAGCAGTCGCCGCATTTGCGAAGACCACCAGATGGTGTTGTTCGGGTTCGCCGGGTCACCCGCCACCACCTCAATGTCCCAGAGCCCGTCATGGAGCATTTCACGGGAAATCTCGAAGCGTGTGGCCGCCAGTTCGAGTGACTCTTCGTGCAGGCGCTGTTCATGAATGTCACGCAGGCTTCCGCCGATGGCGACCGGTACCCCTTGCGCATCCCGGCGCGCGACACCGCTGATCCTGCACCAACGATAGTCACCGTCTGATGCAAGGGCCATGCGTACGTCCAGCGCAAAGGGCGTTCGCCCGCTGCGATCAGCCAGGTGCCGGGCCAGCGCGTCGAGCAGGCGTTGCCGGTCCGTCGCGTGCAGGTGCTCGTTCCAGCGGCCAAGTTGATCAATACCTTGGGTCGGGATCGACGCGGACCCTGTCCACTTCATAGCCCACTCCGGTGCGGGTGCAGCAATACCTGCCGGTTGCAGTTCCCAAAACAGTTCACCTGCGCCTTGGGCGATAAGTGCCCAGCGCGCTTCCTGCTCCTGTAAAAGCGCGTCGCGGCGGGCCAGGTGTTCGGCCAGTTGGGTGGCTTCCAATGCCAGCGCGTGTGTCTGTGCTTTCAGGGCTCGCCGCTCTTGCAGCAATGTCTCGACGCCCGCCAGGATGCGTCGCAATAACGGGTTGCTCGACGACAGCGGTGTACTCGCCTGGTCAGGCTCATCCAGTCTGTCGGCAAGCGGAGCCAATACCCAGCGGCTGGTTCGGCTGAAAAAGAGCATGGGGCACCTCTATCTCGGATCAAATGGGGGCAATCGCCATGGGCTGTGTGGGGGTGCGGGCAAGGGCCTGTCGGTCAAAGGCGGTCGCCCCTGGCAGCGCCTGCCAGGCCAGTGGGCCGGCGGCGATTTCCTGGGCGCTCAGCAGGCAGTGGTCGAGCTCACGCTGTAACGCGTCGGTGTCGAGGCCCTGGCCGATAAACACCAACTCCTGCCGGCAGTCGCCGACCACGCTGTCCCATTTGGCCCTGATGCCCTGCAGCCGGTATTCGTCCCGGGGCCATTGCGACGGCTCGATGAAGTTCCACCAGCGCCCGACATAGTCCCACTGGAACCGCTTGCCGCTTTGCACCAGCAGGCCGGTTTCCAGGTGGCGGCTGGCGAGCCAGAAGTAACCTTTGCTGCGCAGCAACCGCCCGTTGCTCCAGGGCTGCTGGAGAAAGTCGAGCAACCGCTGCGGGTGGAAAGGCGCGCGCTCACGGTACACCCAGGACGTCACGCCATAGGTGTCCGACTCGGAGACCGGCGCGTCGGTCGCCTCCATTTTCCGCATCCAGCCCGGCGACGCCGCGAGGCTGGGTAAATCAAACAGATGGGTGCCGAGCAGGCTGGCTGACGGGATGTTACCGTGGGCCATCGGCATGATCCGCGCCGTCGGGTTAAGCCCCGTGAGGATCGCCTGCACGGCCTGATACTGCGCTGCATCGATCAGATCCAGCTTGTTGACGAGAATGACGTTGGCGTACTCCACCTGTTCGATCAGCAGATCGGCCAGGTGGCGCTTGGGCGTGTCCGGCGTAGCGTCATCCTGGGCCACGGTGTCCGGCGATTCGAGCAGCTCCTGGAAACGACTGCCATCGACCACCGTCACCAAGGTGTCCAGGCGCGCCAGTTCGCTGAGGCTGAAGCCATCAGCGTCAAGGAGGGCGAACGTCTCCGCGACCGGCATCGGCTCGGAGATCCCCGTGGACTCAATCAGCAGGTAATCGAAACGCTGCTGGCGTGCGAGCATGCTGATCTGCTCGAGCAAATCGGCGCGCAGGGTGCAGCAGATGCACCCGTTGCTCATCTCGATCAACTCATCGCGACCACGGTGCAGCGCGACATCGCGCTGCACTTCTTCGGCATCGATATTGACTTCGCTCATGTCATTGACGATGACGGCCACGCGCAGGCCTTCGCGATTGCGCAGGATGTGGTTGAGCAGGGTGGTTTTGCCGGCGCCGAGGAAGCCCGAAAGGACCGTCACCGGCAGTCGGCTTGCCTGGGCGCCGTCTGTCATGGGTTCACCGCGCGCGGGCCGGCGGCCTTGTCCAGGTAGCTTTCGAACAGGTCGACCACCACAAAACCCTCATCGGCGGCATCTCCCCACAGGTCCTTCACGGCGAACTCGACGTGGTAGGTGGGTTGATGGGCTGCGCTTACATCGCCATGCCCAATCGCGTCGGGGAACGGCCATTTCTCTGACGTGCGGTGCAGGACCACGCCTTCCTTGCCGCGCACGTAGGCGGGCATGCGGATGTGCCCAGCCACATATTCGTCTCGCACCACCACCCGATCCCCCACCTCGAAGGGCGGCCGCCCCGTGATCGCCGGGCGGCCCTCGGCATGGGCGGGATTCGCCAGCTTGAAGTGGGAGCCCAAGGCCTGATCAAGCTCCGCCTGGGTGATCACGCCGGTTTCGACCAGCAGGGTGGCGGTCGCGATGACGTAGCGTTCGTAGTACTGGGTGCCGACATGCTGGCGCACATCCAGGCGTTCGACGGCGTGACGCACTTCGTCCACGCTGAACTTTTTCAAGTGGTCGGCACCGATGAACATCAAGCTGTAGGCCAGATGCTCCCAGTCCTGCTTGAACACCTGTTTGTAGCTCAGGCTGTTGATGGTGTGAGGGACTTTTCCAAAGCCTTGGAAACCGCCGAGATCGTGAAAGCCATCCATAATCAAAACTCCGGGAGTGAACGATGATGAGGTGTTGTTTTCAGCCCACGCGGGGCAGGGCGACGCCGATCAGCACGTCTTTGGTCACCAGCGCTTGAAGCTGCTCTTCGCTCATGTGTTCTGAGCCTTCCGGCCTGACCGGCAGCACCAGGTAGCGGCTTTCGGCGCTGGTATCCCAGACCTTGACCACCATGTCCCGGGGCAACTCCGTCCCCAGCTCGCGCAGTACCGTGCGCCCCTCCCGGACCAGGCGTGCGCGGAACTCGAAACCCTTGTACCACTCCGGTGGCAGGCCGAGGACCGGCCAGTTGGTGCAGGAGCACAGGCTGCAGACAATCACGTTCTTCAGCGTCGGCGTGTCCTCCAGAGCGACGATGTATTCGCCCTGGGGGCCGGTGTAGCCGAACTGGGCGCAGGCCGCGGTGCCGTCCTTGAGCAACAGTGCCCGGAACTGCGGATCGACCCATGCCTTGGCCACCACACGGGCGCCGTTCTCGGGGCTCCAGCCGTGCTCCATCAATTGCGTGAGCTGCTCGACATACCCCTCCGGGATGAGTTCCTTGCTCTTGAGGACTTGAAACAATGCCCAGGCTCTTTCGCCGGGCGTTGAAGTAGCTGTACTCATGGGGTCACTCCTATCAGTCAACACGGTGGTAAAGTCATTGGATTTCTTATTGTTCTACGGGCGCCGGCGGCGCCCGTAGACGGCTCAGAGCGTGCGCCAGTCCACGGAGGCTTCAAACGCCGCCGCAGCCTGGTAAAGGGTGCCTTCGGCATAGTGTCTGGCGACCAGCATCAGCCCGACGGGCAGGCCGTCGACCCGCCCGCATGGAATCGACAGGGCGGGATGCCCGGTGATGTCCTGTGGCGCGGTGTTGCCGATCATCTCCAGCGCGCGCGCCACGTACTCAGTGATCGAGCAGTCCGCCGGTGGGTGAGGTTGGGCAATGATCGGCGTGGTTGGCATCACCAGCAGGTCGTAGGTCTGCAGCGCCTTGTCATAGCCCTGCCGGGCAAAGCGCGCGAGGTTTTGCGCCTTGGCGTAATAACGTCCGTTGTAGTGGTTCAGCCCGTATTGACCGACGAACATGCACAGCTTGAGCGACGCGGACAATTGGTCGGCCTGCTCGCGCCAGCCCACCTGTTTGTCCAGCAGGCCGACATCGTAGAGGCCTTTCCAGTTAAAGCCCGCGCCGTTGCCATGCATCATCTGCATGGTCAAGCCTTCGCAGCCGATGGGGTGCCACAACGAGCCCGCCAGGTTGTGCTCGGGAACGGACACCGCCTCGACCTGCGCGCCCAACGCCTCGAGACGAGCGATGGCGTCACGCACTTTCTCGGCGACGCGAGGGTCCTGGTTGGCCAGTGCGAAGCCCTCTTGCAACACACCGATTTTGAGCCCGCGCACGCCCCTCGTCAGGTAGCTGTGATAGTCGTCGACTTGCGGCGCAGCCTGGCGCGGGTCAAGCCCATCCGCGCCGGCCATGGCTTGCAACATCAGCGCGTTGTCGCGCACGTTGGCGGTAATAGGGCCGACATGGTCGATCGTGGCTTCAATCGCCATGACCCCGGAGTAGGGCACCAGGCCGTGGGTCGGCTTCATGCCGTAGGTGCCGCAGAAGGACGACGGGATTCGGATGGACCCGCCTTGATCACCGCCAACGGCCATGTCCACCTCTCCGGCCGCGACCAACGCCGCACTGCCCGAGGAAGAACCGCCGGCGGCGTAACCGTGACGATGGGGGTTGTGCACGGGGGCCGGGTCAGAGGTGTGACTGCCGCCGGACAAACAGTAATGCTCACAGGTGGCCTTGCCCAGGATCGTCGCACCGGCATCCAGCAGGCGCGTGACCACGGTGGCGTCGAATGACGGCACGAAACCGGCCAGGGGCGCGGCGCCATTCATCAGCGGCACGCCTGCCAGGGCGATGTTGTCTTTCAGCGCGACGGTTTTGCCGGCCAGCAGGCCCTCCCGGGCCCCGCTCACTTCAGCCCGGTAGTACCAGGCGTTCAACGGGTTTTCCTTGTCCGAGGGCCGATAGCCCGAACTGCGCTCGTAGCGTACGGGCGGAACGAAATCAGGCAGCTCATCGACCAGGTCGTACGCGTCGAAACTCGGTTGCATCAGGTCCAGGTACTGCGCTGCCTGCTCCGGCGTCAGTTGCATGTGCAACTGGGTGGCGAGGTCCTGCAGTTGATCAAGCGTGGGTCGAATAATGGCCATGATTTTCCTTGATTTCATCGATGATCGGCGGGAAGACTTGAGGCTGTTCAAACACTTCCAGCACTTTCGGGGTCGGATCATTCCGGGTAGTAATGGAGAACAAATTAGGCCTCTTTTGCCACTGCGGCTTGGTTGAACAGGACACTCGCTTGGCTGAACAGGACAGCTCAGCCCGCTGCCACTTCATGGTCAGATGCCTGTCAAAAAGTGGCCCCGACCCCATGCGCTAGAGATGAGGGCCAAAAAATAATCGGGACGGATGGGGCGGTGCCGAGGGTCAGCTTTGCGCGACACCTGCATCACGCAACATGCCGGTCTGCGGGTGGCAGTTGATGTACTCGAACAGCTGGCTCTTGGCGTCCGAGACCGACACTTCGTGGTACAGCCGCAACTTCACCAGGCCGGCCGCCACGCGGAAGAAGGTGACAAAGATGCGCAGGTGGGTGGGATGGGATTCCGCCCAGCGTTCCAGTTTCTCGACCGAGCGCCAGTGGCCGATGTTGTAGCTCATGTCGAGGAAGTTGCCGTCGAGGTCGATATTGCGCACGAATCGATTGCTGTAGCAGCCCAGGGGGGCACCGTTATCGCGCAGGAAATCCATGCCGTCCTGCAATGTCGGCAAGATTTCGTCGAGGTACAGCGAGCGCTCGTCAGCCTCGGCGTCAGCCCAATCCTGGCCGGAGCGAATCAGCGCGATGTTGTCATGGCCCATGACGATGACGCGGCCACCTTTGGCCGGGTCTCCCAGCACCACCTTCAGCTCGCCCGTGGGGCTCATCCAGTCGGTCTGGGACGCCGGGAAACGATCGCGCATCGAGCCCCAGTAACCGTGCTCTTCGATCTCGCCGCTGGTGGTGTCCATGATCGCGCCCACCCCCGGCAACTGCGTCTGGAACGCATAGAGGGTTTCGAACTGCTCGGCACGCGGCGCGGTGATTTCGCGAAAATAACCCAGGCCGTCGTTCAGGCGATCCGGCGATGCCCACCAATCATTGACGGGCGGTGATCGCAGCCAGCGGCAATAGGCTGCGGCGTCCTTCCAGTAGCCGACGATCATCAGGTTGTCGTAGCCACTGTTGTCCGTGTGATGGGTCAAGTCGTGGGTCTGCGGGCCGTCGGGCAGGCTGAAGCTGCCGACGATGTCGCGCATGGCCTTAAGGGCACGCTCACGCTGCGCCTCACCGCGAAACTGCACGCCCAGGTAAGCCATCGCTACCTGCTTCAATTGTTCGCCAGCGCGGCCGACCCACATAGGGAAGGGCGGCTGGTAGTCCTCGGGCACCCGGCGGGACAACGTCCGTGGGCATCTAAGGTGTTTGTCGATCGCAGATTCCATGGGCGGCTCCTTGTTTTTTTCAGGTTCAGGCGTAACGGGCTGGACAGGCTGTGAGGTCATAGTCAGGCAGGTACGAACCGCCTCGCTTTGTTCGCCAGGACAACCGTTTGGTTGGAAAAGACAGATGCCCGATGCCAGGGCTCGGGCGCGATAAAGAGGGCTGGGCGTGGTCTGAATTTTGCTTTCCAAGATCGACCGGCAGCGTGTCGCTGCTTCAAGTCGTTGCATTAAGGTGAGTGCCATGGCTCAGAACAATCACTATTCCACCCTTGCCGTTTCGCAACCGCGTCGCTTCGATTATTGGAAAGAAGTGGTGTGTCGCCATTGTCTTATGGCCGACAGCAAACCCTCGACCCAGAGCGATTTCAACGGAACGCTCCAGGTCTCCGGCGTAGGGGCGTTGGATGTCTCCAGGCTGTCGTCCCCGCTGCACCATTGGGTCCGTTCCGAGCGGCATTTACGCAGTGGTCCCGCCGACGACCTGTGGCTGGGCTTCACCCTCAATGGGTATGGCGAACTTGAGCAAGAGGGGCGCAAGGCCACACTGGGCGCGGGTAATTTGTTCCTTTATGACGCAACCCGGCCGTTCCGATTCAGCCTGGGGGGGAGCGAAAACCACTTGATGCGCATCCCTCGGCAGTTGCTGACCGAGCGGTTGCCGCGTGTGGCGGAATGCACCGCAATGGTGCTGGATGACCGCCGCCCCGGTGTGGTGCCGTTGCGCGAGATGCTGCGCCAGATGGCGAACACTCCCGTGCTTCTGGAGGATGGAGGCATTTGCAATCGTTACTCCAACACGATAATTGACCTGCTCGCGATCAGCCTGGAACTCCAGGACCTGAAGACGACTCATCAGGAGTTGGATCTTTACGCGCGGATAATGACCTACATCCAGCACCACTTGAGCGAGCGAGAACTGTCGATCGAACTGATCGCCCAAGCCCACCACGTGTCCACCCGCACGGTGACCCGCGCATTCGCCCGTCATCAGAAAAGCCCGGTCGCGGAGATCTGGAAAGAACGGCTGAATGCCAGTCGCGCGGCTATCGAGTGCGGCCAGGTGCGCAGCGTTTCCCAAGCCGCACTGGACTTCGGTTTTTCCGATTTCTCCCACTTCAGTCATGCTTTTCGCAAGGCGTTTGGGGTTGCGCCGCACACGCTCTTGACGCGCAACTGATGGGCCCCCCAAAAAAAAGGCGGGGGTTATTGGCGTCCTGCTCGATAAAGTGGACGAGATGAAAGGGTTAAGTTGCTAGCGATCCCCTGCCCACCTCACGGACTTGCCCCTCGTAGCAGCTGCCGAGCGCAAGCGAGGCTGCGTTGGGCGCACTGCCGATTCAAGCCCGACGCGGCCGACGCCGCCTCGCCGGGGCTCGGCAGCTACGGGTTTGACAGGCGTCAAGGTGCTCCCAGTTCAGGAATGCTCGATCACCATCACCGCCGTGGTGTCCGCCTCAAGTGCCTCGAACACATGCGGCACATTCGCCAGGTAGCTGATGTAGTCGCCGGCGTTGAGCAACACCGGGCCACTCGCCGGGCCGATACGTGCACTGCCACTGCACAGCACCACATGCTCTACGGTGCCCTGCGGGTGAGGCTGAGACAGACGAACTTCGCCGGGCTGCACCTTGAGTCGGTAGATGTCGCGCTGTACGCCGGCCGGGCAATCGGCAAGCAGGGTCGCTGCGTAATGGGCCGTCTCGGCATAGGCGGTCATGCCCTCGTTGGCGCGAATCACCCGCAGGGCCTGCCGGGGTTGCTCGAAGAACCGGGTGACTTGCAAGCCCATGGCCATCGCCAGCGACCACAAGGTTTCGATGCTGGGGTTACCGATGCCCGACTCCAATTGAGACAAGGTCGACTTCGCTACCCCGGCGCGCTTCGCCAGCTCGGTCAAGGAAAGCCCGGCGGCCAGGCGCTCGCGCTTGATTGACAGCGCCAGCAGATCGATTCGAGTCAGATTATTTTTCGGCAGGTCGTTCGTTATATCGTTCATTTGTTTTATAAACCATCCCTAAATGGGTTGACGCTCTTGGGTACCATGTTCAGTATATCGGCCATACGTTCATTATAAGGTTGTATTTGCCAGCCTATTTCCCCGCGAACGGTGGCTTGGGCCATGGCGATGTCGATAGCAAGGAAGCCGTGAGTGATGAAGTCGCAAACCCGTGGGACGCTCGAAATGATCTCGGCCATGGTCATCTCCGGCACAGTCGGCTGGTTCGTCGTCATGTCGGGGCAGAGCCCGGAGGCGGTGGTGTTCTGGCGTTGCCTGTTCGGCGCCCTGGCGATGCTGGTCGCGTGCCTGGCGCTTGGGGTGCTGCGTCGCTCCCGGATCACTGCCCGGCAATTCCTTCTGGTGTGCCTGGGCGGGGTGGCGCTGGTCCTCAACTGGGTGCTGCTGTTCGGTGCCTACACCCATTCCTCTATTGCCATTGCCACGGTGGTCTACCACGTTCAGCCGTTCATGCTGGTCGGCCTGGGTGTACTGTTTTTTGCCGAACGCCTCAGCATCGCCAAGGTCGGCTGGCTGCTGTTGGCCTTCGCCGGGCTGATGCTGATCGTGTCCGCCAAGGGCCGTGGGCAGGCCACCGGTGCCGACTACGTGCTGGGCGTCTGCCTGGCCTTGGCTTCAGCCTTCTTCTATGCCGTGGCGGCGGCGATCACCAAGCGTCTCAAGGATTTGCCCGCGCACCTGATCGTGCTGATCCAGATGGTGGTCGGCGTGCTGGTGCTGGCACCGTTCGTGGACTTCACTGGGGGCGAAACGCTCAAGGGCGCCTGGACTTACCTGATCATTATCGGGGTGGTCCATACCGGGCTGATGTCGACCCTGTTGTACAGCGCCATCCAGAAAATCCCCACGGCACTGGTCGGGGCGCTGTCGTTCATCTATCCGATTGTTGCCATCCTGGTCGACTGGGTAGCCTTCGCCCATCCCCTCAGCACCCTGCAGGTGATGGGCGCAGGCGCGATCCTGCTGGCGGCGGCGGGCATGAATTTTGGCTGGTCGCTGGGCCGCGCGGGGCGTCAGGACGTGACCTAAGGTCGGGCGCCCAACCGCCATCGAGTCAAAAGACGTCACGCCAACCACTGGCGACGACGCACCTGGGAAGAACATCGATGAATACGCGTGGTTCTGGTGTCACGGCCTGTCATAATCCGGGGCGCGCCTGGATCCGGGAGCGAGTGGCGCAGTGACCAGCCCATATCCATGGCTCTCGGCCGTCCGGCCTGATTTCACCCCCCCTCAAGGAGTCCGTGCCATTCATGGTGCTGTTCAATCGATTGAGCGCGTTTTCGACCCAGGCGCGCAGAGCACTGGGACTGGTGTGGGAAACCTCGCGGCCACTGTTCACGGGGCTGTTGCTGGCGACGATTGTCGCCGGACTGCTGCCTGCACTGGCCGCCTGGATTGGACAGCGCATCGTTGATGGCGTGGTCCACGCCATGCAGGTTCATGCGGCCGGCAGCCAGGCCCCCGTGTGGCCGGTGATGCGCTACGTGCTGGCCGAGGCCGGTGTGCTGGCTTTGTTGGCGGCGGCGCAACGGGCGCTGTCGATGCAGCAGTCGCTGTTGCGGGTGAAGCTGGGCGTGAAGGTCAACCTGATGGTCCTGGAGAAAGCCCAGACCCTTTCGCTGCTGCAATTTGAAGACGCCGAGTTCTACGACAAGCTGGTGCGCGTGCGCCAGGGGGCTTCGACGCGCCCGCTGAGCCTGGTGACCAAAGGACTGGGGTTGGTGCAGAACCTCATTTCGCTGGTCAGCTTTGCTGTCCTGCTGGTGCACTTTTCGCCGTGGGCCCTGTTGATTCTGGTGGTCGGTGCGTTGCCGGTGTTCTTCGCCGAGACGCATTTTTCCGGCAATGCGTTCCGCCTGTTCCACCGGCGTGCACCGGAGACGCGCCGGCAGAACTACCTGGAATCCTTGCTCTCCCACGAGTCCCATGCCAAGGAGGTCAAGCTGTTTGGCCTGGCACCGCTGTTCCTCCAGCGCTATCGCGACAACGCTCAGCGCTTGTATACGGAGGACCGCCAATTGACGCTGCGCCGCGATGCCTGGGGCTTCGCATTGGGCCTGCTGGGCACCGCAGCGTTTTACCTGGCCTACGCCTGGGTGGTACTCGACACCGTGCGTGGCCAGACGAGCCTGGGCCAGATGACCATGTACATCGTGCTGTTCAAGCAGGGGCAGGCCGCAATCACCGCCAGCCTCAGCGCCATTGCCGGGTTGTACGACGACAGCCTGTTCCTCTCGGACCTGTATGAATACCTTGAAACCCCCGTGATCACGCCGCGCGGCCGGCTCACCGAGGGCGCGCGCCCTGGCGATGGCCTGCGCTGCGAGCAGGTGGGGTTCACCTACCCAGGCGCCGGATCCGCCGCGCTGCGCAATATCAGCCTGCACCTGGCACCGGGGAAAAGCCTGGCCCTGGTGGGTGAGAATGGTTCCGGCAAGACCAGCCTGATCAAACTGCTGACCCGTCTGTATACCCCGGATGAAGGCCGCATCCTGCTCGATGGCAGCGACCTGCAGGAGTGGGATGAACACACCCTGCGCCAGCGCATCGGCGTTATTTTCCAGGACTACATCCGCTACCAGATGAGTGTCGGCGAAAACCTCGGCGTGGGGGACGTCGATGCCCTGGACGACCAGGCCCGCTGGCGCAGCGCTGCCACTCAAGGTGTGGCGGCGGAATTTATCGAGCGCTTGAGCCATACCTATTCAACCCAGCTGGGACGCTGGTTCGGAGGCCAGGAACTGTCCGGGGGGCAGTGGCAGAAAGTGGCTTTGTCGCGGGCGTACATGCGTCAGGATGCCGATCTGTTGATCCTCGATGAACCCACTGCCGCGCTGGATGCCGGGGCTGAAGCGGCGGTGTTCGAGCACTTCCGTGAGCATGCCAGGGGCCGCATGACCCTGCTGATTTCCCACCGTTTCTCCAGTGTGCGCAGTGCGGATCACATTATTGTGTTGGAACGCGGGCAGATTCTGGAGGAGGGCAGCCATAACCAGCTGATGGCTGCGGGTGGACGTTATGCCGAGCTGTTCGACGTTCAGGCGCGGGGCTATCGCTAGGAAACCCAGCGCCGCGTATCTGCAAGTGACCTGTGCAGATCGCTATTTGGCAGATTTGAATACGCCGCTGAGGACAAACGCATAGCGTTCCGGACGGATAAAGAAGGTGGTGCGGTCGCAGCAACGGCCGTCGGCAAAGTAAGAGCTGCGCTCCATCACCAGCAATGCGGCACCGCGTTTGACGTGCAGGGCACTGGCCAGGCTTGCATCGGCTGCTTGCGCACGGATGGCCAGGTCGGCACGGGTGACGGCCTGGCCGGTGATCGATTCCAGGATCGAGTAGATCGGTTGATGCTCGACGTCCGTCCAGACCACGCCGGCCAACTCGGCCGGTAGATGGCTGCGGCCCAGGGCGATGGGCTCATCATCCACGAAATGCAGGCGCTCCAGCAGCAGGCAATCGTGGGCGCCTTCAAACAACGCCATCAAGGCTTCCGGAACGGGCTGCAGCGTGTGGCCGATCACCTGCATGCTCGGTTTGAGCCCTTGCAATAACAAGGCTTCATGGAAACTGCGCAACGCATCCAGGCCATGCCGAACCTGCTTCGCGGCGACGAACGTGCCCTTGCCTTGCTTGCGCTCCACCACGCCGTCGTCGCTGAGCTTGCCCACTGCCAGGCGCACCGTGACGCGACTCACGCCAAAGCGTTCGCCCAGTTCGGCTTCTGACGGCAGTTTGCCGGTGGGTTCGAAATCGCCGCGCTGAATCTCTTCCAGCAAACGATGGGCGATCTGTTCGTAGAGCGAGGTGGTGCTGTCGCGCAGAATGGACGTGGACACGGTCGGCTTCCAGGGACCTCGGAGTGGGGCGGTGCGCCTTCACTTCTAAGGTTATAAAAATAGGTTATTGGGACAACTTGTATTAATACGTATTATGTCAGGCATTCCCATTGTAAACGACCTGACGATACTTGCCATGCCCGACTCCCTGCCTTACGCACCGCCGCAAGCCGACGCCCTGACGGTCGACCACATCAGTTTCAGCTACCCCAACGGCCATCGGGTGTTCAACGCTTTCAGCCTGAACGCCAAGCCGGGCGAATTCGTCGCGATCCTCGGGCCGTCCGGCTGCGGAAAAACCACGCTGCTGAATCTGTTGTCAGGCTTTCAGCAACCCCAGAGTGGCCGGATCAGCATCAACCAGACCGCCGTGCGCCCGGAGCGCTCGGAGTTGGGGTATGTTTTTCAGGCGCCGCAGCTGTTTCCCTGGTTGAGCGCGCTGGAGAACGTGCGTTTCGGCCTGCGGATGACGGCGCAACTCAGCGAGGCGCAACAGCGTGCCCAGGCGTTGCAGTATTTGCGCCTGGTCGGCCTTGAAAGCGCGGCACAGCGCTTGCCCCATCAGTTGTCGGGCGGCATGCAGCAGCGCGTCTCCCTGGCCAGGACCTTGGCATTGGAGCCCAGCGTATTGCTGATGGACGAACCCTTCGCCGCGCTGGACGCCATCAGCCGCAACAGTATGAATGAAGAGACGCTGCGGATCTGGGCCGAGCTGGGTCAGACGGTGCTGTTCATCACCCACGACATCGACGAAGCGGTGTTCCTGGCCGATCGGGTCATCGTGCTCAACATCGCCCCCGGCGGTATCCATAGCGAACTGGATATCCATTTGCCGCGTCCGCGTTCCAACCTGAAAACCCGTCGCCTGCCGGCTTTTCTCGATTACCGCAATGAGCTGATGGAGCGCATTTCCCAGGTCATGGGCGCGGCCGAAGCCATCCCTAACCCCACCTGCCAACCCGAGTTAACCCCATGATCAAACGTTCGCTGCTTGCTCTTTCCTTGTCTGTTGCCGCCTTGGCAAGCAGCACAGGTGCCGTCGCCGCTGAAGAGAAACCCCTGCGCGTGGGGTATGTGTTCGCCATGGCCAACGCCCCGGCGCTGATCGCCGACAAGCAGGGTTACTACCGCGAGGAAGGCTTGAATGTCGACCTCAAGGCCTTGGGCGATGGCCCGGTGATCCAGCAGGCGCTGGCCGCCAATGAGCTGGACGTGGCCTATGTCGGCACGCCGCCGGTGTACCAATGGTTCTCCCGAGGCTTGCAAAGCCGGATTCTGGCCAAGGTCAATTACGGTCAGGCGGCGGTGATTGTCGATGCAAAAAGCCCGATCAACAGCCTGGAGCAGCTCAAGGGCAAAAAGCTCGCTGGGGTCAAGAAGGGCAGTGGCATGGACGTGCTATTGCGCGGCTATGTGCTGAAAGAAAAAGCCGGTCTCAACCCGGACAAGGACCTCGACATCATCGACATGCCACCCGGCAACATGAACGCGGCGCTGGAGCGCGGCATCGTCGACGCAGCGTTTTCCTGGGAACCCTTTGTCAGCCAATCGTTGCTGCGCGGGTCGAGCCGGATTCTGCTCGACGTCAACCAGGCGCTGCCGAACTACCCGTGGTACGTGGTGATTGCGCTGCCCAAGACCTTGCAGGAGCGACCGGACGACGTGGTCAAGCTGCTGCGTGCGCACCGCAAGGCCATCGCGTTTCTCAACGAGCATCCCGACGAGTCGAATCGCATCATCGCCGAGGCGTTCAAGCTTGAAGCGGTCCAGGGTCCTGACGGCAAGACCATTGCCCCGGAGGCCATCGTCGCCCAGGCGCGCACGCGATTGGGCTGGTCGGCGGACTTGCTGCCTGCGGATATCGAATTCATCCAGCGCCTGATGAATTATTCCCACGACCTGGGCTTTATCGACACCACGCTCAAGACCGAGCAGATCGTGGATACCGCCTACCTGGAAAAAGCCTCGCGCTGAGTCTGAGCCTGTCATGTCCTTGCCAAAACCGAATTGGGGATGGGCTTCGCTGCCCTTCCTGCTGTTGATCTGGATGGCCCTGGCCAGCCGCTTTCCCACCTATATCCTGCCGCAGCCCTGGGATGTGGCGCGCGAAGCGCTGCGTTGGCTCAGCGACAGTTCGCTGTGGCAGCACCTCAGGGCGAGCGTCCTGGAGGAAGTCGGCGGCTTCTGCGCGGCGGTGCTTGTCGCGATTGTGCTGGGCACGGCCGGCGGCTTGTCTTCGCGCTTTCGCGATTTCATCTCGCCGCTCAACAGCCTGTTCATGGCGATCCCGCCCATTGCCTGGGCGCCGCTGATCATGATCATTTTCGGCCTGGGCTATGTCTCCATCGTGCTGGTGATTTTCATTGCCGCAATGTTCCCCATGGCGGTGACCATCCAGGAAGGCGTACAGAGCATTCGCGGTGGCGAAGTCCGCGCGGCGCGCACCTTGGGTGCCAACCCCTGGCAATTGCTGGCCCACGTTTACCTGCCGGCCTCATTGCCCTTCGTGACGGCGGCCTTGCGTATCGGTTTCAGCCAGGGCTGGCGGGCACTGGTCGCCGCAGAAATGATCGGCGCCTCCCAGGGTATCGGCTGGATGGTCTCCACCGGCGGGCAGATCGGCAACAGCAGCCAGGTGCTGCTGGGCATTGTGCTGATCGGCCTGATTGCCTGGCTGATGGAGAGTTTTGTGTTCCGGCGCATCGAGCGTCACTACCAGAAATGGCGCGTGCAGTAAGCATCGTCCTTTGCCTTCGATCCCTTTCAAACCTTCAGTGGACCACTGCACGAGGTGTCATGTGAGTAACGTATTCGATCCCCGCGAAGCCGGGCATTACATCGCCCCCCAAGGCCTCTACGAACGCAACAAGCAACGCCCGTTCCTCGGCAGCATCGACTGTGATCGGGACACGCTGATTGCCGGGCAATGGGATGAAATCACCCTGGTCTACGAGGTCGGCGGCAGCGGCCTGGCGGATGGCGCCTGGTTGAAACTGGCGTTCAAGTTCTACTCCGATTGGGCACTGTTCCAGACCTCGAACCCGGCCGGTCCCAACTACGTCAGCGCCGAGTACCAGGCGGGCGAGTTGGTCCCCGGGCAGAGCCAGGCCACCGTGCAGCACCTGAAAGTGCGCTTCGACCAGAAGGGCCACGAACGGCCGTTCCAGAAAGCGATCATCATCGACATCATCGACGGCTACCTGAATCCCGGCGACAAGATCACTATTCGCCTGGGTGACCGTCGCCAGGGCGGGGCTGGCACGCGGGTGCAGAGTTTCGTCGAGAAAGACTTCCGTTTCCGGCTGTTTATCGACCCCTTGGGCAGCTCGAAATTTGCCGAGGTGCCAGGCGATCCGTTGCTGAACATCGTGCCGGGACCGGCGCAGAGTGTGCAACTGATTGTGCCGCGCCTGATCAGCGCCGGTGAGGCGTTCGACGTGCTGGTGCGGGTCGACGATGCCTGGGGCAACACGTGCCGCAACCTGCCGCTCAACGGGGTACTGACCCTGGTTGATCCGGAAGGCGGCGAGCGCCAGCAAGCGTTTACCCTGGCCAATGAAGGGTGGGCGACGGTGCGGCTCGAGGGGGTTGACCTCGGGGCGGTGGGCGAGTGGCGTTTGTCCGCCGAGGTGCAGGCGCCCGGTGTGCGTGGCGCCCAGGCCTTCGTGACGGTTGATCCGGCCGGCAGCGCATTGCGCCCGCTGTACGCCGACCTGCATGTGCACTCCGATGACACCGTGGGCACCAACGACACGCTCTACAACCTCAGCTACGGCCGCGATGTCGCCGGCCTCGATGTGCTCGGCTACACCGCCAACGACTTCAATATCACCGAGCAACGCTGGGATCAGGCGGTGAAGCTGATTCACGAACTCAACGAGCCCGGCCGCTTCGTCTGCTACCCCGGCACCGAGTGGTGCGGCAACTCCTGCGCGGGCGGTGACCGTAATGTGGTGTTCCTGCACGATCGCAAGCCCGAGTTTCCGTTCGACAACCAAGGGCGCCTGGTGCGCTCTTTCGAGTGGAACGAGTTCACTGCCGGCACCATCAAACCGGGGGCCTGGCCGGTGGACGAGTTGTACGCGGCCTATGCGAAAGACCCGGAAGGTCACCTGATGATGCCCCATGTCGGTGGGCGCCGCTGCAACCTCGACTGGCACCATCCGGAGCTGGAACGCTTGATCGAAGTCGGCTCGGCCTGGGGCCAGTTCCATTGGGTCTACGCCGAAGCCCTTCAGCGTGGCTATCGGGTCGGCGCCGCGGCGAACAGCGATGAGCATCAGGGCCGTTGCGGCGGCGGGGTTCCGGCCACGGCCGTGTTTGGCTCTCGCGGCGGGTTGACCGGTGTGATTGCCGAGTCTTTCGACCGTTCGAGTGTCGGCAAGGCCCTTCGCGCCCGTCGCACCTTTGCCACGACGGGCGAGCGTGCGTTTGCCAGCCTGCGTCAGGGCCAGCATTTCATGGGTGAGGTCTTCAGCGCCGATTCGAATGCGACGCTGGACTATCGATTGCTGGGCGAGGCGGGCTGGGAGCAGGTGGACCTGTTCGACGGCGATAAACTGATCTGGTCGCGCAACCTGCATCAGGAGCTGGGGTTTTCCGCCCAACGCATCCGGCTGCGCCTGGGCGGCGCACGCATCAAGGACCGTTATCGAGGCGCGTACTGGACCGGCGAAATCCGGGTGACGGGCGCGGTCATCAATGGTTTTCGTGCCTTGGGCCTCGATCATCCGGAGCAAACCGTATGGCGCAAGGACGCCACGACCCTGGCCTTTCGCACCGACACCAACGGCGACACCGACAGCATCGAAATCGACCTGTCGCAATTGGCCGGCGCGACGTTGCAGGTCCGCAGCCGCATCGACAATTACATCAAGGTCGGCGATCCGTCCGAACCGCAGCCCTACGTGCATGCACCGACGGTGCTGATGGAACTGTCCGGCGAAGAACTGCTGGCGCAATCCCAGGTGATCGAAGAGCTGCCAGGGGCGGAGCTGAAAGTCTCCCTGGAAAGGACCACCGCCGAACCGCTGCCCCGTGAACTGCAGGGGCAGATCGAGCTGGCACCACTCAATCTGCACGCGGGGCGCGAGCATCCGCTGTTCATCTGCGCGCGCCAACGCGACCAGTCCCGGGTCTGGACCTCGGCGCTGTTCCTCACGCTTGCTTAAGGCCGCCGTGTTCGAGCCCGTTCGAGAGCGCGCAAAGAACCCTGTGGCGAGCGGGCTTGTTGTGGCGAGCGGGCTTGCCCCGCGTTGGGCTGCGCAGCAGCCCCAAAACCAGGCGCAGAGGCGTGCCTGATACACCGCATTCGTCTTCATCAGGGGCTGCTTCGCACCCCAGCGCGGGGCAAGCCCGCTCACCACAGGGGGCCGATTCAATCCAGGCATTGCGCCCCGGCTAGTTTGCTGTGGGCTTCGGTGCGTGCAGCCGCAAGGATTCTGCAGTACCTGGTGAGGGCAACGCGGCCTCGACCAGTTCGATCCAGTGCCTGACCGGGGTGCGTCCTGCGCCGTCGAGGTGGGACTGGCAGCCGATATTGGCGGTGACGATGACGTCGGGGTGGCCGCTTTCCAACGCATTCAGCTTGTTATCGCGCAGTTGCCGCGACAATTCGGGCTGGGTCAGCGAATAGGTGCCCGCCGAGCCGCAGCACAGATGGCCGTCGGGAACCGCGGTCAGGTTGAAGCCCAGGCTTGTCAGCAGGGTTTCAACGGCTCCGCCGAGTTTTTGCGCGTGCTGCAAGGTGCAGGGGCAGTGGAACGCCAGGCGCTGGTCGCTGTGTACGCCGAGCTTATCCAGTGGCTCGCCGCGCAGCACTTCAACCAGGTCCCTGGCCAGGGCACTGACCCTGTGCGCCTTGGCGGCATACGCCGGGTCGGTGCTGAGCAGGTGGCCGTAATCCTTGATAAAGGCCCCGCAGCCGCTGGCGGTTTGCACAATGGCCTCGACCCCGTTTTCAATGCTCGGCCACCATGCATCGATGTTGCGCCGGGCGCGCTCAAGGCCGGCCTCTTGAGCGTCAAGGTGATAATCCACCGCACCGCAGCAGCCTGCCTCGCGGGTCGATATGACGCTGATGCCCAGGCGATCCAGCACCCGTGCCGTGGCGGCGTTGGTATTGGGTGACAGGTGCGGTTGCACACAGCCCTCAAGCATCAATACCTGGCGGGCGTGGCGCGTGGTCGGGCGCGGTTTGGGCGGGTAGACGCGGCGAGGCAACTTGGCCTGCAAGGTGTTGGGCAACAAAGCTCGAAATAGCTGGCCACTGCCGATCAGCAGGTTGAACAGCGCGGGATTCGGAACGACGTTGCGCAACCCTTCGCGCAGCAAACGCTGACTGAGTGGGCGTTGCACTACCGCGTCGACCACCGCCCGGCCGATGTCGAGCAAGTTGTGGTAATCGACGCCGGAGGGGCAGGTGCTTTCGCAGTTACGGCAAGACAGGCAACGGTCCAGATGCTCCTGGGTCTTGCGCGTGACTTCATTGCCTTCTAGCACCTGCTTGATCAGGTAGATGCGTCCCCTCGGGCCATCCAGTTCATCGCCCAGCAGTTGATAGGTCGGGCAGGTGGCATTGCAAAAACCGCAGTGCACGCAACTGCGCAGGATGCGTTCGGCTTCTTCGGCGCGCGGCAGTCGGCGGGCGTCTTCGCTCAAGGTGGTCTGCATGGTTCAAAGCTCCGCGTACAGGCGACCGGGGTTGAAGATGCCCCGTGGATCGAGTTGCTGCTTCAGGGTCCGGTGGTAGCGCATCAACGTGTCGGGCAGCGGTTGGAAGGGGCTGTCGATCAGGCCCGGGTGGTAGCAGGTCCCATGCCCGCCGGCTTTTTCGACCACCGCGCGAATGACCCTCGCGTCGGCGTCGGATTTGAGCCAGCGCTGGGCGCCGCCCCAGTCGATCAATTGGATGCCTGGCAGCGCCAGTCGGGGCGTGTTGTGCGGCAAGGACAGGCGCCAAAGGGGCAGTTCCTCATCGAAAAAACTCAACCGGTGTTCGTTCAGGTCTTGCCAGTAGGTCGCGTCCAGCACCTCGCCGCCCAGGCGCTCATGGGCCGCCGCCACCGAGCCTTCGCCCCCTTCGAGCCGCAGGTGCAGGCGCTGGCCATCGTGACACGCCGCGCTGATCGGCAGCGGTTGCTGCCCCCATTCCGCCAGGCGCAGCAAGGCACGGTCGGTGTCCATTTCCAGGCTGATACTCAAGGTTTGCCGTGGTTTGGGCAGGACCTTGAGGGACACTTCGGTCACCACCCCAAGCGCGCCGTAACTGCCGGCCATCAAGCGCGACAGATCGTAGCCGGCGACGTTCTTCATGACCTCGCCGCCGAAGCGCAAATGCTTGCCCTGTCCGGTGATGACCCGTGTCCCGAGGACAAAGTCGCGGACCGATCCTGACCAGGGGCGCCGTGGCCCCGAGAGTCCGCAGGCAATCATGCCGCCGACGGTGGCGTGCTCACCGAAGGAGGGCGGTTCGCAAGGCAGCATCTGGTGCGCGGCGTCCAACACTTCTGCCAACTCCGCCAATGGCGTGCCGCAACGGGCGGTGATCACCAGTTCCGTCGGGTCGTAGCTGACGATGCCCCGGTGGGCGCGGGTGTCGAGGACTTCCCCGGTGACTGCGCGGCCGAGGAACGCCTTGCTGTTGGAGCCCTGGATACGCAGCGGCGTGGCGTCGTTCAGCGCCTGGTTGACCTGCTCCAGCAGCGCTGCGCTGGCGTCGATAGGGTGTTCGCTGCGCATCAGAAACGCTCCAGGTCGGGGAAGGGTATCTGACCCAGATGAACGTGCATGGCGCCAAACTCGGCGCATCGATGCAACGTCGGGATGTTCTTGCCGGGGTTGAGCAATCCGCCCGGGTCGAAGGCGGCTTTGACGGCGTGGAATACGGTCAGCTCATCGCTATTGAACTGGGCGCACATCTGGTTGATCTTCTCGCGGCCCACACCGTGTTCACCGGTAATGCTGCCGCCGACCTTCACGCACAATTCGAGGATCTTGCCGCCCAGGGCTTCGGCGCGGTCGAGTTCGCCCGGTTGATTGGCATCGAACAGGATCAGCGGGTGCATGTTGCCGTCGCCGGCGTGGAAAACATTCGCCACCCGCAGGCCGTACTCGGTCGATAACGCCGCGATAGCGTGCAGCACCCCAGGCAGTTCGCGGCGCGGGATCGTCCCGTCCATGCAGTAATAATCCGGTGAGAGGCGGCCCACCGCCGGAAACGCATTCTTGCGCCCGGCCCAGAAACCCACGCGTTCGGCCTCATCCCGAGCCTGGCGCACTTCGGTGGCGCCGGCCTGTTCCAGCACCTGGCGCACGCGGTGGCAGTCGTCGTGGACGTCGGCTTCCACGCCATCGAGTTCACACAACAGAATCGCTTCGGCGTCCACCGGGTAGCCGGCGTGAATGAAGTCTTCGGCGGCGCGAATGGCCAGGTTGTCCATCATCTCCAGGCCGCCGGGGATGATGCCGGCGGCAATGATGTCAGCCACCGCATGGCCAGCCTTTTCGACGCAATCGAAGGCGGCCAGCAACACTTTGGCGGTTTGTGGTTTGGGCAGCAGCTTGACCGTGACCTCGGTGATCACCCCGAGCATGCCTTCGGAGCCGGTGAACAACGCGAGCAGATCGAAACCCGGAGCATCGAGGGCCTGGGACCCCAGGCTCAGATGTTCGCCGTCGACGGTTAGCACGTCGACCTTGAGCAGGTTGTGCACGGTCAGCCCGTACTTCAGGCAATGCACGCCCCCGGCGTTTTCCGCCACATTACCGCCGATGGAACAGGCGATCTGCGAGGAAGGGTCCGGCGCGTAATACAAGCCAAATGGCGCAGCCGCCTGGGAAATCGCCAGGTTGCGTACCCCCGGCTGAACCCGGGCGGTGCGGGCGGCGGGGTCGATGTGCAGAATGTTGTTGAAGCGCGCCATCACCAGCAGCACGCCTTTTTCCAGCGGCAGCGCACCGCCGGACAACCCAGTGCCCGCGCCGCGAGCCACCACCGGTACACGCCGCTCATGGCAGACTCGAAGCACGCCCTGGACCTGATCGATGTGGCGCGGCAGCACCACCAGCATGGGCGTGGTGCGATAAGCCGAGAGTCCGTCGCACTCGTACGGCTTGAGCGCTTCGCGCTGGTGCAGGATTTCCAGGTCAGGCAAGCGAGTCTGCAGGGCGTGCAGCAGCGCCTGTTTGTCGACGTCAGGCAGGACGCCGTCGACGCGTTCATCGTAGAGAATGTTCATAGTCGGTAGGCGACCCTCCGTTGTTTTTATTCGAGGTCTGTTCCGATGCAGCTGGCTTGCATCATTCGCCTGGGGCGATTTACTGTCCAGTCGATTAGTCGGATGTTTGGGCAGTCGTGAGTCGAACGCTGAAGCTGCTCATACCCGCTTGAGATTGCATGGGCAGCACAGGAACGGACAGTAACCGGGACTCGTCGAGCCGATTTTGCAAGCCCATTCCTCCCCCCTGTCGATTGTTATCCTCAGCGAGATATGCTCAGACGACCGGCGGTAGCAAACCGGGCCGGAAAAAATTAGACAGGGTGATGGCTCGTTGCTATACCCATTCAGCGGATACACCCGCCACACCGGTAATGGGGAGCGCAGCCCCCCAACCGGGCATAAAAAGTTCTGATCTAGCATTCCAGTGTTAAGCAGTCGAGATTTTCAATCGCAATGGTTCTCTGCCACTCCGGCCGAGAGCTCGGATCGCTGACCTAGGCCAAGGAGGCCGATGATGCGTTTGCCAATGATTCGCTCGAACTCATTTCCCTTCCTGCAACACCTGTCGAACGCCGACCGGCGCACGCTCGCCGTTCGTGTCGAACGCTACCCAATACCTCGATACCCGTAGACCGTTGCAAGTCACCTGATGTGATGTTGCATGGAGAAGGTTTAACCGGCGCATCCATCTAAGTTGTCATCATTCCGACTATCACTCTTTTAAAATGTGAGGCCTCATCATGGCTGTCAAAAATGATTTTCTGATTCGAAATAATCTGAGTGACACTGGTAAATTACCGCGCTCGGGGAGCTGGACCGGGAGCCCCGATATACTGGTCGCTGGCCAAAGTGCGCTGACGACCCAGGAAATGGTTTCGAAGTATGACCAAGCTTACGATCAGGACGTAAAAGAGTTCTTCAGCAATAACTTTTATGTCCGCGCGAAAAACGTCAGTGCGGCAAATGTCTCCCAAAACATCTATTTGTTTCAGGTGCCGCAGAATCTCTTCCTGGCCCCGAATGTCTGGTACAACCAAGACAGTCTGATGAACTACACCTCCGTCGTCGAGGACCCTAACGATCCGAGAAAAACCATTGAAGTGCGGCAGAACTATCAAACCCTGACTGCCGGTCCAGGAGAAGTAGTTGCCACTAATGCGTTCACCTGGAAGCCGCAAACCACCGAGCACCATTGCCTGATAGCGGTCGTCGCAGACAGTTTCGATGCGGTGAATGCGCAGTTCCCGTCGGGCGTCAATTCCAGCGTCGATCAATACGCGGCGTGGATCTACGCCAACCGCAACCTGGGCTGGCACAACGTGAATATCCAGGCGGTCTCGGCCTCGGATGTTTATGAGCAGCAGATCAGCATGAACCAGACTTGGGATGATGCGCTGTTCACCTGCTCTATCCAGATAACCAACGTGCCGGTCGGGGCGGTCGTCGGTTTCTCGTCAAACAACAACACCAAATGGGGCGACTCCATTGCCGTCGGGGACACCCCCGTACCGCAAAAACCCGGTGCTCCAGACCCCAACGTCAACCCCAACTTTATCGTCGGCACCAATGTGAAAATCCAGGGTGGTTATGCCGGCAAAGTCACCTTCTATGTCAACTTCAAAGGCAAGCCAAAGCCCGCAAACTTCACCATGCAGTTTGTTGTGACCAATGCACCTGAACTGTCGGCTGCAGTGCGTGCCAGCATCAGTGATTTGCTGGATGGGGATCAGAACCTGGAGAACCATTACAAGCGTTGCAACTTCGATGAACACAGTGTGTTTGTGGACTCGAAAAACGGCGAGCGGTACCTGGGCTACGAAGGCTACAGGACACTCCTGGATGTAGAGCCGACGCTGGTGACAATTGTCGGTTCCAATGGCGTTGTTCCCAACGGCGGCTTCCGTTAGGCCGAAACCTTTTAAGGAGGAATGCAACATGTCTAATGACTACAACTGGCTATTCGTGCGCAACAACCTGGCCCAGACATCGCCAGGCAAGACGCCGCCGAACGACGCCTCGCCGGACCTCATCACCCGCAGTGCGCCCGCCGGCCCCGCGGACCTCAGCAGTTTCGTGGAGTGCTACGACCAGGGCTTTTCGCAGGCTGTCGATTATCACGGCACCAACTACGTGTATGTCCGGGCCAAGAACCTGAGCACGGATGTCACTAAGACGGCCGTCGGCAGCGTTCAGCTGTGGTATTGCAGCGCGGATAACATCAACAAGAAGCTGCAGTGGGTCCGATTGAACACCCAGGACCAGAGCAACGTTGTCAGCATCAGCGCGCCAGGGCAGGGGGTGGCCGTCACCGACACGCCGTTCCTGTTCAGCAACGTGTCGCCACCCGTACAGGGTGCGCCGTACAACCTGATCGCCTTCATTACCGATGCCAACCATCCGGCACCTGCCGGCAGCGCGATTATCCCGCTGCAAGAGGCGATCGTGGAAGCGGGTAATGCGGCCTACGTTGCGCTGGCGATCCCGCCCAAGCCGCCGACTCCCGCCACAGGCTTCGGCTGGTCGAGCACAGTTGCACTGAATAACGCCAATCCGGTGGATGTGACGGTGGCGTTGTCGTCTTCCAGGTTTGATCCGGATGCCGAAATGTATTTCATCTTCGATACTCCGGATGCCAACGGCGAGATCATCTCGATCGGTAAGTCCCCGCTGGTCACCGGGCGCGTTTTTGCCACCAGTGCGACGTTGCCGGCCAACTACGTCAGCAAAGTCACCGCCTATTACAACGCCAAGGTCCCCGTCAGCGGCCAGCTCAGCGCAGATTTCGCGCTGCAGGTGATTCAGGCTCCCCCGCAGGGTGGGGGGGTACAGCCGTCGAAATTGCTCGAGCAGTTCAAGGTGTCGCTGACGCAACTCCTTGCGGTTGCCAAGTAAGGCCCTAGCCCAGCGCAGGGGACCGCGCAGGCGGTCTCCTGCAACAGCCACTCACTTGGATAACCGGGTCAGGAGTATTTATGGCGATTACCCTGCGCGTGAAAAGCAACTATGGCGGCAACCTGGTCAGTCAAAAGTATCAGCCGATTGAAACCCCGGTACTCGAAGATACCGACCAGAGCGATTGCCTGGAGTTGGTCAACGACAGGATCGATGTATTGCGCGACGCGGGAAAGCTGCCCCGGGCGCTGGACTTCTACACCAACGGCACCTCGGCCGCGATTCTACTCGCCGAAAACAATGCTGCGTCCCTGCCGCCGCTGGTCGTCATTTCAAGCAATCGCAGCGACTGGATCGCCTCCGGTTTCGCACGCGGTGCGGATCTTCTGCAAGACCTGGGACAAACCCACTTCGCCAATGTGTCGGACCTGCAAGCTTTCAATGCACGCACCCAGCAAAACCCTAGCGGCCAAATCGTGCCAGACACGCGCCCGGTACCGGCCTGGTATTACCCGGGGCGGGTCAATGATGCCAATCGGCGCATCTATCTCATTGTTCACGCTCTCGAATACCCCAAGTACTGGAAAGTCTTGCACACCGTTCCCAACCTGCATGTCATCGGTTGGTCGTTCCATAACGATGCCGGCTGGCTGCTGGGTGGGAACTATCCCTATGTCGGTTTCGGCGCCAGCCGTTACGCGGCCATCGAGTTTTGCAAATGGCTGCGGCGCAGCTCCAACAATCGCTGGAACTACGCCTGGCTGGTGGATGACAACGTCTATCACCTTAATGCCTTCCGGGGGCTGGCCGCCGCCGAAGGCGCGATGCTCGCACGCGGCTTCATCGGGATGGGATTTGGCAGCGAAACGGCCACCGATACCACCGACAGCATCATTGCTGATCGCCAGGCGCATCGAAGGTTGCTGGGCAGCCCGGGTGGGGACTACCTGAACTCGGTGTTCAGGACAGACCGGGTACTCCAGCAGGCGGTGCTGTGGAACATCGACTGGCTTGACCAGAACAATCTGAACTTCAGCCCGTATTTCATCGCCTCGGCCGAGGACACCAGCCTCACCAACTATCTCGACATCAAGAGGCACGCCTTTGGCATCACCACTGAGTCGACCATCCTCAAGCAGACGAACAGCTATTTCGACAGCGACGAGAAGGGCAAGGTCCTCAACAGCATCCGGTACAACTACGAACGCTGGTATGCGATCACTGAAGGCACCAAGAGCGTCATCAATCAGGGCGCAGCCGCCACACCTGTCTCGCTGAAGGACTTCATCGTCAACAGCGTGTTCCCCGTTTCGCAGATCGCTTCCCAGGCCGGGAATGCCGAAGCTCGCAACCGTGCCATCTGCCAGGCCGTGGAATCGATCATCGCTGCCGGGGTGAAGAAGGCCGGCTTTATCCCCGACAAGTTGTTCCAGCCCAACGGTAATAACCAACAAGTGACCAATATCACTTGAGCAGGAGTCCACAGTGGATATCAATCAACTGGCAAGCGACCTACGCAAGCAGGCAGCGGACAACGGTAAGGTGGTGCTCGACAACCGCCTGCTGAGCGATGAGCAGGTAGCGGACATCGCCACCGCGTTCTTGTTGGAAAAAGGCACCAAGCTGACGGTCGAGGGCCTGCAGAGCAGCGATGTCAGCGGGCCCGACCAAGGCGTCGTGCGAGTCAACACCGGGACCGCTGCGCTGCTCAAGGTCAGCGAAGTCGGCGTCCAGCTGAGTTTTACCGTCAGTGATGGCAAGGTGGCTGTACTTATCGGTGCAACCTTGCCGCCGGGCTGGGAGCTTGCTTCCAGCTTCCCGGGGATGACGTTCTTCCCCTTTGGGCTGTTGAAACCAGCCAACCCGCGCTTCGTCTATACCTCGCTGGCACAGACGACCTATCGCTGGTCAAAGGACGATGCGACCTCCATTTGCCTGGCCCAAGGACAGAACTTCCTGTCCACGATCGGGCTGGAGAACATCAGCGGTGTCGGCGCGATTCTCGGCGATCTGGTGGGCAGTACGCCGTACAAGTTCTATGGGCCGTTCGCCCCGGCCGCAGATGCGCCGTACCCGACCGGGCGGCTTAGCGCCCCGGTTTCCGAAGGTGTGTTTTCCATTGGGGTAGGGGACTGGCGGTTGAGCCTGGCTGCGCCAGCGGTCGGGGTGAGCATCAGCGAGAAGGGCGATGAGCCCCAGCAGATCGGCTTCGCAATCTCCTCGCTGTTCGACGGCAAACTCGACTGCGGCGTGGAGATCACCCGGAGCCTCGATTCGCTGGTGATTTTCGCGCAACCGGCACCGGGTGCGACGTTCAGCGCGTCGGACCTGATCAAGAGCCTGCCGGGCGGGCAACACTACGACGAGTACATTCCAAGTGTGCTCAGCAAGGTGTTCGAGAACATCAGCCTGACGTTCTATCGCATGGTGCTGGCGAACAAATTGGCACCGGTCAGTTCGGTCACGCTCGCCATCCATACCGAGGCCCCCTGGACACTGATACCCAGCGTGCTGTCGCTGGAGTCGCTGACGCTGATGGTCAGGCTGACCGAGCCCGCCGGACCGAAGCCCACGACTAATGTCGAGATCCGGGCCTCGGCGCAGTTCCTGCCAACGATCTTCAACACCACGTTCGACTTTTCGATCGTGGTGGTCAAACAGGCGGCCGCTTGGAATATCGACCTGATCAGCGGGCAGATGACCGATAGCGTGTCGCTGGGCAGTATCGTCAAGGGTGTGGTCAGTGCGTCGGTGCCGGTGCCCGATGTGCTGAGCACCATCGTGTTCGACAGTTTCGGCGTGACAGTGGCAGGGGGCGAAAGCAATTATGCCTACACGGTGTTCGGGGCTGCCCGCACGGCGTTCACGCTCCTGGACACCAGCGTCGATGCACAGATGTCGGTGCTGTTCAAAAAGACCGGCGCGGACGCATCTGTAGCGCTGACAGGCAGCTTCGTGATCGGGCAGCAGAACTTCAGTTTCGCCCTGACGTTCGATTCCGGCACCCAGCCCGGCCTGAAGATCCAGGCGAACTGGAAAGCCCAGGACAACGACTACCTGCAGTTCGCAGATATCGCCGGGGCGCTGGGTTTCTCGATTCCCGCCATCCCCGCGGAACTTGACCTGGCCCTGTCGCAGGCGAGCTTTGTCTATGACATGAGCAACAACACCGTGCTGCTGTCGGCGACTTCGGCCCATTACGGCACAGGCACTTTCGTGGCGCTCAAATCCCTGGACCCGAAGACCGGGGCCAGTACCTCGAACTACGTGTTCCAGATGCTGCTCGGCTTTGAAGCGTCGCTGGCCGATCTGCCGCTCGTGGGCAAGATCTTCACCGACGATAACCTGGGCAGCATCAAGAACGTGCAGGCGCTGTTCGCCGCATCGCCCCTCAGCGCCGATGAGGTGCAAAAGCTCAACGCCTTGCTGACGCAGGCACAGGTGCCGTGCCGCTTGCCGTTACCTAAGGATGCCAAGGGCTCGACCACGGTTATTGCCGCAGGCTTCAACTTTGCCGCCGACATCGAACTGGGCGGCGCAGCGTTGCCGCTCTCGGCCGGTGACGATACCGCACCCGTGAGCACGCAGACGGTGGCGGCCGTAGCGGCGAAACCACCGGCGGGCAATGCCGCCTGGTTGACGGTGGGAAAATCCATCGGCCCGGTGTCGCTCGCCCGCGTCGGTGTACGTTACGAAGACGGCCGTGTTTGGCTGCTGATCGATGCCGGGTTCAGCCTGGCGATGTTGTCCTTCGATCTGCAGGGCCTGGGGCTTGGCTTCAAGATCCCTGATAGCAAGGGCTCGGATCTGGACATCTCGGCCCAACTGGATGGCATGAGCCTGGCGTTGCAGACCGGTCCGCTGAGCATCGCCGGTGGCTTCCTGCGCTTTGACAAAGACTACCTGGGGGAAGCGCGGGTCAATGTGGCGACGTTCTCGCTCACCGCCATCGGTGGCTATGCGCCCGATGAAAGCTCCTTCTTTATCTTTGTTCGGCTTCAGCAACCGCTGGGTGGGCCGCCGTTTTTCTTCGTGACGGGGCTGGCTGGCGGTTTTGGCATCAACCGTAGCCTGGGGCTGCCGAGCATCGACCAACTGACCAGCTACCCGTTGCTGCCGCAGAACAACAAGCGCCCGGAAAACAGCTTTCCCACCACCCTGGGTACGAGCAATCCTGGGCAAGTGTTGCAACAAACGCTGGTCAAGACTGCAGCGTACATTCATCCACAGGCGGGCGAGTACTGGGTGGCGGCCGGCATCGATTTCACCTCGTTCGAAATGGTCGACGCCACCGCTTTGCTCACGGTGTCCTTCGGCGTCTCGCTGGAAGTGGCGCTGCTCGGAATCTGTCGAGTGACGGTGCCCAAGGGCGCGCCAAAGCCCATCGTCTACCTCGAAGTAGCGCTGGAGGCGCGTTTCGAGTCCAGCAGCGGACTGATCGCCGTCGATGGCCGTCTGACCCCGGCGTCGTTCATCTACGCCGGGCTCTGCCACGTCAGTGGCGGGTTTGCGTTCTACACCTGGTTCGCCGGTGAACACTCCGGGGAGTTTCTGGTCTCGATGGGCGGCTACAGCCCGCGGTTCAAGAAACCTGACTATTTCCCGACCGTGCCGCGCTTGCAGATGGTCTATGAAACCGGGCCGCTGGTGCTCAAGGGCGAATGCTACTTCGCGCTGCTCTCGCACACGCTGATGGCGGGTTTCACGGTCCAGGCCACTTGGGAATCGGGGCCGATCAGCGCCTGGTTCAGCGTGGGAATCGATTTTCTGCTGGGCTGGCGGCCGTTCCATTACGAAGCCGCCGCGTATATTCACCTGGGCGCCTCGTTCAAGGCCAACCTGCTGTTTGTCACCGTCAAAATCACCATTCACGTGGGTGTCGACCTGAACATCTGGGGCCCCGAGTTCGGCGGTGTAGCCACGATTGACCTGGACATCATCAGTTTCAGCGTGCGCTTCGGCAGCGGCAGGGCCGAACCCGATCCCGTGACTTGGGAAGACTTCAAAACGTCGTTCCTGCCGGCGGCAAATGGCGACACAAAACGCCTGGAGATGTTCAGCCGCACCGACGCCGACAAGGCCGGTGACGTACAGCCAACCCAACTGGTCAGGGGCACGGTCCAGCAGGGTTTGATCAGCGACCTCAAGGCCAAGGACAGCACGGCCTTCTTCGACTGGGTACTCGACCCCAATCATTTCGGTATCGCCTCGAGCATGGTCATTCCCAGCAAGACGGCGCGGTTCAACGACTTCAAGGTCAATACGCCGTTCACCCCGGCGGGCGCGTTCACCTATGTCGGTAGCGGCACGCCCGCCGCGATGCCCACGGCCCATGGCGCGAATGACGATGGTGCGGGCTGGGCCGATGATTTCGGTGTCCTGCCCATGGCGCTGAAGGCTAGCCAGTTCAGCGTCGACCATCAGATGCAATTGACTCGCCTGCCAGCCGGCGAGGACTACACCAAACCTGAAAACTACAACGTGCCGGTCAACGAAGTGGCGGTCGGCATCGCCTTGCAGAACGCCCAGTCGGCCCTGTGGGCCGGGCAGGACCCTGGCATCAACGGGGCGCGGATGATCGCCAACACCCTGAGTGGCCTGGAACTCTCGCCAATGATCCGTCACCCGGCAATCACCGCGGACGCGGACCTTTGGGCGCTGCTTTTCGACACCACGAAGAAGATGCTCTGGCTGCTCGATACACCCACCGTCGCCACCCGCGACAGCTTCGCCGCCGTCATCAGCGAGGAGGGCACCGTGCTGACCTACACCCGTGCGACCGCCAGTATCCGCAACGTCAACTTCGAACTGGCCGACCTGGCGGCGGCAGCGGTCGCCGCCGAACGCAAGAAGATGGTCGATAGCCTCGACTCGCTCGGTTTCAACTTTGACAGCGCCGCACTCGATGTCAGCCGTCTGGCCCGTTACCCGCTCTGGGACTGGCCGCTGATTCGTGTGCTCGGCGAGGAAACGAGTGCAATTTGATCACTACGTGTTGGAGATAAGCAGTGACTGATAATCGAGAACACCCCATTCAAGGGACGGTCAAATTCATCCAGCACAACCTGCCCGGGCTGGAGGCGGGCGAGTACCAGTTCACGGTCTCCCAGCGCGTCTCGCAGGAGCAGCAGCACTATGCCAATCAGTATCACTTTGCGGTGCAGGCGCCGCGTTTCACCCTCGACAGCAACGATATCCAGACCGTGTTCCCGCCTGACCAGACCCAGGGCGAATACACCAATACGTTGGCGCATGTAGTGTTTACCAAACAGACGTTGCCCTGGATGCGCCGCCCGAGTCTTGCTGAGCCGGTGGTCAGTTTTCCCGACCAGGAGCACGATCACGACGTGCCCACCTGGATGGCTGTGCTGATTTTCGACGAAGATGACGAGCTGGCTTTCAAGCAACAGGGGTTCAGTGCCAGCCCGAGCGCCGGCAAGCTGCGCGACCTGTTCTTCAAGCGTCCGCAGACGCAGATCGCGCAGGGCTATTCGTACTTCTACGCCGCCGCAGACCTGGACAGTTCAAGCGATGCGGCACGGCTGGAGAAGTATCTGGATTACGGCCAGCACGCGGACGACGCCTGCAACTACATTGATGTCCCATTGGGGTTGTTCTGGAGCGTTGCGCCGTCACTGGACGACTTGAAAATGATGGCCCACGTGCGCAATGTCGAGATCATCCGCAAGGCGACACAGAACGGCGTCCCGGCCTCGCGCAACGACCTTTCGAAAGTGCCGGGCACTTCCAACTTCGCCATCGTCACCGGCAACCGCCTGCCGCAAACCGGCAAGCGTTGTATCGCACACCTGGTGTCGTTGGAGGCCATGGAGCCGTTCCTGCCGATCGACCCGGCCACTTCGGACAACGGTGGCGAAGTCAGCCGGCCACGCTCCGTGCAGGCGCCGAACGAACCGGCGTTTGCCATCGATGACAAAGGGTTCATGCGCCTGGTCTCGCTGACGAGTTGGTCCTTCACCTCCACCGGTACGGGCAAGCGGTTCGAGCAGTTGCTGCTCGAACTCAAGCCAAAGAACCCGCTGGCAGGTCAGGCGACGCCGTCGACAGTCGCCGCCAACTTTGCTCTGGGCTTGCCGGTCGCGGCGGTGGAGGAGGGCGACACGGACGAAACCCGGCGGGCCAAGAATGCGCTGCAAATGGGCTATACAGCGCTCAAGCACCACACCCGCGATGCAGGCAATACCGTGTCGTGGTACCGCGGACCGCTGACGCCGTATCAGATCAAGACCGACACCGTGCCGCCGACCTGGACCTCCGCCGATGCCGCGACCCAGTACGACCCCGACACCGGGCTGTTCGATATTTCCTATGCGGCGGCATGGCAAATGGGTCAGTTGCTGGCCTTGCAGAACAAGCATTTCTCGGTGTTGCTCTACAATTGGCGCCGGGACAACCTGCGCGATGTCGTGGCGCAGATGGAAGCTATCGTGTTGCAGCAGTCGCTTGATGAAATCCAGCAGCAATTGCAAAGCGACTCGCTGATCTATCCCTTGCTCAAGCCCTTCCTGCCAACCCCCGACGCACTCCTGGCCACCGGCAACCTGTCTGTTGCTCGCGCCGGGCGCGTCAGGTACCAACGGGAGGTGCTTTCGGACGCGACGCAGTTGCTCGCCATCGGCGACGCTCGGTTCAGCGTGCCGCTGGAGATCTACACCTGGTTGGCCAAGCTCAAGCTGCTCGATGGCGTCCCGTTCAACTATCTGGTGCCGGACGAGCGTATGTTGCCGCCGGAGTCGATACGCTTCTTCTATCTGGACGAGAACTGGATTCAGAGCTTGCTGGACGGTGCGCTGAGTATCGGCCGGGCCGTGACCGGTAATGCCGCCGACCCGACCATCGCCCACGATGTTGCGATCAAGGCCAGGGTCAATTTGCACACCACCCGGCATGCCTCGATCAGCCGCAGCATCGCGCTGGGGTTGAAAGAACAGGCCGAGGAAAAAATCGACATGGACGTGGTGAGCGGTTTCATTCTGCGCTCGGACGTGGTGCAGGGCTGGCCGGGGCTTGAAGTGAACGCTTATACCCCCGACGGCAAGGCGATGGACATTGTGCGCTTCGAGCGTCTGGCCCCCGGCGTGCTGTTGTGCCTGTTTGACCTCGACGGTCAGACGCTGGGCTCGGTGGATATCCATGAGCCCGCCGAAGGCTTGCACTTTGGCGTCGCGGCTACTGAGCCCAAAGCCATCAACCTGCGCTACAACTTCACCAACGCCACCCAAACGAATACGGCGGGCGAGCAGGTGCCTGGCGTGTTCCAGAGCGTACCGTTCCGGGATGCGAGCGAGCGGCGGCTGCTGCGCCTTTACCGGCTGTCAAAGAACCTGCACGACCCCAAGTACGGCGACTACATCCAGGGTATCTACAGCGGCTTCGACCATCTGCCGTCCTCCGAATTTGCCTTGCAAATGGTGAAGGGTGTCGGCCTCGTTTCGTTCGACCTCAGCGCAGGATCTGAATAATGACCTTGATCATCCCCGTCAACGTACAGGCATTGCGGGTCAGCCCGAACGACGCGAGCCTGGTGACCAAAAGCACTGAGCTGTTTTCCGGCGGCACGACCGCCTATGAGGGGCTGCCCTGGCGCGAACCGGGCCGTAACGGCGCCATCGTGCATAGCGGCACCTGGACCAAGGCCAACGTCAGCAGCAACACCTACAATCCCTTGAGCCAGAACGTGATCGAGCAGCTCAAGGCGGGCATCCACCTGCACTGGGCGCTGCCCGACACCATAGCCCAAGGGCGCCAGGCACCGGACGGCACGGTGGACTACCCGCCGGCACCCAACCGCTGGCTGGTGACGCGCATCCTCCAGGGGCAGCAGGGCACGCAAGTGAAACAGTGGGTGGTCGAGAGCGACTACCTGATGACGCCCGAGGAGTACGTCTCGGACTATTACCCCTCCAGCCAGCGCACCAGCATTTCCCTGCCGGTGGGCTGGGATGTACCACCTGGCTACGACATCGCCGGCAATGGCGGCGCCGCTTATTATCCGCCGTCGCGGCGCATGGGCCGGGTGTTCGAGCTGCAAACCTGGCAACCGGAGCCGGACTTGCCCGGTACAGCGCTGACGGATGTGCGCCACCTGCCAGCGTTCGTCCTGTCGGGTAGCAACTTCATGGCGCCTGGGCAAAGCCTGGGTGCGATCAGCGCGTTGGGCAACAGCGGGCCGACGTTCAGTGCCTATTACCCGGACTGCGCCAGTGCATTCGGCTTCCACGACACATTCCAGGATATAGGGCAGGGGTTTGACCTGGGCAATGCGCGTTTCGAGGTGTCGTACCAGGTCAGCGGCTGGCACAGCAGCGCGGCGGACGACCCCTTGCAAAGTACAGCTTTCGAACAGGCGCTCGCGCAGGCTCGTGTCGACAACGGCAAGGCGCCGCTCGACGAGCAACTGACCCCGGAGCAACTGCTCGCCCAGGTGGTGGAAGGGTTTTACCTGTGGCAGTACACGCCCACGCCCGCACAGCTTCCCTCGCGCTGTGTCTACACGGCGCAGGTGGCGAACATCCCTTGGAATACCACCGGTCAGAACCCGGTGTTCCCCAATGCGAAGCCGGGATTTCCCAAGTGCTACCTGGTACCCGTGACCGACCGCGACGAATCAGTGCGCGCCGCCATGGGCAGTTCGAGTTCGTCGGCACTGGCCGCGCTGATCAAGGAGCAATGGCGCAACAGAAAACCCCAGGACCCCAAGGGCCAGCTTGACGGCGCCGGCCAGGAGATCGAAGACAACCTGGAATTTCTCCTGGACGCGCTGCAGATGGGTTTGCTGGAGCGGCTTGGCAGCTCGCTGACGCTGGTTCAGCTTGAGCAGGAAGTACATCAGAACGGCTTCGGCGCCCTGCAAGCCGGGCGCATTTGGATGATTCGGCAGAAGCAGACCGGTAGCGGCTCGCAGTACGCCGCGCCACAGGTGGTGCTGCCTGAGGATCACAATCAGTTGGGCGATAAGCTCAATGCGCTTAACCTGTACCAGCAGCGCCTGGATGCGTTGCTCAACATCATCGTGTCCTGCCGTCAGCAGATCTTCATGGATTGGTACAAGTACATCACCGGTCTCTACGACGATACCGGCTCAGTGCCTTTCGACGTCACGCAACTGAACACTTACCTGGCCGAGCAGATTCTCGATTTGTGGGCCAAGTTCGAAGCTGCCTTCGGCAAGGCCGCTGCTGCGTCCCCGGCCACCCAAAACATTCCGGTGTTTTACTGCGGGCCACAGGATTTTCTCAGTCAGGCCGCCGACGGCAGTTACGTCAGCAAGGCGTCCGCGCAGAGTCTGGTTGGGCAACTGGTGACGCAGGCCAATACGTTGGTGAGCCTGCTTGCCTCCTCCTACAGCCAGTTCGAATTGCAGACCACCAACGCCGCGCGCTTCTGGCAGCCCAACGAGCCGGTACTGGTGGTGACCGGCGACACGCTGCAACCGGCCCGGCGCAACGGTAACGTCAAACGTCTGCCGTGCCGGCTTGGTGCTCAATTGCTGAGCCAGGTCAGCGCCAACACCAGCGGCGCCAGCCTGACGGCCGCCGCCCTGCAAAGCGCGTTGACGCTCGGTGTGCCCAAGGTCAATCCGGCCGGCAGCCCTGAAGCACGCGACCTGCAGCCGATTCTCGACGATCTGAGCCGTCTGCTGGGGGAAAAGTGCCTGCTCGACCCGTTGCTGGTGCCGCAGATCGCCGGGGCGCTCAAAGGGACGCCACAGACGGACGTCGCGGCCGCACAGCAAGCGCTCGTCGCGCAGATCCAGCAAGCCTGGACGGAAAACGCGGCGGCCCCGTGGAAAAACCTACCGATCATCGAAAACCCCAGCGAAACCAGCAACGGCCTCACGCTCACCTGGAGTGGGCAAGCGCCGCAGGGGCTGGCCCTGAACCATGCGCTCGATTGGCAGGACCCGTTCCTGCCGCTGTTCCTGGTCTGGGAAGCCACCTACGTGCCTTTCGAGCACAGCACCAGCGGATCGCAGGACTATGAGGCCAGCTATATCACCGAGCAGTTCCAGCTGGATGAACGAGAGATCGAACTGGTCTTCGGCAAGACCCCGCCGCAACCGGCCAAGGGGCGGGTGAAGCTGACCGACAGCATCCTGTTGTCGTCCAAGGTGGCCGAGCCGCTGATCGAACAGTTGCGCCGCTACCTGCAACACAACGACAACCCCGACCTGCAAGCGATCGTGCAGTACCTGGTGGACAAACCGCTGCTGGCGCAAGGGTTGGGCGGGGTCAACGCCGGGTTCATCACCCGAGCGGCGGGCTTGCAGCTCAATCCGTTCAACCCGTTCTACGACGAGGAGTCGACGCCGACGGCGCTGGTCGACAGCTTTGACAACACGCAGTACGTCAACAGCCTGACCCATTTCGTGGCTTGGGCGGCGGGCGAGCAGACCGGACAGGTGCCGATCAGCCAGGAGAGTCTGTACAACCTGATGCGGGCCGGTTATTTCACCTTATCGAAACTGCAACTTGTCGATGTGTTCGGGCGCAAACGCCTGCTGGTCGACACCGAGCAGTTCGAGGACAGCAAGAAGGTCTCGGTGTCCTGGCAGATGCAGGCGCCCGACGGTGTCACAGGTAAAGGCTACTTGGCGCCTCGCATTGCCCAGCCCAGTCGTTTGCTGTTCCGCTGGCTGAGTGCCGGGAACGACGAAGTACAGATGAACCCGGTGCCCTCGACCTCCCCACTGTGTGGTTGGATTGTGCCGAACTACCTGGAAAACGCGCTGATGCTGTTCACCGGCACCGGCGAGGTATTGGGTTCGCTTGGGGTATTTGGTGCGCAGCAGGCCGTTGCCTGGCATTCGGCGCCTGGCAATGCCGCCCGTTCGATGCAGGAAGACCTCGCCGACGCCAACCCGCACCTTGTGAAGTTGGCCACATTCATCCTGGGTAAACCCAGGGCATTTTTTGCCACCTTGCTAGGTACCATCGAAAATGCCCACACCTACATCCTGCCGGACGACAAACAGGCCGCTCAGGCCCAAGCAGTGCTGATGGGCCAGCCGCTGGCCCTGGTGCGCGCCGGCTTGCGTTGCGAGGTGCAGGGGCTGCCGGCGTTCGTGACCAGCAGCGACGAACTGGCGCGCTTGTTACCCGGCCAGAACGACAAGACTTATGACTGGACGCAACGCGACAGTGCCGACATACGCGGCATCGATATTCCGGTGCGCCTGGGTGATCGCGACCACCTCGAGGATGGATTGGTGGCGTACCTGCTCGACAGCGACACACCGTACACCACCCTCTATGCACCAGCGGCCCCCAGCCCGGGAGTCGCGGGGATCGAGCGGCCGACCGCGCAGACCATCACCCTGAATCTACACGCCAATATTGATCCGCCGACACACCCTTACGCCGATGCCAAGGCGCAGATTGACGATCTGCGAGATGTACGCATCCCGGCGCAGAAAACCCTGAGCCTGCTGGTCGACCCTCGGGCGATGGTGCATGCCACAACGGGCCTGTTGCCGGTGAAGGCCATCGGTATCCCACCGGACATCACGGCGGCGGCGCTGCGCAACATCGAAATGACCTTCTTTACCCATCCGATCCTGCGCAGCCAGCAGCGATTGAGCCTGCCGATACCGCCGGAATCGGGATTCGTCTGGGAATGGACCACTAGCGTGTTGCAGGACGGCCAGCAGGTTCCGCAGGACGAACCGTTACCGGCCAGCCAGGTGGGCGATCGGGCCGCGTTTTCCTATACACCGCAAACGGCCGAGGACGGCTGGCTCAAGCTGACGCCTGCGCCGCAAACCAAGTAGATACCGGGTAAACCAAAGGAGCCACGACATGGCTGTCAGCGCGACATTTTTGAACGACTCGACTCAAAAGCCCGAAATCTACATCGGGCGCTCGGACCTCGGCAGCTACACGCTAACCCTGCGCAGCCCCTCGGCGCTCACGGCCGTAGATATTCGCCTGCAATTCCCCGGCACCTTGTTCAATGCCGCGGATGTGGCGCAGATCAAGGTGCTCACTACCGGCTGGGCAGCGACAGTGCAGGGCAACATGCTGGTGCTCAAGGGGAGCCAGCTAATCGATGCGGGCGGCACTCTCATCATCAAGCTTGGCAGCGTTGTTTCAAGCCTCACCAGCCAGACCAACGCCGATCTCGGTGTGCGCGTTAACGGGCAGAACATCTCGCCGCCGTACAAGATCTTCCTGTTGCGTTACCCCGAGTTTGCCGGCGATCTGCGCCAGAACATGGCGGTGCAACTGTTGCCTGACAGCAGCGTTTATGTCACTCCGCTGGACAACGTCACCATCGAAAACCTGTTGGTGCTGCAGTTGACCAACCTCAAGCCCAGCGAGGACCTGGTCACCAAACCCTGGGTGGACACGCCGACTGTGCTGTTGTCCTTCGTCTATGGTGACAGCATCGGGGCGTTGACCCCGTCGGACCCCAAAGACCCGTTCTCGGCCTGGAACATCAAGACGTCGGTCGAGGCCACGTACCATGACGGCCATCAGACTTACGAATGGGATGCGACCAACCCCGACTCGGGTGCCGGTGCCAACGACCCGGTCTGGACGCTCAAGCCGGTCAACACTAACCGGGCCGTGCTGGGGCCCGCCAGCGGCGCGACGGCCGCTTTTGTCGTAGAGAAGATCACCACCCAGGCGCCCCGCGGGGCCACGGTGGCCTACCTGCAATACAGCGACTTCCCGGGTTATGACGATGGCTACTTCACCCTGGTGCTGCAAAAGCGCGAGCCGACGCCGAACATCATCTTTTTCAATGCCGTCCCTTCCAATCTGGCCAAGCTGGGGGACGAGGTCACTTTGCGTTGGCAGTGCTTCGACGTGCAGCAGGTCAAGCTGCAGTTCGGCGACACGACCCTCGACAGCGCAAAGGGGCAGATCGGCACTGGGGTGAGCGGCATTGACCAGTACAAGATCAAGCTCGACACCACCACCCAGTTCACGCTCAATGCCTACAAGACCCTCAATGCAGCCACCCCGGATTTCACCACGCAGTTCACTGTGAATGTGCCGCCGGTGGCGCTGGATGCCTTTGTCGCCACTGCCTACAGCGGCACGCTGCCGGCCAGGGTGAGCCTGACCTGGCAGACCCGCGCCGCCTTGTCGGCGGTTATCAGCGCACCGGGGCAAAGCGATTACGTGATTCCCCGGGGCGACCTTGTTTCGGGCAGTTATCCAGTGTTTCCGCAGAAGCCGATCACCTACACCCTGACTGTGCAAGGGCAGGGTGGACCGTTGAGCAAGTCCTTAGACCTGTTCTTCCTGAACCGGGGTTGGAACACCTTTAATAGCGGTACTGACTTCAAAGCGCTCAGTGGGGCCGTCCTGCTGGGTAACGCCAATACCTTGTGGCTGTTTTCGCCAGACACGGCCAAAGCGATCTTCAACACGCGTGACGGGCAGACCTGGACCCAGGTCGCGGGTTTCGACGACAGTTTTCCGGCGCGTTCGAATGCCGGCGGCGTGTACTGGAAAGGCAAGTTTTGGCTGATGGGTGGGGACACCGGAGCGCAGCGTCTGAATGACGTCTGGAGCAGCAATGACGGCATGCAATGGACCCAGGTGACCGCGAATGCGGCCTGGTCCGGGCGCAGTGATTTCGGCTGCGTGGTGTTCAAGGATAAACTGTGGGTGCTGGGGGGCTCTGGCCAGAGCTATCAGCCTCTCAATGATCTGTGGTGCTCAAGCGACGGCAGCAACTGGCAAAAGGTCGGTACGGCCGGCTGGACGCCGCGTTCTCGGTTTGGGATCGCTGCATCGGACACCACCCTGTATGTTGTTGGCGGACAGACCGATATCAACACGGTCAGCAATGATGTGTGGACCAGCAGCCAGGGGAGCACGTGGGAAGAGCAGCCGCCGCTGCCGGCGTCGGCTCGCTCGTCTCCGACGGTGTTCACCCGCGACGGTGGCGTGTTTGTCCTGGGCGGTGTCGCGCCGGATGGCTCGGCGCTGGGGGATCTCAATTGTTATTCGGACAATGGCTGGAGTGTGCTGCCGGGCTTGGCCTGGAGTATATCGCGCCCGGGCTCCACATCATTTCGCGGTGGCGTGTGGATTGCAGGTGGGACCACCGGGACCCATACCCCGAGTGCCGGGCCAAACAAGACGGTGTATGCGTTGATGCTCTAGGCTGGCTGTGTCGCCAGCCAACTGACCGAGTTGACAACCGCTGCCTGAGGCGCGGCGGGCAGAGGATGGGTTTTCGGGGTGAGCTGGCCCAGCGGTGAGGAGGTAGAGTGCACCGCCCGGATATCCTGTAGTGGTCCAGCCCCCCCCCTCGTTCACCTGACCAGTGGAAGTGAATGGCGCTACAGGGTTTGTGGAAAGGCAGAAATGATCAGTCGAATAGCCTGCCCAACAACGCCTAAAGACTCTCAGGATCGCCAAAAAACATTTTGACTAGGCTCTAGCGCAGTATTTTCAGGTCGGAAAACCTAAAATATGCCCCCAGTTTTGCCCCCAGTAGCGCGGGATATGCGGGTGATCGAGATTGGCGATCTCTGAGGCGGAGCAGGGTGGTCGTCGATGGCTTTCAGTGTAACTCCTCATCGGATCTGACGGGAGGGGGCAGGGCTCATCAAGGACCAGCTAATCCGCTCTCGGTCGAGAACAGCAACTCCGATCGGCTGTGTTCGACCTAATATTTGCATCCGCGTAATTTGTTTGCTGGGCTTGGAGGTGTCTACGAAACCAAGAGCGATTCATGGTGAAACAACTCCAGCTAGCGATGCGGAAGCCAGGTAAGCAGACCCAAAATGTACCGCCTTATATCGTGCCGCTGTCGGTTCAGGCGCTGGAGATCGTGCGTCACTTGCTGGACCAGGTTGTTCCCGCACAGCGCTACTTATTTGCGCATCGAAGCGATCTAAGCAAACGCATCAGCGAGAACACGCTGAATGGCGCGTTGCGTCGAATGGGGTATGCCGATCAACTCACTGGTCATGGGATGAGGGCGACGATCTCGACGGCGCTGAACGAGATCGGATACCCAAAGGTGTGGGTGGATGCTCAGCTTTATTCCGCCGCGAATCGACCGGTAACCCTCACGGGCAAAGCGTCGCGCCAATGCAGCGCCAAGTTAGACGTACGGGATCGGAAGGTGCAGCCTGTGAGCGGCAGGTTCAATGCCCTACCAATTCTTCCAGCAACTGCTCCTTGTACCCCTGTAGCACTGATGATGTCCGGTCCCTCGGATGGGGCAGGTCTATCCGGATTTCATGCTTGATCCGGCCCGGATGTGCGTCCATCACGATCACTCGATCTCCCAGGTATAACGCCTCTTCAATATCGTGAGTGACCATAATCACCGTGCAACGCTGCTGTACCCAGATGCGTTGCAGCTCGCGTTGCAGGTGCACGCGGGTCAAGGCATCGAGGGCGCCCAGCGGTTCATCCAGTAGCAACACTTTGGGTCTGTTGATGAGCGCCCGGGCGATCGCGGCGCGCTGCGCCATACCGCCTGAGAGCTGATGGGGGTAGGCGCTTTCAAATCCTTCGAGGTTCACCAGCGTGATGTGTTCAGCTACCTGACGGTCTTTCTCCGCCTGGGGCAGCTTGTGGTTTTTCAGGGCCAGGGCGATGTTCTGGCTGACAGTCATCCACGGGAACAGGCGGTGGTCCTGGAACACGATGCCGCGTTCCAGGCTGGTGGCGACGATACGTTTGCCGTCCAGCAAAATATCGCCTTCGTATTCGGCTTCCAGGCCGACAATCAGTCGCAGCAGAGTGGATTTTCCGCAGCCGCTGGCGCCGACAATGCTGACAAACTCGCCAGGGCGCACGTCGAGCTGGATATCGTGCAACACCGGCAGTGAACGGCCCTCGATCTGGTATGTCTTGTTCAGGCCGCGAATCTGCAGCGCACCGGTTTGCACGTAAAGTGGGGAAGCGATTGCGTTCATATCATGCCTTTCAACGGAGGTTGCGCCAGCGCAACAGGTGGCGGCTCAGTAGGGTGAATAACAGGGTCATCAGGTAGCCGAGCAAGCCGATGCACAGCACGCTGAGCACGATCACTTCCATGCGCGAGCCGGCCTCTGCGTTCATCATCAGATTGCCCAGGCCTGCCCCGGAGGACAGGAACAATTCACTGCCTATCGCGGTGACCCAGGCGAATGCCAGCGCGTGCAGCACGCCGGTGGCGATACTCGGCAACGCCGCCGGCAGCAGCACCTGGGTGAATTGCTGAACAGGGGTGAGCACCAGCACCTGGCCAACTTCCCGGTAACGGCGCTCCACATGGCTGAAACCCTGGTAGGTGTTCAGTACCATCGGGTAGAACGCGGCAAGGGTGACGATCAGCACTTTGGAAAACTCGCCGTTGCCGAACCACATCGCAATCAGCGGGATCCAGCCAAGCATCGGTACCTGACGAATCGAGTGGAACAGCGGGCCGATCAAACGGTTGGCTACGCTGGACAGTGCCATCAGCACCCCCAGCATCACGCCGAACACAATGCCCAGTAGCAAGCCACTGCTGGTACGCGCCAGGCTTGCCAGCAGGTTGACCAGTAGTTCGCCGTTGCCGAGCATTTCCAGCAACGCCGAGCCGATTGCCGATAACGGCACGAAGGCATAGGCCCCGGCAGCGTCCTGGCGTGAGGCGTATTCCCAGGCGAGCACCAGCAGCAGTGGCAGCAGCAGTCCTCGGGATTTTTTCAGTAAGGGCAGCATGTGAGGCTCCTAGCGGGTCTGCCAGCGAAACAGGCGCTGTTCGATACGGCGAAAGGCATAGTCGAGGGCAAACCCAATCACCCCGGTCACCACTACACCGACCATCACCACATCGATGCGCAGCATCTGCCGGGCCATCTCGATCATCTGCCCCAGCCCACTGTCGGCCGCCAGCAACTCAGTGGCCACCAGCACCACCCATGCACGGGTCAAGCTGATGCGAAAGCCGGTGATGATCGGCGGCGCGGCGGCGGGCAGAGCCACCAGGCGCACAAAGGTCGGCCAGCGCAAGCGGTACACGTCGGCCACTTCGAAGTAACTGCGCGGAATGCCGCGTACCCCTTCTCCTGCGGCGAGTGCCACCGGGAAGAACGCGGTTTTGGCGACGATAATGATCTTGAAGGTTTCATCAATGCCGAACAGCAGCACGAACATCGGTATTAACGCGATGCTGGGGATCTGGCGCAGGGTGTGGAAGAGCGGCCCGCAGTACACCTCGACGTTCTTGGACAAGGCCATCAGCACGCCAAAGGCCAAGCCACACAGTGAACCAATGCCAAAGCCCAGGCCGAGCCGCGACAAGCTATTACCCAGGTGTTCGAGCAATTCGCCGCTGGCCAGCAGTTCTTCGAAGGTGTGCAGCACCTGGGCCGGTGGTACTAGCAGGTTGCGCGGGAAAATCCCGAGATGGGCCACCCACGTCCAGACGGCGAGCAAAGCCAGGGGGGAGATCAGCCAGGTGAGAGCGGTGAACAATCGATGGGTGCGCATGGCAAGTCTTTTTCAGCGAAGTACAACGTGTCCATCGCAAAACATGTGCCACAACCCAACCCATCTGTAGGAGCCCGGCTTGCCGGCGATTAGGCCCGTAAGATCAGCTCATGGCAAACGGGCAATTGGTGATGGGGTGCTGCTGGGGCAGCACCCATTCAGCAGCCGCCTCAGAAGTCGTAGCTCACGCTGGTGTAATAAAAAGCCCCCTGTGCGCCTTCCGGGCTGGTGATGGAGTATTTCGGTACCCCATACAGCTGCGCACCATCGGATTTGTCAGGGTGGGTATCGAACAGATTGATCGCACCCACCGAGACTTTTACGCCCTTGTGGAAGGTGTACGACAGGTCGAGATCGGTCACCCATTGCGGGCTGTAGGTTTGATCGAGGCTGGGATTGGTGGCATTGAGGCTTTTCCATTCGCCATAGCGGCGCTGGGCCACGGTCAGGCCCCAGTTTTCATACAGCCAGTTGGCGCTCAGGGTCAGCTTGGTGTCCGGCGTGCCTTCCTCGATCAGGCCCTGTGTGTTGCGCCCGACAATCTGCGAACCCTTGATATTGCCCACATCGCGCAAGCCAGTGATGGTGGTGTCGGTCTTGGCAAAGCCGCCGCTCAGGTTCAGTCGACCCCACTGCTGCAGGTCCCACTGGTAATTGCCGGTCAACTCGATACCGTCGGTGCGGGTGTCGGCGACGTTGGTGTAGAACGCCGCGCTCTGGATATTGGCGTAGGGTGTACCGGCGAAGATCGGCGTGACCACGCTGGCGGGCAACTGGTCGGAAAGGGTGATGCGGTTGTCGATGTTGATGCGGTACGCGTCCACCGTGACCGAGGCATTTTCCAGTGGGCGCCAGACCAGGCCCAGGGAATAGTTGGTCGACTCCTCCGGCTTGAGCGCCTTGCCGCCAAGCGCCTGGGCTTCCGGGCTGTTGCCGCGCAACGTACGTTGTTGCACCTCGACGAAGTTGCCGCTGCCCGGTGGTTGCTCTACCACCTGCACACTGAACGAGGACATGCCGCTCTGTACCAGCGAAGGCGCGCGATAGCCGGTACTCGCAGTGGCCCGTGCGGCGATCTGTGGAGTGAAGTCGTAGCGCAGGGACAGTTTGCCGTTGGTGGTGTCGCCAAAGTCCGAATAGTGCTCAGTACGCACCGCCACGCCGGCCTGGAATTTCTCGGTGACCTGGCCCTCGACGTCAATGTAGGCGCCCAGTACCTTGCGATCCAGCGAGGCAGCATCTACCTGGGTGATGCCTGAGTAATAACCTGGAATTCGGCGCCCGGTGATCGGGTCGGCCGTGTTGAACAGCGGGCCGTTCTGCCAGCCCGCCGCTTCACCCGCGCTCAGTTGATAGTTTTCCTTGCGCCAGGCCAGCCCGGCGGAGAGTGTCAGCGGCTTGAACAACAGATCGGTAGGGAAGTCGCGCACCCAGTCCAGGGTCAGGTTGGTCTGGTCGTTTTCGCGCTCTCCGGTGTAGATCTTCGATGGGCTATTGGTGCCGTAGCTGGGGTTGATCGCATTGCGGTCGGTGGATTTGAGGGTGTTGTTGCCATGATTGAGCGCCAGGTCGAATTTGCCCAGGCGCTCGTTCTCCCAACGCAGCCCGCCGGTCACCGCATAATCCTCCAGGCCGTAGCGGGTGATCGGCAAGCGGCCGTCCGGGTAGCGCGCCAACGCATTACTGCCGTAGTTGTTACGCAAGGTGGTAGGCGGGTCGAAGAAACCTTCGGCGTCGGTGTTCTTGTGGGAGTAGGTGGCGAAGCCGTAGGCGGTCAGGCTCTCGCCGATGCCGACCTCGCTGTTGGCCACGAAGTTGTACTGGTCCGAGACATTGCCTGCACCCCAACGCCAGGTGCGGTAGCGGTTATTCTGCTCGCGGGGCGTGTTAACACTGGTATCTCCGGGGTAAAAGATCCGGTTGTCGGGGTTCGTGTCGTTGGCCGGGTCCTGGCTGCCGGCGTCGAAGCTCAAGGTCAGGAAGCCGTCGTTGGGCAGCGTGAAACCCTTCCAGCCGTTGAGCTTACGCTGCAGGCCATCGCCTTTGTCATAGCCGCCAAAGCGATAGCCCAGGTTGCCGCCGTCGTCGTTTTCCTTGAGCACAATGTTGATTACCCCCGCGATGGCGTCGGAGCCATATTGGGCTGCGGCGCCGTCGCGCAGGATCTCTACGCGCTGGATCGCACTCAACGGAATCAGGCTCAAGTCCACCGCTGCCGCGCCACGCCCATTCACCAGGCTCTGACGGGTGATATTCGCGCTGCTGTGACGGCGCTTGCCGTTGACCAGCACCAGCACTTGGTCCGACGCCAAGCCACGCAGCGAAGCGCCCTGGGCGATGGAGCCGCCGAAGGCTCCTTGAGGTGATTGTGGGAAGTTGAACGACGGCGACAAGGCGGTGAGGGCGCCGGAGAGGTCGGTGGCGCCGGTCTGCTGCAATTGCTCGCCGGACAGTACGTCGACGGGGGCTGCGCTTTGCAGGGCGGTCAGGTCGCTGCGGCGGGTGCCGAGTACCACTACGGTGTCCAGGTGATCGTTTTTTGCAGTGGGCTGCGTATCGTCTGCCGCAAAGACAGGCACGGCAAGGCTGCCCATGACCAGCGCAATGGCGCCGGCCAACGGAGTGCGTTGGAACATAAAAAGGTCCTTTCAGAATGTAGGAGCCCGGCTTGCCGGCTCCTACAGGGAGTGGAGGTGTGGTTGGGTTAGAAGCGGCTGGTCACGCTCAGCCCTACGGTGCGAGGGTCGCCGTAGGTGATCACGTACTGGCCCAAGCCGCCGTTCGGCCGGCCATGGACTTGGTAGCGGCGGTCGGTGAGGTTGTTGACGAAGCCGGTGACGCTGAGTTTTTCGTCGGTGCTGTACCAGGTCAGCCGACTGTTGGCCAAGGTGTAGTGAGGCTGGCTCAGGTCCTTGTCGGCGCTGCTCTGGCGGTCGGCGAGGAAGTATTCCTTGTCGCGGAAACTCACATCCGCCCCCGCCACCAGCTTGCCGCCGATTTCCAGTGGGATGGTGTAGTCGCCGCCCAAGGACACCACATTACGCGGCGAGCGCACGAAGCTGTTGCCGCTGTAGTCGCCGGTGACGGCGCCGGTGGTGGGGTTGGTGTTTTTGAAATCGGTGTATTCGCTGTCCAGGAACGAGATCGCTGCGCGCAGGTGCAGGTAGTCGGTGGGTTGGCCTTCCAGCTCAAGCTCGGCACCTTTGACCTTACCCTTGGCGCCGTTGGTCAAGGCGGTTGTCAGTACTCCGTTGTTAACCGTCAGCAGGTTCACCTGAATGTCCGAATAGTCGTAGTAGAAGATATTCGCGTTGGCGGTCAGGCGATGGTTGAACCACTCGGACTTCACGCCGAACTCATAGGCGTCGAGTTGTTCCGGGTCTACCGTGGTCAGTTGCGACAGGCTGGTGGACAACCCGGTGTTGAAACCGCCGGAACGGAAGCCATGGGCGTAGCGGAAAAACACGCGCACGTTGTCGTTGATGCGGTATTCCGGGGTCAGGTCGTAGGTCCAGGCTTCCCATGTTTTATCCTCCTGGCGATTGCCGTTGCTGCCGGCGGCGGCGAGCGGGATCAATGGGCCGTTGGCGGTGGCGCGGGTCAACTGGGTCAGGCTGAGGTCGATGTCTTTCTTTTCCTGGGTCCAGCGCAGGCCACCGGTAACGCTGAAGTTGTCGGTGAAGTCGTAGGTCAGGTTGCCGAATAGCGCGTAGCTGTCAGTATTATGGTCGTAGCTCAGGTCACGAAAATCCGTGGCGCCCCCAATCTGGTTCGAACCTGTGCCATTGGGGGTCGGGCCGGGCTGGATAAAACGCCCGGCGGTGCTATCCAGATCTTCATGGAAATAGTGCGCACCCGCCAGCCAGCGCAGGGTTTCCTGCTGGGGCGAGGCCAGGCGGATTTCCTGGGAATACTGAGCGTATTTGTTGTCTGCGGTGGAGGTCCCGTTGACCTCGTACGGCGTGTAGTCGCCGTCACTGCTGGACTGGCCGCGAATATAGTCATAGGCGCTGATGGACGTGAGGGTGTAGTCGCCCAGGTGCCAGTTAAGGGTCAGCGAAGTACCGTCGTGATTGAGCTTGGAATCGTCTTTCACATTGAGCGCGATATCGCGCCCGGCCGGCCGCTGGTAGCCCACGTTGTAATAGCGGCCCAGGGTCAGCGCACCGTTGGCGCCATCGCCCTTGAACTCGCGGCTGTGGATCTTCCACAGCGCGTCCAGGTCGTCGTTGAGCTGGGCGAAGAACTGCAGGCGCACGGCCTTTTTGTTCACGTCACCGTAGGTGTGATCGTCCACTAGGTTCTTCTGGAAACCGTCGCGCTCTTCGGAGTACAGCGAGATCCGCGCGGCGAGTTTCTCATCCACCAGGGCCCCGCCGAGGGCGCCGCTGAGGATGCGTTCGTTCTTGCTGCCAAAGCCGATGGTGCCGAAACCGTCGGTGTCGAACGTCGGTTTCTTCGAGATGATATTTACCGCGCCGGCCGTGGTGTTCTTGCCGTAGAGCGTGCCCTGTGGCCCGCGCAGGATCTCGATGCGCTCCAGGTCCCACAGCGGGCCGCCACCGGCAATCGGTGCATTCAGGTACACGTCATCGGCATAAATGCCTACGGGGTAAACCGTGGCCGCACCAGTGTCGCCAGTGCCCAGCCCGCGGATGTACCAGCGCGGGCGACCGTCGCCGTCGGGATTCTTGGCCGAGGCGTTGGGAATGAAGGTGGTGATGTCGCCCATGTTACGTACGCCATCGGCGACGATGCTGGTGCCCTGGACCGCCGATACCGCCACCGGAACCTCTTGAAGGGTTTGCTCGCGGTGTTGCGCGGTGACGGTCACGGTCTTGAGTGACGGCTCGGTCTTGCTGGCGTCGTCTTCAGCGGCGTGCGTGCTGCCGGCGACGAGCAAAGCGAGCCAAAGGCCCTTGGTGATCGGATTGATTTTATGCATTGCAGTCTCCCCCGGAAAATATGTCCTTAAGGGGGGTAGAGCAGAGATCGTGCCAAGAGGATTTCAGTGTTGATACATGATCATAAGCTACTGATTTTAATTATAAAAAAAATATATAAAGCTGAGTTTTATAACGCTTTCAAGAGGCGTGAAAACGACCTGCGGAGGATTCAGCAGAAAGTGCGCGCAGTGTGTTGCTGGAGCAGCAGGGAAAGTGTTGCCAGGCCAGCACCGCTGGCACTGATCACACATTAATTGTAGGAGCCCGGCTTGCCGGCGATGGCGTTTTCACGGCTGCCATCGCCGGCAAGCCTGGCTCCTACAGGTAGGGTAGGACTAAACAGCGACGCGCGAAGTGGAACCAATGACTTTTTCCAGCACGCTGAAGTCGATCCAGTCGCGCACATCGAAGCGGCGCGGAATGAAGTTCCAGCGGAACAGGAAGTCGGTAAAATCCTGCAATGCATCGATCGAGCGCGAGTCCAGCGTGGTCCGCAGTCGACGGTGCGCATCTTCACCATAGGCGGCCGTGACCCAGTATTCGCTGGTATTGAGTTCTTTGGCGAGAAAGCGCCGGGTTTCATCCGGGTTGGCCCAGGCCCACTGCTCGGTGCGCAGCACGGTATCGACGATTTTCACGCTGGCATCGAAATGCTCTTGCAGCAGGTTGATATCCACGGTGAGGGTGCGCGGCGTGCCGTTATTGCTGCGGATCAACGGGTCAGGGTGCGAGCCAGTATCTACTACGACATGCAAGCCGAACTCATTGGCCAAGTGCACAGCGTGGGCGCCCTTGAGAAAGATCGCGTCGATATCGCCGCGCAGCAGGCCGATCAGTTCATTGTTGCGCCGGCTGAAGCGGCTGACCCCCAGTCCGATTTCGGGGCCATACACATAGGAGGTCTGGTTATCGCTGTAGGTCCCGCCATAGGGGTAATCCACCAGTTCCACGTCCGACACGTTCAAACCTTCGAGTTTGAGTGCGTTTTCCAGGCCACGCAGGGCCTGGGCACGCGTGAAGTCGATCTGTACGTTGGCCCACTTGGGCAGACCGAAACGGCGGTTTTTCAGGTCGCGTACGTTCTTGACTCCGCTCTCTGCGGTGGTCAGGATCAACTGCACCTCGTCGCTCCACGACAAGCCCAGCACGCGGGTTTCGACGCCACTGGCGTAGGCCCAGATCGCCGGGATATTGCCACCGTGGCGCACCGAATTCTGCAGGTGATGGTCATAGTGGGCTTCGCGCACTTCCCGCTCGGTGGACTCGCGCAACGATTGGATATTGGTGCCAAAGGGCAGGAAGGCTTCGGCCAGTCGCCCGGACTGCACCGCGATGCCAAGCCCGGTGGGGACCGGGCTGTGGGTATACCAGAGAGTATCGAGTGGTTTGCTCATAAAATTCTTCGTTCAAATCCATGAAATGTTCGCACATTGCAGGAGCCCGGCTTGCTGGCGATGGCGCCCGTGAATGATGCAGTAATCATTAGGAGGCCATCGCTGGCAACCCAGCTCCTGCAGGGTTGGCGTTGTCGTTGAGCACAGTGTTCAACGGCCGTGCATCGATCCATTCACGCACATCGAAGCGCTGTGGAATAAAGCGCCAACGGTGCAAAAAGTGGGTGAAGTCCTGCAGGGCAGCAATCGCCTGTTCATCCAGCTCGGTACGCAGGCGCAGGTGCGCGTCGTGGCCATAGGCGGCTGTCACCCAATACTCGCTGCTGTTGGTTTCCCTCGCCAGGTAACGGCGGGTGTCTTCCGGGTGGGTATGGGCCCACTGTTCGGCGCGCAGCACCGCGTCGAGGATGCCAGTGGCCACGTCAAAATGGTTCTCCAGCAGGTTCAGGTCGACCGCCAGCGTGCGTGGGGTGCCGTTGTTGCTGCGGATCAGTGGGTCGGGGTGGGCGCCTGTATCGATCACGATATGCAGGCCGAAATCATGGGCGTGCTGGGCGGCGCTGGCGCCCTTGAGGAAAATTGCATCCACCTCGCCGCGCAGCAGGCCGATCAGTTCCAGGTTGCGCGCGCTGACCTGGGTGTTAACCGGCGTGCCGGCTACATTGCGCACGGCGCTGTCACTGAAGGTACCGCCGTAGCGGAAGTTGACAAGCTTCACATCGCCGACTTTCAAGCCTTCCAGCGACAGCGCGTTTTCCAGGCCGCGCAGGGCCTGGGCGCGGGTGAAGTCGATTTGAACGCCGGCCCAGTCCGGCAAGCCGAAGGTGCGGCCGTTGAGGTCCTTGACGGTCTTGATGCCGCTGTCCGGGCGGGTCAGGATCAGTTGCACTTCATCCGCCCAGGACAAGCCGATCACCCGGGTTTCGCGGCCTTGGGCGCGGGCCCAGATCGCCGGGATATTGCCGCCATGGCGCACCGAGTTCTGCAAGGTGTGGTCGAAGTGCGACTCGCGCACGGCCTTGTCATTCGATTCGCGCAGGGACTGCACCTCGGTGCCCAAGGCGCCGACGGTGTCTTGCAACCAGCCCTTTTGTACGGCGATGCCCAGCCCGGTTGGCACAGGACAACGGGTATACCATAGAGTGTCGAGGGGTTGTGTCATCAGAGGTTCTCCCCCAGCGCTTAGGCGCTGGCTTTCAAAGGTTGGATCGCCGGGCGTTGGTGCACCAGCGGCAATACTTCCTGGCCAATGCGCAAGGCTTCCTCAAGGTGCGGGTTGCCGGCAAGGATAAAGGTCGAGAAGCCAGCGTCGCGGTATTCCACCAGGCGCTCGGCGATGTTTTCGTGGCTGCCCACCAGGCCGACGGTGGGTCCCGGCTTGGCCTTGGCGAAACCAGCCCAGAGGTTGGGGCCGATGGTCAGGTCGTCGAAGCGGTCGACGTTCTGGTGATAGGCGGTCTGCCGCGCGCCGCCGACTGAATCCGAACCGCTGGTAAAACCTTTGGCAACCGTACTGGTCTTGCCTTCGAGTTTGTCGAATTGGCGTCGCAGGTCTTTCCAGGCCAGCTCTTCGGTCTCACGGGCGAACAGGTCGACCCGCAGGCCGAAACGTACCGTGCGCCCTTGTTTGTCAGCCAACTCGCGTACGCGCTCGATATGCGGCTTGAGCTTGTCGATGGGCTCGGCCCAATTCAGGTACACGTCGGCGTGTTTGGCGGCAACGCCCAACGCAGCATCGGAGAATCCGGAGAAATAAACTCCTGGCTTGCGCTCATGACGCAGGCCGGTGGGCAGGGCACCGTTTTCCAGTTGGTAGATCTCACCGTCGTAGGAGAATTTTTCGTTCTTCCACAGGCCCTGGATGATGTCCAGGAATTCGCCGGTGCGCTTGTAGCGCAGGTCATGTTCGAGGAAATCACCATTGGCGCGCTGGCTCGCGGGGTTACCTCCGGTGATGATGTTCCACTCCAGGCGGCCACGGCTGAGGTTCTGCAGGATCGCGGCTTGCTGCGCGGCGTAGGCGGGCAGGGTCCAGGTGGCTTGGAAGGCGATCAGGAACTTGATGCGCCGGGTTTCGCGGGCCAGCGCTGCAGCGGCGATCCAGGGCTCAGGGCCGGTGGGCAGCAGGGCGCCTTCAAAACCTGCAAGTTCGGCGGCCTTGGCCACTTGGGCGATGTAGTCGATGTAGGTGAAGTCATCCGGCTCGCCGTTGGGTAATCGCCCCGGGGCGATATTGCCAGGTCGGTAGTCGGGGTTGCCACGGTTGTGTTTGTCGGTGGTCAGTTGCGGACCGTCGGTGCCCAACGGCAGGCGCCAGAAAAATTCAGTGCTCATGGGTGCTCCTGATTTGAGTCGTGCAAGGGGCGCAGACCTGATGCGCAAGGTCTGTGCAACGTGCATGCCATGGGCGCTTCGGCCAATGGCTACGGGGGCAACCGCACTTCAGCAGGAGAGGGCTGCTGCTGTAGCAGCAGCCTCCCAGCAACCAATGCTGGACGCGCAACATAGGCTTTCAGGGGGCCGGCACGCCGGCTCCTATAGGGCGATGGCGTCAGGTTGATGGGCGCTGCGCAGGTAGGTGTGGTACAGCGCTGCATAGGGCCCGGCCTGTCCGATCAATTGCTGGTGTGGCCCCAGTTCCACCACTTGGCCGTGGCGTACGACGGCAATCCGGTCGGCATCCCGAATCGTTGCCAGGCGGTGGGCGATGATGATTGCCGTGCGCCCCTCACACAGGCGTCGCAAGGCCCGTTGGATACGCCGTTCGGTATGAATATCCACCGCCGACGTCGCCTCATCCAGTACCAACACCGCGGGGTCCGCCAGGTACGCGCGCACCAGACACACCAGTTGCCGCTGGCCATGGCTCAGATGTGCCCCCAGTGGCCCTACTTCAGTGTGGTATTGATGGGGCAGGCGTTCCAGCACTTCATCGGCGCCCAGCTCACGGGCAGCGGCGACCAGCGTTGCATCATCGGCCTGGGGCGCGGCCAGGCGCAGGTTGTCGAGGATGCTGCCGCTGAACAGTACATTGTCCTGCAACACCACGCCCACATGGCGACGCAAGGTGTGTTGTGCCAGGTCGCGCACATTGATGCCGTCGAGTCGCACGGCGCCGGCTTGGACTTCGTAGAAGCGCGTCAGCAGTTGCACCAGGGTACTTTTGCCGTGGCCGGACGGGCCGACGATCGCCAGCACTTCTCCTGCTGGAATATGCAGGTTCAAGCCTTTGATGACGGGCGCCTGACCATAACCGAACACCACCTGGTCAAACTGCACTTCCCCACGAGCGCGTTCCAATGTGCGGGGGGTAGCGCTGTCGAGGATCTGCGGGCGCGTGTCAAGCAACAGGAAGATCCGCTGGGCCGACGCCGAACCCGTGGCGTAGCGTTCAAACAGGTCCGACAGCTCCTGCAAAGGCCCCAGGAACAGAAACACGTAGAACAGGCTTTCTGCCACCTGGCCGACACTGACGTCACCCGCCGCCAACCCATACGCACCCACCAGCAGTAACAGCGCGATGCCTGCCGAACTGAGCAGTGCGGTAAACGGTGCAAACCACGACGAGCGCAAACTGCCGCGAATCAACGCATGGTTGAAATCATCCAGCAGCACGCGATAGCGCTGCAGGTTCGGCGTCTCCTGGGCGCACTGTTGCAGCAAGCGCGCACCGCTGACACTTTCCACCAAGTGCGCAGTAAAGCGGCTGCGGTTCTCCGCGACCTTGGCCCAGTTGCGCTGGGAAATACGCTTGAAGCTCCATGTCGCGAGCACCAGCAATGGCACTGTCGCCACCAGACTGAGGAAGAACCGTGGGTCGATGCGCCAGAGCATTACCGAGGCCAGGCCGCAGCGCAGCACGGCGCCCAGCAATTCCGGCGGACCCTGGATCACCAGTGGTTCGAGGGCGTCGACATCGCGGTCGACCCGGGAAATGATGCGCCCTGCACGGGTCTGGTCGAAGTAGCTCACGCTCAGGTTCTGCACATGGGCAAACACCCGCACGCGCAAGGCATTCAACACGCGGATCGCCGCGCCGCCGGCAACAAACTGCGAGACCCCGGCCAGCAGGAAACGCGTCAGCCAACTGGCCGCCAGGCCCAGGCCCAGCCATAGCACCAGGCGTTCATCCAGCAGCCAGTGATCGGCTTGCCGGATCAGCCCTCGGTCCAGCAGCTCGCGCACAAACCAGGGCCGCAGGAATACGGTGAACACCAGTAGGATCTCAATGCCGATGACAGCCGCAATCTGCCGACGGATCGGTCGCAGTAACGGCAGCAAGCGTTTGAACATGCCACGATCGAGGGCCTTTTTCGCCAGCATTTCTTCGATTTCGATATCGCTCAAGGCTTTGCCTGGCAGCGGGTTAGCCATGGTCTATCCCCAGCAGGTCGCGGTAGTGCGCATTGGTTGATTGCAGTTCAGCATGGGTGCCTTGGGCGGTAATCCTGCCGTCATCCAGCATCAGCACGCGGTCGGCCAGCAGGATGGTCGAGAGCTTGCTGGAGATCACCAGCACCGTGGTGCCGCGCAGGTGTCGCAGGTTGTGCAGCACCTGGCGCTCGCTGATGGCGTCGAGGGCGCTGGTGGCGTCGTCCAGGCACAGGATGTCGGGTTTTCCGAGCAGCGCGCGGGCCAGGCACAGGCGTTGGCGCTGGCCGCCGGACAAGGTCACGCCCCTATCGCCGAGAGGGGTTTCAAGGCCCAGGGGCAGGCGCTGCAGGACATCTTCAGCAGCGGCTTGATGCAACGCTTCGCGCAGTTCTTCGTCAGTGGCATTAGGCGCGGTCAGGCGCAGGTTGGCCGCCAGGCTGCCGGCAAACAGGAAACTCTCCTGGGGTACCACATGCACTCGCTGACGCAGCGGGCCCAGTTGCAGGTTACGGATGTCCTGCCAGCCGTCGTTGTCCGAACCGAGCAACAGGCGCCCGGCGGTCACATCGCTCAGGCGTGGCAATAAGCTGGCGAGCAGGCTCTTACCGGTACCGGTTGCGCCCACCAGCGCGACGATTTCACCCGGCTGCAAGGTCAGCGAACAGCCGTGCAAAATGTCACGGCCACCACCGGGCGCGGTCACGCTGATCTGTTCCAGCTTCAGTCCCAGCGGGCTGGCGGGTAGGGTGGCAGCACCGCTGCGGATCGCGGCGGGGGCGTCCAGCAGTTGCCAGATGCGTTCGGCGCTGGCGCGGGCATCGGCGAAGGTCTGCATTACCCGGCCGATGCCCTCTATACGAAATACCAGGGTGGTGGCGATCAGCAGCGAAGTGACCAATTCGCCGATTCCCAGTTGACCGGTCGCCACCAGGTGTGCGCCGTATACCAGAATCCACACGTGACCCAGCGCCACCACGGCCTGGGGCAGCGGAATACGTGAGCTGGAATAAGCCAGGGCCTGGCGCGCCAACGTAGCAAACACCGCCACCTGATCGGCAAAGCCCTGGATACGCTGCTGTTCCAGGGCGAACGATTTGATCACCCGCACGCCGCCAATACCTTCGCTGAGGTCCTGGTTGACCCGGTCATAGGCGCTACCGACCGCGCGATCCAGGCTCACCAGCTGTTCGGTCTGGCGCACGAAAATCGCCAAGCCGGTCACCGTCAGCAACAGCGGCACCAGCCCCAGCAGCGGGTTGTACCAGCTCAGCAGGCCAACCGTGGCCAGCACCACCAGCGGTGTCTCTACCAACTGCCGCCAGAAGGTGATCAACGCATCGCGGACTTTGTCGGCATCACGGGTGGTGCGGGTGATCATTTCACCCATGCCGTGCTGCCAGTGATAGCCCATGTGCAGGCTTTGCACCTGGGCCAGGATGCGTTCGCGCAGGCGCGTCAGCAGTTCCTGGCTGATCACCAGCGACAACACGCTGGCGATGTATTGCAGCACGCCACGGCCCAGGGCGACGGCCAGCATCAGGCCCAGCCAGTACCAGCCAAGGCCGGCATCCAGGCTGCCGTCGCCGAGGCGTACCACGGCACGCCCGGCGCTCACGTCATTGACTGCATGGCCGATCAGCCATTGCTGCCAGACCAGGCCCAGGTTGATGGCCACATACAGCGCCGCCACCAGGATGAATCGCCAGGGCATTTCCCTATAGATCGCCAGGCTGCGTAGAAGAGGGTGTCGTTCGATCATGAAAAGCTCATTGGCATAAACGGCGTATAGGGGCACACACAACACCCTACGGTGATTTATTTGCGCGTAGCGCCCTGGGTTTCCTTGGCGTTGAGGATCGCGGTGTATTCACCGGGGTCCACGCCATTGAGGTAGTAGTTGCCCACATGGTGCAGGCGCCAGCGGATCGGGTCGTGGGTGGTGTGCACCCGGGCATTGCGCCAGAAGCGGTCGAGGTTCCATTTGCTCAGCGATGAACTGGCCCCCAGCAGCGAGAAGATATCGCTGGAGATCTTCAGCGAGGCGCTGTCCGAATGGGCACGGGCAGTGGCCACCGAAAGGATCAGCTCGTCTTGCAGCTCTTTGTTTTCCGGGTCTTGCTCATGGCGGTCAAATATCCGTGCCGCATCGCGCAGCAGGGATTCAGCGGCGCGCAGGGCCACGGCGTATTCGCCAATCTGTTTGATGATGTGCGGCTCTTCATTGGCATGGTCTACGCCGCTTTCCACCCACGGTCGAGCGTTGTGCTTGAGGTAGTCGACGGCTGCCGACAACGCGCCGGCCGCGATACCGGTATCAATGGCCGCGTGAAGGATCTGCGGGAAGGTCAACCCGGTACGCTTCATTGGGCCCTTGCGGCGTGAAACAAAATCCTCATCCAGCACGATATTGTCGAAGTTCACCGTGCCACTCACCGAGTTGTTCTGGCCGAAGGCGTCCCAGTCGTCCACCAGGGTCAGGCCTGGCGTGTTGCGGTTGAGCAGTACGCCGGCACCGCCGTCATCCGAGGCGGCCGTGAGGGAGATCCATTCGGCCAGGTAAGAGCCCGTGGAGTAAAACTTGCTGCCATTGAGTACCAGGGCGCCGTCCTCGCGGCGTTCGACGCGGGTCTTGAGGGCGAACTTGTTCTTGCCGCCTACCTCCGCCAGGGCGTTGCCGAAACGCTTGCCAGCCAGGACATCGCTGACCAGCCGATCGCGTACCGCATTCGGGTAACCGTTGAAAATCCCGCGCAGCATCACATTGTGGATTTGCAGCAATTGCCCGACGCCGCCGTCGGCCACCGAAATGATGCGCACGGTTTCGACGATGGTTTGCACTGATGCGCCCAGGCCGCCCAAGGCCTTGGGTACACCGATGGCGGTGATGCCGCTTTCGGACAGCAATTGCGCCTGGCGCCAGGGCAGTTGGCCATTTTGCTGGGTGTCGGCGGCAATGCTGGCGATCTCCACGGCGATTTCTCTGGCGGCGGCGATGGCCTCGGCTTCGCTGTGCAGGTGGCGGGCGGGCGCCTGTTCATACGTTGTCATTCATTCATCCTTTGGTTTGCCCCGTTCCTCTATGGCTGTGCGTCATCGTTGACGAACATCGCCGGCAAGCCGGCTCCTGCGGGGAGGTTGGTGTTGGGAGGGCTTGAGCAAGTTCTGCGCCAACGAGCAAAACCCTGCTGTATGGGGGAAGGGACGCGTCGGTTTGCTGCTGGGGAAGCAGCGTCGTGAAACGGCTGCTGGAAGAGCAGCAGTGCTGTTGGCAGGCCAGCAGTCGCGTTTGGATGTTTGTTTCGATGCCCTTGTAAACCGGGGCTTTGAGCGATTGGCACGCCCTCTGCAATACCCCCCTTTACTGACTTGCCCAATTTAATGGAGCTGCCCATGACCCTTTCCGCTGTCCTGCCCACGCCTGAGCTTGAGCAGATCTGGTTTACCCGTTGCCCGGTGCCGACTGCGTCCGGCATCGCCTACAAGCTGGGCTGGTTGAGCGAGGAGTTCGCCTCCGACGGTCTGCCGGTGTCCACCTTGCAGGAGGCGCGTCAGTTGGGCCGGCACCACTACGATCACGATTTGCCGGGGCTGTTTCGCGAAGGCGGCAACGTCCCTGCATTGGCCGCACGTGCTGCGGGTGCGCCGAGCCGCTTGATCGGCCTGACCTGGATCGAGGAATGGCAGACCATCCTGGTCCGCCCGGACTCCGGCATCACCCGTCCCGCAGACCTGAGGGGCAAGCGCCTGGCCCTGCCAGCCTGGGGTGAAAGCCGTCCCGGCAGCATCGCCCGCGCCATGAGCCTGCATGGCTATAAGGGCGCATTGAGCCTGGCCGGACTGGGATTTGATGATGTGGAACTGGTGGAAGTGGCATTGCAGGACCAGGAACAAGCGCCTGACCCGCAGCAAGGTTTGCAGCGCTTGTGGTCCGGCCTGGATTACCTGGTGCGTGGAGAGGTGGATGCGGTTTACGTCAAGGGCGCTTCGGCGGCCGACGCCGCACGCCGCCTGGGGCTGGTGGTGGGGATCGACTTGGACCTGATCGCCGAGCCGCGCTACCGCATCAACAACGGCACGCCGCGTCCGATCACCGTTCACCAGAGCCTGCTGGACAACCACTTTGACCTGGTGGTGCGCTTTCTCGCGCAAACCCTCAGCGCCGCCGATTGGGCGGCCAACAACCGCGACAGCCTGAACGCCATTCTAGAAGAAGAAACTCGCGCCGGCAGTGCCGGTGTGGCCGAGGCTTATCGCGGTGATTTCCACACCACCCTGGCGCCGGACCTGTCTGCCCAGCGCCTGGAATTCCTCGATATCCAGAAAGATTTCCTCTACCTGCACGGCTTCCTGGAGCGCGATTTTGCCATCGCTGACTGGGTCGACCCGCGCCCCCTGCAAGCTGCCCATGAACTGTTGGCCAAGCGCCGCGCCTGAATCCGGAGAATCCCCATGACTGCCATTGCCCACACACAACCGATCAGCCAGGAACTGCAAACCTTCATCGACAAGGTCCTGCTGGAAGCAGAAGAAGCCTTCACCGTGTTCCGTGAAACAAACACCATCACCGCCGCTGGGACGGTCGGCTTTATCGAGCGCGTACCTGGCCAGGAACTGTTGGTATCGGTGAACTACGCAGGCCCGTGGAACTACCGCAAACCGCTGCAAGCCACGGTTACCGACTTTGCCGGCAACGTGGTTTTTGGCAAGGGCAAGGGCGGCCTGGGGCGCTACACCAAGCTGTTCCAGCAACACCCGGATGTGACCACCGTGTCCCACGTGCATTCGCCGTACCTGGGCGCCTGGGCCCAGACCCACCGCACCTTGCCATTCCATTACGTGCCGGTGCAGCGCTACCAGTTGGCCCGTGAACTGCCGGTGTATATCGACCGTCGCCAGCAGGAAGTGGATTTCATCCTCGACAAGATCGCTGAGAACCCCTTCAACCTGGCGATCCTGGAGGCCAATGGCGGCTCCACCGTGTGGGGCAAGCAAGGCCTGCGCGCCACCGCCGAATTCATCCTGTTGCTGGAGGAGGGCGCACAACTGCAATTGCTTGCCGATGCACTCGGTGGCTCACGGGCCTACGGGCCGGGCGTGTTGACCCAGCAATGGAAAATGAGCGGCCTGTTCGAACAAGCCACGGCACTGGGCCTGGTCCCGGCCATCGACCGCCGTTAACGCCTTACCAGTTCCCACAGGGTTCTCTATTTCCAGGATGTTTTTTATGGCTGTAAAAATTCTTTGGTACTTGACCACGCCCGATGGCCCCTATCCATGGGAGCCTCAAGGCCGTTGGAACACTGATTTCCAGCACCTCAAGCAGCTCGCCGTGGCCAGTGATCGCCTGGGCTACTACGGTTCGCTGCTCGGTTCCAGCCCCAATGAAAGCCTGGCGGTGGCCGCGTCGTTGATCGACGCCACCCAGCGCCTGCGTTTTCTGGTGGCGCAGCACCCGGGCGAGTTATCGCCAGCGGTGTTGGCCAAGTGGGCACTGACCTTCGACCAGTTCTCCAATGGCCGCCTGCTGTTCAACGTGGTTAATGGCAATGACGCGGGCCTGGCGACACTTGGGGTGCACTACCCGCATGACGAGCGATACGCCTTCAGCCTGGAATACTGGCGGGCATTCCAGGGTTTCTATGCCGGCGACACGCGTGGCTATGACGGTGAGTACGTCAAGCTCGCACCGCGTTCGCCGGGCGCAGCCAACCATCCACTGGGCGGCTGGCATCCGCCTTACCAGAAGCCGGGCATCCCGTTGTGGGGCGCCGGAACCTCAGGGCCCGGCGTCGAGCATTCGGTGCAATTGCTCGACGTGTATCTGAGCTTCGCCAACACTCCGCCAAAACTCGGCGACAAGTTTCGCAAAGTCGCCGCTGAAGCGGCGAAGATCGGCCGCGAACTGACCTTTGGCACACGCCTGCAAATCATCGTGCGCGAGACCGAGGAAGAAGCCTGGGCCCACGCCGAAAGACTCCTGCAACGCACCTCGCTGCAAACTGCGCGCAACGCCATCGAGCGCCAGTTGCCGGCCGGTGTGAGCCTGGAAGATTTCCACAGCGACGACCCACAGACCCAGCGTAACGTCGAGACCATTCGCGCCGGGCGTTTGCCGACCGCGCGTGAGCTGGAGATCTATCCTAACGTATGGCTTGGCCCGAGCCTGTTCGGCTTCAATATCCTCGGGCCGGGCGCCGGTACCTACTTGGTGGGCAGCGCGGAACAGGTCGCCGAGCGCATCCGCGAATACGAAGCCCAGGGTACTTCCGCGTTCATTCTGTCTGGCTTCCCGCTGATCGATGAAGCCCACCGCGTGGCCGACCTGCTGTTCCCACTGCTGGACCTGGACCATGGCTTTGAAGCGCCGCGCCTGGGTGTCAGCCAAAAATCGCCGCAGCGCCAAGAGGCTTGAACCATGAGTGATGGATTTTCCCGCCGGGTGTTTCTCGGCAACAGCTTGGCCATCGGCGGTGGTCTGCTGTTGGGCGGCTGCGACAGCGGCGCGACGACTCAAGGTGCCGCCGTACTGAGCGCTAAGCCCGTCAGCGGTGGACGCCTGCGCGTTGGCATTATCGATGGCGATCAGTCCGGCAACCTGGATGCGCATAAACCGGTGGGCGGCGGGATCATTCGTGGCTGGGCGCTGTACAGCAAGTTCTGGGAATGGAACACCGATGTCAGCACGCGCCTGGCCCTGGCCGAGTTCGCCGAACCGAATGCCGACGCGAGTGCCTGGACTATCCGCATCAAGCCGGGCCTGGAGTTTCACCATGGCAAGACCATCGGCGCTGACGACATGCTGTTTTCGTTGTTGCGCCTTACCGATCCCAAGCTGGCATCGCCGTTTGCCGGCCTGGTCGGTGCCATTGATCGCAATGCCTTACGCAAGCTGGATGAGCGCACCATCGAAATCCGCTTCAAGCAAGGCCAGAGCTTCTTCCCTCTGGATGAAACCCTGATCAGCTTTGGCGGCATCGTCCCCACCGACTATGACCCCATCACCAATCCGGTAGGTGCCGGCCCTTACAAGCTCAAGCGCTTCGTACCGGGCCAGCGCTCGTTGTACACGCGGTTTGAGAATTACTACAAACCCGGCCAGCCTTATGCCGATGAGCTGGAAATCATCGAGTTCAAGGACCAGGTCTCCCGTGTTGCCGCGTTGCGCGCCGGACAGATCGATGTGGCCAGCGGTGTGCAGGCCGAGCACAGTGCGTTGCTCAAGGCCGACTCACGCTTGTCGTTGTGCGTGTCGCCAAGCACTTCGTTTACCGGTTTCAATCTCAACCTGGCCAAGCCGCCCTTCGATGATGTGCGGGTGCGCCAGGCGTTTCGCTTGCTGGCGGATCGGCAAGAGCTGGTGGACCGTGGCCTTAACGGTTTCGGTCGCGTTGCCAATGACCTGTATTCACCTCACGATCCCACCTACAACCATGCGATTGCTCAGCGGCCGTATGATCTGGAGCAGGCCCGTTCGCTGCTGCGTCAGGCCGGGCAGACGGATTTGCGCGTGGAACTGACCACCACGCCTGGGCCCGGTGTGAACGCCGCTCTGGTGCTTGCCCAGCAAGCGAAAAAGGCCGGTGTCGAGATACGCGTGAGCCAAGTGGATGGCGCTGTGTTCAACGGCCCGCAGCGTGAGCAGTGGCAAGTGTCGCCGGGTTCTACGCCGGCCCGGGGTTTCCTGGCCTCGGCACTGCACAACGACGCGCCTTTGGCGATCTACAACCGCAGCAACTTCCATGACCCGCGTTTTGATGACCTCTACCGTGAGGCCCTTGCGCAGCCAGACCTGGAGTTGCGTAAAAGCCTGGTACACGAGGCCCAGCAGATTCAACACGAGCGCGGCGGATTGCTGATTTGGGGCTTCAACGATGTGCTGGACGCTGCCTCGGTCAAGGTCGGCGGTTTGGCGCCAGAGCAGACCACCTTCGCTTCCTGGCGGTTTGACGAACTGTGGTTGAAGCATGCTTGAGCCGTCTACCAACCCTCCACGCACGCCTGCTTGGTTGTCATGGTTTATCGGGCGCCTGGGTTACGGCCTGCTGACGGCCTGGGTTATCAGCCTGGTGGTATTCATCGCCACTCAGGCACTGCCATCCGACCCCGCGGGGGTGATCCTCGGCCCGGACGCGCCGCTGGAAAGCATCCTTACCCTGCAACACCAGTTGGGGCTCGACCAGCCAATCCTGTGGCAATACCTGCGCTGGCTCGGCAGCGTCTTGTGCGGGGACCTCGGGGTTTCCCTGGACTCCAACGCGCCGGTCAGCCACATCCTGTGGGGGCGTTTGGGCTACACACTGGCGTTGCTAGTCGGAGTGATCACCGTGGTAGTGCCTGGCGCACTGGCCCTTGGCGTGGCCCTGGCATTGCGACGCGACAGCTGGCTGGATCGCTGGAGCCTGTCGTTGCTGATCTTTCTGAAAGCCACGCCGGGGTTTCTGTTGGCGATTGGCCTGGTATTGCTGTTTTCCATGCCACATATGGATTTCTTACCCGCGGTATCGATCCTGGATCCCGACCTGTCGCTGCTGCGCCAACTCAAGTCGCTGGTATTGCCGATATTCGCCTTGAGCCTCACTGCATTGCCGTACCTCACGCGCATGGTAAGGGCCGCCGTGATCGAGGCCCAGGAGTCCGACTACGTGATTGCCGCCAGGCTACGCGGCATTCCGCAGCGGCGGATTGTCTGGTGCCACACGTTGCCCAATGCGCTGGTACCGGCGATCCAGGGTGTGGCGCTGACCTTGCGTACGTTGATCGGAGGCGCCGTGCTGGCGGAAGTCATCTTCAGCTATCCCGGTATCGGCACCGCGCTGAACGCCGCGATCCAGATGCGCGACCTGCCGATGATCCAGGCGATTGTGCTGGTGATCACCCTCGCGGTGGTGCTGATCAACCTACTGGCCGACCTATTTACCGTACTGCTTACACCCAAGCTGCGCACCGCACGGCGGGTGACCCTGATTCAACGCAACCGAAGGGGAATAACCCCGTGGTGGCGCCGCTCCCGAGGTGATGCATGAGTGCCCGTCGATGGTTGGCCGAACCACAAACACGTAAGGGCGCGTTGATCACTTTGCTGGTGGTGGCCGTGGCGCTGTCAGGGCCTTGGTTGGCACCTCACGGGTCGACGGACATGGTCGGTCCTGTCTACGGCGCGCCTTCAGGTGACGCGTGGCTAGGGTATGACTTCCTGGGGCATGACGTGCTGTCGCGGTTGCTCAGCGGTGGTTTGTCGGTGCTGTGGATGTCGGTCGCAGCCGCTAGTATTGCACTGGCGGTGGGTACTACGTTGGGGTTGCTGGCGGGTTTGTCGCGTCGGCGCCTGGATCAGTTTATTACCTGGTCGGCGGATGTGTCCCTGGCGTTCCCCGACCTGATTCTGGTGCTGCTGATTGTGTCCATGTTGGGGCGCGCACCGTGGTTGATCGTGCTGACAGTCTCCATCGCCTTTATACCGGGCGTTATCCGTTTGGCGCGGGCGAGTGCGGTAGCAGTGGCAGGTCAGGAGTTCGTTGAAGCGGCGCAAATGATGGGCTATTCGCGACGCCGAATTCTGTTCAAGGAGATCCTGCCGAACATCCTCACGCCGCTGCTGGTGCATTTCGGCAACATGCTGACCTGGGGCGTGGGCATGCTGTCGGGCCTGAGTTTTCTTGGCTACGGCGTGGCGCCACCCACCGCTGACTGGGGGCTGATGATCAATGAAAACCAGGCCGGCCTGCTGGTGCAACCCTGGGCCGTATTGGCTCCGGCGGTGCTGATCGGTGTGTTTGCCTACGGCACCAATATTTTGGCTGAAGGCATCGGCCGCAGCAGCGCAAGGCTGGGAGACAGACAAGCATGAATGTGATTACCGAAATCGAAGCCGGGGTGTTGCAGGTCCGCGACCTGCGGGTGGAATTGCCGGGGCATGTGGATGTCGTGTCGGGAATCTCGTTCAGCCTGGCTGCCGGGGAAATTCTCGGTTTGGTGGGGGAGTCGGGCTCGGGCAAGACCACCTTGGCGACTGCGTTGCTGGCACATGCCCGGCGCGGTGCACGGATTGTGGGCGGACAGGTGCACGTAGGTGACCAGGCATTGTTGAGCCTGGAAGGCGACGCCTTGCGCCGTGCTCGTGGCAGCCTGATCGGTTATGTCGCCCAGGACCCGGCCACCGCGCTCAATCCGGCACTGCGCATCGGTCACCTGTTGCGTGAGACCTTAGCGGCGCATCCTTCCGGGCTTGACCGCGAGGCGCAACAGCAGCGCCTCATCGAGACCCTGCGTGATGTCGGCTTGCCGGACGATCACGGGTTTCTGCGGCGCTTTCCCCATCAACTGTCCGGCGGCCAGCAGCAACGGGTGATGCTGGCGCTGGCTTTTGTGCTGCACCCGCGCCTGATCGTGCTGGACGAGCCAACCACTGCGCTGGACGTCAGCACCCAGGCGCATATCCTCGCCACGCTGCGTCGGCTTTGCAAAAGCCAGGGCGTAGCGGCGGTGTATGTGTCCCACGACCTGGCGGTGATCAAGGACCTGGTGGACCGGGTGATGGTGATGTACGCCGGGCGCATCGTTGAAACGGCGACGCGGGATGAGTTGTTCAGTCGACCGTCCCATCCCTATACCCGAGGGTTGCTGGCGGCGATTCCGGATGTGGCGGGACGGCGCGAATTGACGGCGATTGCCGGGCATGCACCGGCGCCAGGGCGTCGGCCCCAGGGGTGCAGTTTCGGGCCGCGCTGTGAGCGGTTTACGGCTGGGTGCGCGGTGGCTGAGCCGTTATTGCAGATGAACGCGGCCGGTCGTGGGGTGGCTTGCCTGGCGCCTCACGATCAGGCGTTACAGGTCAAGGCACTCGCGCCAATTGCGGCCTTGAAGGGCCGGGTAGAGCGGTCACTGTTGTCGGTCAGAGGCTTGAACGTCGCCTATGACCGGCAGGTGTTGTTCGATGTCTCGCTGCAGGTGCAACCGGGTGAATGCCTGGCGATTGTGGGTGAGTCGGGCTCGGGCAAGACCAGCCTGGCGCGGGCTATTGCTGGCCTTGGGGAGAATGCCGAGGGGGCACTGGACTACGCCGGCCGGCATTTACCGTTGCACGCCCGCCAGCGCGATGCAGGCCTGCGCCACCAGATTCAATACATCTTCCAGAATCCATATCGCGCGTTGAACCCACGGCAAACCGTGTACCAGACTCTGAGCGCGCCACTGGCGCATTTCTTCGGCGTAAAAGGGGCGCCAGCACGGGAGCGAGTGGAAGCCGTGCTCAAGCGTGTGTCACTGCCGGGATCAGTCGCCGGCCTCTATCCCCACAGCCTGTCAGGTGGTGAACGCCAGCGAGTGGCCATCGCCCGTGCGCTGTTGTGCGAGCCCAGGTTGCTGATCTGCGATGAAATCACCTCGGCATTGGACGTATCGGTACAGGCGTCGATCCTGGACCTGCTGCGCCAGCTACAGCGTGAAGGATTGACGATGTTATTCGTCACCCACGACCTGGGCGTGGTGCGCGCGATTGCTGATCGGGTGCTGGTGTTGAAGGTCGGAAGGGTGGTGGAGCAGGGGGCCGTTGATGATGTTTTGGATCAACCACAGGCGGCCTATACGCGCACGTTGCTGGAGCATTCGCCGTCGTTGGGGTGAATGGCTCCGCTGCACAGTGATCGCCGGCAAGCAGGCCCCTACAGGTACACAAACCCCTTGAAGGAACCGGCTTGCCGGCGATGGCTTCAGCCGTCGTTAAGCAATTTTCGCCTTGCGCCGCAACGCCTCTTCACGCACTGCGGGGATAATCCACCGCCCATAATCCACGGTGTCGTACAGCGGGTCATAACCGCGATTCAAGAACGTGGTAACGCCCAGGTCCACATAATCCAGCAGTGCCTGCGCCACCGTTTCCGGGGTACCCACCAGCGCGGTGGTATCGCCATAAGCGCCCACTGCTGTCGCCGTCGGCATCCATAGCGCGCGATCATGACGATCACCCAACGCCGCCGCCGCTAACAGACGTTCGGAGCCGGTGCCCTTGAGCCGCTTCTGCCACGGACTGCCCGCCGCAAACTGTGGATTGGCCTTGATCTGCTCCAGGATCTGCTCGGCGCGTTGCCAGGCTAATTCCTCTGTTGCCCCCAAAATCAGCCGCACCGACAAACTGACCCGTGGCGCTTCAACACCCGCTGTTAATGCTGCCGCCTTCAGCTTGGCAATTTGCTCAGCCACGCCGCTTAATGGCTCGCCCCACAGCGCATACAGGTCCGCATGCTTCACCGCGATCTGATAGGCAATGTCGGAAGAGCCGCCAAACGAGATTGGAATATGCGGCTGTTGCAACGGTTTGACCGGTGAAAACGCACCCTTGATGTTGAAGTACTCACCTTCGAAATCGAACGGCTCTTCGGCCGTCCAGGTGCGTCGCACAATCTCCAGATATTCATCGGTGCGCCTGTAGCGTTCGGTCTTGTCCAGCAGAAAGTCGCCTTCCTGTGGCTCGGCGGTAATGCCGGTAATCGCGTGCAAGCGAATGCGCCCGCCGCCAGTGGTATGGTCCAGCGTGGCAAACGAGCGGGCAGCGACGGTCGGCGCGGTGAGGCCGGGGCGATGGGCGATCATGAAGCCCAATCGCTCAGTGTGCGCCGCCGCATACGCGGCAATTTGCAGGCTGTCGGCACTGCCGGGGCCGCTGGCGATCAGCACACGGTCGAAGCCTGCATGCTCATGGGCGCGGGCATGGTGACGGATAAAGTCGAGGTCGAAATCCGGGCTGCGAACGCCACGGGTTTCGGACCACTGGCGAGGGAAAATCATGCCGACAAATTCGATAGACATAACGTGCTCCTGGTGCGGATCAGAATTGATAGTCGACCTGGGCCAACAAGGTGCGGCCAGGCATGGGTTGCAAAAAAGTGTTGGTGGAACCGGCCAGTCCGCTGACGAAGTTCAGTTCATTGGTCAGGTTGAGCACCCGTAACGTGGTGCTCCATTGCGGTTGGCGGTAGTACACGGCGAGATCGAGATTGTATTCGTTCGGGATCTTTACGGTCTTGCTGAGGTTCAGGTACCAACTGCTGGTCCACCAGCCTGAAAGTTCGGCGCCAAAGCCTGAGTCGAAGCGGTAGTCGACATACCCGCTGGCGGTGTATTCAGGAATCTGCACCGCGTCGAAACGCCCGGACGGCCGCTGGTTGAGGCTATTGTTATCGCCGAACACTGTGCCGTTGTCGGGAATGAACCCCGCTGAGGCAAATCCGGCCTGGGAGGTGAACTCGTTATAGGCGTTGAGCTTGGACAGGTTCAGACCGCTGCGAAGGTGGTCGTCCGGTTGATAGCGCACGGTGGCTTCCACACCCTTGATCATCAGCCGCGCGATGTTGTTATTGCTGTCAGGTGCCTGGTCGCGGGCTTGCTTGAACGCCGCCAACGTCATGAACAGCTGGTTAGGCACTGCTTCGACCTTTACCCCGACTTCATGCAGCACGCTCAAGCTCTGGAACGCCAGCGGGTTGAGCTGGTTGGCGCCACTGCCGCTGCCCCAGCCAAGGCCGTTGGAAAAGAACCCGGTGTTGACCGCCAACGAGCGGTCGAAGGTGTAGTACAGCGTGGTGTTTTCAGTCGGTTTTACATACGGGCTGACCTGGAAAGCAAACAGCCGGTAATTGTCGCTGTCCTTGCGCCGGTTGCCACCGGCGAGTACGAACGGGTTGTCGATCTCGGCCTCGATCCAGCTGCGGCTGGCGCCAATATTCAAGCCGAAATACTCGCCGTACTTGAGGTTGTGCTGGCTGAACAGGGTTTTGGTGGTCCAGGTGCTTTCAGCGGTGTAGGGCGCCACCGATTCGGCGTACAGGCCGTGCCCAGCTGCATACATGGGCGGCAGGTTGAGCCAGCCGTAGTAATTGGAGTATTGCGGCACGCCGGGTTGTCCGATCCACGCGCCGTTGCCGCCGGCCGGGTTGCTGGCGTCGAGGCCGAGCAAGTCGCCGGGGTTTTTACCGGAAGGGTTCTGGGTCAGGTCATAGGCATTGATGGTCGAGCCAAAGCTGTTGTTCGCAGCAATCGACTGGTTGAATTCGCGGCGGTAGATCAGCCCGGTGTTGCTGTCATCGCGCAGGGTCCAGCCGCCCAGCTGGGTCTCGTTGCGCGAGCGGAACTCGAAGCGGTTATCGAAAATGTTGTCTTTCGATTGCACTTGGAATGCGCCCACGGCATCGGTGATGTCCTTGGAGCGTTCATAAAAAGTGCTGTTGGCTACGGTGATAGTCGGCGACAAGTCGGCCTCGATACGCAGTTGCGTGGTAAAGCGCCGCGAGCTGCTTTCGTCCTCTTTGCGCTGCCCGGTCTGTGATGACAGCGACTGCTCGCCATTGCCCGCCAGCGTCGGGTCATACACCCAGCCACGCAGGCTGCCGGGGTTGGTCTGGGTATTCGGTGAGGCGGTCTGGAAGCTGCCGTCGACCACACTGTATTGGCCCTGGGCGTTGCGTTGGCGTTTTACCCAACCGAGTGTTGGCGCATCGGCGGCGCCCGAAGCCAGCACCGGCGACCACAGGGTACTGCCGTTCTGGATAATCGGCGTGGCGCGCCCGGCGTAGTATTTGCCGTTGTCCACCAGGTCCTGGGTAGCGCGGTTCCAGCCGTGGGTGATGTTGTAGTCGTAGTAATTGTCGTAGCTGGCGTTCCAGTCGACGCGCACGTTGTCGTTGCGCCAGGCCAACGCGCCATAGAAGGCGTCAAAATTGTTCTCGACATTGTCATAGAAGTCCTCCTGGCGCTGCTTGGTGATGCTCATGCGGTAGGCCAGGTTGTCACTCAGAGGCCCGGTGTTGTCGATGCTGAATTTGTTGGAACTGCGTGAGGTGCCGTCTGGAACCCACGAACCCAGCTCGCCGCTGAGTTTGGTCTTGAACGCGTTGAAGTCGGGTTTCTTGCTCAGGTAGTTGACGTAGCCGCCGCTGCCGGATACCGAGCCGTAGGTCACCGAGGACGGGCCGGCAACGATGTCCGCACCTTCATAGGCGTTGAAGTTGGCGGGGTGGCGCACGGCGTAACCACGCTGGCCGTCCTGGAAAATCTCCGAACCCTGGCCACGAAACTGCGGTGCGATACCCGCGTTTTGCCCGCCGCCCCGAGTGATGCCGGGCGCATATTTGACCAGGTCGTCGGCGCTATGGATCGCGCCGCTCGCCAATTGCTCGGCGTTGATTTGCACCACGGAGCGCGGCGTGTCCAGCACTTTGGTTTCCGTGCCACCGTACACTGAGGTCGGCGGGCGGGTGGGCAGTGCGTCGTCATCCGACTCGCTGGCACTTGCCTGCACGGTCACGGTTTGCAGTTGGGTATCGGTGGCAAAAGCCTGCAGCGGCAGGGTGACTGCCAGCAGCAGGGGAAAACGCAAGGCGATAGCGTGCATGGCAGAAATGACTCCTGTCGAAAATGGGTATCAATGTGATGCCTCGTAGGCGCCCGGTTGATCGGCAAGGCTTGGGGGCCTTATCGCCGGCAAGTCGGGCTCCTGCGGGGAATGAGGTGTCAGGCCGTGTCTTTGAGCCAGAGCTTCTCGAAGCGCCAGGTGCTGAACAGCGACTGTTCTGCCTGGGCCCCACCGACGCGCGTGGAAAAGCTGTCCAGCAGGTCGGCATACCCCCAGATCAACATGCCGCCGCGTTCGTACTGGATCTGCTGCACCTGATGCACCAGAACCTTGCGTTTTTCCAGGTCGGGCTGGGCCATGGCGGCGAGGAACAGTTCGCTGAATTGCGCGTCGTTGAAGTGGGTCTTGTTGGATACTGCAAAGGGAGCGTCGGTGTGGATTGCACTGGCGAGGAACGGTGCACCGATGCTGCCCCCGGTGCTCAGGGTCCAATCGTTTTTCAGTGGGCCCTGGAAAGTGGCGAGGTCTACTTGCTTGACCTTAAGGGTGACGCCGATGCGCTTGGCCTGCTCAGCCAGCACTAATGCTGAACTCAGGCCTGGACCCGGGGTGGTGATCAGTTCCACCTCGAGGTTTTCCTGGCCGGCGTCCTTGAGCAGTTGTGCGGCGCGCTGAGGGGCATACGGTCGCGGGCCAAGGCTGTGGTTGAAGGTGGGGTCGCTGGGCGCATACAAATCATTGGCCACTCGGCCCTGGCCATTTAGCGCGCGACGGACCAGTTCTTCGCGGTCGGCCAGCAAGCGAAATGCCTCGCGCACCCGCGGGTCGTTGAAGGGCGGCTTGTCCAGATTCATATCGAAGGACAGCCAGTTGCCGGTCACCGATTTGATGACCTTCAACCGTGGGTCCTTCTCCAGGATCGGCAGCTGTTCGGTGGGCATCGAGTTGGCCATGTCGATCTGCCCGGCGCGCAGTGCGGCGAGGCGTGAGACCTGATCCTTGAAATCGATGATTTCCAGCTCGTCGGCGTACGGCTTACCTTCCTTGTAGTAATTCTCGAAACGCGTGAACAGGGAGCGCTGGCCGGGGGTGAAGCTTTTCAGTTTGTAGGGGCCGGCGCCCACCGGATTGGTGACCGGGTGGTAATCCACCGGCACGATACCGCCGAAGTTGACCCAGGTTTCGGCCAGCGGCATATAGCTGCGGCCGTCGCGAAAGTTCAGGCGCACGGTGCGGTTGTCGAGTTTGACCAGGTTGTCGCGGTCTACCCAGTGCAACAGTGCCGCATACGGCGAGGCCAGTTGCGGATCGGTGAGACGGCGGATAGAGAACATCAGGTCGTCGGCGTCAATGGTCTTACCGTTGTGGAACTCCAGGCCCGGACGCAAGCGCAGGGTCCAGGTGCTGGCATCCGCGTTGGGCTCGGCGAACTCGGCGAGTGCCAAGCGCGGCTGCATTTGCTCATCCCACTCCCACAACTTGCTATAGAGCGCAAAGCCACGAACGATGCCGCTGCCCACCGGTTTATGCGCGTCCAGATTGCCGCTCTGGTTGCCATCGAGAATCCCCAGGCGCAGGCGGCCGCCGTAGCGTGGCTGGTCGCTGCCGGCGGCGGCAGCCGGTGCGTCATTCGGGCCGCAACCCGCCAGCAGCAGTGCGCCACCGGCGGTCGCGCTGTAGCCGAGAAAGTCTCGACGGCTCAGCAGTAAGGTCATGGTTTCAGGCTCCGCCGTTGGCCGAGTGCAGTTCGCGCACCGGCTCCAGCGGGCGGCTCAACACTGAACGTTCGCTGCGAAAGTGCGGCAGGATATGCTCGCCGAGTCGGTAGGCTTCTTCCAGGTGCGGATAGCCGGCGAGGAAGAACAGGTCGATGCCGAGGTTGTTGTATTCGCGAATTCGCGCCACCACGTTTTCATAACTGCCAACCAGCGCGCAGCCCGGTGGGATGCCGATATAGCCGAAGCCAGCCCACACGTTCGGGTGGATAAAAAAGTCTTCGAAACCCTGCGCCTCGTTTTTCTCGGCAAAACCATGCTCGTAGCTCAGTTTGCGTGCGGTGCGCAGCCCGGCGTGGGCGGCCACGGCCTTGACCGCGCCACGGGCGATGCCTTCGTCGAAGAAACGCTTGGCTTCAGTGCGTGCCAGTTCATCGGTTTCGCGGGTGATCACATCAATCGAGAGGCCAAAGCGAATATCGGTGCGCCCCCATTTCAACGCACGTTGGCGCAGGTCGGCGATCAGTGCGGTGATTTCATCCGGGTGCTCGGCACGCATCAAGTAGAAATCCGCGTGCTTGGCGGCGAACTCCCGTGCAGCGATGGATGAGCCAGCCGTGCAGATAAGCGGCAACTGCGCCTTTTTCAGCGGCGCGCGCAAGCCCCCACCGTCGGCCTTGTAGAACTTGCCATCGTAGTGAAATGACTCGTTGTGCCAATAGCCCTTGACCACGTCCATGAATTCGGTGGCGCGCTCGTAGCGTGCATCGTGGTCGCTGTAGTCGCCGACCTGGCGCTGGATCGCGTCCGAGCCACCGTTGATGATGTTCCATACCAGGCGGTTGCCGGTGGCGCGTTGGTAGGTCGCCGCCTGCTGCACGGCCACCCATGGGGTGTAGTGGTAGGGCTGGAACGCGGTGACGAATTGCAGGGTACGAGTTTCGCGGGCCAGCAGCGAGCACACCGTCCACGGCTCTTCGCCGCTGGGCGCGTTGACCATCAACACACCGCCGAACTTATTGATCTCGGCGGCCTTGGCGATCTGGCCCAGGTAGTCGATGTAAGTGAAGTGGTCGCCCACGCTGAACCCGGACACAGCCCCGGTGCTGTCGGGACCGCCCCGATGCCAGTCGCCACGGTTACGCGGGTCGCCCGGCAGGAACTGGGTTTCGCCGTGCAGCGGCAGGCGAGTAAAAAATTCGATGCTCATGCAAGCCTCCTGCTTACTGCGCGGTTGGGGCGCAGACTGGGGTGATCGGCTGGTCATTGATGACTTTGTGGGCGAATGGGATCGAGTCCTTGAGCGAGGCATTGACCGTCGCGCTGTGGCCCAGGCCTTTGTACAGGTGGCCCTCGACTACGGAACCGGCGTTGCAGGCGTCCTGCATCAGCTTGACCTGGGTCGCGGCGGCTGGGGTGACGTCTTCGGCACCGGTACCGATGAACACCGGTTTGGACGTTTTCAGGGTGGGGTAGGCGACTTGCGCGAGCCACGGCGCGAGCTGTTTGCCTTTGTAATCTTTCTTGGTGTTGGCAATGCTCAGGCCCAGGCCCTCCACGTCGCCTTCTAGAGCGAACAGACAGCTAGTGCGAGCCTGTTCGAAGATGGGCAGCGCCTTGTCGGTGTAGAAGTCCGCCGGGTTGATGCTCGGGTCGTATTGCTGGGCGGCGAGCAAGGTGTAGAAGCCGTAGGCCAGGGTCGGGTCGACTTTATTGCGCACTTCCTCGCTGGGATTTTTCGCGTAGTCGAGGGTGTAGATCACGCCGGTGCCGATGCTGCCCTTGACGCCAAGGTCCGGGGCGTAAGTGGCGGCATAGGCCGCTGCGGCAAACGCGCCGGCCCCGCCTTGGGACTGGCCGACGATCAATACCTTGTCAGCCAACCCAGGTACGCCTGCAACTACGGCCTTGGCGGCGTCGAGGATGCCGTAGGCGGCCATGCGGCTGTTCAGCAACGGGTGGCCGCCGGGTACGCCGAGCCCTTGGTAGTCGGTGGCGACCACCGCAAACCCTTCTGCCAGCCAGCGGTTGAGGTACGCCACATCGCGGTAGGAGCGACCTTGCCAGGACGGTGCACACACATCTGCGACGCCGACTGTGCCATGGCCCCAGCTTGCGACCGGCCAACCGCCGGCCGGCGGTGTGCCCTTGGGCAGGAACAACGCGCCGGAAACCACGACTGGGGTTTTATTATCGATGCCATCGGTGGAGGTGTAGAGGATGCGTTGGGCGCTGGCGGCGTTTGCCAGGCTGATGGTCTTGTCCAGCGGTTCGCTGCGCAACAGCTTGCCCGGAATGGCCGGAATGGCTTTTTCCCAGGTGTAGAACGCCGAGACGCGGCCATCACCTTGCAGTGGGTCCGGTTTTGGGGCGTATACGTCAGCGGCGAATGCGCTCATGGACAAGGCCAGTACGCTGAGACCGAAGGCGAAAGAATGCGGCAGTTTCATTATCAATTTCCCTATCAAGGATTGGTGCTGACCTGGCCACGCAGGGCCGGCCAGTAGTCAGTGAGTTTCAGGTCGATCAAAGCCTGGTTGGTAAAGCCGGTAGCCAGTGACGGGCCGATGTCATAGGTGTCGCGAATCAGGTGGTTGGCCAGGGCGTAGGTGGTGAGGGCCTGATAGTGGGCCTTGAGTTGCGCATCGCTTTTCGGCGCCCAGCGCTCCTTCCAGGCCACCGGGTCGTTTTGGTCGTCGCGACGCAGCACGCTTTCAGCGGTACCGGCGCGAGAGGACAGCTGGTAATAGGCGTCCTGGTTTTGCGGTTGAGAAATCCACCACGCTGCCTTGACCCAGGCGGTCGCCAGCAATTGGGTGATGTCTGGATGCTGCTGCACGAAAGAATCGGTGCCCCATAGGTCGGAGATCAGGCGCCAGTCATTGTTGCCCTGTTTGGTCGACCAGATGATCTTGCCCACGCCCTTGTCTTCCAGGGCATAGGCCTCGCTGAGCAACACGGCTGCATCGACCTTGCCGGCAGACACCGCTGCCGCGCCGACCTGCGGGTTGAGGTTGGCGATCTTGAAGTCATCGAGCTTCAGCCCCTTGCTGGCGAGGAAGTTGCTGAATGCGAACTCCCAAGGCCGGCCACGGTGCAGGGCCAGGCGCTTGCCCTTGAGGTCTTCGATGGTCTTGGCGCTGGAGCCTTCGGGCACCACCAGGTAAATGTTGTTACCACTGCCGCCGGGCACGATCAGCTTGCCCGGCACACCGCCGGCGCCGGCGATCACTGAGGGCAGGTCTCCGCGTACGGCGAAGTCCAGGCTGTTGTTGCTGAACCCTTCGTTGATCTGCGGGCCAGCGCCGGCGTGGGGTAGGGCGATCCATTCGAGTTTCACCCCGCGCTCGCGCAGTTGGGCCTCCAGCCAACCTTCTTCGATCACGCGGCCGGCAATCCCGCCAAACACTGGCTTGCCACCTTGCGTGTAGGCCACGATAGCGATTTTTACCGAGGCCGGGGCAGCCGACTCGGCGAGCGCCGCGCTGCTTGCCAGTAGGCCGAACAGAGCGATGAGGCTTCTGTGCCAGAAATTTCTCATGAGGTTTCTCCCTACCTGAATTCAAAACCCTTTGTAGGCGCGTGCTTGCCGGCTCCTACAGGGGATCGTGTTGGGAGGGAGAGAGCAGATTGTATGCCAGCTGCCGAAAAAATCGCTCTAGGCCGCGTGCTGTATGGGCTGCAGTGTCTGAGGCAGCAACGGCCTGCCTGATCTGCTGCTGGTGGACGAGCACGTGGGTGCTGGCCGGTTGCTGCTCCAGCAGCAGTGGTAGGTCATGTTGTCTGCATATGCGATATGGGAATATATAAATATTAATTTATAATTAAATGGTCTAGAAAACTTCATGCACTATTGAGTACGCGCTTTTACTGCCAGGAACGCACCATGTCGCTGATCACCCACCCCAATCCTCGCGAATTGACCAAGTCGGTGCGTGCTACCGTGCTGGTCTTCAAGGACCCGCGCTCTCAGGAATTACTGTCACGTATCGAACGCCTGGCGCCCAGCGAAGCCAATACCTTGATCATTGGCGAGACCGGGACCGGCAAGGAACTGGTCGCACGACATATCCATCATCTGAGCCGTCGCGGACGTGAACCTTTCGTGGCGGTGAACTGCGGCGCGTTTGCCGAGACCCTCGTGGAAAGCGAATTGTTCGGCCACGAGAAAGGCGCGTTCACCGGCGCTACCACCCAGAAGGCCGGTTGGTTTGAAGCCGCCAACGGCGGCACGCTGTTTCTCGATGAGATCGGTGATCTGCCGTTGAACATGCAGGTGAAGTTACTGCGCGTTTTGCAGGAGCGCGAAGTGGTGCGCCTGGGCTCGCGGACACCGATCCCGATCAATGTGCGGCTGGTGGCCGCCACTAACGTTAACCTTGCCGATGCCGTCGTTGCAGGTAACTTCCGCGAAGACTTGTTCTACCGTCTGCACGTCGCCACCATTCGACTGCCGCCTCTGCGCGAGCGGCCGGGCGATATCCTGCCCCTGGCGGAATTTTTTCTCGAAGAGCACTGCCAGCGACTGGGGTACAACCGCGCCACGTTGAGCATCGATGCTGAGCGAAAGCTGTTGGAACATAGCTGGCCGGGCAATATCCGCGAGCTCGAAAATGCCATTCACCACGCCTTGCTGGTGTGCCGCAACCAGTTGGTGCAGCCGCCGGATCTTCATCTGGTGGACATGCGATCCTCGGGTATTCGCCAGGAAGAGGCTACCCATACTCCAGCCGCCCTCAGCGGTCCCGTGGACTTGGAAACGGCCCTCAATGCGTTATTCGAACAAAATATTCCCGACCTTTACGAGCATATTGAAGAGACGATCTTTCGTGCTGCTTACCGATACTGCCATGGCAACCAATTGCAGACTGGGCGCCTGCTCAATATCAGTCGCAACATTGTCAGGGCACGACTGGAAAAGATTGGTGAGTTGGGAGCGTCAGCGAGAATTTAACTGATCTATCCGCAACTAAAGCAATGGTTGTTTTTGATCGTTCATGCGAGTAGGCGATTGGTTGTACCTGACGCCTCAGTCGCTATGGTGCAAGGTTATATCCTCATGTTTTTTTAATATTTATTGTTATATGGCGCAAGCAGTAAAGTACTGTTAATTCCTTCATGGCCGCCATTGGAAATTGTCTATGAACATCCCGCGCGGACACCCCAGCCCGATTTTGACATTGCCTCAGGGCGATAAAGATCCTCTTTCAATCCGAGCGAAAGCGCTGGTATTTGCCGACCCCCGGTCTCGGCAGTTGCTGGAGTATCTGCAGCGGGTGGCGCCCAGTGACGCGCCAGTGTTGATCAATGGAGAGACGGGCACCGGTAAGGAGTTGGTGGCGCGCTACATCCATTCGAGCAGTGGCCGCACTGGCGCTTTTATTGCGGTCAATTGCGGTGCGATCAGTGAGACCCTGGCTGAAAGCGAGTTTTTTGGCCATGAGGCCGGTTCGTTTTCCGGAGCTGTCGGTCGGCGAGCCGGCTGGTTCGAGGAGGCAGATGGAGGGACACTGTTTCTCGATGAGATTGGTGATCTGCCGCTGCCTTTGCAAGTTAAATTGCTGCGTGTCCTACAGGAACAGGAAGTGGTTCGGGTCGGCTCGCGCAAACCGATCAAGATCAACATCCGATTGGTGACGGCTACCAACGTCAATTTGGAACAGGCCATTGAAGCCGGCAATTTTCGGCTCGATCTGTTCTATCGAATAAACGTCGCCCAAGTGGAAGTTCTGCCGTTAAGGGCACGTCCCTTGGACATTCTGCCGTTGGTGGAACACTTCAGGAAACTCTACAGCGCCCGCCTTAAAATCAATGAGCCTATGCTGTCGGAGTCGGCTACTCAGGCGCTGCTCGATTATCCCTGGCCGGGGAATATCCGAGAGCTCGAGAACGTTGTTCACCTGGCTCTATTAGTGGCCGGCGACAGACCGGTCCGCCCCGAGCACTTGAAGTTCTCGGCAGGCCTCAGTGCATTGCAGGGCGCAAGTTCCAGCGGGGTGCAAAAGCTTCCTCAGGACGTGCTTCGCGAACAGTTTTTGCGATTGTTCGATGTGCCAGGTGATTCGCTCTTGCATGATATTGAGGCGTTGATGGTGCGCGAGGCTTTTGCCTATTGCGGCTTCAACCAGCTGCGCACTGCAGACCTGCTGGGCATTACCCGCAACGCCATGCGCACCTTGCTGGTCAATCACGGCATGCTCAAAGGCCGGGCAAAACCCTGACCTGCGTTCAACCTTGTTTGACCTGGCTGGGGGCATTTCCGATACGGCGTAGCTGAGGCAGCAACTGCTCGCCAAGATGAATCGCTTCCTCCAAATGGGGGAAACCCGACAGAATAAAACTGTCCACCCCCAACTGGTGATACTCCTCGATTCGCTCTGCCACCTGCGCATAACTGCCGACCAACGCTGTTCCTGCGCCGCCGCGTACCAAGCCTACACCGGCCCAAAGATTAGCTGACACCTCAAGTTCCCGAGCGCCGCGCCCACGGCCCTGCATCAACTGCGTCTGCCTGCTTTGCCCCACCGACTCATACGCCGCCATCTGCCGTTGTGCATGGTCAATGGTATCCGTCGGGATTTCTTCCAACAGCCGTTCCACGTGGGCCCACGCCGCGTCGTCAGTGACAGCGGCGAACACGTGCAGACGCAGACCGAAGCGCAGCGTACGGCCTTGGGCGGCAGCCAGGTCACGCATGCGTTGGATGCGTTCGGCGATCATCACCGGCGGTTCGCACCACATCAGATAAGTTTGCCCATGGGCCGCACCGACACGCTCGGCGGCTTCGGAGGCGCCGCCAAAGTAAATCGGCGGCACTCGTGCGCCCGGCGCAATCGGCGTTTGAATGCCGCTGCGGTAGTAACGTCCCTGATGCGCAGGCGGTTGGGCTGCCCATACGGCCTGGAACACCTGCAAAAACTCTGCAGTGCGTGCGTAACGCTCATCGTGTTCGAGAAAATCCCCGAGGGAACGCTGTTCAAAACGGCTGGAGCCCGTCACCACATGCAACGCCAGGCGGTTCTCGCTGAGCAGTTGCAACGTCGCTGCGCGGTGGGCGGTATAGGCTGGCAGCTCGGTGCCCGGTCGCAGCGTCAGGAGGAATTTCAGGCGGCGCACCTCCTGGGCCAGCACCGCAGTGATTAACCACGGGTCTTCAAACCCGGCAGCGGTGGGCACCATGATGCCGTCGAAACCGGCCTGCTCGGTGGCGCGCACAATCTGGCGCAGGTAGTCCAGCGTCGGTGCACGCTCGCCTTGCTGGAACAACCCGACCTTTGGCAAGCCGCTGCTGGTGAGGTGACGGCCATCGCCATTGGTGGGTAAAAACCAGTCCAGTTGGATCGGTGGGCGTACATCATCAGTCATGGTGCAGGCGCTCCTTGCGCAAACCCTGTTGGAAAAGCAACGGTAAAACCTGTTCGCCAAAGCGCAGTACTTCGCTGACTGACGGCCCGCCCTCCAGGATCAGGTGATTCAAGCCAATTCCGTGCAGTTCTTGCAGGCGTGTGGCGACTTGTTGCGGGGTGCCCACCAGGATCAGCGGTTGGCCGGCTTCCCGTTGCAGCAGGTTGGGATGCACTTCCCACTGGCGTAGCGGGTGGCGTGCTCGGGGCAGGGTGGCCAGGGGTTCCTCGGGCAATTGAGGAACCGATAATAAAGTGGCGGCGGTCTCCCAGGCGAGGTCTTCGCTGTCGCCGAGGATCAAGCCAAACGTGCAGGCAAAGTCGAGCGTAGGTTGGACCTGCCGCCAGCGCTGTATCTCCTGGGCCAGTCGTAATGGGTGGCCAGGCGCTAACAGGCAGGTCCGCGCATGTGCCGCCACCAACGCATGGCTCTGGGTGTCGTCCAGTAGCAACGATGGGGCGGGTATTTCGCGGCGGGTGAAGCCGGCGTTCTCCAGTTGGAAATAACGGCCCTGATAGTCGAACCCTTCGGTGTTGGACGCCAGCAGGTGTTGCAGCAGTTCCAGATATTCGCCAATGCGTTCGCTGCGTTGGTCGCGGTTGAGCCACTCCCCAAAGGCACTGTGTTCGCTATTGGGTAAATGTAGCCGTACACGGTGGCCGCTGATCGACTGCAGGCTTTGCAGGGTAGTGGCCAACGCGGCTGGCAGCATCACTTCCGGCGGCACACTCACCGACAACTGCACGTTGCGTGTATGCGCGCACAAGGCTGCCGCCACGCCCAGGCTGTCGGCACATAACGCGCCGCCGGGAATCCAAAGGCCATCGAGCCCGGCGTATTCCACAGCCTGGGCCAATTGAACCCATTGTCCCGGCCGCGCCGCCCAGTCAGGGGTACACAGGGGCATCAACCAACTGAATTCCAGGGGCATGCATAAGCTCCATTATTCATGGTTTTTTCCAACCCAAGGCCGGGGCGATATCCTGGGCCAGGATTTCCAAACGTTTGAGTATTTGTGCCTGGGTCGAGCTTTCGGCCTGAACCACAGCAATCATGTAGTCAGCATAAGGCAGCAGCGACGGGTCCTGTTGCAAGCTTTCGATCACTTCATCGGGATGGCCGTGGTGCACGTTCATCAAGCGCAGGTGTTCCTGCAAATCCAAGGCTTCGTCGATCAGGCCCTCACGTCGCAGGCGCGGGATATGTCGCTCGATATCCACCGACAGTTCGGCCTGGGCGCTGGCGCGGTTGATGGCGGGGAAAATGGCACGCACCACGCCGATACGCGGTGCGCGGTCACTGCGCGACCAGGCTTGCAGGTAGGCGTCCGCCAAAGGCTTTTGCACGGTGAGCGGATCATGGGTGGCGGTGCCCAGCAGCAGTCCATTGCCTTGTCGGGCGGTATAGACCGCGCCGTCAGTGCTGCCGTGGGAATGCCAAAGGCGTTCGCCCAGACCGAGTGCAGGCGGTTGCAACGTTAATTCGCCGGTCAGCGGTTTACCTTCCAGAAGGCGCTGCAAGCGTTGCTGGCGCTCGGCAAAATCCGCCTGGCGCCGGCTTGGGTCGCGGCCAAAAGCGCTGAAGTTATCGAGGTTGGCACCACCACTGCCCAGGCCCAATTGCACGCGCCCGCTGCTCAGGGCGTCCAGCACACTGGCGTCTTCGGCCAGGCGGATCGGGTCTTCGAATGGCAACACAATCACCCCGGTGCCCAGTTCGATATGCCGCGTGCGTTCGGCAACGGCCGCCAGCAGCACCAAGGGTGAAGGAAGACGACCAAAGCCATTGCTCAAGTGGTGCTGGGCAATCCAGCCACCGTCGAAGCCGAGGGCTTCAGCCACTTCGAATTGTTCGATCAGGTCGCGGTAGACCTGCTGCGGGTCATCACCAAAAGCGTGGCTGAGGAAACCCAATTTGAACGTCATGACGGGACTCCTGTGGGTTGCCAGCCCAGTGCGGGTGCGATGTGTTCGCGGATGATCTCCAGGGCACGGATCGCCTCGCGCAGCGGCGTGCTGGTGGTCTGTACCTGCAGGATCAGTTGGTCGTGGGCTGTCAATGGCGGGCCTTGCTGCAATTGCTCGATGATCTGCTCCACCGGGCCGTGCAACACGCCGAGGCGCTTGAGGGTGGTGTCGAAGTCAGCGTCCAGCGTGCCCTTGAGTACGCCGATGCTTTGCTGGCGTTGCACATAGGCCTGGATATCGCGGCGTGTGGCGTCGTCCGGTGCGGGGAGCAACGCCTGCACCCGTGCGACCCGGGCGGGCGTGCCGTTGTCGCCGGTCCAGGCGTTGCGGTAGCGGTTCACCCGTTCAACACCGGCTTCGGCAGGCAAATGCGGATCGGGTGCCATGATCAGGCCGTGGCCACGTTCGGCTACCAGTTCCACCCGCGAGGTGGCTTCCCACACACGCTGGCTCAAGCCGCTGGTGCGTGGCAGGAGGCGGGAACCGCTGTCGGTCAGCGGCGCGTTGCCAAACGCATTGAGCAACTGTTGAAGGTGCTGCTCGTAGTCACGATGCCGTGTTTCATGCTCGCGGCCGAAGGCGACGAAGGTCTCAGGATCAAAACCCGCACCCAGCCCCAGTTCCAGTCGGCCGTTGCACAGCAAGTCCAGCACGGCGGCGTCTTCCGCCAGGCGCAGCGGCGCCTCCTGGGGTAATACGATAATCCCGGTGCCGAGGCTGATATGCCGTGTGTGCTGGGCGACGGCCGCCAACACTACCAACGGCGACGGCAAGCGCCCCTTTTCACTGGCGAAGTGGTGCTGCGCCAACCAGCCACTGTCAAAGCCCAGCGCTTCGGCAACCTTGAACAGTTCCAGGGTGTCGCGGTAGACCTTGGGATCAGCGCTCGGGCTATAGACCCGGCTCAGAAACCCGAGGGAAAAACCTGCACTCATGGTTTCACCTCATGGGCCAACTGCTTTTGCAGTGCTGGCCCTGCGCTGACGGATTCCGGCAGGCCACTGAACGGGCTGATGGTCAGGTAGCCCTTGTTCAGCCACACCGCTTCATCGTTCTGTTGCGCAGCGGTAGCGGCGGGGCTGTATTGGAAGCCGATGCCGGGTTTGCCGGGCAGGTTGAACTGCTTGAGATCATCGGTGTACAGCGCCTCAAACCCCACATAGCTGCCGACGCGGGTCAGTTTGACGCCTTTTATCTGCGCATCCTTGGGCAGGTTGATATTCAAGCCCAGGCCCGGCGGCAGCAGCGCGCCATCGGGTTGGCGATGCTGGTCGAGGGCATGCACCAGTGTGGCTACCAGTCGAGCGGCGCGCTGCGGGTCTTTCTCCTTCAGATCAGTACTCACCGCCAATGCCGGAATGCCCCGCTGCAACGCCACGCTCGCGGTATTGAAGGTGCCGGAGGCCATATTGATCGCGCCGAGGTTATTGCCGGGGTTGGGGCCGACGATCACCAGGTCGGGATGTGGCAGGACTTTGTTCAGGCCCATCAGCAGTGCCATCACCGGCGTGCCGCTGATTTCGATCTGGACTGCTTTGCCGGCGCACTCGGTGCTCTGGCATATGCCGTTGTCGGTGGTGCTGATGTAGTAGCTGTCGGGGTAAGCGGGGTCGGTATCTTGCCCAACACTCACTTCGCGACCGAAGAAGAACGAACCGCCTCGCGCGCTCTGATCACTCTGAGGCGCGGCGATTTTCACGTTATGGCCCTGGGCTTTCAGCTCGGTGTAGAGTGCGCGAATGTTCGGATGCTGATAGCCGTCGTCATTGCTCAGCAAGATGTTCAGGGCAAAGGCTTTGGGGGCGATCAAGCTGGCGAAGGCGAGCATCCAGGCGCAGCGTTTCATGTCCTCTCTCCCGTAAAGCGGTTGTCCGGGCGCGGCAGGCCGAGGTTTTCGCGCAGGGTGGTGCCCTCGTATTCCTGGCGAAACAGCCCACGCGCCTGCAGCAACGGAATCACCTGATCGACGAACACGTCGATGGCGCCAGGGAAGTAGGGGAAGAACACATTGAAGCCATCGCATGCCCGCGCCTGGAACCATGCCTCAAAGTGATCGGCAACGTCCTCGGCGGTACCCACGACAGGGTTGCCGCCGGCCAGGCGCAGGTACAGCTGGCGGATGCTCAGGTTCTCCGTGCGCGCCAATTCCAGCACCTTGTCCCGACGACTGCCGCGCTGGCCCACGGGGGTTTCCGGCAATGGGCCGTCAAGGTCATGGCCGGAGAGGTCGATGTCATCGCCCAAGGTGTCGGCCAGCAGGCGCAGACCCAGCACCGGGTCGATCAGTGCCTGGAACTCTTCGAACAGCACCTTGGCGTGTTCACGGGTATCGGCAATAAACGGTGTGACGCCGGGTAGGATTTTGACGTGATCCGGGTCGCGGCCGAGGGCAGCCGCACGTGCCTTGATGTCCTGGTAGAACGCCTGGGCGCTTTCCAGGTTATGGGCGTGGGCGAAGATCAGTTCGGCAACCCGGGCGGCAAGTTGTTTGCCCGGCTCCGATGCCCCGGCCTGCACCAGTACCGGGTGGCCCTGGGGCGGGCGAGCTACGTTGAGCGGGCCGCGTACGGCAAAGTGCTTGCCGCGATGGTTGAGGGTGTGCAATTTGGCCGGGTCGAAATACTCGCCACTGGCTTTGTCGCGGGTAAATGCATCGTCGTCCCAGCTGTCCCACAGATCCTTGACCACGTCATGGAACTCTTCGGCACGCTGGTAGCGGTCGCCATGGTCGACGTGGTTTTCGCGGCCGAAATTCCACGCTTCATCCGAGACCACCGAGGTCACCAGGTTCCAGGCGGCGCGTCCCTTGGACAGGTGGTCCAGGGACGCGAATTTGCGCGCGATATGGTACGGCTCGTTGTAGGTGGTGGTCGCGGTTGCGATCAGCCCGATGTTGTTTGTGACGGCAGCCAGGGCCGACATCAACGTCAGCGGTTCGAAGTGTTCGGCGCGGGCCGTACGGCTCAGGGCATCGTGATGGTGGCCCCACAAGGCGACCACATCGGCAATAAACAATGCATCGAATTTGCCGCGCTCGGCGGTCTGCGCAATGTGTTTGAAATGGTCGAAATCCAGGCTGGCATCGGCTTGGGCCAACGGGTGGCGCCAGGCGGCGACATGGTGGCCGCTGTTGGCGAGGAAGGCCCCCAGTTTGAGTGTGTCGGTGCGGCGGGTCATGAACAGGCTCCCATCAGGGGCAGGTGCGGAGCGGGTGAACCGGCTCCGCAGGCTGGCTTAAAAGTTGTACGTCACACCGGTGTACCAGTAGCCGCCGGTGGTGCCGTAGGGCGAGAAGTTGCCATAGGGAAAGCCGCCCGAGCTGCTGGCCAGGTCAGTGCGTTCCGGGTACTTGTTGAACAGGTTGTTGGCGCCTGCATTCAGAGTGATCGCCGGAGTCAGGTGGTAGTCGATGTTCAGGTCGGTGATCCACGCTGGCGAGAACGTGCGGTCGAAGGATTCGGCGGTGCCGTACTGGGTGTACTCGCCGTAGCGGGTCAGGTTGAGGCCGATCTCGAACTTGTCGACGGTCCAAGTGGTGCCCAGCAGCAGTTTGGATTGCGGCAAACCGTACTTGAGGTTGCCCTGGCGCTGACGGTCATAACCACCGGTTGGGCCGAGGGCTTGTTGGGCCACGCTGGAGGCGTGGATGTCGTCGATCTGCGTGGTGTTCCAGTTGAAGCCCAAGGTGTAACGCAGGTTGCCGTAGGCACCGATGCTCTGGCGGTAGTCTCCGACGATGTCGACGCCACGGGTGGTGGTATCGAGGGCGTTAGTGAAATAGGTAACCGCCTGGTTCGGGTTGAGACCCGCTGCTGCGAGGATTGCGCTGATTTGCGGTGTGCCGCCGAGGTAGCCGGTTTGCGCGATGCGGTCCTTGATTTTAATCTGGTAGGCATCAAGGGTGATGCTGGTGGCGTCCGTCGGTTGCAGGGTCAGGCCCAGGCTGAAGTTGGTGGACTTCTCAGGTTTGAGAGTCTCGGCACCGAGCGCCTTGGCCACGTCGGAGTTGACTGCAACGTTACGGTAGTCGAACAGCTGGCCGTTGACGCTGGTTTGCGAGGTGGAGCTGTAAATCTGCTGGGCCAGCGAAGGCGCACGGAAACCGGTGCTGAAGGTGCCGCGTACTGCCAGGATCGGTGTGAGTTGGTAGCGGGTGGAGAACTTGCCGTTAGTCGTGGTGCCCGAGCCATCGTTGTAGTGCTCGTAGCGACCGGCCAGGTCGACGTGCCATTTATCGGTGAAGTCCTGGCCGATCTCACCATACCCGGCGAGGCTGGTGCGGCCTTTTTGCGCAGCATCCTGCGGGGTGGTACCGGCACCGGAGATGGTGCCCGGTGCGATCAGGCCACCGCTGGCTCCGGTGGTGAAAGGGCCGCTGGCGTAGGAGGCGAGGTCACCCTTGCCGATCTTGTAGTTCTCGTAGCGTTGCTCCAGGCCCCAGGAAATTTGCGTGGGTTTGTGCAGGCCGAGGTCAAATGCGCGGGTCAGATCGAGGTTGTTGGTCCATTGGCTGAAGGTCTTGACGCCGGTGTCCACCGAGGTCGGCGAGTCCGGGCCGTAGCTCAGGTTGTAGGTGTGACGCAGGGTCGCTTCGGCATGGTCCTGGCCATAGGTGCTGGACAGGTCATAGTCCCAGCCGGCGAGTTCGCCCTTGCCGCCAAACGCTACCTGGAAGTCATTTTCGATAAAACGCAGGGTGTCTTCGATGCCTTCGGGGAAGGGGGTGCGGATGCCATCGAAACTGGCGGGCTGGTGGAAAGCCAGCGGTTTTTCCGAGTTGCGGCGGGTGTAGGTGGAGAATGAGTAGAGCGTGAGGGCATCGTCCACCGGCAGCTCGGCGTTGTACCCGAAACTGAAGTTGCGTGCCTCGGGCAGGCCGGTGCCGTAGTAGGTGTGTTGCAGGCTGGTGTTGCCGGCCGAGTCGGTATAGGGCGCGTTGTCGGAGCGGTCGGAGATCTTCTGTTTCTTCACGTCCAGGGCGAGGTTGATAAAGCCGTCGTTGGGCAGCGCCAGGCCGACATTGCCGGTTTGGCGCGCGGTTTCGCCGTCGCCGTTTTCATAGTTCTGGCCGTAGCTGGTGGACAGGCTGCCGCCGTGGTCGGTCTGCTTGAGCACGATGTTGACCACGCCACCAATCGCATCCGAACCATACTGGGCCGAGGCGCCGTCACGGAGCACTTCGACATGATCCACCAGAGCGGTGGGGATCATGTCCAAGTCCACCGGTTGCGAGCCGGAGTTGAGGTAGGTGCCGTTATTGAGCAGCGCGCTGTTGTGGCGACGCTTGCCGTTGACCAGTACCAGCACCTGGTCGCCATTGAGGCCACGCAGGCTGATCGGGCGCACCACCGACGTTGAGCCGAAGCCTGACGATGCTGGCTGATTGAGGGATGGCAGTACCTTGCTCAGGGCGCGGGTGAGATCGCCTTGCCCGGTGGCCAGCAGTTGTTTGGAGGAGATCACGTCCACGGGTGACGGGCTCTCGGCCAGGGTGCGCGCCTGGCCACGGTTGCCGATCACCACAACGGTGTCCAAGGGGTTATCGCTGGCCGGCGCGTCGGCGGCGAGCGTCAGGCTGCTGTAGCTGGCGGCTTCGTACAGGGCAATAAACAACAACGTGTGGGCGAAGGCCTTACTGGGTCGGCGACCTGTGGCGCGTGATGCATTCATGATGGGAAATACTCCAGTGGTTTAAGGTGTTGGGCCTTGATAGAGGACGGCTTGTTGAGTTCAAGCTCTGGTGGGAAGGCTGGAGAGCAAGGGCTATGCCATCTGTTAAAAGTGTTTAAAAACATAGGCTTACTTGTTATTGAGCGGGGGTGTTGGTGTTTTTTTAACAGGCCGAAGGGCAGGGTGTTGGTTTTTGTGCAGGGGCTTTTATCGGCAACCGGGTAGTGAGCCGTAAGGCTTGGGTGGTTGTGCTTGGCACACGACTTGCTCTCCCCACGCGACACCCTGAACCCAAGGAAGCTATTTCTGTATGCCTAGACCCGGCCCGCGCAATGCCCTCACCGATATCCCAGGCCTCACGGTCGGCCACGCCACGGACCTGCGCGTCGACACCGGCGTCACAGTGATTCGCCCCAATGGTTTCTGGACCGCCAGCATCGACATTCGCGGCGGTGGCCCTGGCGGGCGCGAAACGGCTGCGCTTGAGCCGGAAAACATGGTCGGCCAGCTCCACGCTCTGGTATTTGCCGGCGGCTCGGTCTTCGGCCTGGGGGCGGCGGATGCGGTGGCGGCGAAACTGTCCCACGACCAAGTGGGCCTGCACCTCAAACCCGGTGCCCCAGCGATTCCTATCGTGCCCGCAGCGGTGTTGCATGACCTGGCCAACGGCGGCGACAAAGACTGGGGGTTGGAACCGCCATACCGACGCTTGGGCTTCGAAGCGCTGGCCAATACAGGTGAGGACTTTGAATTGGGCTCGGTGGGTGCCGGTCGTGGTGCAATGGCCGGGGTGCTGAAAGGTGGGCTGGGTACCGCTTCCCTGAATCTGGGGAACGGCTTGATCGTCGCTGCATTGGTGGTCGCCAATCCAATAGGCTCGGTGTACATGCCCGACGGCCAGACCTTCTGGGCGTGGCCCTGGGAAGTCGCGGGGGAGTTCGGTGGCCAGCGCCCTGACGCCGAGATGGACTGCAGCGACCCGATGCCGGAGCTGTCACGCCTGGATTCGATGGGCCGCCTGCAAGCCGGGGCCAACACGACTCTGGTGGTGGTCGCCAGTACTGCCCGGCTCACTGTGGCTGAGTGCAAGCGCGTGGCGATCATGGCTCAGGACGGGATTGCCCGTGCGGTGCGTCCGGCGCATTTGCCGTTTGATGGGGACACGGTATTTGCCTTGGCGTCGGCGGCGGTTGAGTTGACCGATGGCCCACGGCGGCAGGTGGAGATTGGCCGTATTGGCTCGGCGGCCGCGGATTGCGTGGCGCGGGCGATCGCCAGAGGGGTGTTCAGTGCCAGGCGCTAGCCGCGATCAACTGTAGGAGCCGACAAGCCGGCTCCTGCTGTTCAGGTGAAACGTGATAGGCGCGTCTGTGCCTTTGCCGCCAGCGCCGGCAACCTCAACGCCTCATACACCTGCACCAGACTCCGATTTGTCGGCACATCCCAGCCGTCATACCGGCGCCGCAATTCCAGTGTCTGCTGCGCATCCAGCCAATCCCCGGCCTTCACTCGTGCATCCAGCTCCACCAGGGCAAACAGATCGCGCTGTGCGTGGCTGCCACCAATCTCATTCAGCCGGGGAAGGGCGATCGTCAGTTGCACCAGCGACTGTTGCCAGTCCCCACGTGCATGGGCCAATAAGCCCTTCGCCAACGGCAGGGTCACTTCGCCCCACACCGGCCGTGCGTCGACGCTGTACTGGCGCAGCGCCGCCAGCAACCTATCCGCTTCCGGCTTACCCGCCTTGGCCAGGCCATACAGGTACTGCACGCTCAGGAACGGCTGTACCGTATCGCAGACCCGGCCTTGCAGGTACGGCGCCAGTGCCTGCCAGCGCTCGCCCACGTCGATGCCGGCCAGTTCCAATCGCGCGAGCAAGGACACGGCGCCGACCTGGTCCTGGGAGTATTCCGGGAGGATGCCCCACACGTGCTGGTCGTAAATCTCCAGCACGCGCTGATCCTCGCCCCGCGCCAGGTAGAACAACGCCAGGTGCCACCAGTTGTGGGTGTACATGAACGAGTTCAAGCCGTCCCAGTGGTGGGTCACGCTTTCCAGGAACACCGTGCCTTCCTCGATGCGTCCCTGGGTCAGCATCACATGGGCCAGGGCGTGCTGGGCCCAGGGCTCCGAGGGTTGCAGGCGCAAGGCCTGCAGCGCGCTGGCTTCGGCTTCTTCGAGCAAGTGGCATTGCTCGTAGGCGAAGGCCAGCAGGCCGTGGCTGTGGGCAATGTCGGGTGCGCCAACGGTGGCCTTTAGGCCGATGCGCAACAGGGCGGGCCAGTTGCCGCGGTTGAATTCCAGGTACTGGTTGAGCTTGGCGGCAAACAGGTCGCGGGGGTAGCGGTCGAGCAGGTTTTCGCTCAAATGCAGGACTTGATCGAGGTCGTCCTTGATCCAGGCTTGCAGCACGCCAAGGTACAGCTGGGCGCGCGGGTGGGCGGCGTGTGCCGCACGTTGACGGTATTTTTCCGCCAGTGCCGGGCCCTCGGGCGACTCGATGAACATCAGCAGCAAGCCGGCAAACGCATTGGCCAGCGCAGAGTCGGGGTCGGCATCGGCGGCGGCGAGGATGCCTTCGGCACGGGGCTGGTAGCCGAGGAAGCCGCCGATGAAGTCGTCCAGACCTTGGCGGGTGGTGGGGGCGGTGGTGTCGATGGGGTTGCCCAGGTAATCCAGTGACATGGTGGCGAGGCTCGTTTATTCAGATGACGGTTACAGGGGCAAACCTTGTGCCATCGACCAGTGGTGAATCCCTGTGGTAGGAGGCTTGCCCCCGATAGCGTCGGGACAGTTGGCTCATTCATTGATGACTCACTTCTTTCGGGAGCAAGCACCTCCTGCATTTGAAATGCTTTGCTGCTGCTTTTTGCACACTCAGGCGCAGTTCTGTGGTTTTTTCATCAGTGCGATCACCGCCAACCCCAGCAATACCCGCACAACCCCCATGGCACAGCGCTTGCAAAACCCTCGTTAGATTTTTAAATTCGAGGAGCCTCCATGCGCCCATTTTCCTTCCGCCGTGCCCTCACGTCCGTGGCACTGTGCACCGCGTTGTTGGCCGGCCAGGCTCACGCGCAACCCCATGAGGGCGGGGTGCTCAACCTGGTGGCCCAGCCGGAGCCGCCCTCGCTGATGCACGGTGTAGTCAGCCATGTGTCGACCCAATACGTGAGCGGCAAGGTGCTCCAGGGCCTGCTCACCTTCGACACACGCCTTGCGCCCAAACCGGTATTGGCCAAAGCCTGGACTATCTCCCCTGACGGCCTCACTTATACCTTCGACTTGCAGGACGGCGTGCACTGGCACGACGGTCCAGCGTTCACCGCCGATGACGTGGTGTTCAGCTTCCAGACCTTCTACCCCGAGGTGGACAAACGCCTCGGCGGGATCATCACCGAGTACGTCGAAAGCATCACCGCCAAAGGTCCGCTGCAGGTGGTCTTTCACCTGAAGAAACCGTTCGCGCCGTTGCTTTCGGCCTTTGGCAGCGGCTTGCGCCCGGTGGTGCCGAAGCACCTTTACGAGAACACCGACTTTCGTAACAACCCCTACAACCTAAAACCGGTGGGCACCGGGCCGTTTGTGTTCGTAGAGTGGAAACGCGGCGCCTATATCAAGCTGGCCAAGAACCCCAACTACTGGAAAAAGGGCCTGCCGCACCTCGACAGCATCATCTTCCACGTCATTCCTGATGCCTCTTCGCGTGCCGCCGCGTTCGAGCGTAACGACGTGCAAGTGTTGCGCAGCGGCGATGCGGATTACTCCGACCTCAAGCGCCTGACTGCCTTGCCCGATGTGCAGTCGTCGGAAAAGGGCTGGGAGTTGTACTCGGGTCTGGCCTTCCTGCAAATCAACACGCGCAAGCCACCGTTGAACAACCCCAAGGTGCGCCAGGCAATCCTGTATGCGCTGAACCGACAGTTCATTGTCGATAACATTTTCTTCGGCTCGGGCAAGGTCGCCCAGGGGCCGTTTGTGTCCAGCTCGCCTTACCACGATCCCCAGTTGCCGCAGTACGCCTATGACGTGAAAAAGGCCAAAGCGCTGATTGCGGAATCCGGCGTGGATGTCGGCGCAGTGCGCATTCGCCTGCTCAATGGCGAGAAGGGTGGTGCCTGGGAGCGTCTGGCCGAATACACCAAGCAGTCCTTGCAACCCCTGGGTTTCAAGGTGCAGGTGGTGACGTCCGACGCGGCGACCTGGTTCCAGCGCGTGAGCGACTGGGACTTCGACCTGACCTACAACTTTATTTTCCAGATCGGCGATCCCTACCTGACCAGCGCCTACCTGTTCCGCTCCGACTACATACTCAAAACCTCGCCGTTCGCCAACGTCAGCGGCTACAACAGCGCCGAGGCCGATGCCTTGTGGGCGAAAGTCGCCGATACCCCGCAAGGCCCGGAGCGCAAACAGCTCTACAGCCAGCTGGAGAACCTGCTGAACACCGACCTGCCCATCGCACCGATCTTCGAAATGCGTTACCCGACGCTGTTTCACAAACAGGTAAAAAACCTGCTGCAGACCGCTACCAGCCTTAACGAGGACTACGAGAGCGTGTACCTCGAGGCCCTGGCGCCATGAACGGCGTGCTGTATCTCAGCGGGCGGCTCGTCAAGGCGCTGCTGATGGTGGTGGCGGTGCTGGTGCTGAGTTTCCTGCTGATTCGACTGGCGCCCGGCGATCCTGCATTGCTGTTGGCCGGAGAGGCGGGAGTGGACGATGCGCAGTTTATCGAGCAGCTGCGCCAGACCATGGGCCTGGATAAACCGCTGCTCCAGCAGTTGCTGATATACCTGGGCAATATCGCCCATCTGGACCTGGGTTATTCCTACCGAAACCAGACCTCGGTGTGGTCGCTGATCGCCGAGCGGTTGCCGGCGACGCTGGCATTGATGGGCTCGGCCTTTGTGGTGTCTTCCGTGCTCGGCGTGACCCTGGGGGGGCTGGCGGCGCGGGCACGGCAGAAACGGCATTGGCTGGACGGCGTGATCTCCCACGGTGCTTTGTTGCTGTACGCGATGCCGCCGTTCTGGCTGGCGATGCTGATGATTTTGCTGTTCTCCGTAAGCCTGGATTGGTTGCCGGCGTTCGGCATGGAGACCGTGGGCCGGGACTTCTCGCTGCTGGATCGCCTGCGGCATCTGTTGTTGCCGTGCCTATCCCTGAGCGTGCTGTTTCTGGCCCTGTATATCCACCTCACCCGAGCCGCCGTGCTCGATGCTCTTGGTCAGGAATACGTGCGCACTGCTCATGCCAAAGGCTTGCATCCACGGCGGATCCTCTATGTACATGTGTTGCGCAATGCACTGCTGCCGGTGGTGACTTTCGCTGGTTTGCAACTCGGCCAGCTGGCCAGCGGTGCGTTACTGGTGGAGGTGGTGTACTCCTGGCCTGGTATTGGCCGCTTGATGTATGACTCATTGGCCCAGCGTGACTACGGTGTGTTGATGGGCGGCTTTCTGGTGATCTCGATTTTGGTGGTGGGCTTCAATGTGTTGACCGATGTGATTTGCCGTTTGCTCGACCCACGTATTGGCGCCGGAGGACAGGGCTGATGGCGGTGCTCACACGCTTTATTCTCCAGCCGTCGGCGCTGGCCGGCGCGGTGTTTTTGCTGGTGTTAGCAGCACTGGCGACTGCCGCGCCGTGGCTCACCAGTAGCTCGCCCTGGGAAATGAACACCCAGCCGATGCTCCCGCCGTTCCACGATTCGGCGCACTGGCTGGGCAGCGATATGCTTGGCCGCGACCTCGGCAGCGGCTTGCTCTACGGCGCCCGTGTGTCCCTGGCCGTGGGGGTGTTGACCAGTCTGGTGACCTTGCTGGTGGGGCTGCTCGTCGGCGCTGTCGCCGGTTATTTCGGTGGCTGGCTCGACGGCGCGCTGATGCGGATCGCCGAGTTCTTCCAAATCATTCCGCAGTTAGTGTTGGCGGTGATCCTGGTGGCGGTGCTGGAACCTTCCCTGGGGTCCATCGTGCTGGCGATTTCGCTGGTGGCGTGGCCGGGCGTCGCGCGGCTGGTGCGCAGCGAATTTCTTACCCTGCGACATCGTGAGTTTGTGCAGGCGGCGCGGGTGCTGGGGCAATCACCATTAGGCATCATCAGCCAACAAATCCTGCCCAATGCCTTGGCGCCGTTGCTGGTGACCATGACCTTTGTGATGGCCACTGCAGTTCTCACTGAAGCCGCGTTAGCGTTTCTCGGCCTGAGCGACCCTGAGGCCATGAGCTGGGGTTACATGATCAACGCGTCCCGTGGACTGCTGCGGGATGCCTGGTGGATGAGTTTCCTGCCGGGGTTGGCGATTGTGCTGTGCGTGCTGGCCGTGAACCGGGTGGGCGAAGGCCTGCGCGTGGCCTTTGAACCGGGGAGGTCGCTATGACGTTGCTCAGTGTGGAAAACCTGCGTATCGCCTTGCCGGCCGGTGCCGACCGCAGTCACGCGCTGTATGACCTGTCGCTGCAATTGCGCAGCGGTGAATGCCTATGTGTAGTGGGCGAGTCCGGCTCGGGCAAGTCGATGTTGGCCAAGGCATTGTTGCGGCAGTTACCGACGCCGCTGAGCGTGGAAAGCGGGCGCCTGGTGTTTCGTGGTGAAAACTTGGCGAAGCTCAGTGAAACCGCGATGCGTCAGCTGCGCGGGCGAGATATTAGCATGGTGTTCCAGGAGCCCATGAGCGCGCTGAACCCGCTGTTGCGCGTGGGTGAGCAGATCGATGAAACCCTGCACGCCCACGGGGTGAAATCGGCCCAGGAGCGTCGCCGACGGGTGGTGGAATTGTTGGGTTACGTCGGCCTGCCCGAGCCTGAACGCCTGCGCCTGGTCTATCCCTTTGAACTCTCCGGTGGTCAGCGTCAGCGCGTGGTCATCGCCATGGCATTGGCGTTCGATCCCTCGTTACTGATCGCCGACGAACCCACCTCGGCCCTGGATGTGACCACCCAGGCGCAGATCATCGATCTGTTACGCAAGATTCAACAGGACAAAGGCATGGCGCTGTTGTTCATCACCCATGATTTCGCCGTGGTCGAGGCAATTGCCGACCGCGTGCTGGTGCTGGAAAAAGGTCGACTGGTGGAGCAGGGCAGCGCCCATCAAGTATTGCGCAAGCCTCAGGCGCTTTATACCCGGCAACTGTTGGCAGCGGTCTCGGCGCAACCGCGGGCCCCGCGCACCACGGTGGACGGGAGTGTGGTACTCAAGGCCGAGCAACTCAATAAAGTGTTTCGCAGCAACAGCGGTTGGTGGCGTAAGCGTGCCACCCAGGCCCTGGCGCAGGTTCAGTTGACCCTGCGCGAGGGTGAAACCCTGGGCATTGTTGGGGAGTCAGGCTCGGGGAAATCCACTCTGGGGCGTTGCCTTGTTCGGCTGCTACGTGCTGAAAGTGGTCAAATTCAATGGTTGGGCCAGGATGTAACGGCGCTGTCAAAAGGGCGTTTGCGAGCATTGCGCAGCGATGTGCAGATGATTTTCCAGGACCCGTTTGCCTCGCTCAATCCGCGCCAGACCGTCGGCCGTATCGTCATGACCGGCCCGCTGGTGCAGGGACACTCAAAGGCCGAGGCCGAGCGGCGCGCGCGGTCAATACTGGAGTTGGTTGGGCTGCCCGCAGCCGCGTTCGAACGCTATCCTCATCAGTTTTCCGGTGGTCAGCGCCAGCGTATCGGTATCGCCCGTGCCTTGGCTGTGGATCCGAAAATACTCATCGCGGACGAATGCGTTTCCGCTCTGGATGCGCTGATCCAGGTACAGATCCTCGAGTTGCTTGAAGACCTGCAACGTCGGCTCAAGCTGAGCATTGTGTTCATCACCCACGACTTGCGAGTGGCCGCCAGATTGTGTGATCGCATTGCCGTGATGCAGGGCGGGCATGTGGTGGAGCAGGGGGAAACGGCAACGCTACTGGCCCATCCGCAACATGCTTATACCCAGACCTTATTACGTGGTTTTTCCAGAACAGCCCACCCTTCGACGGTCACTCCTCAACACCTTGAATCCCAAGAGGCTTGTCCCACTCATGGCTGATTTACACGCATTTTCTGATTTACCTCTGGTGCGGGGCGAGCGGGTGGAAATCCGACCCGGACGGCACCTGAGCATCGCTTATCAACCTGGCACGCATCAGGCAGACACAGTCCTGTTCTTCGGGCATGGCGGTGGTGGTCACAAGGATCAATGGCGCGAGTTATGGCAGGCGTTGGCCGAGCAGGGATACAGCCTGGTGGCGTGGGACCTGTTGGGGCACGGCGATAGCGAAAAGCCGCGCCGGCCGCAGGCCTATGCCTGGTCGGAACTGGTGGCAGATCAGCTGGAAATACTGGGCCGCTACGCTGCACGGCGGAATATCCTGGTCGCCCATTCCTTTGGTACCGGACTGGGGTTGAGTGCCTTATTGGAGCTTCCACGCAGGTTGCCGCAGGTGACCATAGATGGCGCCCTGCTGCTAGGCACACAACTGCATCGCCCGTTGAGCCATGGTGGTCTGATGTCGCTGCCTGCCTGGGTGTTGGAGCTGCTGCGGCCGTTGCTGGCCAAGGGCTTTCGTCAGCGTGCGTGGCACCCCGCAGCCGATCCCCGGCTGGTGGCCTACGAGGAACACCTGACCCGTCGCAATCGTCTGTATGTGTTCAAGTCTCTACTGCAAAATGCCCAATGGCCCGACGCCGATGCCCTGGCCCGACTGACTTTGCCGACTTATGTGTTAGCGGGAGACAGCGACGGACTGACTCCCTCCAGTGGGGGGGAAGCGCTCGCCCGACAGCTGCCAACGGGTAGCTTTGAGGTGTTGGAGCGGTGTGGTCATCAATTGATGTTGGAGCGGCCTGCGCAGGTGCTGGCGGCGTTCCAGAGGCTGATGGAAAAACTTGATCGGCGTCCAGGTTCGTCTGGTTGAGCTGGCTTCAGTTGGTGAAAACGTGAATACCGGTCTTATGGATTGGTACTCTATCCAGCGCAGCGCTTTAAATGTAACGCTGATGAGTAATTGTTTTTTTGGCTAAGGGTAGAATCCAGTAGCGTTGCTTAGGATTACCCCTTTTTTCGCTCTTGAAACGCCCTAAAAACAGGTCAAGAATTGAGTCTTTTCCTGCTTCGGTAAGAAAAGAAACCCCTTAGATTTCAATGGGTCGGGCGCCAGATGCGAGTCTCGTTTCCCTCTTCAATCTCCTGTTTTCGCTGAATCGTCAATCTGCCACCGCTCTCGCCGCGTTTTGCCGCAATTGGTCTAAGTAGTTCGCCCATTGCTGAGCCGCCTCCCGGCGCTGTACCAGCAGCTGCGCGCGCGCATACACAGCTCCAAGCGCACCTGGCATACGGTGGGATAACGAGAGTTCCAGCACGATGGGGTCAAAACCCAAGTGCTCGTGAGCAATGGTCCGGTAGGTAGCGCGAAAGCCGTGGGCAGTGATGTTGTACTCCGGCCAGATACGCTGAAAGGACTTGAGCATGGAGGTCGGGTTTATGGGACGTCCCGGATAGACCGGCGAGACGAACACCCAGCCTTTACCTTCTTCATCCACCACGCGGGTTCTATGTAGCTCGCGTAACAGAATCAAGGCTTGCTCAGGCAACGGCACGATGTGTTTGCTCTTGTCCAGATGCTTGGTCTTGCTCACCACATAACGCCAATCGGCGCCCACCAAGTCGACATCTTCCCATCGCATCTGCACTAGTTCGCCTGGGCGGACCGGCAATATGACCAGCAGGCGCATTGCCGCGGCAACGCTGCCGTCGTTGCAGTCATCCAGACGCAGGAGAAACCTGCCTAGGTCGGCTGGCCTTTCGATCGCTGGGTTGCTGGTTACAACATGGCGGATCTTCAACTCCTCAATGTTGCTAAGCGCCACATTGCGTTCCACCCATCCGCGCCCCTCGGCAAAGCCCAGGACGGCACGGATGATGGTACGCACGCGCCGGGCCATGGCCATGGTGCGCTGGCGACGCAGCTCCGTAATGATTGTAGTGATGTGCTCCAGCCTGATCTCGCTGACCGGCTTTTTACCGATTGCGGGCAAGATGTGGTTGTTCAGCGCTCCGTTAAACCCCGCGATGGATTTGGTTACCAGTTCGGCAGACTTGAACGCCAACCATTGCTTGGCTACGTATTCGAAGGTGCGCACCTCGTTGAGCAGGTGTGCTTCGATCTTGGCGGTCTTGGCCATGAGCGGTGCGGTTTGGTTAGCCACATCGCGGCGTGCGCCGCGGGCAATGTCGCGCGCCTCCTTGAGACCAATGTCGGGGTAAGCCCCGATGGAGAAGCGGTTTTCCTTACCATGCAGCCGATACTTCAATCGCCAAACCTTGGAAGGGGATTTGCCGACCTTGCTCGACGCCCTTACCTCTAAGTAAAGGCCAGGGACTTCGCCATCGGCGTGTTTGCCGGGTTCGGTCAGCGAGCGGATCAAGGCATCGCTGAGTTTTCGTTTGAAAACAACCGCATTATCTGGGGGCATCGGTGGGGGCATCCTTTTTAAGGAACCGAAATTTGCCCCCAATTATGCCCCCATGAGTCGTGGAATCCATTGGATTTAGACAGGCGGCAATGGACTGAAATTTCCAATAAGCGTTTGTTATAAAACAATTTTATGGAATTTACTGGAACTCCATTACAGGCTATCGGGGTCCCCAAAAAACATCTGTATCCGCGACCGCAACCACCGCTCCCCCGGATCATTGTCCTGCGACCCTCGCCAAGCCATATGCAGCTCGAACGAGCGCACCGGCAACGGCGGTTCTTCCGCGCGCAAACCACCTGCGGCGGTCAGTGCCTCGGCGGCATAGTCTGGCACGATGGCGACAATGTCGGTGCCCGAGAGCAGGGTGCCCAGCCCGTTGAACTGCGGCACCGCCAGCACCACATGGCGCTTGCGGTCGAGTTTCTCCAGTTCTTCATCGATGAACCCGCTCAAGTCGCCGGCGAACGACACCAGCGCGTGGGGACGGGCGCAGAAGTCGTCCAGGCTCAGGGAGCCCGGCACGCTGTCGGCGCGCAGCAGCTTCGGCAGGCTGCGGCGCAGTACTTTGCGCTTGGCGTTGGCCGGCAGGTCGGCGGTGTAGCTGACGCCGATGGAAATTTCGCCGGAGGCGAGCAGGCCGGGCATCAGGATGTAATTGACCCGGCGCACTACCAGTACGATGCCGGGCGCTTCGGCGCGCAGGCGTTTGAGCAGTTGGGGCAGCAGGGCGAATTCGACGTCGTCGGACAGGCCGATGCGGAACACCGCGGTGCTGGTGGCCGGGTCGAACTCGGCGGCGCGGCTGACGGCGGTGGAAATCGAGTCCAGGGCCGGGGAGAGCAGGGCGAAGATTTCCACGGCCCGGGCCGAGGGTTCCATGCTGCGGCCGGTGCGCACGAACAGGGGGTCGTCGAACAGCCCACGCAGGCGCGACAACGCGGCGCTGATGGCTGGTTGGCCGAGGAACAATTTCTCGGCGGCGCGGGTCACACTGCGCTCATGCATCAAGGTTTCGAATACGATCAAGAGGTTAAGGTCGACACGACGCAGGTCGTTACGGTTCATCTTGTGTCCTGGAAGAGTCAGCTTTATTTGACGAGAACGGCGATATAAGAGCCCTGAAGGTCCATTCAGACGCGTGACCGGTATGAATCTTACGGGGAAAGGCTGGTACTCTGCACCGGCTAATTGAGTTTTCCTACGATACTTGAGGTCTATTCCTCAGATGCGGAATCAATGACAGACATGTCGACTATTAACGGCGACCGGTGGCCTTAGCCGGAAAGCCCAGATAGAGTTCATGGCAATAGAGGTTACTTTGACGAGGTTTGCGATGTCCCGCACGATCCGTTTTCACAAGTTTGGTCCGGCCGAGGTGCTCAAGTGCGAAGAGCATGCAGCCGCGCAGCCCGCACCGGGCGAAGTGCAGGTCCGTGTCGAGGCGATTGGCATAAGCTGGTATGACATTTTGTGGCGCCAGAACCTGGCGTCTTCCCACGCACGCCTTCCATCCGGCCTTGGCCATGAGATGGCCGGGGTGGTCGTAGCCTTGGGCGAGGGCGTGGATGACTTGGCAGTGGGCGATAAAGTGGCCAGTTTTCCGGCCGAGAGCCCCAATGATTACCCGGTGTATGGCGAGCAGATCGTCCTGCCCCGTTCGGCCCTGACCCGCTATCCGGACGTCCTGAGCCCCATCGAAGCCAGCGTGCACTACACGCCGCTGCTGATTGCCTACTTTGCGTATGTGGACCTGGCACGGGTCAAGCCCGGGCAGTTTGCCCTGGTGACCGACGCCAGCCATTGCGCCGGCCCTTCGTTTGTGCAACTGGGCAAGGCCCTGGGTGTGCGGGTGATTGCCGCCACCAAGGACAGCGCTGAGCGCGAGTACCTGCTTTCTCTGGGCGCAGAAAAAGTCATTGTCACCGAGGAACAGGACCTGCTGATGCAAATCAACAAGTTCACTGACAACCGCGGTGTCGACGTGGTGTTCGATGGCTTGGGTGGCCCGCAGATGTCGCTGCTCGGTGATGTGCTGGCGCCGCGTGGCAGCCTGGTGCTGTATGGCTTGCAGGGTGGTAACCAGACACCGTTCCCGGCGTGTGCGGCGTTCCAGAAGAACATTCAGTTCTTCGTGCACTGTATCGGCAACTTCACCGGCAAGCCGGAGCTGGGCATCATCCAGGATCATGTGGCGTTGCAACGCGCGTTGCGTGACATCAACCAACTGACTGCCGATCGTGTGCTCGTGCCTCTGAAAACCACGGTGTTTCCGTTCAATCAGTTTGTCGAAGCCCACCGTTATATGGACGAATGCCCGTGCCGCGAGCGGGTTGCATTGCAGGTTGCGGCTGTTTGAGCTGTAGGAGTATTCGTAAATGAGTGCTCCGACGCCTGACTGAATGGGGCAAATGCGCCATTTGACAGGGCTTAACCCGCCCGCCCCAGAAGCTGCCGACCTGGCGCTTTAGCCCACAAATCCGGCCCTTTCTCCCTGACGCCGCCCTGAATTCCAGCGCGGCGTCCTTGCATGTGCGCCTTTTACGCGACATCAGTTGTTCATCTGAACTGGTTTTCGGCCAGTTTCTGTATCTATTAATCATTATTCCAACACTGATAATTGCGCCTTCACTTTCATCTCAAGGATTGAGCAATGATTGAATCTCTGACTCGGCTGCAGATAGTTATTCGAACTATCGGCGCGGCAGACATGTGTACTCAGCAAGACAGCTACTTTCATAAAGTGCACCGACCATGCAAATGGAAAAGTTGTTTGAGTCTATTGTCGGACGCTTCTTTAAAAAGCGGGCTAAAAAAGCGTAGGAGCTTGTCGGAAGAGTCCTAAGGAAGGCTTTTTAAAAGGGTTTTTCCATTACTTTCATTGGGTTGTTCGCTTGCGCGGGTAAGAGAATGCTGCCCGGCAATTCATGTCGTTTTGTTGCGCGGTGCTAGTGTTTAAACGTCGACGCACACTACATGGCGCGATTTTCCTACACGCAAAATAGGTCAAGCAAACACTGTCAGCAGTTGCTTGAAACTGATATTTCAACTCGGGTAGTAGAACTATGAGCACTATTCACGAACAGGCTATGAATCATGTTTACCAGCAAGTTCTGCAACGTCTGATCGGGCACTTCACTCGCGCGGGGCGTACCGCTCTCCAGTTATTGGTCCAGCGAATCATTGTCGCGGCAGGCGGGATGGAACAGGTGGGGGACTTCAAGGTACTGGTGGCCCACGGTGGCGGTGAAGTGAGCAGCTATACCCTGGCGCTGCTGCGAGCGGCTCAACTGACCATTGCCGGTCGCGCGCCACGTACCTTTCAACTGAGGGTCGCGACGTTACGGCACGCGGGCATGACAGAGGGGCAGCTCGATACCCTGAATCGCGGCTACGGCCGGCTGTTTCTCCACGATGACCCGCGTGTCGAGTTGTTGATGGTGGAAAACCAGGAAGTACAACCCTTCAATCACCAGCGTCCGGCCTCAGCGATCGGGCGAAAGATCAGCCAGCGCAATATGTTGATGGTGGGCCATGTGAGCGCCGGGGACTGCCGCGCCACCCTGTGCAACGACACTTACCTGGCCGTCGGTGATTTTTACCAGCGTGTCACCACGTGCAATGGCGGCGTCCACGCGCTGGTCAGTGGTGACTCCCCGCGCAGGCAAAGTCAGTTTCTTGCCTGGCTCAAGAAAACCGCCCAGGGTGCAGGCGTCCGTGTTCCCAAGGGCCATCCGATGTCCCTCAACGCGTTGTTCGCACACATGGACGAGTGGAGCACCGGTTATTACCAGGATGTGTTCGGTGAGCATTACGTAGCCAGCGATAACCCCAGCACGGCAGGGCATCGTCACTTGGCCTACATCGGCATCGCCGACCTGCTGGAAGATGTCGACATCGCGTCGACCTCCCTGCTGACCGAGTTCATGGCCTACGCTCCCGATCCACTCGGCTTTCACTTCAGCCATCCGATCTATTCCAATCCGTTGCTGATGGCTCATCTGCGTGGGTTGCAGGCCGAATGCCTGCGTGCGCTGACTTATGAAGAAGGCGTCGAAGGCTTTGTGCAGCAGGCCGCCGCGTACATGCGCCGTCTGCGCATGCCCGACGACTTGCTTATTCAGGCCGGGACCCGCGAAGGGCGCATGCTCTGGAGTACCTACGCCCAGGAGTTCTTCGGCTTGGATGAGACCCAGCTGACCTGCCTGCTTTTTTCACCGTTTGTTCATCACGGAGAGCGACTGGAAGGTTATCTGCGCCAATGTCACCCGGGCATGCTGGTGGCGTTGCCTGAGTTGCACAAAGTCCTCCAGGGCAACGGTTCCGCCGAAATGCTGCAGCAGTGGGTAACGGACACCAGCGGTTTGCCGATGCCTTTGTTGCAGCACCTGTACCGCAAACGGCCGCAGGCCAGAGAAAACGGCATGTGTCGCGCCGCTGCAGCCCAGGGCGCCGCGCAGGCCGTGCCATTGTTCGGGCGATGACCCTGCGTGGCGAGCGTCAGGCGGATTTCGCGTACCAGGCGGTCTATCGCTACATGATCAGTCTGATCAACGAGGTCAGTACCGACACCCGGGTAAAACTGCCGTCGTTACGGCAGTTGGCCGGACGCCTGAACGTGTCCATTTCGACGATCCAGTACGCCTATGCGCTGCTGGAGAAGGAGGGCAGGGTGTATTCGGTGGCCAAATCCGGCTATTACGCCTGGCCGATGTCGGTAAACCCGCTGGCGTGGGCCGGCGGGGACCTGCTTGATCGCCTCTACGCGGCGGCCCGGCGCCCCGGCATGCTGGTACTCAGTGGTGACGAGCCGGCATTGCTGGGTTCCCTGGATGAAACACTGCTGCGGCTCGAGCGGGAACTGGTGCGCCAGTACCCGTCGCATTTGCAGCCCTGGTCCCAGCCCTGCGGTGTCTGGGAATTACGCGCAGCCCTGGCCGCGCGCTATACCTCGTCGCCCACGCGCTGCTGGCATGCCGACGATGTGTATATCGGTGCCGACCTGCGTGGCGTGCTGGATATCCTGATCGAAGTGCTGGGCCTGCGGGGCACCACCGTGATTGTCGAGTCGCCCTGCGACTGGCTGATCCTGCGCCTGTTGCAGGACGCCGGGGTACGCATCATCGAGTTGCCCTGGACGCCGGAGGGTTGCCTGGATCGAACCGTGCTGGGGAAGCTGTTGCGCGATGAGCCGGTGCATCTGGTGTTGCTCTCGTCTTCCGTCAGCCTGCCCAGCGGGGTGGCCATGTCAATCGACGAACGTCTCGACGTGGCCCACCTGCTGGAGCAGTCCGGTTGCTGGTTGCTTGAAAACGACACCTTTGGTGAGCTGGGTTTCGAAGCCCCCCACACCGCATTGCGCGAACGGGTGAACCCTGAGCGGCTGATCGTGTTTTCTTCGTTCGAGAAGGTGCTTGGCTCGGAAGCCCCCTACGGCTACCTGCTGTGCCGGCACATGAGCAATGAGTTGCAGCGCCAGTTCCTGCTGCGCTCATTCCGTTTATCGTCGATCCGTCAGCGCGCGATTGCCCGTTTGTACCAAAGCAGGCGGATTGACCAGCACCTGCGCACGCTGCGCCAACGCTTGAGCGAGCAGGCGGCGCACATGAGCCAGCGCCTGGAGCAGCATTTGGGCGACCAGGTGACTTATCGGATGCCGGCCGCCGGTGCCGCGTTCTGGCTGGCCTCTACCCGTACGGTGGACATGCGCCAGGCATTTCAGCGCCTGCTGGCACGGCAAGTGGTGATCGCCCCTGGGGAGCTGTTCAGTGTCAGTGGCTTGCACCAGCAGCACCTGCGCGTGAGTCACACGTTTCACGGGCAACCCAATCTGGACATTGCCCTGGAAGCATTGAGCGACGCGTTGCGCCAGGCGCAGACTGGGTGAAATTTCTCTTAACGATGTAGGATCGATACCGTCGCGCAGCAGTCCAACTCTCAGTAAACTGCCATTTTTTCCGAATCCTTCTATCCGAGGTTTATGCATGACAATCAGTCCTTTTGCGGGCAAACCGGCGCCGGCCCAGTTGCTGGTGGATATCCCGCGACTGGTCACGGCCTATTACACCGGCCAGCCTGATGCAGCGATCTCCACCCAGCGCGTAGCCTTTGGTACCTCCGGGCACCGTGGCAGCTCATTCGAACTGAGCTTCAACGAATGGCATGTGCTTGCCATCAGCCAGGCCATCTGCCTGTATCGCGAAGCCCAAGGCATCGACGGCCCGCTGTTCGTCGGCCTGGACACCCACGCGCTGTCGACCCCGGCCGGTGCCAGCGCACTCGAAGTGCTGGCTGCCAACGGTGTGCACGTGATGCTGGCCGAAGGCGATGAATACACGCCAACCCCGGCAATTTCCCACGCCATCATCTGCTACAACCGTGGCCGTACCAGCGGCCTGGCCGACGGCATCGTTATCACGCCGTCCCACAACCCGCCGCAAAGTGGTGGCTACAAGTACAACCCGCCCAACGGCGGCCCGGCCGATACCCACGTCACCAAGTGGATCGAAGCCAAGGCCAACGAGCTGCTGGCCAATAAACTGGCCGGGGTCAAGCGCATCACCCATGCGCAGGCGCTCAAGGCCGACACCACCCATCGCCATGACTACCTCAACAGCTACGTGGCCGACCTGATCAACGTGATCGACATGGACGCCATCCGCAGTGCCGGCCTGCGCCTGGGCGTGGATCCGCTGGGCGGAGCAGGGGTGCGCTACTGGTCGGCGATTGCCGAGCACTATCGACTGAACCTGGAGGTGGTGAACACTGAAGTCGACGCCACGTTCCGCTTCATGAGCGTCGACTGGGACGGCCAGATCCGCATGGACCCGTCCTCCAGCTACGCCATGCAAGGCCTGATCGGTCTCAAGGAGCGCTTTGACGTAGCGTTCGCCTGCGACCCGGACCATGATCGCCATGGCATCGTGACCCCGTCCGGCGGCCTGTTGGCGCCGAACAACTACCTGGCGGTGTCCATCGACTACCTGTTCCAGAACCGTCCCGACTGGCGCGCCGATGCGGCCGTGGGCAAGACCGTGGTCAGCAGCGGCCTGATCGATCGCGTCGCCGCGCGCATGGGGCGGCGCCTGTATGAAGTGCCGGTGGGCTTCAAGTGGTTTGCCGATGGCCTGTTCGAGGGTTCATTGGGCTTTGGCGGCGAAGAAAGCGCCGGGGCGTCGTTCCTGCGCAAGGATGGCACGGTGTGGAGCACCGACAAGGACGGCCTGATCCCGGCCTTGCTGGCGGCGGAAATGACCTCGCGCAAAGGCCAGGACCCGAGCCAGATCTACCGTGGCCTCACCGATGCCTTGGGCGAGCCGTTCGCCATTCGTGTCGACGCCAAGGCCACGCCGGCGCAGAAAGCCTTGTTGGGCAAGCTGTCGCCTGAGCAGGTGACCTCCACGCAACTGGCCGGGGAAAGCATCCAGCAGATCCTCAGCCACGCGCCGGGCAACGACCAGGCGATTGGCGGCCTGAAAGTGATGACCGAAAACGGCTGGTTCGCCGCACGGCCATCGGGCACCGAGGACATCTACAAGATCTACGCCGAGAGCTTTATTGGTGAAGATCACCTCAAGCAGCTGGTGCAAGAGGCGCAGGTACTGGTAGACGGCGCCATCTCCCAGTAACAGCGCAAAACCACTGTGGGAGGAGGATTGCCTTCCTCCCACAGGGTTGATCAGGCCAGGTCGACCAACACGATCTCGCTGTCTTCAATCGCCGTCACCCGCAACACCTGCTCATCCTCAACCGCTACACCGTCTCGAGCCTGCGCACGCAAGCCGTTGACTTCAATCACGCCGGTCGCCGGCACCAGGTAAGCTCGGCGCCCGCTGTCCAAGCGGTATTCCGCGCTTTCCCCGGCTTTCAGGTTCGCCGCTACCAGGCGTGCATCCGCGCGGATGCGCAGGCTCTCCCTGTCACCGGCCTTGCCACTGGCCAGGGTCACAAACCCTTCGCGATCGCCTTTCGGAAACGGCTTGGCGCCCCAGGAAGGTGGCAGGCCGGCCTCGTTAGGGATGATCCAGATCTGGAAGATCTTGGTCGGCGTCGCTTCCAGGTTGTACTCGCTGTGGGCGATCCCCGTGCCTGCGCTCATCACCTGCACATCGCCGGCTTCGGTGCGGCCCTTGTTGCCCAGGTTGTCGGCGTGGCTGATGGCGCCTTCACGGACATAGGTAATGATCTCCATGTCGCGATGGGCGTGCTGCGGGAAGCCGGTGGCGGGGGCGATGATGTCGTCGTTCCAGACCCGCAGGTTGCCCCAGTGCATGCGCTTGGGGTCGTGGTATTCGGCAAATGAAAAGTGGTGATGGGCGTCAAGCCAGCCGTGGTGGGCGCCGCCCAGGGCGTTGAAAGGTCGAAGTTCAAGCATGATCGTCTCCTGTTGATGGCGCTATGATCCGTGAGCCCATGATCGATAAAAAGCGTAAAAAATGCCTTATTCCTATCAGCAGATTCGATGGGTAAACAGTGTTTTGACTTTCACTTCATCGCCTAACTGCATGACGCTAAAGCAATTGGCTGGAACTGAGCGCCGATTCCGGCGACCATGGTGCCCTTGTCAAAACCCAGCTCATCGCAGGAGTCCGCGTGCCGCAACACAAGCCTGATCTGCCCCCCGAACTGCGCCCATTGGCGGAAATGCCGCTGCTCAAACGCCTCGCCGCACGCCTGTTTGGCCATGGCCTGACGCGTTTGCGCGCACAGCACCGGTTTTCCTGGTTGCATGGGCAGGCCGATGGTTTTCGCAGTGGCCACGAGGCCGGCGTGGAGTATGGCTATCGCGAGGGCAAGGCCGATGGCCTCGAGGAGGGCCGACAAGTCCTGTTGATCCGCGACTTCCGTCCCGATGAGCACCGCGCGCCCGGCGTCGATGACAGCCTGTTCGACGATTGGCGGCTGCCCTTGACCGCTGACGTGAAGAAACGCATCAAGGCTGATGTGGCCCGCTTGCTGCCGGCCCATGCCCAGCCGAGCGCGGCGCAATGGAAGATGATCTTCAGCGATACGCCGTCAACCTCGGTGATCGCCGGTGCCGGCGCGGGTAAATCCACCTCGCTGGTGCTGCGTATTTTGCTGCTCACCCATTACCTGGGCTTCGAATTGAGCTCGATGACCGTGGTGACCTTCACCCGCGAGTCGCGCAAAGACTTCATCAACAAGCTCATGGACATTCTCACCCTGTGGGGCCAACCCATTGGCATGAAAGAAGCCCAGGCGGTGGTGCGCACCTTTCACTCGCGCATTCTGCCGATGGTCCGCAGCCTGCCGGGTTTTGAACGCCTGCAGGCGTTCGAAAACCTCAGTGCCGGTTTCGAAGACGCTGACAGCAACCCGTTCGACCTGCGCATCAGCGACGCCCAGCGCCAGCAGATGAATGCCTGCTACCACCAGTTGCAGGGGCGACATGCACGGTTTCGTGAACTGATTGCGCCGCTGGCACGCCACGGCCTGCAACTGCGCGAACTGGAGCGCGATCATCCGGATGTACAAAAGCGCATAGCGGTGACCGAACTGGCGGCCAAGCGCGATGAAGAACTCTGCGATGTGATCGAGGACCTGTGGTTTCGTGCCGGCGCCTGGCCGATCAAGGGGATTGAGCCCAGTCGCCAACGCTTCGAAATCAATGGCGCGCAGTTCCATTGCCACGGCTATATCCCGGCGCTGGATGCGTGGGTAGTGCTGGGCTTTGATTCCAGGGAAAATGCCCAGATCAGCCGGCCGAATTCGAAGCTGTCGGTCCGTGCAGAGTGGGCGGTAAAGCGCACCCTGTTTCAAGCTTTCTGTGGTAAGCCATTGATATGGCTGGATAGCTATGATTCGTCAAAGCGTCTTTTAAGCAGCCTCGCCGGGGATGCCAGCGCAGGTCCCGGCTTTGATTACAAGGTCAAGGGCGAGCTGGCGTCGGCACCGCTGCTGGACAGTTTCGTGATGGCCGCCGGTTTTATCGAGAACCTGGGCCTGGACGTGCCGACTGCCGTCGGCCAGATGACTTTCGCCAAGGACGACCCGGACCGGTTCTTCTTCGAGGCCCTGAGCATTTTCTGGAAAGCCCTGGAAGACCACCTGCTGGATCAGTCTCCGCCGATCATGACCTATAACCGCATGTTCTCACTGTTCGGCGAGAACACCCCGGAAAACCTCAAGCTCCTCAGCGATCCGCTGCTGCGGCCAATGTCGCACCTGATGATCGACGAATTCCAGGACGTATCGCCCCAAATCGTCTCGTGGATACGCGCCAGCCTGCGGGAAATCCGCAGTCGTGGCCCGGCGATGCATGTGGGCCGTGGTGCGCAGCGTTCGTCCTTGCTGTGCGTGGGCGATGACTGGCAGTCGATCTACGGCTGGCGTGGCAGTTCGCCCAAGTACTTCATGGAATTCAACCAGCAATTCCCATCGCCGAGCACTACCCGCGTCATGCTCGGCGAGAACTACCGCAGCCATCAGCACATCATCGACGCCGCCGAACATATCGTGCGCGCCGCACCGGCCATCCCGGGGAAAAAGGCCAAGGCCAGCGGCACGCCAAAAGCCTTGGTGCCGGTCACGATACTGGAGCGGGACGATGCGGCGTTGGGGCGGCAACTGCTGGAGCATTATCAACGGGGCGATTCGATATTAATGCTGTATCGAAAAAGTATCGATAAGTTGCTGATTCAAGAGCATATTAAGTCGATTATTAATGTTGATTCTAGCTTGCCCGCAGCGACGCGCAGGTTGAAGCAGCTGACGTACCACAGCGCCAAGGGACTGCAGGCGGATGCGGTGTTTCTGCTCGGTGATTGCCAGCATGTGACCAGTTCGCCCTACAAGAACCAGGTCTACCGCATGGCGGGCCTGGGCAAGGACGGGGACAGCGAACCCTATGACACTGCGCAAAAGGACGAAGTGCTGCGCCTGGCCTACGTCGGAATTACCCGGGCGGTGAGCCATTGCTACTGGTATGTGGAAAAAACCGAAGGCCAGGCGGTGAATGTGCCCAAGGCCTCGGAGCGGGTCGACGGCAGGAAAGCGTTTTTCGACGATCAGCGCCACTAGAGAATGAACGCAATCGAACTGTGGGAGGGGGCTTGCTCCCGATAGCGTTGTTTCAGTCACTGTAGGTGGTGACTGGCACTCTGCTATCGGGAGCAAGCCCCCTCCCACAGTTGACCATCTTTCTGTTGGCTGCGGGATCAGGCCCTCAGCGACAACGGCGGCACAAACGACTCCAACTCATCCTCCACCGCCTCGATAATCCGCTCCACGTCGGCAGCATTCATCACAGTGGCGCAGGGGATGCCGGCGATGGCAATCAGCGTCTCGCCGCTGGCCCGGTCGAACAGGCGGGCGACCATACTGCCGGGCGCATCCATGCTGCCCTCGAAGCCCATCGGATGAAAATGCCAGCGCATCAGCTGGCAGGCGTTGGGGAATGTCACTTTGTTCATGTTGCCCACCTTGTTCATTGAGCGCTTCCTTTAGCTCGCGGCAGGGGGCCAGGACCGTCACTGGTCGTGGCGTCGTAGAAGCTAAAAATAGCATTCGTTCGCAAGTACAAGGTGACTTTTTCTGCCCCGTTCGGCGGTTCTCAGCCATTCACTTGATGTGGGTCATCTCTTACTAACGATTAGGCACAATGCCACTAATGCGAAGTTCCAATTGGCCATTGTCGGCAGTGGCAAAATTCGGCAATCTCCGAGGTTTACCCGCCTCAGAGCCTTCCATGCCCGACATCGCGCCAGACGATGATTGCCATAACACCCACGCCACGCGTGAGCTGGTGTTGCGCCACCACCTGTGCTGGCGTCATCGCGACCTTGACGGCGTGATGTCCTACTACCACCCGGACATCCAGTACCACGACTTTTTCCAGAACCGTGTGGTCGGTTACGCCGAACTGCGTGAGTACCTGCAAGCCAGTATGCCCCGCGAAGCCGACGAAGCCATTGAACATACCGACCGCATCCGTGCCGATGGCGACACGGCATTCATCCAGTACCGCATCACCTTGCGCGGCGGTCAGGGGCTGGTGTCATTCCGTACCAGCGAGGCCATCACCGTCCGCGATGGGTTGATCTGGCGCGTCAACGAGTACGCGTCATTGGTGCATGAACAACCCTCCCAGGCCCAGCGCCCCAGCGTCAGCCGCCTGGGCCTGTCACCCCAGCAATTGGGGCATATGGCCAATGACTTGCAGCAGTACTTCGAGCGCAGGCAGCCTTATTTGGACCCGGAACTGGACCTGCAACGCGTCGCCAAGGAGTGTGGCTACAGCCGCAATCAGATTTCCTACCTGCTCAACCAGGTGCTGGGGCAAAGTTTCTACCGCTACGTCAACCAGGCTCGGCTCCAGCACCTGCTGGCCGCACTGGATACAGCGCAGCCACCGATCAAGGTCGACGACCTGGCCTTCGCCGCCGGTTTCAATTCGTTGTCGGCGTTCTACAGCGCCTTCCGCCAGCACACTGGCCAGTCGCCCAAGGCCTACGTCAAACAAATTTCCCTGCGTGCACGCGCGCAAGACAGCGAATAACCCGCAGTTCTAGGATCCCCCATCGAAACGTGGTTGGGGAACTTGGCATGCCGGCTTGGCGCACTATCAGTTTATGGATGGACCAACTGGACGACCCGCTGTCGGCGCGGCCGGCCCTTGAGCATGACCTGGACGTCGATGTGGCCATTATCGGTGCCGGCTACACCGGACTGTGGACCGCCTACTACCTGAAACGCCAGGCGCCTGAGCTGAAGATCGCGATTATCGAGGCGCAAACCGCTGGCTTCGGCGCCTCGGGCCGTAATGGCGGCTGGCTGATGGGCAATCTGCTGGGCGAAGACCGCCTGCTGGCCGGCCTTGCGCCTGAACAGCGCCGCGCCTCATTCGACCTGTTGCATGGCATTCCCGATGAAGTGGCCCAGGTCCTGAGCCGTGAAGGTATCGACTGTGACTTCCGCAAGGGCGGCGCTCTGTACTGCGCCGCGCGCTATCCCGAACAGGAAGGCAGCCTGCGCGCTTATCTGGACAAACTCTACGCCCAAGGCCTGACCGAAGCCGACTACCGCTGGCTGAGCCCTCGACAGTTGGCTGAACAGATTCGCATCGCCAAGCCCTATGGCGGTATCCATGCCCCCCATGTCGCCACGATCAACCCGGCCAAGCTGGTGCGCGGTCTTGCGCGGGTGGTGGAGAGCATGGGCGTGACGATTTATGAAAACAGTCCGGTCACCCACTGGCAGTCCGGCACTGTGCGCACCGCCAAGGCCCGTGTACGCGCTGCCTGGGTGGTGCCGGCTGTCGAAGGTTATGCGAATACCTTGCCGCCCCTGGGCCGATACCAGTTGCCGGTGCAAAGCCTGATAGTTGCCACCGAACCGCTGCCCGCCGGTACCTGGGATGAAATCGGCCTGAGCCATGGCCAGGCCTTTGGCGAAAGTAGCCGCCAGGTCACCTATGGCCAGCGTACGGTGGATAACCGCCTGGTGTTCGGCGCCCGCGGCGGTTACCAGTTCGCCGGCAAATTGCGCCACAACTTTGATTTGACTGACAGCGAAGTGGCACTGCGCCGCTACCTGTTCGGCGAACTCTTCCCACAGCTGAAAAAGGTGCGGATTACCCATTCCTGGGGCGGCAACCTCGGCATGTCGCGGCGTTTTCGCCCGCACATGCTCTGCGATCACAAGACCGGCATCGCCCTGGCCGGTGGTTACGGCGGGGAGGGCGTCGGCGCCACCAACCTGGGTGGCCGCACCTTGGCCGACCTGATCCTCGGTCGCGACACACCGCTGATCCACCAACCCTGGGTGATCCGCGAGCGTGGCCTGCACGCGCTCAAGGCCTGGGAGCCGGAGCCATGCCGCTGGCTTGGCTACAACGCGATCATTCGCAGTTTTGTCCATGAAGACCAGGTGCTGGCCAACCCCAACACAGCACCTTGGCGCCGCAAGCTGGCGATCGGCATAGCCGGGTTCATGGAAGGTTTCATGCACTGAGCCGTTTCACCTACACGAGAAAACGCCATGAGCATCACTCAATTCAAAGACACGCTGCATGCCCAACTGCCGGACTCATCACCAGTGGCGGTGCCCCTGGGCGAGCCGATCGCCGTGGCCTCGACCTTGAGCGTTGAACGCAGCGACGGCGTCGAGACCGGTATCTGGGAATGCACCCCGGGCCGCTGGCGTCGGCAGATCAAGGCCCAGGAGTTTTGCCACTTTATCCAAGGGCGCTGCACCTTCACCCCTGACAACGGGGAAGTCGTTCACATACAAGCCGGTGACGCACTGATGTTGCCGGCCAACAGCACCGGTATCTGGGACATCCAGGCAACCGTGCGCAAAACCTACGTACTGATTTTGTAACGCTTTGATCCTTGATCGCCTGCCATAAAAACAGCCCTAAAATCGCCAGGAAATCGAACCATGAAAGCCATTGCCCTGTTGCCCATGATGTTGGTGGCCGCTATCAGCCAAGCCGCCGAGACGGTGAAGATCTATAACTGGTCCAGCTATATCGCGCCGGACACCACGAAGAATTTCCAGAAACAAACCGGCATCGGTTTCAGCTACGACGTGTATGACAGCAACGAAACCCTCGACGGCAAGCTGATGACGGGTAACTCCGGCTACGACGTGGTGTTTCCGTCCAACCACTTCATGGCACGGCAGATCCAGGGCGGCGCCCTGAAGAAGCTCGACAAGAGTCAGTTGCCCAACTGGAAAAACCTCAACCCCGTGCTGCTCAAGGCCTTGGAAAACAACGACCCGGGTAATGCCCATGGCTTCCCGTATCTGTGGGGCAGTACCGGCATCGGTTACAACATCGACAAGGTCAAGGCCGTGTTGGGGGATAACGCCCCGGTGGATTCCTGGGACCTGATCTTCAAGCCCGAATACATGGAAAAGCTCAGCAAGTGCGGGGTGGCGATCCTCGATAACGGCCCGGAATTGCTGCCTATCGCCCTTAATTACCTGGGGCTGCCACCCCACAGTAAAAAAACCGAGGACTACAAAAAGGCCGAGGCGCTGCTGATGAAAGTGCGGCCGTATGTCGCGTACTTCCACTCCTCGAAATACACCGGCGACCTGGCCAATGGCGACATCTGCGTGGCGGTCGGTTTCTCCGGCGACGTACTGCAAGCCGAAAGCCGCGCCAAGGAGGCCAAGAATGGGGTGAAGATCGGCTATGAGATTCCCAAGGAAGGCGCCGCAATCTGGTTCGACATGGTCGCCATGCCCGCCGATGCCCCCGATGAAAAGGCCGGCTACGCGTTCATGAACTACCTGCTGGAGCCCCAGGTGATGGCGGACATCACCAACTCCGTGCACTACGCCAACGGCAACCGTGCAGCGGATAGCCTGGTAGACCCTGAGATCAAGGCGGACACCAAGATCTACCCCAGCGACGAAATGATGGGCAAGTTATTCGCACTGGAAGCGATGCCGCTGAACATCGACCGGATTCGCACGCGGGTGTGGAACACCATTCGTATGGGCCGCTGAAGAAGTCTGATGTGGGGGGAGGGCAAGCCCCCCCATTAATCTGAGTCTTGCATAAACAATTTCAGGCCACCGCATTCTTGTGGTGAGCGGGCTTGTCCCGCGCTGGGGTGCGAAGCGGCCCCAAAACCAGACGCAAAGGAGTGCCTGATACACCGCATTCGTCTTCATCAGGGGCGCTTCGCACCCCAACGCGGGACAAGCCCGCTCACCACGGAGGTCCCAGTTTGCTGGGCGACAGCGCTAGGTCGAAGAGGTTGTGGGACCTCCCATACTTGGTTTGAGTACGCCCTGGGCTTCACGGGTTTTCCAGGTCATGCCCCAACGACTGGATAAACAATGAAAACAGTTCCGGCTGTGACGAGATATCCAGCTTCGCGTACAGATGCCGGCGGTGCACCTTCACCGTGTCCGGCGAGATATGCAGGCGTTCGGCCATGGCCTTGGACGAGAACCCGCGCAGTACCAGGCGGGCGATTTCCAGTTCGCGGTCCGAAAGCACGCCGCAGCCGAATTGGCTCAGCGCATCCCGGATCTGGCTGTCCATGGCCGGCACGCGCCGGGTGCTTTGTTGCCAGTGCTGCTGCATCAACGGCAGCACCCAGGCCGACAGGGTGGTCATCAGCCCGGTTTCCTCAACGCTGAATCGCCGCTGCATGCCCAGTGACAGCGACAGCGTCCCCGCGCCCGGCAATTGCAGGATCAACTGCACCTCGTCTTCCAGCACGTTGTCGTGGAAGTAGCTGAGGAAATACTCGCTCTGGCGAAAATGGTCCGGCGCCACTTCCTCAAGGCGATACACACCGCTGGCATAACCCTCGCGACAGGCCTGGAAGAACGGATCGAGCAAATACAGGCCATTGAGGTACACCAGCATCGACGCCGGCTTGCTGCTCGGCTGGGCGTCGTATTCTTCCAGGGCCTGGGGCGGGCCCTCCACGGGGTAGAAGATCGCCAGCGCGTTATCGAAGGGCACGCACTGGTGCAACAACAGCACCAGCTGTTTCCAGAAACGCTCGGTGCCGATGTGCGCAACGGTGCGGCCCAGGCCGGCGTGCATGCCGACTTCACGAAACAGGCTCATGTAGCAGGCTCCCGCCAACAAAAGATCGTCCCAAGGGTTCGGCTTTTGCCGGGTTCCGTCAAGGGGAGTACGCCAATAGGGGAATTGGCTGGCACTAGCCCAACCGTTAACGTCGGCAGCATCCAGCGGGAAACATATCCCGCCACGTTCAGACCTTTCGTTTCTGCCTCACACCAAGAACAACGACAGAGGATAACGATATGAGCACTTCCCCCGCGCCCGATGGCGTGCTGAAACCCACCCTGAGCGTCTTCGATGTGGTGGCCATTACCGTTTCAGCGGTGACCCCCGCCAGTTCCGTCTTCGTGATCGCGCCCTTTGCCATCCAGCAGGCCGGCAGCGGCGTGTTCCTGGCGTTCGTGATGGCAGGGCTGCTGGCGCTGATGTTCGCGTTTTGCTACGCCGAACTGGGCCGCGCCCATAACAGCGCCGGTGGCGAGTATGTGTATGCCAAGCGCGTGTTCGGTGGCATGGCCGGCTACGCGACGTTCCTGACCGTGCTGGTGATGCTGTTGTTTATTCCGCCGGTATTGGCCACCGGTGCCGCCACCTATCTCAACAATGCCCTGGGTACCACCTTCGACGCGCAAACCGTGGCCCTGGTGATCGTGGTGTGCAGCTACGCCCTGGGCATCCTCAATATCAAGCTCAACGCCTGGATCACCGGGACCTGCCTGCTGCTGGAAGTCGCGGCGTTGCTGGTGATCGTGTGCATCGGCTTCGGTAACCCGGTGCAGCCCGCCAGCGTGCTGTTTCAACCCCAGATCGTCGAAAACGGTGTATTGCACCTGGCGCCTTGGGCTTTGGTGATCGGCGCGGTAGGCATTGGCCTGTTTTCCTACAACGGTTACGGCCCCGCCGTATTGCTGGCCGAAGACATGAAATGCAGGGGCAAGGGCGTACACAAGGCGGTGCTGTGGTCCCTGGGCCTGGTGGTGGTGATCGAGCTGGTGCCGATCACGGCGCTGTTGATCGGCGCGCCGTCACTGAGTGCGATGATCAGCAGCCCGGACCCCATCGGCTACCTGCTCACCAGCCATGGCAATGAAACCCTGTCGCGCCTGGTCAGCGCGGGCATCTTCCTGTCGGTGTTCAATGCCATCGTCGCCATCGTTATCCAGATCGGCCGCGTGGTGTTCAGCAGCGGGCGCGATGCATTGTGGACGCCTACCATTAACAAGCTGTTCACCCGCATTCATCCGCGCTGGGATTCACCCTGGCTGGCCACGTTGTTCCTGGCGATCCCGTCGGCGTTGCTGAGCTTCAGCTCCAACCTGGCCGACCTCACCTCGTTCAGCGTATTACTGATCATATTGGTGTACCTGGTGGTGGCGTTGAGCGCGCTGATGAGCCGCGTGCTGCTGCGCGACCGCGAGCATCCCTATCGCATGCCGCTGTGGCCGTTGCCGGCGCTGCTGGCTGTGCTGGGCGCGGGTTACTTGCTGGTGACCTTGATCTACGCGGCGTCAGTACGCGACATCATGATCATCATCGGCTTGCTGGCCCTGTCGGTGATTCTGTATTGCATCAGCGGCCGGTCGAGTCCGGCCTTTCAGAAATTGTAAGGAGTGGTTATGCGTGCACGTCAATTGGGCATCACGTTGGGGCTGGGCACACCCGGCGAGTTCAATGCCATCACCGACGTTCCCGGGGTCCGGGTCGGTCACAGTACGCTCAAGACCCGTGTCGACGGTAAACAGGTGCGCACTGGCGTCAGCGTGGTCCAGCCCCGCGCCGGGGAAGCGCGGTTGCAGCCGTGCTTTGCCGGGTATCACGTGCTGAACGGCAATGGCGACGCCACCGGCCTGGAATGGATCAGCGAGGCAGGCCTGTTGACCACGCCGCTGGCCATCACCAACACCCACAGCATCGGCATCGTGCGCGACACCTTGATTGCCCTGGAGCGCGAGCGCCTGGCGGATCCGGCGGTGTACTGGTGCATGCCGGTGGTGATGGAAACCTACGACGGCATGCTCAACGACATCTGGGGCCAGCACGTCACCCCCGAGCATGTGCGCCAGGCGCTGGAGAGCGCCGAACGCGGCCCCGTGCAAGAAGGCGCCGTGGGCGGTGGGACGGGGATGATCTGCCATGAATTCAAGGGCGGTATCGGCAGCGCTTCGCGGCGCTTGCCGGCAGAGCAGGGCGGATGGACCGTCGGCGTGCTGGTGCAGGCCAACCATGGCAAGCGCCAGGAACTGCGGGTCGACGGTTATCCGGTGGGCCGCCGCTTGATGGACATTCCGTCACCCTTCGCCGAACGAGGCACGCCGGGCATGGGCTCGATCGTGGTGATCATCGCCACGGATGCGCCCCTGCTGCCGCACCAATGCCAGCGCCTGGCACAACGCGCGTCTATCGGCATCGCACGCACCGGCGGTGGCACCGAGGACTCCAGCGGCGACCTGTTCCTGGCCTTCGCCACCGGCAACCAGGAGCTGCCGCCAGCAGACTACGCGCGCAAGGGCCTGCCGTTGAGCAGCACCTTACAGATGGTGAATAACGATCATATTTCCCCGCTGTTCAGCGCTGCGGCGGAAGCGGTAGAAGAAGCGATCATCAACGCGATCCTGGCGGGCGAAGACATGGTGACCGACGACGGCGTACAGGTGCCGGGTTTGAAAGGCGAGACCTTGTTACAGGCATTGCACGACACGGGTTGGCGCGTGTCCCGGTAATAGGGGACAACGCCGATATATACATATAAATAGTGGCTGTTTAATGTTGCCAATGACACCGTGACAATATTATGGATCCAATTATCAAGTGTGCCGCTCAACTTGAGCGGCATTAACGCTATTTAATATTTAAATAAGTGCCCGGTGTGTTTTGTCAGACAAAAGCAACGCCACCCAATAAATACGGAGCCAAACTTGTTGGCGCTATTGTGGGTCCGCTTTTCAGGCTGGAAAAGATGTAGACGAAAGATTTCAAGTTGTGTCAGTTTCGTGACGCCTTCAAAAGAGGCGAGTGATAGGACGATCTCGCCCGCGAGATTCCTATCGATCAAAGACTGATGAACTTGCAAACAAGGAAGTACGTTTATGTCAAAAGTTAAAGACAAGGCTATCGTGTCGGCGGCGCAAGCCAGCACCGCTTACTCGCAAATCGATAGCTTCAGCCATCTGTATGACCGTGGCGGCAACCTCACGGTCAATGGCAAACCCTCCTATTCCGTTGACCAGGCAGCCACCCAGCTGCTGCGCGACGGCGCCGCGTACCGGGACTTTGACGGCAACGGCAAGATCGACCTGACCTACACCTTCCTGACCTCGGCGTCCTCGAGCACCATGAACAAACATGGCATCTCGGGCTTCAGCCAGTTCAACGCCCAGCAGAAAGCACAGGCCGCACTGGCCATGCAATCCTGGTCGGACGTGGCCAACGTCACCTTTACCGAAAAAGCCAGCGGCGGTGACGGCCACATGACATTCGGCAACTACAGCAGCGGCCAGGACGGCGCGGCAGCCTTCGCCTACCTGCCCGGCACCGGTGCAGGCTACGACGGCACCTCGTGGTACCTGACCAACAACAGCTACACGCCGAACAAGACCCCGGACCTGAACAACTACGGCCGGCAGACCCTGACCCACGAAATCGGGCACACCCTGGGCCTGGCTCACCCTGGCGACTACAACGCCGGCGAAGGCGCCCCGACCTACAACGACGCGACCTATGGACAGGACACGCGCGGCTACAGCCTCATGAGTTACTGGAGCGAGAGCAACACCAACCAGAACTTCAGTAAAGGCGGGGTCGAAGCCTACGCCTCCGGCCCGCTGATCGACGACATCGCCGCGATCCAGAAGCTCTACGGTGCCAACTACAACACCCGTGCCGGCGACACCACCTACGGGTTCAACTCCAACACCGGGCGTGATTTCCTCAGCGCCACGTCCAACGCCGACAAGCTGGTGTTCTCGGTCTGGGACGGTGGCGGCAATGACACCCTGGACTTCTCCGGCTTCACCCAGAACCAGAAGATCAACCTCAATGAGGCCTCGTTCTCCGACGTTGGCGGCCTGGTGGGCAACGTCTCCATCGCCAAGGGCGTGACCGTCGAGAACGCGTTCGGCGGTGCGGGCAACGACCTGATCATCGGCAACAACGCGGCCAACGTGATCAAGGGTGGGGCCGGCAACGACCTCATCTACGGCGCTGGCGGCGCGGATCAACTGTGGGGCGGCGCGGGCAACGACACGTTCGTGTTCGGCGCCAGTTCCGACTCCAAGCCAGGGGCGGCGGACAAGATCTTTGACTTCACCTCGGGCTCCGACAAGATCGACCTCAGCGGCATCACCAAAGGTGCCGGCCTGACCTTCGTCAATGCCTTCACCGGGCATGCCGGCGATGCGGTGTTGTCCTACGCGGCAGGCACCAACCTGGGCACCCTGGCGGTCGACTTTTCCGGGCACGGCGTGGCGGATTTCCTCGTCACCACCGTAGGCCAGGCAGCGGTCAGCGACATCGTGGCATGATGCACGGGCGCGGCGCGCAAGCGCCGCGCCTCCAGGCTGGAGCGTACAGATGCGGCGTTTTTACAATGTGATCGCCTGCGTGTTGCAGGTGATGTTCGTGTCGGCAGGAGCCCACGCAATGGCGAGCAGTCTTGTTTTACCCACCAGCGCCCAGCTGGCCGGGCATTGGCAGTTGCACCAGCAGGATCAGGTGTGTGCACTGGACCTGCTCGAGCAGGCCAATGCTTTGGGCGGCGATGTGGCCTGTGTGGCGCAGTGGCTGGGGGACAAGCCCCTGACCTGGTCGCCCACACCCGACGGTATCTGGCTGTTCAATGCCGAAGGCAGCGGGATCACCCATCTGAATCGTCAGAAAGACGGTGAGTACCAGGCACGGACGAAGTCCGGCACCGTGGTTGAATTAAAACGAGTGCCTTAGTTGTTGTTATAAGCCTATAACTCGATTTCATTAGTTGAGCGGCCTCTATCGCGGAGGGCGGCAAACTTATGCGCGTAATTTGATTCAAGGAAGATCAGAACCTATGGCCAGGCCCCATGCGGTTGCGCCTTTATTCAAGGCGCTGGGTGAATACAAGAGCATCTTGATCAGCGTCGGTTGTTTTACCGCTTTGATTAACCTGTTGATGCTGGTGCCGTCGATCTACATGTTGCAAGTGTATGACCGTGTGCTCTCCTCGCAGAATGAAACCACCCTGGTGATGTTGACCCTGATGGTGGTGGGCTTCTTTGCCTTTATTGGCCTGCTCGAAGTCATCCGCAGTTTTATCGTGATCCGCATCGGCAGCCAGTTGGAGCGGCGTTTCAACTTGCGCGTATACAAGGCCGCGTTCGAACGCAACCTGCAACGCGGCCAGGGGCATGCCGGGCAATCCTTGGGGGATTTGACCCATATCCGCCAATTCATCACCGGCCCGGCGCTGTTCGCGTTCTTCGATGCGCCGTGGTTTCCCATCTACCTGTTTGTGATTTTCCTCTTCAACGTGTGGCTGGGGGTGTTGGCCACCGCCGGCGCAGTGCTGTTGATCGGCCTTGCGTGCCTCAACGAATACCTGACCAAGAAACCCTTGGGCGAGGCCAGTGGCTTCTCCCAGCAGTCGACGCAGCTGGCCACCAGCCATTTGCACAACGCCGAAACCATCCAGGCCATGGGCATGCTCGGCGCGTTGCGCCACCGCTGGTTTGCTGTGCATTCGCAGTTCCTGGGTTTGCAGAACAGAGCCAGTGATACCGGGTCGGTGATCACCTCCTTGAGCAAATCCCTGCGCCTGTGCCTGCAATCCCTGGTGCTGGGCCTGGGCGCGCTGCTGGTGATCAAGGGCGACATGACCGCCGGGATGATGATCGCGGGCTCGATCCTGATGGGCCGCGTACTCAGCCCCATCGACCAGTTGATTGCCGTCTGGAAGCAATGGAGTTCGGCCAAGCTGGCCTATCAGCGGCTGGACGAACTGCTGCGCGAGTTCCCGCCGGAAGTGGAGCAGATGAAATTGCCCGCACCCAAGGGCCAGGTCAGCTTCGAACAGGTCAGCGCGGGGCCGCCCGGGCGGCGCATGCCCACCCTGCATCAGGTCAGCTTCACCCTTGGCGCCGGCGAAGTGCTCGGCGTGCTTGGCGCCTCCGGCTCCGGCAAATCTACCCTGGCCCGCGTGCTGGTGGGCGTGTGGCCGACCCTGGCCGGCACCGTGCGCCTGGACGGTGCGGATATTCACCGCTGGGACCGCGACGATCTCGGCCCGCACATCGGCTATCTGCCCCAGGACATCGAACTGTTCAGCGGCAGCATCGCCGACAACATCGCACGTTTTCGCGAGGCCGACCCCGAGCGGGTAGTGAAGGCTGCGCAGCAAGCCGGCGTGCATGAGTTGATCCTGCGCCTGCCCCACGGTTATGACACGGTCCTCGGCGATAACGGCGGTGGCCTGTCCGGCGGCCAGAAACAACGCGTAGCCCTGGCACGTGCGCTGTACGGCGGGCCGCGCTTGATCGTCCTGGATGAGCCCAATTCCAACCTCGACACCGTCGGCGAAGCCGCGCTGGCCAGCGCCATTGTGCAGATGAAGGCTCAGGGCAGCAGTGTGGTGCTGGTGACCCATCGTTCTTCGGCCTTGGCCCAGGCCGATAAATTGCTGGTGCTCAACGAAGGGCGTTTGCAGGCATTCGGGCCAAGCCAGGACGTGCTGCGGGCGTTGTCGGGCCAGCAGGAAGCACCGAAGGATAAACCCGGTGTGAGTTTCAGCCGTCAGTATCAAGCCGGAAGGAATCCAGGCGCATGAGCAGTATCACTGTTGAACCACGTTTCAAAGAGCGCGACGCCCGGTTCTTTGCGCGCATGGGCTGGCTGCTGACCCTGGTCGGTGCCGGTGGCTTTTTCCTCTGGGCCAGCCTTGCGCCCCTGGACCAGGGCATCCCGGTGCAGGGCACGGTGGTGGTGTCGGGCAAACGCAAGGCGGTGCAAACCTTCAGCCCCGGCGTGGTCAGTCGGATCCTGGTCAAGGAGGGTGAACTGGTGAAGCAAGGCCAGCCGCTGTTCCGTCTCGACCAGACCCAGCACCAGGCCGACGTGCAGTCCCTGCAAGCCCAATACCGCATGGCCTGGGCCAGCGTCGCGCGGTGGCAGAGCGAGCGCGACAACCAATCCGCTATCACCTTTCCCTCCGAGCTGAGCAGCAACCCCGACCCGGCACTGGCGTTGGTCCTGGAAGGCCAGCGCCAATTGTTCAGCAGCCGTCGCGAAGCCTTTGCCCGTGAACAGGCGGGCATCCGCGCGAATATCGAGGGCGCCACCGCGCAGCTCAACGGCATGCGCCGCGCCCGCAGCGACCTGACCGCCCAGGCCCAGTCCCTGCGCGACCAACTGAGCAACCTGCAACCCCTGGCCGACAACGGCTATATCCCGCGCAACCGGCTGATGGAGTACCAACGCCAGCTGTCCCAGGTGCAACAGGACCTGGCGCAGAACACCGGAGAGAGCGGCCGGGTGGAGCAGGGCATCCTTGAATCGCGCCTGAAATTGCAGCAGCACAGCGAGGAATACCAGAAGGACGTGCGCAGCCAGTTGGCCGACGCGCAATTGCGCAGCCTGACCCTGGAGCAGCAACTCACCTCGGCCGGCTTCGATCTGCAACACAGCGAGATCAACGCACCGGCCGACGGCATTGCGGTCAACCTCAGCGTGCACACCGAAGGCGCCGTGGTGCGTGCCGGTGAAACCCTGTTGGAAATCGTGCCCCAGGGCACGCGCCTGGAAGTGGAAGGGCATTTGCCGGTGCACCTGGTGGACAAGGTCGGCACGCACCTGCCGGTGGATATCCTGTTCACCGCCTTCAACCAGAGCCGCACCCCGCGTGTGCCGGGGGAGGTCAGCCTGATTTCCGCCGACCAGATGCTCGACGAAAAAACCGGCGCGCCGTATTACGTGCTGCGCACCACCGTCAGCGAGGCGGCGCTGGAGACCCTCCACGGCCTGGTGATCAAGCCGGGCATGCCCGCCGAGATGTTCGTGCGCACCGGCGAGCGCTCGTTACTCAATTACCTGTTCAAGCCGCTGCTCGACCGCGCCGGCTCCGCGTTGACCGAGGAATGAGCATGAAAGCTGTGTTCATCGCCTTGCTGTTCACCTGCGTCCATGCCCAGGCCGCCATGGGCCCGTTCGATGTGTACGAGCAGGCCTTGCGTAACGATCCGGTGTTTCTCGGTGCGATCAAGGAGCGCGACGCCGGCCTGGAAAACCGCACCATCGGCCGCGCCGGATTGCTGCCCAAGCTGTCGTACAACTACAACAAGGGCCGCAACAACTCCCAGGCCACCTTGCCCGACGGCCGCGGCGGCAATTACCACGACGACCGCAACTACAACAGCTACGGCTCGACCTTCAGCCTGCAACAGCCGCTGTTCGACTATGAGGCCTACGCCAACTACCGCAAGGGCGTGGCCCAGGCGCTGTTCGCCGATGAAAGCTTTCGCGACAAGAGCCAGGCGCTGCTGGTGCGGGTGCTGAGCTATTACACCCAGGCGCTGTTTGCCCAGGACCAGATCGACATCGCACGGGCCAAGAAGAAGGCCTTCGAGCAGCAGTTCCAGCAGAACCGGCACCTGTTCCAGCAGGGCGAGGGCACCCGCACCGATATCCTCGAAGCCGAGTCGCGCTATGAGCTGGCCACCGCCGAAGAGATCCAGGCGCTGGATGAGCAGGATGCCTCGCTTAGAGAACTGGGCGCGCTGATCGGTGTGCAAAGCGTCAATATCCACGACCTCGCCCCGTTGAACGAAGGCTTTGCCGCGTTCACCTTGACCCCGGCGAACTACGACACCTGGCATGAACTGGCGATCAGCAACAACCCCACGCTGGCGTCCCAGCGCCAGGCCCTGGAAGTCGCACGTTATGAAGTGGAGCGCAACCGCGCCGGGCACCTGCCCAAGGTCACTGCGTATGCCAGTTCGCGCCAGCAGGAGTCCGACAGCGGCAACACCTACAACCAGCGCTACGACACCAACACCATCGGCGTCGAAGTGAGCCTGCCGTTGTATGCCGGTGGCGGCATCTCCGCGTCCACTCGCCAGGCCAGCCGCGCCATGGAACAGGCCGAGTATGAGCTGGAAGGCAAAACCCGCGAGACCCTGATCGAACTGCGTCGGCAGTTCAGCGCGTGCCTGTCCGGCGTGAGCAAACTGCGCGCCTATCAAAAGGCCCTGGCCTCGGCGCAAGCGCTGGTGGTGTCGACCAAACAGAGCATCCTCGGTGGCGAGCGGGTCAACCTCGATGCGTTGAACGCCGAGCAACAGCTCTACAGCACGCGGCGCGACCTGGCCCAGGCGCGTTACGACTACCTGATGGCCTGGACCAAATTGCACTACTACGCCGGCAACCTGCGCGACACCGACTTGGCCAAGGTGGATGAGGCGTTCGGGCCGGCACCGCATTAATTGACTTTCTCGACAATTCCAACAACAGAGAGGCAAGACCATGGGTGTGTTCGACTATAAAAACCTCGGGGCCGAAGGCTCCAAAGCGCTGTTCGCCGATGCCATGGCGATCACGCTGTATACCTACCACAACCTGGATAACGGCTTTGCCGTGGGCTACCAGCACAACGGCCTGGGGCTCGGTTTGCCCGCCACGCTGGTGGGCGCACTGCTGGGCAGCACAGATTCCCAGGGCGTGATTCCCGGCATTCCCTGGAACCCGGATTCGGAAAAAGCCGCCCTGGACGCCGTACAGGCTGCAGGCTGGACGCCCATCAGCGCCAGCACCCTGGGCTATACCGGCAAGGTCGACGCCCGCGGCACGTTCTTCGGCGAAAAGGCCGGCTACACCACGGCCCAGGTCGAGGTGCTGGGCAAGTACGATGACGCCGGCAAGTTGCTGGAAATCGGTATCGGTTTTCGCGGTACGTCGGGCCCTCGGGAAACGCTGGTCAGCGACTCCATTGGCGATCTGGTCAGCGATCTGCTCGCGGCCTTGGGGCCCAAGGATTACGCCAAGAACTACGCCGGCGAAGCCTTTGGCGGCCTGCTCAAGAACGTCGCCGACTACGCCAGTGCCCACGGCCTCAGCGGCCACGACGTGGTGGTCAGCGGCCACAGCCTGGGCGGCCTGGCGGTCAACAGCATGGCCGACTTGAGCAGCAGCAAATGGGCAGGTTTCTACCAGGACGCCAACTACCTGGCCTACGCCTCGCCGACCCAGAGCGCCGGCGACAAGGTGCTTAACATCGGCTACGAAAACGACCCGGTGTTCCGGGCGCTGGACGGCTCGACTTTCAATTGGTCGTCGTTGGGCGTGCATGACAAACCCCATGAATCGACCACCGACAATATCGTCAGCTTCAACGACCACTACGCTTCGACGCTGTGGAATGTGCTGCCGTTTTCCATCACCAACCTGCCGACCTGGATCTCCCATTTGCCTACGGGGTATGGCGATGGGATGACGCGCATCCTCGAGTCCGGGTTCTATGGGCAGATGAGCCGCGACTCGACGATTATCGTCGCCAACCTGTCCGACCCGGCACGCGCCACCACCTGGGTGCAGGACCTCAACCGCAATGCCGAACCGCACAAGGGCGATACCTACATCATTGGCAGCGACGGCAATGACCTGATCCAGGGCGGCAAGGGCGCGGACTTCATCGAGGGCGGCAAGGGCAATGACACGATCCGCGACAGCAGCGGGCATAACACCTTTTTGTTCAGCGGGCCGTTTGGCCAGGACCGGATTATCGGCTATCAAGCAACGGACAAGCTGGTGTTCAGGGACGTTGAGGGGAGTGCGGATTACCGTGATCACGCCAAGGTCGTGGGCGGGGATACGGTGATCAGTTTTGGCGCGGACTCGGTGACGTTGGTGGGGGTGGTTGGCTTGTCGGGGGAGGGGATTGTGATCGGTTAAAACGGTGGGAGGGGGCCAAGCCCTCTCCCACATTTGATCAGTGCGGGCCGCTGGAAATCAGTCCTCCTTGCGCACCGTCGCCACATCGTCGGCTTTGACACGGATGTGTTTGCCGGCAATGTCGGTGAACTCGTAGAAACCATCGGCGGTCTTGGTTTTTGGAGAGTCTTTGGTCAAATACTGCGTGCCATTTTGCAGCGTCACTACGGTTTGCGTCGCGCAACCGGCCAATACCAGAAAAGTGAGTGCAACCAGTGGCAGCCCCAAATTCTTCATGTTCATAACCCTTACCGTTAACCCTGAAAAGTCCCGCGCCAAGGCTGCGGGCCATAAATTTTACGCCATCGACTCCCCCATCTGATCACTTTTATACAAAAAGTTGCGTGCGCCATTTATCTATTACCGATTGCAACACAGTATGGGGAACGGCACTCTGTATGCATAACCAGTATTTGACCTGCGCCCGCCATGCCCAATCCCCTCGACGATCCGCTCTATTACCTGCATAACTTCCGCCAGGTCCTGCATTGGCTGGGGCAACGCTATGCCGATCTGCTCGACCCTGACGAACAGCATTTCATTCAGCAATTCGACAGGTTGCCGCAAGCGTCCCAGGCGCTGTTGGTGCGCATGGTGATGCGCAAGGGCGTGCATTTTCGCGCGGGCAAGCTGCACTACGTGGAGATCGGTTGCCCCCATGCCGCTGCCGCGCCTTTGCGGGAATTGGGATGGGTGGACGACAACCATCTTCTGGCATTTGAAGCATTATTCGCCTTGCTGCAAAAAGGCGAGATCCTCAGCACCTTCGCCCCCTGGATCGACCAGCCCAAGGGCAAGAAGGCCGATTGGCTGGACGGGTTGGCGGCGCAGTTCACCGACACGCGCCGTTTCGCCGACTGGTGCCCGGACCTCGCCGACACGCTGTACAGCCTCACCGTGATGGAGTTATGCGACCGCCTGCGGCTGATGTTCTTCGGCAACCTGCATCAGGACTGGTCCGAGTTTGTCCTCGCCGACCTGGGCATCTACACCTATGAAAAAGTCGAGTTCTGCGCCGAATCGCGGGGGTTGCGCAGCCGCGCCGACGTGCACGGTTTTCTGTTCCTGCACCAATGCCAGCAGGCGTTTGAACGCGGTGAGGCGCTGGCGCAGGTGCTGGCTGAAGTGGCCACGCTGAACACCGACAACCCCTGGCTGGAAAAGCGCCGGGCCAAGCTGTTGTTCCAGCTCGGCCAGTATTGCGAGCGCAGTGCCGAGTTGGACCTGGCGCAGCAGGTCTACCGCACCTGCGCTTATCCCGGCGCCCGCGCGCGGCTGATTCGCGTGCTGGAGCGCCAGGAGGATTACGCCCAGGCCATGGCCCTGGCAAGCGTCGCGCAACAAGCACCGGAAAGTGCCGCCGAACAGCAGCACCTGTTGCGCGTCATGCCCCGCCTGCGCCGCAAGCTGGGCGAACCCCGGCTGCCGACGCTCAAATCCCGTGAAGTCACGCGCCTGGACCTGGAACTTGCGCTGCCGGAGCCGTTGATGTCGGTGGAGTCCTGTGTCCAGGCCCACCTGAGCGCACCTGATGCACCGGTGCACTATGTCGAGAACGGCCTGATCAATTCGCTGTTCGGCTTGCTGTGCTGGGATGCGATCTTCGCGCCGTTGCCGGGGGCGTTTTTCCACCCGTTCCAGCGCGGGCCGGCGGACCTGCACAGCGAAGACTTCCACGCGCGCCGCGCCCCCCTGTTTGACGCGTGTTTTGCGCAACTGCAGGACGGGCGCTACATGACCACCATCCGCCAACGCTACCTCGATAAGTGGGGGATCCAGTCGCCCTTTGTGTTCTGGAACCTGCTCAGTGAAGACCTGCTGGAACAAGCCTTGGCCTGCCTGCCGGCTGAACACCTGCGCTACTGGTTCGAACGGCTGCTGCTGGACATCCGCGCCAACCGCGCCGGCATGCCGGACCTGATCCAGTTCTGGCCGGCGCAAAAGACCTACCGCATGATCGAGGTCAAGGGCCCTGGCGATCGCCTGCAAGACAACCAGCTGCGTTGGCTGGAGTTCTGCGGCGAATACCAGATGCCCGTCACCGTCTGCTACGTACGCTGGGCGGAGCACCCCGCTTGAGCTACAGCGTAGCCGTGCGGGCGCTGTGTGAGTTCACCGCCAAGGTGGGCGATCTGGACCTGCGCTTTACCCCGTCGCCCAGCGCCCAGGAAGGTATAGCGGGCCATCGCACCGTTGCTTCGCGACGCAGCGCGCACTACCAGAACGAAGTGGCCCTCGAAGGCGACTACCAGCAACTGAAGGTGCGGGGCAGGGCAGACGGCTATGACCCGGACGCCAACCGCCTGGAAGAAGTGAAGACCTATCGCGGCGACCTGGCTGCCCAGCCCGCCAACCACCGGCAACTGCATTGGGCCCAGGCCAAGGTGTACGGCTGGTTGATGTGCCAGAAGCTTGGCCTCACGGATATCGACGTGGCGCTGGTGTATTTCGATATCGTCGGCGAAGGCGAAACCCTGCTCAATCAACGTTTCCAGGCGGACGAGCTGCAAGCGTTCTTCAACCAGCAATGTGCACTGTTTCTCGGCTGGGCCCGCCAGGAAATGCAGCACCGCGAGGCGCGCGACGCTGCGGCGCAGACCTTGGGTTTCCCCCATGCCGATTTTCGCCCCGGCCAACGGACGCTGGCCGAGTCGGTGTACAAGGCTGTCAGCACCGGCCGTTGCCTGATGGCCCAGGCCCCCACGGGCATCGGCAAGACCATCGGCACGATCTTCCCGCTGCTCAAGGCCCTGGCGCCCCAGCAACTGGACAAGGTGTTTTTCCTCACCGCCAAGACCCCCGGTCGCAAACTCGCCCTCGATGCAGCCAAGGTGCTGCAGGCCAGCAGCGACCTGCCCCTGCGCGTTCTCGAACTGGTGGCGCGGGACAAGGCCTGCGAGCACCTGGACAAGGCCTGTCACGGCGACGCCTGCCCCTTGGCCAAGGGCTTCTACGACCGTTTGCCCGCCGCGCGCCTTGCCGCGTCCAGGGTCCGCCTGCTCGACCAACACAACCTTCGCGATGTCGCCCTCGCTCACGGGGTGTGCCCCTATTATCTGAGCCAGGAAATGGCACGCTGGGCCGACCTGGTGGTTGCCGACTACAACTACTATTTCGACTTCGGTGCCATGCTCTTCGGCCTGGCCCAACTCAGCCAATGGCGCGCTGCCGTGCTGGTGGACGAAGCCCACAACCTGGTCGAGCGCGCCCGTTCGATGTACAGCGCGAGCCTCGACCAGTACAGCCTGAAGATCCTGCGCGACACCGCGCCCGAGCCGCTGAAGAAACCCCTGCAGCGCCTCAACCGCGAATGGAACGCCCTGCACAAGGACCAGCTCGCGCCGTACCAGGCCTACAGCTTGCGCCCGGACAAACTGCTCCAGGCCCTGAACCTGTGCACCAGCGCCCTGGGCGATTACTTCAACGACCACCCCGAAGCCCTCAGTGGTGACCTGCAAGCCTTCTACTTCGAAGCCCTGCAATTTACCAAGGTCGCCGAGCTGTTCAACGAGCACTTTATCTTCGACATCAGCAAGCGCCAGCTCGGCGGCAAACGCAGCAGCTCGACCTTGTTCCTGCGCAACGTGGTACCCGCCGAATTCATCCGGCCGCGCTTGACGGCGGCCCGCAGCAGCGTGTTGTTTTCCGCCACCTTGAGCCCTCGCCACTATTACGCCGACCTGCTGGGGTTGCCAGCGGACACGGCCTGGGTCGACGTGGAATCGCCGTTCAAGGCCGAACAACTGCACGTGCGCATCGTCGGCGACATCTCCACCCGCTTCGTGCATCGCCAAGCCTCGCTGGCGCCGATTGTCGAGCTGATCGCCCGTCAGTTCGCCCGGCAACCGGGCAACTACCTGGCGTTTTTCTCAAGCTTTGATTACCTGCAACAGGTGGCACAACTGCTCGCCGAAACTCACCCGCAGATCCCGCTGTGGCAACAGTCGCGGGGCATGGCCGAGGCCGAACGCCAAGGCTTTCTCGATCAATTCACCGAACACAGCCAAGGCGTCGGCTTTGCCGTGCTGGGCGGCGCGTTCGGTGAAGGCATCGACTTGCCGGGCACACGCCTGATCGGCGCATTTATCGCCACCCTGGGATTGCCGCAACTCAACCCGGTCAACGAGCAGATAAAACTGCGCATGGCGGCGATTTTTGGCGCAGGGTACGACTACACCTACCTGTACCCCGGCATCCAAAAGGTCGTGCAGGCGGCGGGGAGGGTGATCCGCAGCCAGCACGACCGGGGCGTGGTGATGTTGATGGATGATCGGTTCGGGGAGGCGCGGGTCCGCCAGTTGTTGCCGGAATGGTGGACGGTTTATTGAGCTATTCCTGCCATCAATAATGCTGGTTCTTGCACAACGGATCCCCCAGGCTAGGCAAAACCTCCAGGAAAGGCCCCGCCCATGAGCCAACTGCCCCCGCAAAAGATCCCTGTAAACGGTATTGAGCTATGGGTGCATGTCTCGGGGCCGGAACAGGGTCGCCCCATCTGGCTGCTCCATGGGTTTCCCGAGTGCTGGCACTCCTGGCGTGAACAGATTCCGGCGTTGGCAGCGGCAGGTTATCGGGTGTTTGTCCCACAAATGCGCGGTTACGGGCCATCGAGTTCGCCCGCCGAGATCGCCGACTATGACCTGTTGACCCTGTGTGGCGATATTCAGCAGGCCATGGATCACTTCGGTCATGATCAGGTCACCATGGTCGGCCATGACTGGGGCGCCGTGGTGGCCTGGCACCTGGCGTTGCTCGAGCCGGAGCGCGTCACTCGGTTGATCACGATGTCTGTGCCTTTTGCCGGGCGTGCTCGTCGGCCGGTGATCGACATCATGCGCGAGCTGTATGCCGACCGCTTCAATTACATCCTGTATTTCCAGGAACCGGGTGTAGCTGAGCAGGAACTGGATGCCGATATCGAACGCACCTTGCGCCTGTTCATGCAAGACCAGGATGTGTTTCTACAGCAGAAACCGGCCACCGCCACGTTGCTTGAGGGCACTTCAACGCCCGGTGCATTGCCGCGTTGGTGTTCACAGGCAGACCTCGACGTGTACGTACAAACCTTCGCCGGACAGGGCTTTCGCGGCCCGTTGAACTGGTACCGTAATTTCGAACGCAACTGGCAGCGCACCGAGTTCCTCGCCGGCCGCCAGGTGTTGCAGCCGACCTTGTTCCTGATTGGCGACCGCGACCCGGTGGGCGTATTCGAGGCCCATACGCTCAAACGCATGCCCGAATGCGTGCCGCAGTTGGAGCTGCACGTGTTGGCCAACTGCGGGCACTGGATCCAGAACGAGCAGGGCGCGCGGGTTAACACGTTGCTGCTCGATTTCCTGGGCCGGCACTGAACCGTCAGACCACTTCCAGGTAGGAACTGTGGATCGCACGCGCCAACTCGCGCACGGTGTCGATGAACTCCGTGAGACGGCTATGCAGGCCGTCTTCGAGAATCTCATCAATCCCGGTATACCTCAGCCGCGCCTCGAACTCCGCCGCCAGGCGCTGTGCGGTGCGCCCGTAACTGCCGGGCAGGTCCGCGAGGATATGACTCAACTCTTCGATACAGGCATGCAACGAACGCGGCACGTCACTGCGTAATAACAGCAACTCCGACACCGACCGCGCATTCAGCGCATTCGGATACAGCTCCGTATACGCCTCGAACGACGACAACGCGCGGAGCAGGGCGCTCCACTGGTAATACCCGCGTGCCGACAGGTCGCTGACTTCTTCCGACTCTTCGCCGAACATCTCGTAGCGCGCGTCCAGCAGGCGCAGGGTGTTGTCCGCGCGTTCGACAAAGGTGCCCAGGCGAATGAAGCGATAGGCGTCGTTGCGCATGATGGTCCCCGAGGTCGCGCCGCGGAACAGGTGCGAACGCTGCTTGACCCAGTCACAGAAGTGGCTGATGCCATGGCGTGCCAAGCCGCCGGCGGCGATGCTGCGCATTTCCAGCCAGGTGGCGTTGAGGTTTTCCCACATATCGGCGGTGATGCGCCCGCGCACCGCATGGGCATTGCCCCGCGCGGCGCGCAGGCAGTTGTAGATGCTGGCCGGGTTTTCTTCGTCGAGGGCGAAGAAGTGCAGCATGCGCTCGGCATCCAGGGTTTGGTGGCGCTCCAGGTAACTGTCCAGGGTGCCGCTGCTGAGCAACGACATCGCCAGTTCGTCCAGGCCATCGCTACGCCCGGCCTGGGGCATCAGCGACAGCGAGTAACTGACTTCGAGCATGCGCGCCAGGTTCTCGGCGCGCTCCAGGTAGCGGGACATCCAATACAGATCTGCGGCGGTTCTACTCAACATACTCAGCCCTCCACCACCCAGGTGTCCTTGGTTCCGCCGCCTTGCGACGAGTTGACGATCAACGAGCCTTCCTTCAGCGCCACACGGGTGAGGCCTCCCGGCACCAGGCGGGTTTCCTTGCCCGAGAGCACAAAGGGCCGCAGGTCGATATGCCGGGGCGCGATGCCGTTTTCGACAAAGGTCGGGCAGGTGGACAGGCTCAGGGTCGGTTGGGCGATATACGCATGGGGGCGGGCCTTGATGCGTTGGCGGAAGTCTTCGATCTCGGCGGCGCTGGAAGCGGGGCCTACCAGCATGCCGTAGCCGCCGGAGCCCTGGGTTTCCTTGACCACCAGGTCGGCGAGGTTGGCCAGTACGTGGGACAGTTCATCCGGCTTGCGGCACTGGAAGGTCGGCACGTTTTGCAGGATCGGCTCTTCATCCAGGTAAAACTTGATCATCGCCGGCACATAGGGATAGATCGATTTGTCGTCCGCCACGCCGGTGCCGATGGCATTGGCCAGCACCACATTGCCGGCGCAATAGGCCGCGACCAGCCCTGGCACGCCGAGCATGGATTCAGGGTTGAACGCCTGCGGGTCGAGGAAGGCGTCGTCGATACGCCGGTAGATCACGTCCACCGCCTTGGGCCCGTCGGTGGTGCGCATGAACACCTTGAGGTCGTGCACGAACAGGTCGGCGCCTTCCACCAGCTCCACGCCCATTTCCCGCGCCAGGAACGCATGTTCGAAGAACGCGCTGTTGAAGCGCCCGGGTGTCAGCACCACCACGTTGGGGTTGTCCAGGCGACTGGCGCTTTTCAGGGTCTTGAGCAGCAGGTTGGGGTAGTGGTCCACCGGCGCGATACGCTGCTTGGCGAACACTTCGGGGAACAGGCGCATCATCATCTTGCGGTCTTCGAGCATGTAGCTCACGCCGCTGGGGGTGCGCAGGTTGTCTTCGAGCACGTAGTAGGTGCCGTCGCCATCGCGTACCAAGTCCACCCCCGAGATGTGGGAATAAATATCGCGGTGCAGGTCCAGGCCGACCATGGCCTTCTGGTAACCCTCGTTGCCCAGCACCTGGTCGGCCGGAATGATCCCGGCCTTTATGATGCGCTGGTCGTGGTAGATGTCGGCGAGGAACATGTTCAGTGCATTGACGCGCTGGATACAACCGCGTTCGATCACGCTCCATTCACTGGCGGGGATGCTGCGGGGGATGATGTCGAAGGGGATCAGGCGCTCGGTGTCCTGCTCGTCGCCATAAAGGGTGAAGGTGATTCCCGCGCGATGGAAGAGCAGATCGGCTTCGCGACGGCGCTGGGCCAGCAATTCCGGCGGCGTGTTGGCCAGCCAGCGGGAGAAGTCCTGATAGTGCGCACGGCACACGCCGTTTGCGTCATTCATTTCATCGAAGAAAGATCGAGCCATTCCAGTACCTTGTCAGTGCCGAGGGTTGCCTTGGGTGGCACTGCCGCTTTAAAAAACGCATTTTTTTATGAGCCCGTGGCTGATGGTGCCACCGGGCCTGGTCCTTACTTTCTTATGGGGTCGGCTCTGGGTCGGGGGGTAACGAATGTTCCTGTATTCGGGCAGATGAATGGATAAAGCAATGCGTGTGCCGGAATGGGCATCCCGCGCTGATTTCCCATTGTGGTGAGCGGGCCTTCTGGGGTTACCAGGCTTCTGGGGTGAGCTGGACTGTTGTGGTGAGCTGGACTGCTGGGGGAGCCGGACTGCTGTGGTGAGCGGGCTTGCTGTGGTGAGCGGGCTTGCCCCGCGTTGGAGTGCGAAGCGCTCCCAAGTTTTTTTGGGGCCGCTGCGCAGCCCAACGCGGGGCAAGCCCGCTCACCACAACAAGCCCGATCACCATATTAAGCCCGCTTATCACACAAAAAAGGCAGGCAACGACAAGGCTGCTCACCATAAGGGAGCGGTTTGCGCACCGCGATGGTGCAACAACAAACTTGAACTTCGCCACGGCCCGATTCTTCTAAGGGGTTTAAGCCCAGCAGGGAGCACGGATGTGCCCAGAATCATTTCACCCGACACCCCGGAAGCGAACCTGGCCGACCACAGCGAGCACAACGCCAAGATCTTCGGCTCGCCCAAGGACCGCCTGGACTTCTACCGTCGCGAAATCCAATACGAAACCACCATCCTCGCCAACCGTACCGATGCCTACCTGACCGCGCAGTCGTTCCTGGTGATTGCCTTTGTCTCCGGCATGGGCAACCTCAACCCGGAGTGGGGCAAGTTGTTCACCCTGGTGGTGCCGGTGTTCCTGACGCTGCTCGGCATACTCAGTTCCCTGAATGCCTGGCCGGGGATCCGCGCCGCGTACGAAATCATTGACCACTGGCACTACAAGCAGAGCGAACTGCTGCGCAGCGAGCCGGTGATGGGCATGGCCTACGATGAGTCGCCGCTGTTTTCCGAAATGGAGTCGTCCCATAAGGGCTACCGCAAGTCGCTGCTGTTCTCCATGCGTGCGCCGTGGCTGTTCATGGTGTTCTGGGTGTTGCTGGGGGCGTACGCGTTTTATATCCAGGTGGATAACCCGGGCTCTTAAGCAATTGGAACTTCAGTGGCCGGCACGGGACCTTACCTTTACGCAGTCTGCGTTTTTCAAACGAGGTGAGCCATGAGCACAGACAAAGACCCCCAGACCAGCAACCGTAACGACCCGGCAATCGACGGCGGCGAACCGGCCCCAGGCACGGCGGCCGATGCACCGAAAGACCCGAAACCCGCCGCCGACCCCAAAGCCAGGGAAAACGACTACAGTCCAGACTTCAAGCCTGAGCGCGAGCCCAAGCCTGAAACCGATGCCGATATCGACACCCAAGGCGGTTAGAGGAGACGGTCATGTCCAAAGAACTGGAAGAAGAACTCAACGATCCGGGCAATGAAGACCCGGGTTCCCTGATGGATGATGCAGAAGTACCGCTCAATGATCTGGATGACGCGGCGGATGTGGGCAATACCGAGCGTCAGGACTGAGCTTTCGCCTGGGCACGTCGTTCATACCACGCGAGCATCGGCTGGGTACTCAAGCCATGAACGACGATGCTCAAGGCGATCACTGACAACGTCAGGTTCACCGCCACCGCGCTGCTGGTGCCGACAAGGCCATGGTTGAGCGCGTAGAACAGGTAGTAGATGCTGCCGATTCCGCGAATCCCGAACCAGCCCATCAGTCCGCGCTGCTGGCGATCGACCAGGCGACCCCAGGGCATCGCAAACACACTGACCGGTCGAATCACGCAGAACAGCAACGCCGCCAACGGCAATGCCCGCCAATCCCAATGACTGGCCAGCACGATGCCGAGCACCGTGACCAGGAACACTTCCATCGAGCGCTCCACCAGGCTGCCGAACGAGAGCATGTCGCCCATCATTACGCCGGCGGCGATCTGGGTCTCGGCCAGCTCACTCACATCCCCTTGCAGGGCGTGCTCCGGTTCCACTTCAAGATGACCCACCACCGGCAGCGCCAAATGCTCCGATGGCGTGTGGGAGTGGCCGGTTGACCTGAACTCTGCCTGACGCAGCCCGAGCCCGGCGGCGAACACTGACAGAAAGCCGTAACCCCCCACCGCTTCGGCTACCACGTAGGCCAGGGCGATCAGGGCGAGGGTCAGGTAGTCATTCGGAGAGAGCGTACTATCACTGTTGTTGACGCGTAGCCACAGGGTCGTGCGGCCAATGCCCCGGCCCATCCAGTAACCGATCAACAGCCCTGCCGGCACCGCCCACAGCAGGTTCTTCAACGCCCAACCGCCTAGCCAGTCACCGTCAAAGCCGCCGTGCTGCATGAAGACCAAGGCAAAAATCACAAAGGGAAAGGCCGTGCCATCGTTTAACCCGGCTTCTCCGGACAAACCGAAGCGCAGCGCATCGTAATCCTGTGCATTATTGACCTGTACCAGGCCCGCCAGCACCGGATCGGTCGGCGCGAGAATGGCACCCACCAGCAGCGACACCCCCCATGACAGTTCAAACACGTAATGCAGCGCCAGGCAGCTGCCGAGGATGGTCAACAGCATGACTGGCCCGGCCATGCCGAACGCGATGCGCCAGGTGCGATGGCCCAGGGGTAGGCGCAGTTTGAGCCCGCTGACGAACAGTGAAAACAGCACCGCGACTTCGGTGAGGTGCTCCATCCAGCGCGCAGACTGCTTGATGTCCAGGTGCAGCAGGTCCACGCCGAGGGGGCCGATGCCCACGCCCAGCAACAGGCACACCGCCGAGGTGGTCACCGGCATCCAGCGCAGGTAAGAAGAGGTGAGGGCAAGGGTCAGCAGCACGGCACCGAGGACGGCCATCCATAGAATAAAAGTCATCGGGAGGGTATCCAGGGCCGTGGTCTATTCACGTTCGAGGCGTATCGCCGACTGCAGGTTCAATGTGATTGCGTCGCTTTGAATTCATTGGCGATGGATCAGCAGGCGCTCCAGGTCTTCAGTGGGCAGCGGCCTGCTGAACAGGTAGCCCTGGATCTGATCGCAGCCGGCCTCCTTGAGGAACGCCAATTGCGCCTGGGTTTCCACACCTTCGGCCACCACCCGCAGGTTCAGGCTATGGGCCAACTCGATAATGGTGCGGGTGATCGCGGCATCCTGGGGGTTGCTGGTGACCTCGCGAATAAACGCAATGTCGATCTTCAGCGTGTCGATGGGGAAGCGTCGCAGGTAGGCCAGGCTCGAATAGCCGGTACCGAAGTCGTCGATGGAGATCTTCACCCCCATGGCGTGCAGGCGTTGCAGGCTGTCGATGGTGTGCTGGGTATTCTCCATCAGCGAGCCTTCGGTCAGTTCCACTTCCAGCCAATGGGGTTCGACGCCGGTCTCATTGAGAATACGCGCGATATCGGCAATCAGGTCGCCCTCGATCAACTGGTGGCCGGAGACGTTCACCGACACCTCGACGGCGCCAATCGCGCTGCGCCGCCACGTCGCAATCTGCTGGCACACGCTGCGGATCACCCAGCGGCCCACCTCCACGATCAAGCCCAGGCTTTCAAGGATAGGCACGAATATCGCTGGCGATACCGCGCCGTAACCCGGGCGCTCCCAACGCAGCAGTGCCTCCAGGGCGCAGATCTGCCCATCGGCCAACGCGACTTTTGGCTGGTAGTGCAGGGTGAATTCCTCGCGCTCCACGGCCAGGCGCAGGGCGTTTTCCAGGTCCTGGCGGGCCAGGTCGTGCACGTTCATCCGTGCGCTGTCAACGGCATGGTGTTGCAGTTGCTGCTCAAGCAACTGGCTATGGCGCTTAAGTTGATCGCCGTGGCTTTTGAGCCGCAGCAGGTTGCGCACCCGCAGCCACAGTTCGACCCGCTCCACCGGCTTGCTGATGAACTCCTCGGCACCGGTTTCCAGGCCACTGACCCGTGCACTCGACTCGCTGAGAGCCGACAGCATGATGATCGGAATGCTCGCCGTGGCCGCATCGCCCTTGAGCTGGCTGGCCACTTCGTAGCCGTCCATGCCCGGCATCATGATGTCCAGCAGGATCAGGTCAGGTGGCTGTTTGGCCACCAGTTGCAAGGCTTCCTCGCCGCTGGCCGCCGTGAGGGTCTGGTAGCCCTCGTGTTGCAACAGGGTTTCCAGCAGCTTGCGAACCTGGGGTTCGTCATCAACGATCAACAGCGTTGCGGGTTGGCTGGCCATGGAGAGGACTCATCTGAGGGGGGAGAGGGTGGTGTGTTGCAACAGCGTGTCGATCACCTGGTACAGCTCTTTGTAGCGCAGCGGCTTGCTGATGTAGGCATCGCAACCGGCCAACCGGGTCTTTTCACGGTCTTCCTTCATGGCCATGGCGGTGAGGGCAATCACCGGGATATGGGCGGTGTGCGGATCCTGTTTGAGCAGCGCGGTAGCGGCCAGGCCGTCCATGCCCGGCAGCTGGATGTCCATCAGGATCAGCGCCGGTTGGGCTTCACGGGCCAGGGTCAGCCCGCTCTCGGCGTCGGCGGCCCACACCACCGTGTGCCCGACGTTGACCAGCAGCAGTCGGGCCAGGCGCATATTGGCCTCGTTGTCTTCGACGATCAGGATATGGGCCATCCAGCCTCCGTGCCGCGGTGGAGTGGCAGCCACACCACAAACCGGGCGCCCTGGCCTTCACGGCTGGCCACCGCAACGCTGCCACCGTGCAGGTCGACCAGTTGCTTGACCATCGCCAGCCCCAGGCCAGTGCCTTCGAATTTGCGCGCCAGGCTGCTGTCGATCTGGCTGAAGGCCTTGAACAGCTTGCCCATGTCCTCCTCGGCGATACCGATACCGGTGTCGCTGATGCTCAATTCGAGGAACTGCTGGTGGGCGCTGGGTTGCAGGGCAAACCCGTGCATCGGCCAATCGCCGGGCACTCGCCCGACCTGTGCGCGGGCCACCTGGCGCACCGCCAGGGTCACGGAACTGCCGTGGGCGCTGAACTTCACCGCATTGGCCAGCAGGTTGTAGATGATTTGCTTGGTCTTGCGCAGGTCCAGCGCCAGTGTGCCGAAGTCGCCCTGGCTTTCGAGCTTCAACTGGATGCGTTGCAGGGCGGCTTTTTCGCGCACGATCAACAGGCTGTTGGACAACAGGCCCGCCAACTCGACGGCTTCCAACTCCAGGTCCATCATCCCGGCTTCGACCTTGGACAGGTCGAGAATGTCGTTGATCAGCGACAACAGGTGCTGGCCGCTGGTAAAGATGTCGCCGATGTATTCGCGCTGGGTCTCACTCATGTCGCCCACCAGCCCGTCCTTCAACGCCTCGGAAAAACCGATCACCGCATTCAGCGGTGTGCGCAATTCGTGGGACATGGTGGCGAGGAACTCGGACTTCATATGGCTGGCATGTTCCAGCTCCAGGTTCTTTTCCTCCAGCGCGCGCTCAAAGCCCTTGCGTTCGGCTTCTTCGTGTTTGCGTGCGGTGTTGTCGGTGCCGATCAGCAGGTAACCGATGATGGTGTCATGCCGGTTGCGCAGCGCCGTCACCGAGACCATGGCCGACAGCCGGCTGCCGTCCTTGCGGATATAGGTCAGCTCGTAAATATCCTCGATGCCGCGGGACGCCTTGAACACCAACGCTTCGAAGCCCGGCGTGATCGGCGTGTCCAGCTCCAGGCTGAGGGCGGCGGCGCGGGTGATCAGTTCGTCGGGGTCGGAGATATCGGCGGGGGTAATGCGGTTGAGGACATCCTCGGCGGCATAGCCGAGCATGCGTTCGGCGCCGACATTGAAAATCTGGATCACGCCCTTTTCATCGGTGGCGATGCTAGAGAAGTAGGCGCTGTTGAAGATTGCGTCTTGCAGGGCACCGGTTTTCAGCAGGGTCTTCTGGCGTTTGAATTCGACGATTTTTTCAGCCCGTGATTGGGCTTCAAGCGGTGGTCCAGTGACGGGTTTGTCCATGGCGGTGTTTTCCAGGCAGATCGGCCCGGCCATGTCGATGACAGGGCCGCAGAGCATGCTCACAGAAAATCGCGTGGACGCGATGAGGAGGAGATGAGGTCCCCGGACAATAGCAGATACTGCCCGCACTTCGGTATGGATACACTCAAACGAGTGTACGCCGGCAAAGGGCGGCGGGCCGCCAGGCAGGGCAGGCGACGTTCGGTCATGTGCAGCGGCAAAGGGTTGACCATGGCCTTGAAAGCCCGCGCGGATAACACCCTGGTGCACCTGCTGCCAAAACGTTAAAAATGCCAAAATGACACTTTATGCGCTTGATGAAACGTTTCTTCTAGCGACAAACGGACTGCGCAAGCGCTTGCGTAAGTAAATGTATCTGATTAGAGTCGGTGGCAATCGGCTCTGATCAAAGGGGGCTGAACGACAAAAATAATAAAACCAGGAGCTCATTGATGAGCCTTGAACCCTTGCTTGAGATGCAGGGCATCAGCAAAACCTTCAACGGTTTGCGCGTGCTCAAGAATGTCGGCCTGAAGGTCTACCCCGGCGAAATCCACGCCTTGATGGGGGAGAACGGCGCCGGCAAATCGACCCTGATGAAAATCCTCTCCGGCGCTTACCAGGCCGATCCCGGCGGTGAAATCCGCATGGCCGGCCAGCCCGTCGCCACCTTTACCCCCGCCACCGCCAAAGCCCTCGGCATCGCCGTGATCTACCAGGAATTGAGCCTGTGCCCGAACCTGAGCGTGGCCGAGAACATCTACCTGGGCCGCGAACTGCGCCGTGGCTGGACCATCGACCGCAAGGGCATGCAAGCCGGTTGCGTCGAAGTGCTGCAACGCCTGGGCGCCGAATTCACCCCGGCCACTAAGGTCAGCAGCCTGTCGATTGCCGAGCGTCAGCTGGTGGAAATTGCCCGGGCCTTGCACGCCCACGCCAGGATCCTGGTGATGGACGAACCGACCACGCCGTTATCGTCCCGCGAGACCGACCGTCTGTTTGCGCTGATCAAGCAACTGCGCAGCCAGGGCCTGGCGATCATCTACATCAGTCATCGCATGGCCGAGATCTATGAACTGTCGGACCGTGTCTCGGTGCTGCGCGACGGCCAATACATCGGCGAACTGAGCCGCGACGCACTGTCGGCCGAAGTCCTCGTGAAGATGATGGTGGGCCGCGATCTGTCCGGTTTCTACAAGAAGGAACATGCCGCCTACGACCCCGGTGCGGTGGTGATGCGCGTGCGTGACATGGCCGATGGCAAGCGCGTGCGTAACTGCAGCTTCGACCTGCATGCCGGTGAAGTGCTGGGTATCGCCGGGCTGGTCGGGGCAGGGCGCACCGAGCTGGCGCGGCTGATCTTCGCCGCCGATCCGCGCACCAGCGGCACCCTGGAAGTGGTGGGCAAGACCGTGACCCAACTGCGCAACCCGGCGGATGCGATTCGTGCCGGCGTGGTGTACCTCACCGAAGACCGCAAGGCCCAGGGCCTGTTCCTGGACATGAGCGTGGCCGACAACATCAACGTCTGCGCCTGTGTGCCGGATGCCCGTGCCGGTGGTGTGCTCGACTGTGGCCATGGCTTGAAACGTGCCAATGATGCAATCAAGTCACTGTCGATTCGCGTGGCGTCGGGCAAGGTCAATGTCGGCACGCTGTCCGGCGGCAACCAGCAGAAGGTCCTGCTGGCGCGGCTGCTGGAGGTCAAGCCCCACGTGCTGATCCTCGACGAACCCACACGCGGCGTGGACATCGGCTCCAAATCCGAGATCTACCGCATCATCAATCAACTGGCGCAGGCCGGCGTGGGCATCGTGGTGATCTCCAGCGAGCTGCCGGAAATCATCGGCACCTGCGACCGGGTGCTGATCATGCGCGAAGGCCAGTTGGTGGCCGAAGTCGGCGGGGCCTCCGGTCACGTCATCTCCCAGGAACGTATTATTGACCTCGCCACCGGTGGCGATCAGGTGGTTGCCCATGGCTGATTCAATGATTGCTACAACAGGCAAGGCCGAACGTGCCCGCGAACTGATGCGCACGGTCGGCATGTTGCCGGTGCTGATTTTGCTGCTGGTGGGCTTCGCCCTGGCCAGCGAGAACTTCCTGACCATGCAGAACCTGTCGATCATCACCCAGCAGGCCTCGGTCAACGTGGTGCTGGCGGCGGGCATGACCTTTGTGATCCTCACCGCGGGGATCGACCTGTCGGTGGGGGCGATCCTGGCGGCGTCGGCCGTGGTGGCGCTGCAGGCGTCGATGTCGCCGCAGTTCGGCATGTTCGGGATTGCGGCCGGTATCGGCTTCGGCCTGCTGCTGGGCCTGGTCAACGGTGGGCTGATTGCCTTCATGCGCCTGCCGCCGTTTATCGTCACCCTTGGCGCACTCACCGCCATGCGCGGACTGGCGCGTCTGCTGGCGGATGACAAGACCGTGTTCAACCCCGACCTGCCGTTTGCCTTTATCGGCAACGACTCGATCCTCGGCGTGCCCTGGCTGGTGGTGATCGCCGTGGCAGTGGTGGCGCTGTCGTGGTTCATCCTGCGCCGCACGGTGATGGGCGTGCAGATCTATTCGGTGGGCGGCAACCCCGAAGCGGCGCGACTCTCCGGGATCAAGGTTTGGAAGGTGCTGCTGTTCGTCTACGCCATGTCCGGCGCCTTGGCCGGGCTGGGTGCGGTGATGAGCGCCTCGCGCCTGTTCGCCGCCAATGGCCTGCAACTGGGGCAATCCTACGAGCTGGATGCGATTGCCGCGGTGATCCTCGGCGGCACCAGTTTTACCGGCGGTGTCGGCACCATCGGCGGCACGCTGATCGGCGCGCTGATTATCGCGGTACTCACCAATGGCCTGGTGCTGCTGGGGGTGTCGGACATCTGGCAGTACATCATCAAGGGCATCGTGATCATCGGCGCGGTCGCGCTGGATCGCTATCGCCAGTCCGGTGCACGGACCTGATTTCACTCATACAACAATCACAAGAGAGACCCGCATGAACCTTAAACGCATGTTTCCCGTCATTGCCTTGGCTGCCCTGATGTCCCAAGCCGCAGAGGCCCGCGAACTCAAGGCCCTGGGCATCAGCATGGGCTCGCTCGGCAACCCGTATTTCGTAACCCTGGCCGATGGCGCCACGGCCCGGGCCAAGGAGCTGAACCCCAACGTCAAGGTCACCTCGGTGTCCGCCGACTACGACCTGAGCAAGCAATTTTCGCAGATCGACAACTTTATCTCGTCCAAGGTCGACCTGATCCTGATCAACGCCGTCGACCCGTCGGCCATGGCCTCGGCGATCAAGAAAGCCCGCGATGCCGGCATCGTGGTGGTGGCGGTGGATGTGGACGCCAAGGGCGTGAATGCCACCGTGCAGACCGACAACGTCGAAGCCGGCAAGCTGGCCTGCCAATACCTGGTGGACAAGCTTGCCGGCAAGGGCAACGTGATTATCCAGAACGGTCCGCAAGTCACCGCCGTGACCGACCGCGTCAAAGGCTGTAAAGCCGCATTGGCCGGCGCGCCGGAGATCAAGGTGCTGTCCGACGACCAGGACGGCAAAGGCTCCCGCGAAGGCGGCCTGAACGTGATGCAGGGCTACCTCACGCGCTTCCCGAAAATCGACGGCCTGTTTGCGATCAACGACCCCCAAGCCATCGGCAGCGACCTGGCGGCCAAGCAGCTCAAGCGCAGCGGCATTATCATCACGTCGGTGGACGGCGCGCCGGATATCGAGAACGCGTTGAAGACCGACACCCAGATCCAGGCGTCAGCCAGCCAGGACCCGTGGGCCATGGCGCAGACGGCGGTGAGTGTCGGCAATGACCTGCTCAACGACAAGGCCCCGGCCGAAGCGGTGACCCTGCTCACGCCAAAACTGATCACCCGCGACAACGTCGGTACGTACAGCGGCTGGTCGAGTAAACATTGATAGCGTGAGAGGAACAGCGTCGTGGTGACCATGGATGACGTGGCAAGCAGGGCGGGGGTGTCGACGTCGACCGTGTCACACGTGTTGAACGGCACCCGCAAGGTCAGCCCGGCCACGGTGCTGGCGGTGCGGCGGGCGATCCAGGAACTGGGGTATATCCCCAACACCCTGGCGCGCTCGCTGGCGCGGTCCAGTACCAACACGATTGGCGTAGCGATTTCGGCGCTGTCCAACCATTACTTCAGCGAGACGGTGCACGCGATTGAAACCGAGTGCGCCAAACACGGCTACATGATGCTGTTTGTCGACACCCACGACGACCCGGAGCAGGAGCTGCGGGTGGTCACGGCGCTGCATCATCGGCGGGTCGACGGTATTGTGCTGGCGCCGTCGAACGGTTCGATGGCCCTGGAGTACATGCGCGCCAACGAGATTCCGGCGGTGTTGGTGGACCGCATGATGAGCGAGCAGTTTGACCAGGTCGGGGTGGAGAATACCCAGGCCACCCAGGCCCTGATTGAACACCTGATCGGGCACGGGCACCGCCGCATCGGCTTTATCGCCGGGCGCACGGGGTTCAGCACCACGGATGAGCGGGTAGCGGGTTACCGCGCGGCGTTGCACGCGGCGGGGCTGGCCTTCGATCCGCAGCTGCTGGTCAACGGCGGCTCCAACACCGAGCCGGCGCGCCAGGCCACGGTGCAGTTGCTGGGCCTGGCTTCGCCACCCACGGCGATCATGGCCGGCAATAACCTGATGACCCTCGGCGCGATGCACGCCCTGCGTGACGCGCAGCTCGACGTGCCGAGACAAATGGCCCTGGTGGGCTTTGATGATTTTGACTGGGCGGATTTTTTCGTGCCGCGCCTGAGCCTGATCGCACAGCCGGTCAAGGCCCTTGGCGCCCGCGCGGTCGACCTGTTGCTGCAACGCATGGCGTCGCCTGACGCAGCGCCCCAGAGCGTGCGCCTGGCGCCGACCCTGCAGTTACGTAACTCCTGTGGCTGTCATTGATGGGAATAACACACGCATGAACAGTCCTGTTTCCCTGGGCATTGACCTGGGCACGTCGGAACTCAAAGCCATCCTCATGGACGCCACGGGCGCGGTGCTGGCCCATGCCGGCGTGCGCTTGAGCGTGTCGCGCCGGCACAGCGGCTGGTCTGAACAGGCACCGGAAGACTGGTGGCAAGCCTGCTTGCAGGCGTTGCAGCAACTGCGCCAGCACCAGGCGTTTACCCGCGTGGCCTGTATCGGCCTGTCGGGGCAGATGCACGGCGCGGTGTTGCTGGGGGCGGACAACCGCGTGTTGTACCCGGCGATCCTGTGGGACGACTCCCGTGCCGTGGCCGAGGCCGAACAACTGGGTCCCGGCTTCGCCGACGTCACCGGCAGCCTGCCCATGGCCGGGCTGACCGCGCCGAAACTGCTGTGGCTGCAACGGCATGAGCCCGAGGTGTTCCAGGCGATTGATTGCGTGCTGTCGCCCAAGGATTACCTGCGCTTGCGCTTGAGTGGCGAGCGCATCAGCGAGATGTCCGACGCGGCGGGTACGTTGTGGCTGGATGTGGCGCGGCGGGCATGGTTTACCCCTATGGTTCGCGCTACAGGCCTTACGCCCGGGCAATTGCCCAGGCTGGTGGAGGGTGGTGCGGCGAGCGCGCTGTTGACGGCCACGGGACTGGGCCTGTCAGCTGAGGTGGTGATTGCCGGCGGTGGCGGTGACAACCCTGTGGCGGCGGTCGGCATCGGCGCGGTCAACGCCGGTGATGGCTTTATTACCCTTGGCACCAGCGCCGCCATTGTTGCGATCACCGATCACGCTGCAGGCAACCCGGCCAGTGCAGTGCACAGCTTCTGCCACGCGCTGCCCAACCGCTGGTACACCATGGGTGCCATGCTCGCCGGCGCCAGTTGCCTGCGCTGGGTCACACGGCTGACGGGCATGGCCGATGAACAGACGTTGCTGGAGCAGGTACAGGCGCAGTTGCCGATTGAACAGCACGTGCCTTTGGGGACGCCGTTGTTCCTGCCGTACCTGGCCGGCGAACGCACACCCCACAACGATCCTTTGCTGCGCGGCGGTTTCATGAACCTGGGCCACGACTGCACGCCGGCGATGCTCGGTTATGCGGTGATGGAAGGGGTGGGTTTCGGTTTGCTTGATGCGTTGCGCGCGGTGCAATCGACCGGCGCCGACGTGGGAGCCTTTGCCCTGGTGGGCGGCGGTGCGCGCAGTGAGTACTGGGCGCAGCTGCTGGCGAATATCCTGCAGCGGGAGATCTTCACGTTGCAGGGCAGTGAATTGAGCGCGTGTATTGGCGCGGCGAAGCTCGGGTTTGTGGCGATGGGGCAGGGGGCGGATCTGCTCGCGGCGGGGATGCCGGTCAAAGCCCGGTACACACCTGACCTGACGCAGCAGCCGGTGTTGGAGGCGCGTTATCGCAAGTTTCAAAGTTTGCTGCCCGCTGCAAAGGCCCTTCACGACTAGGCTCCTTTGGCGAGCGGGGCTGTTGTGGTGAGCGGGCTTGCCCCGCGCTGGGCTGCGAAGCAGCCCCAATAAAGGCACCGCGTTTATCCAGGCATAGTGAGTAGTCAGGTTTAGGGGCCGCTTCGCGCCCCAGCGCGGGGCAAGCCCGCTCACCACAGCAAGCCCGCTCACCACAGCAAGCCTGCTCACTACAACAGGCCTGCTTGCCACAACAAGCCCGCCTGCCACAGGAAGCCTGCTCACCACACCCGGCCCACTCTCCACAAGAATCGGTGTGTTGCGGTTCAGTCGTTGGTCAGCGGCGGCAAACGTCGCTTTACCGGGGTTTTCTTGACGATGGCGGTGTTGGTTTCGGCGTAGGCATTGATCCGATCCAGCAGGCTGTCGAGATGGTCCATGGTGCGCACATGCAGGCGCGCGATGAAGCAGTCTTCGCCGGTGACCTTGTCGCATTCGGTGAATTCGGGGATCGCCTGGATCTGGCGCTCCACCTCCTGCAATTTGCCGGGCAGGGGGCGGATGCGCACGATGGCTTGCAGCAGGTAACCGAAGTGCCTGGGGTCGATGTCGACGGTGTAGTGAGTCAGCACGCCGCGTTCTTCCAGGCGGCGCAGGCGTTCGCCCACACTGGGCGAGGACAGCCCGGTGATGCCCGCCAGGGCCTTGAGGGATAGCCGCGAGTCATCCATCAAGGCGGCGATCAGTTGCTGGTCGATGGTGTCGATCATGGTGTTCGCCTAATAAGAAAAGGTGATTGCGGGATTTTGCCTTTTTTAGTCACTGGAGCCGCGCACAAGCAGATTGCCATAATTGAGCCTCACTTGAGGAGCATCAATCATGGATTCATCCATCCGTCGCGGTTCGTGGGAAATGATCGCCGCCATGCTGATCTCGGGCACCATCGGCTGGTTTGTGCTGGTGTCCGGCGTGTCGGTGATCGAAGTGGTGTTCTGGCGCTGCGTGATCGGCGGCCTGACCCTGTTGCTGGTGTGCGCGCTGCTCGGCTACCTGCGCCTGGACCTGCTCAGTTGGGCCACGTTCGGCCTGGCGATGCTCAGTGGCGTGGCGATTGTCGGCAACTGGTTGCTGCTGTTCGAATCCTATTCCCGCGCCTCGATCGCCATCAGCACGGCGGTGTACAACGTGCAGCCGTTCATGTTGGTGATGCTGGCGGCGCTGTTCCTGGGAGAAAAGATAACCGTGCAGAAACTGGCGTGGCTGAGCCTGGCGTTCCTGGGAATGCTGGCGATCGTCACCGCCCATGGTAATCAGCCAACCGGCGACGATTACCTTGCAGGCATTGCCCTGGCGCTGGGCGCGGCATTGCTGTACGCGATTGCCGCACTGATCATCAAGCGTTTGAAGGACGTACCACCGCATTTGATGGCGTTGATCCAGGTGACCACCGGCGCTGTGTTACTGGCGCCCTTGGTGCCTTGGAACAGCTTGCCTGCCACCACCAACGCCTGGGCTGCATTGGTCACGCTCGGCGTGGTGCACACCGGTTTGATGTATGTGTTGCTCTATGGCGCGATCCAGAAACTGCCCACCGCCATCACTGGCGCTCTGTCGTTTATCTACCCGATTGCGGCGATCTTCGTCGATTGGATTGCCTTCGGGCATCGCCTGGGCTGGCTGCAATGGCTGGGGGGGGCGGCGATTCTGCTGGCGGCGGCGGGGTTGCAGCGGGGCTGGTGGTGGCCCCGCTCCCATAGGGTCAGTGCGTGCCCTGAAAGATGATATTTTCCGGGTTGAAATGCTCCACCACACTGCCCGGTTGTGGCAACCCAAGGATATGCCCCTTGATCTTGCCCACCACGTGCATTTCGCAGGGTTTGCAGTCGAACTTCAACGTCAACACTTCATCGCCGTGAATCAACTGCATCGGCGCGACCTTGGTCTTCACCCCTGTCACACCCTTGGCCTGTTTAGGGCACAGGTTGAAGGAGAAACGCAGGCAGTGCTTGGTGATCATCACCGGCACTTCGCCTTTCTCTTCATGGGCTTCAAAGGCTGCGTCGATCAGCTTCACCCCGTGACGGTGGTAGAAGTCGCGGGCTTTCTGGTTGTAGACGTTGGCCAGGAACGACAGGTGCGCTTCCGGGTACACCGGCGGCGGCGTGGTCTCGGCCTTGCGCCCGCCACGGGGGTGGGCGGCAACACGGGCTGCGGTCAGGGCTTCGATCACTTCGCGGCGCAATGCCTTGAGCTGCGAGTTGGGAATGAAGAACGCCTGGGGGGCATCCAGTTCGATGCGGGTGGCGTGATACTCGGTGGTACCGAGTTGGCCAAGCAGGTCGCGCAGGGTGTCCAGCGCCTGTTCCGGCTTGTTGGCCGCGCCAAACGGGCCGGGCAGGGTGACGCTGGCGTGGATGCCTTCTTCGCTGGTGGCGGTGACGTCCAACTGCTCTTCACGCAAACGCGCGACCCATGACAGGCCGATACGGCGTTCGGCCGAGGTCTTGAGCAACGCCTGTTGCCAGTTGTGGTCGAGGTTGCGGTTCAGCGGGTGGTTCGGGCGCAACTGATGCAGGCCGGCCGGCATTTCATTCGGCTCGACGCGGTAGCGGTAGCGCTTCTCGCCGTCTTCCTCGAACTCGCCCTTGGGCTCGGCGATGTTGGCGCGAAAACCCACCACTTCACGCTTGACCAGCACATTGAGGCCGTCGCCGTTGGACAGCGGCTCATGGGTGATCACTTGCAGGTCACGCTTGCCGGCTTTTTCCACCACGCCCACCGGCAAACCGGTGAAAGTCGGGGTGTCGAAGGCGCCGATGTCGATCTTGCGGTCGCTGACAAAGTAGTCGGTGCTGCCACGGTGGAAGGTTTTTTCCGGGTCGGGCAGGAAGAAGTGCGCGGTACGGCCGCTGGACGCGCGCGCCAGGTCCGGACGGTCTTCGAGGATTTCGTCGAGGCGCTGGCGGTAATAGGCGGTGATGTTCTTCACATAACCCATGTCCTTGTAGCGGCCTTCGATCTTGAAGGAGCGCACGCCGGCTTCCACCAGCGCACGCAGGTTGGCGCTCTGGTTGTTGTCTTTCATCGACAGCAGGTGCTTTTCAAAGGCCACGACGCGGCCCTGGTCGTCTTTCAAGGTGTACGGCAGGCGGCACGCCTGGGAGCAGTCCCCACGGTTGGCGCTGCGGCCATTTTGCGCGTGGGAGATATTGCACTGCCCGGAGAACGCCACGCACAGGGCACCGTGGATAAAGAACTCGATGGCGGCATCGGTCTCGTCGGCGATGGCGCGGATTTCCTGCAGGTTCAGCTCGCGGGCCAACACCAACTGCGAGAACCCGGCCTGGTCGAGGAACTTGGCGCGGCCCAGGGTGCGGATGTCGGTCTGGGTGCTGGCGTGCAGCTCGATGGGCGGGATATCCAGCTCCATCACCCCAAGGTCCTGCACGATCAGCGCGTCGACACCGGCGTCGTAGAGCTGATGGATCAGCTTGCGCGCGGCTTCGAGTTCGTTGTCATGCAAGATGGTGTTGATAGTCGTGAAGACGCGGGCGTGGTAACGACGGGCGAATTCCACCAGTTGAGCGATATCGCTCACTTCGTTGCACGCGTTATGGCGCGCGCCGAAGCTCGGGCCGCCAATGTAGATGGCGTCGGCGCCATGCAGGATGGCCTCGCGCGCGATGGCGACATCGCGGGCAGGGCTGAGCAATTCCAGGTGATGCTTGGGCAAGGACATAGTTTTTTTAGTCAGGCTTGTCACGGTTGAGGCGCGCATTGTAGCTGTGAAATGCCTGACCGGCATTACTTCAGGCTTGAGCGGCCATCGCGGTGACTTCCACACGCATGCCGTCTACCGCCAGCGCAGCCACGCCAACCGCCGCGCGCACGGGCCAGGGCTTGGCAAAAAAGCGTTTGTAGACCTCATTGAACGCGGCGCGGTCGGCCATATCGGTCAGATAAATGGTCAGGTGCATGACCCGGTCCATGGAGCTGCCGGCCTTTTCCAGCGCGACTTTCAGTGCTTGCAGGGTGCATTCGCTTTGCAGGGTGATGTCACCCAGTTCCAGGCTGCCGTCGGCGCGGGTCGGGATCTGGGTGGAGACCAGGATGCCGTTGAAACCGATAACGTCGGAGGAAATCGAGTCGGCATCCGGATCGGGGGTGTAGGACAGGTCGTGGTTGGCCATGGGCGCCTCTTGTTGGCAATAACGGAAAGGCGCCATGGTCCCCGAAAACAATCCCAGGGGCAAACCGCTGGCTTATACCCAGCGGCGGAACAACACGCTGGCATTCACGCCACCAAACCCGAAGCCGTTGGACAGCGCGTATTCAATCGCCATCGGCCGCGCATCACCGCGCACCATGTCCAGCCCCTCGGCCAGGTCATCCGGGTGTTCCAGGTTGAGGGTCACCGGCGCGACCTGATCGCGCAGGGCAAGTACGGTGAAGATCGCCTCGATGCCGCCCGCGGCGCCCAGCAAATGGCCGGTGGCGGACTTGGTCGAGCTGATCGCCAACTGGCCACCGGCACCGAACACGGTCCTGATGGCTGCCAATTCGCCCTTGTCGCCCACCGGCGTCGAGGTGGCGTGGGCATTCAGGTACTGCACCGCGGACGCCTCGATCCCCGCCTGACGCAACGCCTGCGTCATCGCTCGGCGCGCGCCATCACCGTCTTCCGGGCCGGAGGTCATGTGGTACGCATCGGCACTGGTGCCATAGCCCACCAATTCGGCAATAGGCCGGGCACCGCGTGCCAGGGCGTGCTCCAGTTCTTCGATCACCAGGATGCCGGCACCTTCGCCCATGACAAAGCCGTCCCGCGCTTGATCGAACGGGCGCGAGGCGCGCTCGGGGGCGTCGTTGAAGTCGCTGGACAAGGCCCGCGCCGCCGCAAAGCCACCCAGGCTGACGCGGTGGATCGCCGCTTCGGCGCCACCGCACACCGCCACGTCCACTTCACCGGCACGGATCATCCGCGCAGCGTCGCCAATCGCCTGCACACCCGCCGCACAGGCCGTGACCGGCGCTCCCAACGGGCCTTTCAAGCCATAGTTGATCGACACATGCCCGGCGGCCATGTTGCTCAGGAACGATGGAATGGTGAACGGCGACAAGCGTCGCGGCCCCTTGCTGTCGGTGGTACGTACCGCCTCGGCGATGGCCGGAAAACCGCCGACGCCCGAGGCGATGATGGTGGCGGTGCGTTCCTGCTGCTCCACGGTGTCCGGGGCCCAGCCGGCCTGCTTCAGGGCTTCGTCGGCCGCCGCCAGGGCGAACAGGATGAAACGATCCATCTTGCGCTGCTCTTTTGCGGCCAGCAGGCGATCAGGATCGAACCCGGCTTCAGGGTCCTGCAGCACGCTCTGCACTTGGCCGCCGATGCTGATGGCCAGGTCGCCGATCAGTTCTTCAGGCAGGCGACGAATGCCCGAATGCCCGTTCAACAGGCGTTTCCAGGTTGACTCCACATCGGCGCCCAACGGTGTCAGCGCACCCATGCCTGTCACAACGATACGTTTACTCATGATCAATCGACTCCGGTTGCGTTGAGGGTCCAGACCTTATGGACGTCACTATCATGATGAAAGTAACATGGCGTCACATAACTGTGCACCGTCCCCAAGGAATCCTTATGCAACGCAAGTCCCTGACCCGCGACGAATGCCCCATCGCCCGCAGCCTCGACCGGGTAGGGGAGTGGTGGAGCATCCTGATCATGCGCGACGCGTTGCAGGGGCTGCGCCGCTTCGATGAGTTCTCGCGCAGCCTGGGCATCGCGCCGAACATGCTCACGCGTCGCCTGACAGCGTTGGTGGAGGCGGGGATGCTGGAGCGCAGGGCCTACAGTGAGCGGCCGCCGCGTTATGAATATGTGCCGACCGCCAAGGGCGAGGATTTCCGCATGGTGCTGATGTCGCTGGTGGCGTGGGGTAACCGGCATTACGCCGAAGAGGGCACCAGTGTCGAGTTGGTCGAGCGGGACACGGGGCGGCCGGTGCAGCCGATGTTGGCGAGTGCTGAGGGACACATCGTGCCCTTGGATCGCTGTGTGTTGCAGGCTGGCCCGGCGGCCAGTACCGGTATGCGGGAGCGCTTGGCTTCGCTTGCCGCAAAGCCTTGAATCCTGCGGGCTCAAGCAATAATTTGACGTCAGAAAATAATCCTGCTGCACCGCTTAAAGTCGCGTATTTCCCAGCCGATAGCGAGTCAAGACACAGGTTTTTCCGCACGGCTGAGGGCTCGTCATGTTCAATACAACACTCAAAACCGAACTGGCGGCCAGGACGGCCGAAGTCACCGAGTACAAAGGACTGATCAGCGCCCTGGAACGCTCCATGGCGGTCGTCGAATTCGACCTCAACGGCAAGGTCCTGCGTGCCAACGATAACTTCCTGAAAACCCTGGGCTACAGTCGCGACCAATTGGCGAGCAAATCCCACCGGGACTTTTGCTTGCCGGCGCTGACCAACAGCCCGGCCTACGGTCAGTTCTGGGGTGAGCTCAAGGCCGGTAAGTTCGTATCGGGCACCTTCAAGCGCGTGGATGCCCACGGCAAGACGGTCTGGCTGGAAGCCAGCTACAACCCGGTACTGGATGAGCGTGGCCAAGTGCTGAAAGTGGTCAAGTACGCCCTGGATGTCACCGCCAAAGTCGAACAGGAGGCGGCGACCCGCAGCAAACTGGCCGCAGTGGATCGGGCAATGGCAGTGATCGAGTTCGACTTGAACGGTCAGGTGCTGGACGCCAACGAGAACTTTCTGCACGTCATGGGCTATACGCTGGCCGAAATCAAAGGCAAGCACCACCGCTTGTTTTGCGAACCCAGCCTGATCAACAGCAGCGAGTACACCGACTTCTGGCGACGCTTGAACAACGGTGAATTTTTCACCGGGCAGTTCAAACGTCTCGGCAAGCATGGCCGTGTCGCGTGGCTGGAGGCCAGTTACAACCCGGTCTACGACGGCGACGGCACGCTGATCAAGATCGTCAAGTTTGCCAGTGACATCACTGAACGCGTGGAAAAGTTCGAGGAAGACTCACGCGGCGCCTCCCGGGCCTACCATATTTCCTCCGAGACCGAGCGGTTTGCCGAGCACGGTACCCAAGTGATCCAGGATACGGCGACAGAGATGCGCCGGATCGCCGAGAATATCGGCGCATCGGCGCGCCTGGTCGGGCAGCTGGGCGACCGCTCCGAGCAAATTACCGCCATCGTCAATACCATTCGAGGCATCGCCGACCAGACCAACCTGTTGGCGCTCAACGCGGCCATCGAGGCTGCCCGTGCGGGCGACCAAGGACGTGGTTTTGCCGTGGTGGCCGATGAGGTCAGGCAATTGGCGGGGCGTACCAGCCGCTCGACTGCGGAAATCGCCGAAATGATCGGCATGATCCTTTCGGAAACCCGCGACGCGGTGGCCAGCATGAGCGCCACCCAGGAAGGCGCACAACGTGGCGTGAACCTGGCGGACCAGGCGGGTTCGGTGATTTTGCAGATCCGCACCAGCACCAGTGATGCGGTGCAGGCCGTGAGTATGTTTGCGTCGAAACTGGATGAGTCGGAGGTTATTCCCAAGACGGCTGTCGGCTGGGTAGGCTAAGCCGGGCGCGCCGGTCAGTCATGGCCCTGGCTGGCGCGAAGCCCCACGTTCAAGGTGTTCCCGTGTGGACGAGGGTCATACCAGGCCCAGTGCGACTTTTTCATTGAAGTCTGCCTCCAGTTCGGCTTGCCACCCCAGAAATCGAGCCGGATCGCAGATCACTTGAAACAGTGCTTGATGCACGGCGTGATTGGGTTCTGCCTCGCTGAGGCCTTTAGCCATGTCATGCACCATCCTGTCGAGTTCCTGACACGTCAGGGCCGCCTTTCTATCGACCTGCCAGCGCTCCAGCAAGCGTTGGACCTTACGGTATTCGGCGCGCACTTCTTTGCCCCAGCGGTCGCTCAGGTTGAACACGCTGTTCAGGTTGACAACCCGGGGCGCATCAATCGGATCGATACTTTCCAGTTGAACCTTAAGGCTGACCGGGAGCAGCTTCAGCGCAAATTTCCCCGCCGGTTGCCGTTTGTAGGGATGGAACCACTCCTGGAACGAGCCCTGGGTGTGGACCTTTTCCTGTCCTTTATTGGGCGCTTCGTTGCAGTCGTCGCACATCGGGATGAGGTTGTGTGCACATACTGACAACAGCGGGAATTGCGCTTTTGCTACCCAGTGATCCACATGTGCCTTGCCCAACTCAGCCCCGCACACCACACAGGCCTCACGAGCATCGGGGTCGGGGTCGACTTTGTGCCTCTCTAGAAAGTCCTGCTTGAAGGACTCGTAGGTAACCTGGCTGGGCTTGTCGTCAGTGACATTGCCCGTCACACCATAAGGCAGGCCCTCACGCAACCCCGGCGAGTAGAACGCTTCCATCAGTTTTTGCAGGGCCTTCCAGTCGTCCTCGGTCTGCAATGGGCTTGTGATGGGAAGCACGAGGGTGTTGGGCGCCAATGAAAAATAGTCCGACACATCGCTGGTTTTCATCACCCACTGTTTCAAGTGGTTTTTGTCGCTGACGCTGAGATCGGCCAATCGAATCGCGTGCGTCAACAGTGTTGTTGCGCTCACCTTTCGCCCCAGGAAGTGCCAGAGCCATTCGCCCTCGATCCGCGTGCCCAGTGCCTTGATGAGTTCTGCTTCAGTGAGTCGGCTGCTATTGACGGTGGGCTCACACAGCCATAAGGCAAAGGTGTGCATCATTTTTTGGCAGGCGGCCAACGCCGGGGCCCACTTGCTGTATTGAATCGTCTTAAACATTCGGGTTGCCCTCGTAATGTTGCTTGAGCAACTCGAGAACGCCTTCGCGCATCGCCCCCTCCTTCAGGGTTGGCAGCAGTTGCTTGAGCGCCCTGACTTCGTCGTTTTCCTTCCAGCGGTTCAACAGCACCCGCAGTTCCGATCGGTGGAAACCCGTACCCAGGTGCGCAATCAAGGTTTCGACTCGGGCAACGTCCCCTGGCTGAGGGACTTCGATATTCTTCACCTCTTCCAGGAACGCTTCGATGCGAGCCTTGGCCCGCGAACCGATGCTGTCCTTGGCCTTGAACACCTTCATCAACAACGCGCCGGGCTCGGTACCGAATGTACGCGTGTTCAAGGTGCCGGCGCTGGAGTGGCCGGCGCTGTCTTTGGTGATCAGAATGACTTCCTCGTCAAACACGTCGGACAGCACAATCGACGAGTGGCTGGCCACCAGGACAGCGCTGTTGTCCCTGCCCATGGCGTGTTCGATGATGCCGACAATTTCGCGCTTCCAGCTGTCATTGAAATGGGTCTCGGGCTCATCCAGGAGCAACAGCGCGTCCGGCTCACCCGCCAGTAGATAAAACAAGGCCCAGCGACGCAGGACCATCTGTTCGCCGTCCGACATTTCACTGTAGGCCATGACGCCTTTGTCCTGAAGGGCATCCTCGCGACGGTTTTTTACATCGCGACGAATGCACATCTCAAAATCGTCAACCAGGCCAAGGGCCATCCAGCGAATCAACTCATGGAAGCGACTGAACGGGCTTTGGCTGGCTTCCCCCAGCATCAGTGCCAGCGCATCCCCTTGATACTGAACGCCCTGGTGGTGAAAGCGCCGGTCGAAGCAGGACTGGCGCGTGTGAGGCACAAGGCCGTCGATATCGAAATAAACCCTGCGCAATGAGCGAGTTGGATGTGGGATGGCAATCACATCACCGGCCATCAGCAGCAGGTCATGAATTTTTTTCTGGAACGCCGGCTGCGCGGCTTTCACTTTATCCAGGTCAATCTGCAGGCTCACACTGACCAATTGATGCCAGCCGGTTTTTTGCAGCAGTGCGGCCAACCGGTGCTCTCCCAGGCCGCTACGGGCGACCAGGTTATCGTGCAGCACCACCGCCAGCAGCGCGGCGTCAGGTCGATTATCGCTGAGCAGGAAAGGCCGACTGAGCAGGTCACTTGCATCACGGTTGATATACGCCAAGGGGCTGCTTTGCCGGCTCGGCAACTCTGCGAGCCGTACGCTGCTCTCGTCGTAATGAGTCCAGCCGGCCGGGCGCTCCATGCCCTGGCCGTAGAGCTCCTGATCGTTGATATCGGGGAGCGCATCGGCGCTGAGCGGTGGCTGCCAGATGGCTTGCCAGGGCCTCCATGACCCGGATGTGTAGGCCAGGACTTTGGGCAGCAGATCTTTCACGCCTTGGGGGAAGCTGCCCCTGGGTACCCGCGTGACGAATCCAAGTGACTCATGCTCACCCTTGCGCAACGCGGCAAGGCACTGGGTGAACGTGGCTTCGGCGCAATGCTTGGGAAAAGGATTCTCCGTGCGTTGCCAGATGGCGGCTTCGCTTTTTTTGCCAGGGTTGTCGAAGACGATTTCGGAAAACTGTTCATCCGCGCCCAACTCATAGATCAGCGTAAAGGGAAAACCCGGGAGCTGCCCGTCCGCCATTGCCAGGAAGATTGCGGAAATCGCCCTGAGCAGATGGCTCTTGCCACTTCCGTTAAGCCCGGCGATGAAATGGATCCCGCAGCGGTTGGTTTCATCACCCAGCACCGGCCAAGGGGCCTTGTTCGAGAAACTGATCTTGACGTGGGACAGTGGAGGGTAACGGTCGATACTCAGATAACGCAGGCGCATTTATAACCCCAACTCGGCTTCGAGAATGCTCGCTCTCAATGCTTTGGCATCCCGTGATGCCAGGCCGTCTTTTACGTGCCCGTCCGCGCTCTGCCGATAGGCGCGGAACGCTGCCAGATAGGGCGCTGCATCGCCCTGGCCACGGGGCGGAAGGCTGATGTGCTGGATCAAGCCCAGCGCGCAGAGTTGTTCCAAGGTCCGGCGGATCTGGCTGGGACTGACGTATTCATGCAGAGGGTTCAAGGCGTGCGAGGTGCAGAAGGCGTCGAAGCTTTCAGGGTCGTCGACAATCAGCGCCTGGCGGCGTCCACGCAGGCCGCGCCATACCAGGCGTTGGAGCAAGGAGAGTTGTTCAGTCGCCGTGGTGCGGTAGGCACGCCTGAATGCGCTGGATAAGACCGGTGAAACCTCACTGGCGTCGATTTCATCGTCGGGTACCGATAGCGCCACATACGGCGGTGAAGGCGCGCGCCAACGTGCGGACAACTTGCCGTCGAAGGCGTCCCTAGCGATTGCATGATAGAGAACACGGGACTTTTTCTTGGCCTGCGCAAGCGCGGTCACAGGCACCGCATCAAGTATTCCAAGGATGCGGCGCTGCTCGGCCCGAGTTGGCAGTGCAACCTTCATGCGCCCCAGATACTTTTCATCGAGAGGCCGTTCGGTCGTTACGGTCAGGTCGAACCAGGCCGATCGGAACAACGACGCGAGGTAGTCAGCGCAAACCTCATCCTTTGGACGCAAGACAGTCAATGTGCGCGAGGCGAATTTCGGCATATCCCCCTTGGGCACGACGCCCACTTGGCCATAGGTAACCCGGTCGGGATGTGCTCCGAGCAACAGGTCACCGGTGCGAACTTCACGGCCGGGATTGGGCATGTCGTGTAAACGCACCAAGGTTGGCCGTAGGTGGGACATCAAAAGATCCCGGTGGGCAAAGAACGCCACCTCGGTATCCGCTGCGTACCCAGCCTTGGCCCCGTCATCGTGAGGGTTGATCCAAACGATGTCAGCCAACGTCAGCAGTGCCCAGCCTGGCCCTGTTGTCCCGGCAGGCGGCAACATGAGCCGCGTTGTCAGTTCGCGCTTGAGGTGGTGGGCTCTGTTTACGGCTTCGCGATAGGGACGGACACTCGCTTGCTCAAGCGCGTCGACGATATACCGCTGCTCGTCGATTGAGGGCAACGCAATGTGCAGGTTGCGAAAAAAGCCATGGGACAAGGTGGGCTGGCTGCGCGTTGAGGTGTTACTGCGTGCGGCGAGTTGCCGGAGCCAAGGTTGTTGGAAGAAATGCCAGAGATAGTGGGCAGAGAGTTGGGGGCCTGGGCGTAGAACGCTCATCTGGGGGCCGAATCCCACCCCCTGTGGCAAGTCGCCGACCACCGCCGAAATCCAACGCCCTGACGTGACGCCGGCAAACAACACATCGCCCTGGCAAAACATGGCGGTGCCTTCAGGGACGTCGGCCAACAAACGCTGGTTGGTGTTCAGGATTTCGCCGGTTTCATCGTCAATTCCCGCGTAGTCGACGTAGTCGACCGACAATTCATCGGCGGGCAGGCTGTGCCTCGGGTTGAGTTTGCACACCTGCAGCAACGGCACTTCCCGCCAACGGGAAACGGCACTCATTGGCCCGCCTCCAGCAGCCCACGTAAGTCGCCCAACCGGTCGAGAATGCTTTGTTCTATCGCGCAAAGCTCATCAAGCAGCTCCAGCGTGCTGGCGCCCTCAGGAACCCTCGGCGCTTCAGGCCAGCGGTAATCATTGAGATCCAGGCTCCATTGGTTGGCCTCGATACAGTGGGGGGCCAGGAAACCCTCCTGCAGGACGCCGTCGACATAGAGTTGCCGCGCCATCTCTGCCGCGTATTCCGGACGCACGCGTCGGGCCTCGTCGTGGGAACCCTTGATTTGACCGGTAAGGTCCTGCCATTCGGGGTTGGGCACCCACTCGCGAACAGGCACTCGCCATTGCTTGGTAACGCTGGCCCGGCTTGGGAAGAACTGCATGAACTGACGACCCGGAGCACTGCCATCCAGGTCGTTTGTAGACAGCGCGATGACTTCGTTCACAAAGTAGTCGCGAGTGGCCTGTTTTGTCCCATCCAGAGGCTGATAATACACACCGCTTTCCAACCGCTTATTTCGCCGCCGAAAGTGCACCATGGCGTCGTACAGGTCGTTCTTGTCTTCCCCGACTTCGTAAAACCACACGCTGCCGGTCTTGGGTGCGGTGTGGGTGTCCAGCGCTGAGGCATGCTCCGAACTCTGGACTTTCTTGAAGATCAGCAAGGCGACGGGGGTAGAGACTTGTGGCAGTGTTCCGGGCGGCAGCAGAATCACCCCCTCGACGACATGCCGCACGAGCAACTCGTGGCGCAATCGGCGCTGTGCTCGCGTGGTTCCGTAGAGCACGCCCTGGGGCACGATCAAGGCGGCACGGCCTTTGATTTTAAGCAAGTCAAGGGAGCGCCAAATGAACAGCAGCTCCAGCCGGCGGGTGAGTTTATCTTTTTCACTGAATGCGCTAGGCGGCAGGTAACCCGCACTGGCCGGCAGGGCATCATCACCTACGTTGCCCAGTGGCAGGTCACACAGGACATAATCGTAATGAGCGCTTTGCAGCAACCTTTTGACGGCATGACCGTCGAGCAGTCGGGAAACACTGTTACCGGTGTGCAACTGGGTGGGATTGAGCTTGTGCAAGAGCATGCTCATCCAGCCGATGCGCGCCATTGACTTGTCTACGTCGATGCCCACAGGGATCCTGCGCGAAGCTTTGCTGCCGCTATTCATCATGTAGTGCTCGGCGTCGAGCAATAACCGCGCCGTGCCCACAGCGGGATCGATCAAGCGGGCACCGGGTGTGGGGTCCAACAACGACACGATAAATCGCGACAGTCGCGGCGGCGTGGTATTCAGCGAATTTCCACCCACGGCGGCGAGCTTGAGCAGATCATCGAACGCCTTGCCGGCCGACGGGGCTGTAAGCGTTCTTTTTTCAACGAAGTTGAACAGCCCGTCCACGGCCTTCAACAGCATGAGCAAGGCTTCGGGTTTGGAGGATTCCAACTGGAAATAGGCGTCGCTGAACAGCCCATTCAAGTCCAGGCGCACCTTGTCGGACACATCGTGGATCGCTTCATAGTCCCGCAGGCGCCGAAAGACATTGCCCGCCAGGAGGGGAGCGGGGTCGGCGCTCTCCAGCAGCGCGGTCCAGGACCGGTCAAACCGTAGGTGCTCCAGATACTTGATCAGAATCAGGCAGGCAATTTGCTCGACAGCGACCTGAGGCGAAGACGCGAGACCGGAGGCCACGAGGATATTCCACAGCGCAACGGCTTGATTAGGGGCGTGTTCAGTCGACATCGGAGTCCTTTTCGATAGGTGTGGCGGTCAAGCCGGCAAGCATAGAGGCAAATGGCCAGAATTGGCAGCCAAGGCGGGCGAATTGAAGGCAGGACCAGGCTTAGGCCAGGCCCAAGCCTGGGCAGGTGGATGGGTCAGTCAACCCAGGCAAGGAGGGTGATGGTTCGGGATTACTCTTTCACATCCATGAACTCTTCAGCCCACGCCACATAGCTCTCTGGCAACGTGTAGGTATGGGTCAGTTCGGTAGCGCTGAGGTTCGAGGTGCTGTGGGTCAACTGACGCTGGGCACGCAGGCTGTCGTAGGTGGCCTTGATCGCCGCAAAATACGCGCCATGACCGGCAACTACCACGCGCACGCCTAGGCTGGCCAGGCGTTGGGCGTCATGGAGTTTGGGATTGCCGTAGGTCACCAGCATCAGCGGAACCGTAAGGTTTTCGGCGATTTTTTCCAGATGCTCGAAGTCGCTGATGCCAACCATGCAAATCCCATCGGCACCGGCCTTTTGATAGGCCAGGGTACGCTCGATAACGGCTTCAGTCGGCAATACGCCGGCGTTGGTCCGGGCGATGATCGACAGTTCAGGATCGACACGGGCTTCCAGGGCGGCGCGGACCTTGCCGATGCCTTCCTGGATGGAAATCAGGTCGGTGGATTTGCGCCCGAACTGTGCCGGCAGCAGCGTGTCTTCAATCGTCAATGCCGCAACGCCGGCGCGCTCAAGCTCTTCGACGGTGCGCATCACGTTGAGTGCATTGCCGTAACCGTGGTCGGCATCGGCAATAAAGGGCAACTGGGCGACGCGGCCGATACGGGTGGCCTGCTCGACGAACTCACTCAGCGTGATCAAGGCAAAATCGGGTGCTGCCAGTACCTGCAACGACGCGACTGACCCTCCCAGGATACCCACCTCAAACCCCAGGTCTGCCGCGATACGGGCGGACATGGGGTCGAATACGGAAGCGGTTTCAACGCAGCTCGGCTTGGCCAGCAGTTCGCGGAAGTTGCGGCGCAGCGTCGAGTGAGATTTTTTGGGCATGTTCTTTCCTGGCTCTGGTCATCGTCATGTGACGATCTATGTCTATTCGTGGTCGCGCGAGATTACCATGCAGGCGGGGCGGGGATTATGACGTTTGAGCATGGGGTATGCTGGAAACAGATGGTGCACGTCGGCCTTAAAATGCTGATTCCGCATTATTATAGAATTACGTTATGCATTATAAGAAGTTTACAGCAGCCAGTCCGGTCCTTATGGTGTGGGCAGATTATTCCTGTGAACACTACCGAGACCGTACGCACGGATCGACTTGAACGGCCTGACAAGGCATCTGGAGACGAACGTGCGTTACCTGACGAGACTGGCGGCCGGGTTGGCGGCCGTATTGCTGTGCCTGACCGCAAATGCGCAAACGCTGGTGGTGGGCGACCAAAGCTACAACGCCCAGGCCGCGATGGAAGCGGCGGGGGTGCTTGAAAACCTGCCCTATACCCTTGAATGGAAGCAGTTCACCGCCGGGTCGCCGGTTGCCGAAGCACTCAACGTCGGCAGCCTGGACATTGGCTTGCTGGGTGATGCGCCCGTGCTGTTCCTGGGCGCATTGGGCGCGCCCATCAAGGTGATTGCGGTCAGTCGGCAAAATCTCGACGGCGTGGCCATTCTGGTGAAAAACGATTCGCCGATCAGGAGTCTTGCAGACCTTGCAGGCAAGCGTGCGGCCATCTGGAAAGGCTCCTGGAGCCAGCAACTGTTGTTGACTGCGCTGGATAAAGCCGGCGTGCCACGAGACTCACTGGAGTTGCGCTACCTCAGTGCGCTGGATGCCTCCCATGCCTTGGAAGGCGGCTCGGTGGACGTTATCGCCACCTGGGAACCTTACGTTACGCAGCAGGAACGCCAAGGCGCGCGGGTGCTCGCGACGGCTGACGGGTTGATCCCGGCCCAGAGCTTCATTGCAGCCAACGCCCGTGCCGTCGAAGCCAAGCGTGTGCAGATCAGCGATTTTCTCCAGCGCCTGAAAAAGGCGCGTGACTGGGCTCGCCAAACCCCGGCCAACACCGACGCTTATGCCGATGCGTGGGCCAGGCGTACGCGTGCGGACGCCGGTATCGCGCGGGCCTGGTTTGCCCGTGCGCGCACGACCGTCGAGCCCGTGACGGCGCAGTCGCCAGTAGAGGCGCAAAAGACCGTGGACTTTTTTGCCGGCCAAGGGTTGGTCAAGTCGTACCCGGCAGCCAATCTGTTCGATCAGTCATTCGCGGCGTCCCTGCAGCCGGCCGTCGCTGAGAACCAGCCGTGAAGGCGCCAAGGAAGACTCTGAACATGACCAGCAGACAGCTCAAACTGGGTGCCTTGACGATGGGCAGTGGCGGGCCGGGTCGCCATAACCTGTGGCTCGATCCTCAATTACCGGCTGACGCCAGCGTCAACGTCGACTGGTACATCGATATTGCGCGTCAGGCCGAGGCGGCGTTGTTCGACTTGATATTTATCGTCGACAGCCAGTTCATCACACCGGGGTCGCCCTCCCATTACCTGAATCGGCTGGAACCGCTGACGCTGCTCTCGGCGCTGGCCGTGAGCACACGCCATATAGGCTTGGTCGGTACGCTGACCACCTCTTACAACTCGCCCTACAACGTTGCGCGGCGCCTGGCCTCACTGGACCTGATCAGCAAAGGGCGTGCGGGATGGAACGTGGTGACCAGCGGCGATGCCGGTACCGCCGGCAATTACAGCCGGGACGAACACTACGATTACGACACGCGCTACGGCCGAGCGGCTGAACACGTCCAGGTTGTGCAGGGCTTGTGGAACTCCTACGAGGAAGATGCCTTCGTGCGCGACCGGGCGAGCGGGCAGTTTCTCGACCCGAGCAAACTGCATCGCCTGAATCACCAGGGCGAGCATTTTTCGGTGGTCGGCCCGCTGAATATCCAACGCTCACCCCAAGGCCAGCCGGTGATATTCCAGGCCGGTGATTCGCCCCAGGGGCGCGAGTTGGGTGCCGCCACGGCCGATGTGATCTTTACCCATGCCGCCAGTATCGAGCAGGGCCAGGCGTTCTATCGGGATGTAAAGGGCAGGGCAGCACAACGGGGGCGCGACCCGGAGCAGATACTGGTCATGCCTGGCGCTGAAATTTACGTCGGCGACACGGATGAGCACGCCCGTGAAATCGAGCAGCACTACCATCAGGTCGACCACAGCTTTGAACTCGCGCTGAAGGAATTCGGACGTAACTTTGGCTGGCATGATTTCAGCCAGTACGACCTCGATGCGCCGTTTCCCCAGGAAAGCCTCGAGTCTGCGCGCAGCAGCTTTTTTACTGCGGCCAAGCGGATTGCCGATCAGGCCCGCGAGAAAGGTTTCACGCTGCGCCAGGCCGTAGAGTTTGGTCGACAACTGCGTCCCGGCGCATTCGTCGGCACAGCTGACAAGGTCGCGCAGAAAATGGCCGACTGGTTCGAGGCCCGCGCCGTGGATGGCTTCAACATCTACATCGGGCACCCCGAGCAATTCAAGCGTTTTACCCAAGACGTCATACCGTTATTACAGGCCCGTGGCGTGTATCGCAAAGCGTATGAAGGGACGACCCTGCGCGAAAGCCTGGGGTTGCCGATTCCGCGCTTTGAGCGCCGCGGACAATGCCTCAACGCACTGGGCACCGAAAACACACCGGTTAAATCTTGAATTGCCTCAACAGGCCTTCCAGGCGATGACCGATGGCGTACAGCTCATCGACCGTGTGTACGCCGCTTTGGGTCTGGTCTGCGACGTTTTCAATCGCGCGGGCTATCTGGTGGACGCTGCGATTGATGGCTTCGGCAACCGACGTCTGCTCTTGCGCGGCGCTGGCGATGTGCGCGTTCATGGTGTTGATGGTAACGATCAACTCGACCGCCTTGCCCAGCGACTGCCCGGCTTGTTCCGCGTGCAGGCTGGCGCCATGACCTGCTGCGCCGGAGTGATTCATTGCAGTGACGACCTTGGTGGTGGCCTGGTCAAGGCGCTCGATCATCGCTTGAATTTCCTGGGTGCTGAGTTGCGTCCGGCTTGCCAGCGCGCGTACTTCGTCGGCAACTACGGCAAATCCGCGACCTGCATCCCCGGCCCGGGCGGCTTCGATCGCGGCATTGAGTGCGAGAAGGTTGGTTTGCTCGGCGATCGAGCGAATCACATCCAGCACCGTGACAATGCCTGCTACATCGCCTTGCAGGCTTTTCAGCGAGGCGCCTCCCGCGGACAGGTCCTCGGTCAGGCTGCCCAACCGGGTGATGCTTTCATTGACGACCTGCCTGGCGTGCTGGGCCTGCACATCGGTTTCGCCTGCTGCCTCTGAAGCGCTCTGGGCACTGTTGGCGACCTCTTGCGCCGCAGATGACATCTGATTGATTGCTGCAGCGACTTGATCGGTTTCCTGGCGTTGCTGTTCCATGACCTGATCGATGCATTTGCTCTGTTCGGCCACCTGGGTCACGGATGTACTCAATTCTCTGGCCATGCCGACGATCTGGCCGACCAGCCCATGAATCTTATCGGCGAAGGCATTGAACGACACGGCCACCTGGCCGAACTCGTCGCGGCTGATGGGTAAGCGCCGTGTCAGATCCCCTTCGCCCGCTGCGATTTCATCAAGGTGCTCGCGAATCCGCGACAGGGGACGCAGGCTGCTTTTAACCATTAACCCTGCGAGCACGCCGGTGATCCCGAGTGCAATCAAGGCAATGACGGTTATCCCGTAGACCAGGCTGCGCACACGCTGATGGATTTCCCCTCGTACTTGAGCAACCTGGCTTTCGATACGGTCGAGATTGATCGCGGTGACCACGACCATGTCCCAGGCCGGCAGGTAAAAGCTGTAAGCCAGCTTGGGAACGACTTTATCCGTATTGATCAGGGCCCCCGAATAGTTGACGAAATGGGTGTCGTTCTTCGCGGCGGCAACCATTTCCCGGTTCAGGTAAAGCCCGTTCCTGTCTTTGCGCTCACTCATGTTGGTGCCGACGCCTTCGCTGCTGTCACCACGAAACAGGCGCACGACCTGACTGTCGTAGCCGATAAAATAGCCGTCGTCCCCATACTTCATCCGGGACAGCCGCGCGATCGCCAGCGCACGCGTTGCTGTGCCCCCTGTCTCGGCCTGCGCATACAGTTCCGCTACCGAGGTTCGGGCAAGGTTGGCGTAGTCTTTCAAGCGTTCCCGGCTTTCATCCAGCAGGCGTTCCCGGGTCGCCGTGACTTCCTGTTCGGCGCTCGACAGCAAGGTGGTGCTCGTTGTCAGCGCCAGTACCGTGGACAACAGCACCACCGGGGCCAGCACCAGCATCAGTACTTTGTTTTTAAACAGCATGCGTGGGGTTCCTCACCTGAATCTGTAGGAAAGCGGCCGCAAGGGCCGCGATCGTCGACTTACCAAAGGGCAATGTCATAGGTGAGGTAGAGGCGATTGCTGTCGCGGCCGCGGGAGAACTCAGAACGGTAGACATAGTTGCGCATGCGCACGCCCAGCCCTTTGAACGTGCCGGCTTGCACAACGTAAGCCAGCTCGGTATCACGCTCCCATTCCTTGACCGTGGTCGCGGACTTGCCGTCATTGCCGCTCAGGTAGCGCGTTGAGAAGGTCAAGCCGGGCACGCCGACGGCGGCGAAGTTGTAGCCATAGTTGAGCATCCAGGTCTTCTCGTCCTCCTCAATGAATTTGCCGATGCCGGCATTGCTGAACGAGTAGACGGTCGCGCCGCTGATGTAGGGTAATCCGGCATCACCGCGAAGGGCCTGGTAGCCGCCACCGAGGGTATGGCCTGCAATCACGTAGGACAACTGGCCGCTGAACATGTCATTGTCGATTTTGCCTGCATAGGCCGAGCCGCTATCAACGCTGTTGAAGTAGCGCAGGTCGCTGGTCAGCACACCGCCGGCCAGCGGCAGGTCGTGCTGGATGCCAGCGAAGTTCTGTCGGTAGAAGTGCTCGAGCTCCCCGTAGAAATAACTCAAGCGCAGGTTTTTGCCCCATTTGTACTCAGCCCCGGCGTAGTTGAAATCACCGGATTTTTCCCCGCTGTAGCCATCAGGCACGATCGGCACGCTGTTGGTGGAGTCGCGCAGTTTGAAACGGTCCAGATGTCCGCCGGTCACGGTCAGGTTCTCGATGTCGCTGCTGCTGACCTGGGTGCCCTGGTAGGTCTGGGGCAACAAGCGTGCATCGTTGTAAATCAGCACCGGCGTCTTGGGCAGCAAGGTGCCGTACTTGACCGTGGTTTTGGCGAACCTGGCTTTTGCCGTAGCGCCGGCGCTGGCAAACTCGCCGGCCGCCCGCCCGTCATCATGTACCGGCATGAGCCCGGTGCCACTGCGCCCGCGCCCTGAATCGAGCTTTACCCCATAGAGCCCCAGGGCGTCCACGCCGAAGCCGAGGGTGCCCGCAGTAAATCCGGACTGATAGTCCAGCAAAAATCCCTGGGCCCACTCGGTGCGTTCGCTCTTTGCCGTTCTGGCGGCCCGCGCACTCAAGCCGTGCTCGTCGCGAAAGTTCTCGTTGAAATACACATTGCGCAGTTGCAGCTTGAGCTTGCTGTCATCAATAAAACCTTCGGCGTTGGCCGCCGCGACGGGTACCAGGCCTAACGCGCAAAACAAAGCTCGACGGGTATACATAGGGTTCATGGCAAATGACTCGTTGTTGTTATTTGGGGTACAGGTCGGCACGCGCCTCGTGAGTGAGGCGCGCTGGAAGGCAGCAGGAGTTATGGGTGGATCAGGTGAACAGGCTGATGGCACCGGTCAACAAGGCCAGGGCGGTGACGACCAGGGAGGTCAGCACGGCCCATTTGACGGTGGCCTTCTGGAAGTCGCCGATATCGCGATCGACCATGCCCACCAGCAGCAGGGTCGAGGCCACCAGCGGACTCATGAGGTGAACGGGCTGGCCCAGGATCGAGGCGCGGGCGATTTCGACCGGGTCGATGCCATAAGCGGCGGCGGCATTGGCCAGGATCGGCACCACGCCAAAATAGTAGGCGTCATTGGACAGCACAAAGGTCAGCGGCATGCTGGTGATCGCAACCACCAGCGGAAACAGGTGCCCCCAGGATGGCGGGATCCAGTCGACAAGGGTCTGTGCCAGGGCATCCACCATCTTTGTACCGGAAAAGATCCCGGCAAAGATCCCGGCGGCAAATACCAGCAACACCACGGTCATGGCATTGCCCGAGTGCGCCAGGATGCGTTCTTTCTGAATGTCCAATTGCGGGTAGTTGATCATCAGCGCGAGCACGAAGCCGATCAGGAACAGGATCGCAGAATGCATCAGCCCCATCACCAGCGCCGCCATCACCGCGATCACCAGCACCAGATTGACATAGGCCAGCTTCGGACGTTTGTGGGGCGTGTCCTCGAGAATCGCCTCGATGTAGCAATCGCCGCCGCCGCTTTGCAGCTGCACGTTGCCGATACGCTTGCGCTCTGCGCGACCCAGTATGAAGGCCGTGAAGATCACCCACAGGGCACCGCCGATCATCGTCGGCAGCAACGGCACGAAGTACTCGCCGGCATCCAGGCCCAGCGCGGCAATAGCCCGTGTCGCAGGGCCGCCCCAGGGCGTCATGCCACTCATGATGCTCAGCGACAGCATGGAGATGGTTGCCAGGATCATCGGGTTCATGCCGATGCGTTTATACAGCGGCAGCATTGCGGCGCAGGTGATCATGTAGGTCGTTGTGCCGTCGCCGTCGAGCGCTACCAGCAACGACAGCAGGGCCGTGCCTACGGCGATCTTCATCGGGTCGCCATTGACCCTCTTCAGGATTTTGCGGATCAGCGGGTCGAACAGGCCTGCGTCGATCATCAGGCCGAAGAACAGGATCGCAAACAGCAGCAACGCGGCAGACGGGGCGACCATTTTCAGGCCGTCGAGCATCATCTTGCCGGTGGTGCCGCCAAAGCCGCCGATCACCGCGAAGACGATGGGAACCACGGTGAGCGCGACGATGGGCGACAAGCGCTTCGTCATGATGAGATAGGTGAATACGACCACCATGGCCAAGCCAAGGAAAGCGAGCATAGGACGATTCTCTTGTTGTTATCGTAAAAATGGCTGACGCCGAGGCGCACGAGCCCTGACCCGCCGGGCGGCACAACGCGCCTGGCGGGGAGGGGGGTTCAGTCAAGTCAGGGGGGAAGCGTTATCCGGTTGTCTCTAGACGCGTTTGGCGTCCTTCAGGTCGTCCCAGGCTTTTCCCGGTGCGGCAGAAGATTTTGCGTCGAGCATCCGGTTCAGCGTGTCGCGGTGGCAGGCATTTTCAGACATCGAAATCACCACCGTCGCTACGGCGTTACTGGCCAGGCTGGTCAGGGCGCGAGCTTCAGACATGAAGCGGTCAACGCCGATCAGCAATGCCAGGCCGGCCAATGGGATGTCGTGAATGACCGTCAGGGTCGAGGCCAGTGCCACGAACCCGCTGCCGGTAACTCCGGCGGCGCCTTTGGAGGACAGCAGCATGATCGCCAGCATGGTGATGATCTGCGTCAGGCTCAGATCAATGTTGCAGGCCTGGGCAATGAAAATCGCCGCCAACGACAGGTAGATGGCCGTGCCGTCCAGGTTGAACGAGTAGCCGGTGGGCAGTACCAGGCCGACGACGCCTTTTTTGCAACCCAGTGCCTCGAGTTTCTCCAGCATGCGCGGCATCACCGGTTCCGTGGAGGAGGTGCCGAGTACCACCAGGAACTCTTCCCGAAAGTATCGCAGCAGCTTCCACAGGCTGAAGCCGTTGGCGCGGCAAATGCTGCCCAGTACCACGAAGACGAAAAAGCCGCAGGCGATGTACAAGGTCATGATCAACTTCGCCAGCGAACCCAGCGAGGTGATGCCGTACTGGCCGACAGTGAACGCCAAGGCCCCGAAAGCGCCGACCGGTGCAAAACGCATCAGATAGGAAAAGATCTTGAAGACCATTTGCGAGGCGGATTCGAGCACGTCGAGTACCGGTTTGCCACGCTCGCCCAGCGACGACAAGGCAAAGCCGGACAACACCGCGATAAACAGCACCGGCAACACTTCACCTTTGCTGAAGGCGCCGATAAACGTCTCGGGAATGATGTGCATGAAAAACTCCACCACCCCAAGCTTTGCGGCCGACTCCGTGTACTGGGCCAATCCTTTGGTGCTCAGCTGGCTGGGATCGATGTTCATGCCGGCGCCCGGCTGGAACACGTACACCGCGACCAGGCCAATCACCAGGCTGATCACCGTGAGGACGAAGAACAACAGCATGGTTTTGCCCAGCAGGCGCCCGAGGGAGCGCTTGTCGCTCATCCCGGCGATGCCGGTGACGATGGTGCAGAACACCACGGGCGCAATCATCATCTTGATCAGTTTGATGAACGCGTCACCCAGGGGCTTGAGTGCAATGGCCTGCTGGGCCCAGAAATGCCCGACCACGATGCCGAGCGCCACGGCGCAGAGGATCTGGAAGTAGAGCGATTTAACAACTTTCATGGCATCACCCATTTTTAGAATTGTGCGGATGCAAAAATGCCAACGACTATCGGAATTTATCCGGCAAGGCGCTGCGAGTCAGTGGCGTAGACGTAGCCGGAGAAAAGCCTGCGGGCGGTGCGTACGACTGAGGCCTGAATTGTCTCACCGTTCACGCCGGTGTAGGACAATACGACATCAATCCCGCCGCTCGGGTGTTCGATCCGCACCGCTTCAAGGCGCGGCGTACTGATCCCGCCGAGCATCTGCGCAACGATGCTGCCTTCGATCACGCACGCAGTGGCCAAACCAATCGAGCCGGTAATGGCGAGCGCGCGGTGGCAGTTGTGCGGCATGAAGTAACGAACCTGGATCGTGCCCCCGGCTTTCGCGGGCGAAACCAGTACCGGCTTGGGAATCACTTTGTCGCTGACATCGCCCAGGCCCATGGCCAGGCCGGCCTGAAGCCGCAGTGTCTCGAGGCGCCGCAGGAATTCCTTATCGGCGTCCAGTTCCGCCGGGCTCTCATCGCCACGCTTGCCCAGTTGGCTGGCTTCGACAAGCACCATGGGCATCGCCATGTCGATACAGGTCACCGCAATGCCATCGATCACGTCCTGCGTGTTACCGGTGGGAAAGAGCTTGCCTGTCTTGCTGCCGGCTGCGTCGAGGAACGTCAGTTGCACCGGTGCGGCCGTACCGGGCACGCCATCAATGGCGGTATCGCCCTCGTAACTGACTTTGCCATCCGGCGTGTACACGTCGGAGTGAATAAAGGTGCCGGTGTTTACGTTGCGAATACGCACACGGGTGCGCTCCGGGGTGCCTTTGACCAGACCCTGCTCGACGGCGAACGGGCCCACCGCGCACAGCATGTTGCCGCAATTGGGTGCGCTGTCGACCCTGCGTTGTGAAACCATCACTTGAACGAACAAGTAATCAACGTCCGCATCCGGGTGCAGCGAAGGGCTGACAATCGCAACCTTGCTGGTTTGCGGGCTGCCACCGCCGATGCCGTCGATCTCCAGTTCATGACCGGAGCCCATCAGGTTGAGTAGCAGTTCGTCGCGGGCCTCAACGGCGGCGGGCAAATCCCAGTCGAGAAAAACCGGACCTTTCGAGGTGCCGCCGCGCATCAGCACACAGGGAATTCTTTGCATGATACTGACTCTTGTTGATCAATCGGTGTAATTGATGTTCTTGGAGCAAGAGTCTCAAGCTTTAAAAAATGTTTCAAATGCAAAGATTGAAGAGATTATTGCGTTTTGCGAATGATAAATTTACGCTGAGTTTCCTTTTGACGCCTTGTGCGGGTGAGATAAGACATGGAATATGAGCTGAATGACATTCGATCCTTCGTGAAAATCGCTGAACTCGGCAGTTTTCACGAAGCAGCCGATGCCTTGCACCTGTCTCAACCGGCACTCAGTCGCCGAATTAAAAAACTGGAAGAGGGGTTGGGCACCTCGTTGCTGGATCGCACCACACGTAAGGTCAGCCTCACGAGTGTCGGTCGTGACTTTCTGCCGAAGGCACGTCGGTTGCTCGATGACTTCGATGAGTCGATTCTCAATATCCGTGAACTGGCCGAACGCCAGATTGGCCGGGTAACCCTGGCGTGTATCCCGACTGCGGCTTTCTATTTCCTGCCATCAGTCATTCGCCTGTATAACGAGCGCTACCCAAAAATCCGCATCCGACTGCTGGATTTGAGTGCCAATGAGGGGCTTGAAGCGGTGCTGCGGGGGGAGGCCGACTTCGGGATCAACATGATGAGCGGGCAGCATCCGGACATTGAGTTCGTGCCCCTAGTCAGCGAGCCTTTCGTATTGGCGTGCCGGCGTGATCATGAGTTGGCTGGACGCAGTTCGGTCACCTGGTCCGAATTGAGCGATTACCGCCTGATCGGGGTAGGGCGCCTGAGCGGCAACCGCATGTTGCTCGATCACGCGTTGTCTGGCCTGAGTTGGCGGCCGCAATGGTTCTACGAAGTCCAGCACCTCTCGACTTCGCTGGGCCTGGTGGAGGCCGGCCTGGGGGTTTCGGCAATGCCGAGCCTGGCCATGCCGGCTGAAGATCATCCAACCTTGGTCAGCGTCCCGTTGATCGAGCCGGTTGTGAACCGCTCCTTGGGCTTGGTTTACCGCCGGGGAGCATCGCTTTCGCCGGCGGCGGAAAAATTCGTCTCGATACTGCTTGAACAGTGGCCGCAATGAGCCATCACGCATGACTGATGGGCGATAACCGATGCTCATCAGCGGTTGTCAGCGTGGATTTGGGCCCCGTGAGCCGAAACAAGGGTAGAGTGTTCATCACTTTCTGTTCATAAGGGCCTTCGCGTCACCGCACTGAGCAGTTCCAGCGTCCGGACAGGGCAAAAAAACGGTATCTCAATTGTTAAGTGAAGAATGAATCGTCCGCTGTTTGTTTCTCTGGATGGGCCCAAGGGCACCGGCAAAACCACGCTGTTGGAGGCCGTTACGAAAGCACTGAGGGCAGACAACAAAAAGGTGATCCGGCTTTGCGAGAGAAAAAGCGATCCGTACCGGGAGGGAACAATGGCGCTTGTTAACCAGCTCGTCAGAAGTCCCTCCCGGGAGTTGGAGCTGCGGGTGTGTGAACGCTTTGCTGACAGCCGTGCCTGGATTTCCCGGCAGGTGCTGGCTAAACAGCCACCAGGCAGCATCATCCTGATCGATCGCTGGTACCCGTCGGATGCCGCGTTTCGCCGGATAATTCCGTTTGCAGAGATCCTGCAGTTGAACATTGATCGAAACGTGCGAGTGCCGGACCTGCATGTCGGGATTGTCACCGCCCCTGAGATTTCATGGGCGAGGGCAGCGGCACGACGGCGTGGGCTGAGCAGTACCGTGATCCATAAGCTGGAAGAACATGTCGCTTGTACCCAGGCATTCGAGCGAGCGATTGCAGATCACGGTTGGGTTTTGTGCCGTAATGAAGGCACGATCGAGGACGCAACGATGCAGGTGATCTCCGCGATCTACAGAGTCCTTGCTTGCGCGTCCCCGGCAGTCATTCTACCGGCCCCGACCTCCATCGATTCCTTGTGCTATCCAGGCTTCTAATGCCTCGGCGCTCATAGGCTTGGCTATCAAATAACCCTGTGCTTCGGAACATCCCCACTGTATTAACAGGTCCAGGATTTCTTGATTTTCTACGCCTTCTGCAACCACCCGGTAGCCGAGCCCCTTAGCCAGTCCGATCAGGGTTTTAACCAGTTGCTTGTCATTTTGATTGCTGCCCAGCCCGCTGATCAGAGATTGGTCAAGCTTGACGGTATTGGCCGGGAGCTCCTTCAAATAAGCCCAGTTGCTGTAGCCGGTGCCAAAGTCATCAACAGCAACCTCTACGCCAAACTTACGGACACGCTCCAGTTGCCGGATGACTTCTTCAGGGTTGGTCATGAGCATGCTTTCGGTAAACTCAAGTTCAAAGCCAGCGGGGTCCAGGCCGTGCTGTTGAATCTCATGGATCATCGCGTCGACGAATTCGGCGCTTTCAAGATCGCTGACGGTAATGTTCATCGCTATCCGCAGGCGCACACCTTGCGCTTTCCAAATAACCGCTTGCTGGATGATTGCGTTGAGCACCCACAATCCAACAGAGGGTATGAGTGCGGTTTTTTCAGCCAAGGGTATGAATTCAGCAGGGCTGATGGGCCCCAGTAAAGGATGTGTCCAACGTAATAGTGCTTCTACTGAATGACACCGTCCTGAGGGCAGTTTGATTTTTGGCTGGTACACCAGGCTGAACTGTTTGTCGGCGCAGACCGCCTCCGGTAACGAACTCAACAACATGAACGCGCGTTGTTGAGCCGCATCAAAATGGGGTTCATAGCGCGACCATCCCAGCCTGCGGTCACGCGCCTCATCCGCAGCGCTGACCACCAGGCGAAGCCAGTCTTGCTGGAGCCCTGAGCTATGAATAGGCAGGACGCCAATCCCGACTTGCATGAGTATGGGGATGGCGTGGCATTCGACAGGCTTTTTGAAGTCCTTGAGGATGTTTTCACAAATGTGCTCGGCCGTTTGATCCTCCTCAAGGAGGAAACCAAACCGCGTCGGGCTAATTTTATAAAGTAGACACTGTGGCGGTAATAGTTTTTGTAGGCGCGCTTTGATTGCCAGGACCAAGTCCGTGGCAAAACTGTAACCCAGCGCCTTCACGATATCGTTGAGGAACTTTGGCGAGATGATGTCAACCGCATACGCTTGGCACGCGCTGTGGGTCTTGAGTGCTTGGCGTATATCCTCCTCAAACCGGAGTCGATTAAATAACCCTGTGGGTTGGTCGACGAAGTTTCGAGCGCGCATGCTGTGGATGCGCATCATCACCAGTTCAGCAAAACCGCTGAGCATCGCGCTATCACGCTCACTCATAGCGGCGCGTGAGACTGTATCAATGATGCACAGGCTTCCCAGCGTAAAACCCTCTTCGGTAATCAGTGGGGTGCCTGTGTAATAACGAATATACGGAGGCCCCGTTACCAGGGAATTGTCTTTAAAACGGGGATCAAGCGTCGCGTCCAATACCTCCAGCGGGGCGTTTTCCAGCGTGGAGTAAGCGCAGAAGGACACTTCTCGTGGTGTCTGCGTCTCTTTAAGCCCTACGCGCGCCTTGAACCATTGCTGATGCTCATCGACGATCGAAATCAGCGCTATGGGTGCGTTGAAGTAAGCAGAAACCATCTCGACGATTTTATCGAAGACAGTATCGTACTCGCTGTCAGCTGGACAAAATTTCGCGACCTCTTTAAGCCGTTCAATTTCATTCGGCGGAATAGGAGCGCCTGCGCCCATGACAATCCTCGGAGTGGCTGTGTTTATGTGCACGGTATCAGACAGTGCCATCATTATGATGTTGTTTTTTCTATTCCTCTGATAGCTCAACGGTATGCAGGCAGACGGCCTCTCCTGTGTTGCCGGGAGAGGCGCGTGTTTGGACTCAGCACTGCGTAGTATTGCAGCAGCAGAGCGGCCGGTGATGCTCGGTTGATAATATGCATATGCTCTTTTAGTCGTTGATTCTTAATCGGCTTCACTTTCAACTGGCTTCTTTTTGACCGGTGAGCGTTGATGTCCGAGCGGTGTGATGTAGTGGTACTGGGATTGGGGGCCATGGGGGCCGCTACGGTGTATCAGTTGGCGAAGGCGGGTGCGAATGTTGTTGGTATCGACCGCCATCACCCACCTCACAACCTGGGCTCCAGCCATGGCGATACGCGTATTACCCGGCTTTCGGTGGGTGAGGGCGCGCAGTACGTTCCCATTGTGCGCAATTCCCACCGCATCTGGCGCGAGCTTGAGCAATTGTCCGGGGAGTCGCTGTTCGAACAGTCGGGTCTATTGGTTCTGACTTCGAGTCCCGAGTTTGACCCCAACGATAAAACCGACTTCACATTGCGCACCATCGGCCTAGCACAGGCCTATGGTATCGAGCGCGACGTTTTATCCGCCGAACAGATTCGCCAGCGCTTTCCACAATTTGCCAACGTACACGACACTGCCATCGGCTATTTCGAGCCAGGTGGAGGTTTTGTACGTCCTGAACGTTGCATTGATGTGCAGCTCAAGTTGGCCGAGCAACACGGAGCAATCCTCTACAAAGGCGAAACCGTCACTGGGATTAGCTCGAATGAGCAGGGAGTCCATGTCACTACGAATCTGCGCACGCTCTTTGCAAACAAGCTTGTGATTAGCGCCGGCAACTGGAGCGGCGGTTTGCTGGGCGAGCCGTTTGACAGCCTGCTCAGCGTCTACCGGCAGAAGCTGTTCTGGTTCGGGTTGGAGGAGGGCGCCGAGTGGGTGGATCACTCACCGACGTTTATCCTCACTCACGGCCGTGGCGACGACAAAATCAACTACGGCTTTCCCGCATTACACGGCGAGGGCAGCCTTAAAATCGCCACCGCGCAATACCACACGACTTCGTTGCCGCAAACAATGGATCGTACGGTCTCGCCGGCGGAAGAGCGGGACATGTATGAGCACCAGGTGCGCGGCCGCATCGTCGGTGTTACCTCGAGCGTGGTTAAGTCTGCTGTCTGCGCCTACACCGTGACGCCGGATCGCCATTTCATTATCGATGAGCATCCGTCGTGGCAGCACACCTTGGTGGTGTCCGCCTGTTCCGGTCACGGCTTCAAACATTCCGCCGCGTTGGGCGAGGCGTTTGCACAGTGGTGCATACGCAGTTCGACCGACTTGGATCTCTCGTCTTTCTCCCTTAAACGCTTCGAGCGCTATCATGGCGATACCTGAGTTATATCCAGTTGCTGCATGAAATTAAGGGTGAAGTCCGCGACGTGAAGCCGGATTCACGGTGCCGAGTACGTAAGCGTTCCGGGAACACACTCATGAATCTTGATTCGCTGAGAAGTATGTTCATAGTGCCTAACGTTTGGTTAAGGGGCGGCGGAACGTCGTCCCAGCGAGCGACTTAAACCATGTGTTAGACGCGAGGTAAGTCAAGCATTAGCGTTCCCTCCGGCGATGAGTAATGCCGTCAGGTACGAACCCAGCACCTATGAGAGCGATGGTGCACCGCAGTAGGCGACGAGAGCTGGAAGTGGCTGAGCCAGACACGTGATTTAACAAGTGGGCGATGTCAGATGTTCATAAGCCCCTCACGGGCCGGAGATTGCTGACTCAAAGTCCTCGAAACGAATGCGGGTGTTCATCGATTGATGTTCATAAACCTGACTTTATTGGACTCAGTTCAAGGCAAAGAAGTTTCTAAGAAGCTTGGGGCGACTCACTTTTTGATCGTGAGTGAGCTCGGCGCCGGAGGACATGCCGATGACATCCAGCATTGAGGTTCCTAGCGAACTTGTTCAAGCTGCATCGCTGAACTTCAAATCTCGACTCAGTGGATTTCTATGGCAAGCGTTCCCTCATGGGGCGTGCCTGGCTGGTGAGATCCATGGGGATTTGAGCGAGCGTTTCTTGGAGGGTGGTCTGACTCAGACCTCCGCCATCATGCAACTGACCAGGGAGCATGGTTATTTGCTTGCCCATACGTTTACGGGTAGCTGCTATGTGCTCATCCACCCGGTGGGCTCCGTGGAACAGAATTTTGGGCACCTCTATACGCACGAGGCACCACAGGGATTGGAGGATTGATGCATCTACTACATCTTGCGGAAGCTGTGGCGCTCGACGGCGAGCCGCTGTCTGGGGCGTCTGAGGCGGAAGCTGAGTTCATCCGGTCACGTGTCGCAGAAACGGGTAAAGCATACTGTGCTGCGGTTGCTTGGGTCATTATTGATGTACTTGATGTGGATGCCGACCCGTTGGCTGCCATAGGGTGGTTACCCATCGTCTTGTTTAGCCATAGCGTGCTGCTTCACAGCACCGCAGATTATGAGAACGGCGAGCGCATCAAGACCGGCTACGCGACCAGCTACGATGGCCGGGGCATCTTTGAAACCAGTGACACGATCTTTGTGCTTGTGGGGCAGGGCTTCAGAAAGTCTGTCTCGATCAAGCTTCTGAATCAGGTTCCCTCTAGATCCTGGGCCCCTTAGCTGCCATTTTCCGGCGTTTCAGGATCGAAGGATAAGCTGGTCGCGGGGCCTGCATAGAGCGCCTGCGTTGAAGGCTAAGAGTCACCATACGCAAATGAAGGGTCAATATGAATACGGATATTCTCGATGCTGTAAAGAAGCTGTGGGAGCTCCAGCAGCTCGGGCCTGAGGGGCTTTGGAAGGAGCCTGCCTTCGATGAACTGCGCAAGGCCTGTGCGGCCAAGTATCAGCAAGGTGAGGTAACGTTCGGTCTCACATTCGCTTTGGATCATGCGCTGAAATCGTTGGGCCTGGCGTGCTTGTCTCTATCGTCAAGGCAGTCCAACCCGTTTGATCCAACCCTCGCCTCGAGCATGCTTGAAGCCGCGTTCACCCAGAAGACAAACTGGTGCTGCTGACGTGTATGACGAGCTCTTCAACGTTAGGAGCGCTTTCATTCATGGCCGTGGAGGCATGAACAAAATACGCACCGCGCAGCGCGTTCAGGCACGCACGATTGCATCAAAGGTCTGTGCAGCTATGGTTGAACTGGTGAGTCAGCCGGGTTTGTCCCGAGACGAGATTCTCGATGATTTGTTGGAAAAAGGGGTGAGGCTCGTCGGTACTCAACAGCCCAAGCGTTCCCAGCGACTTCGCCCCAGCAAGGTGGGGGTTACTCGGGGTAAGACACAATCTTGCCGGCACCGCATCGAACGCATCGGGCCGACGATATTGGGTCTTCGCCCGACCAACACACCTCACTGACGCAACCGCCGAAGGCCAGCGTGTGCTCGGGACACTAAGTTGAGTTTCATAGTACTGGGCGTTACCAGAAAGGAATTTCGATCAGGACGGGCTTGCAGTCGACTATGACCGCCGGGGCTTTTTTGAAACCGAGGACAACGACAAAGAGATGCTTAACTGCCAGTCCACCAGAAAAATCGAGAGTGATGGGCTGCCGCTTTCCTCTACCGAGTACGCGGAGCGCGACGGCGTACAGCTTATTTCTGTGCATTGCTTTGTTTCTCAGCGAGTGGAGGATACAAAATCCACCGATCCTTCAGGTCTTCTTGATACGTCCAGGCGATCCCGTAATACAAAGCGAGCAGGGTTAAGACAAGGACTCCCCAAGTGAGATGCGACTGGAGAAGCATCATGATCGATTCCGCATGGCCAATGTAGCCAGAGATGTAATCAGTCACGATCAGAACCGTCAGGCCTATGAGCAGAGATCTTGCGTCAACTTTCTTAGCCTGCCGCTGTTTGGCGTCCTGACTGTGCTGTAGGCAAAGATTCAGAAGGAAATCACTGTTCTCTTCGAGTGCTAACCTTTTTAGGTCGCCTGGCCACACGCAGTTCGGGGGTAGCGCATGATATTCTGATGAATGCAGCGCGAATGCATTAACGATGTGGACGATGGCAGGCACAATCAGGGAAACGAACGACATGAATCCCAGCAACGCACACAGTATTTTGCCGGCGTTGGCGAGAAGGGATTCGGAATCAAACGATGAGATGGCCAATCCGTGGCCCGTTAGGGTAATTAGCGCAATATCAGCAAAAATCCCTACATAGATTGCTTTCAAGCACCAGTTGAAGTCCCAGACCTTTTCTACGATTCCTGATGCTAGTCCCGAAGCAATTGTTTTTGCTTCGTTGCCGGTGTGATGCTCTTGAGTCATGTGATTTTCCGTTGGTAAAAACGTCTTCATTGAAAGCGAGCAACTCTTCGTCGCGCTGACGTGATTGTGCATATGGCCGAGGACAAACTCTCGACTAGATCTACGAGGCGAAGCCTTGGCGGAGTAATGTGGGGAGCTGGCCGGCGCTCTTTGCAACTCCGCCAAGGCTAAACCAGCGGCGACGGCTCCCAGGAAGAAGGCGGCCGAAGCCTTCACACCAAACGTCAGAGTCACGCTTTGCGTGGGCAATGAGTTTGGAGGCAAAACGTCAGAGCTGATCCTCGAAGCCGACACACTCAGAAAATGGCAGGCGGAGCTAGATGCTGTCAAAGCCGCTAGGAAGAAATTTCGGTATATAGAGGTGGTGTCGGTTAGACCGATGTAGCTACGACTCCCGTCTCTCAAAGCGGGTACCATAGCCCCTGCGTGGATCGGTAATGGACAACGTGATCTGAAGGGTCATGCCAACGTTCACCTAAGAAAATTGGAATGTGGTTGGTCTGATCCCGGATAACAGGCTATTCGAAATTTGGCCATGAAATAAGACCAAATAGTTCAAATAGCCGAATCTTGCTGACTGGCTGGTACGCCTCCGAAAGTCAGATGGCGACCAGCTCAGCGATTTTTGTGGCGATTTCGGACATTGAGTTCTCAAGTGTGTCCAAGCCACTTCGAGAAGCCAACATTGGGCTGATATCTCTAAGCGCGTCATACGTGGTGTTGTGGACAATAGGCACCAACTGGTTGCGAGCCAATAGAACAGAGAGCTCTTTGTCGGCAACGCCTTCCCTGGGAAGGCTAGTCAGAAGTGCAGGAGTGACTAGCACGAGCCCAATTCGCGAATTCGCCAAGCCCTTGTCGATGGCGCGCATCATTGGAGTACCTAGACCAAGATCTTTTTCGCTAAACCAAACCTTGACGCCCGCGGCAACGAGCGATTCGTGCAGTTCTTTCGCAGCTCCCTGGCGGTCGTCCCAGGCGTGGCAGAGGAACACGTCACGTAAATCGGGCTGTGCCGCCGCTCTGACTTCGATGGTCTCACGAACTGGAGTGAGTGATTGCACCTCTAGAACGGTGTAGGAAACACCGGAGCTTGGTTTTGACCAGCGCGGTCTTGGGTTACTGCCGGATCTGCCAGTAGTACCACCGCCGTAGGCATAGCTGCTGCTCGGCGGAGAGTAGGAACCATAGCTACCGCGGTTGCGACATGCAGGGCAGGCGGCGGCTGCAGCCGATGAGCTATGACCGCGTACTGGAGCTGTGCATCTAGACATTTGTTAATCCTTCCTTTGATAAGTGCTTGGTCGACATAAGATGCATGCTGACGTGAGGATATGTTAGTGCCACCTAGCGGGAAAAGCGCGACAGCACGGGGGGCTGCTGGCTCACATGCTGCGGGGGAGGGCTTCTGAAGGTTCCCTTGCTGCAATCGCCCCGGTTCTCAGCCACATCGGCGAAATGACCATTAGCGATTTCATGTCGGTGGATACTAACGGGACAGGCAACGTGTGACTTGGCTGCCCCTGTGCATTAATGGGGACTGAAACCACCGTGCAACCGCGAAAGTGACTTAAGGATTTCTTGAGAGTCAGATGGATACGGTTGTCCTTCGATCCAGCGCTTCAGCTTCAAGCCGGTTAGCTCTTTCAGATGCTCAGTCTTCGCTTCATGGAACACAGGTACTGAATCCAAGGCGTAGGATTCGGTCGCAACCACAAGCTCTTTGGCATGCTTGGCTTGCCAAATAAAATGGCTAAACATCAACTCCATATGAACCCACGGAGACCCCGTTTTGTCTTCGTTTTCGATCGAGTGCTGTGTTGACAGCGAATGCTCGGTGTTCAAGAAGAACAGTGCGGTGGAATCGCTAATCATTTGCTGCAGAGCTGTCGCCAGGATCATGTACACATGGGCGGTCGAGCGATTGCGCAGGTCGTAGTCATAACGAGTAGTACCTTCGATTTTGCAGTGTTTCTCATCAATTGCCTTCAGAAGGTCGTACGCCGAGCCCCAAACCGTAGAGTCGATGAAGGCTGTTATCCCTTTCTTTTTCAGATCCAGAGCGAGCTGGATCGCCAAACCTTGATCTTTGGAGGAATGGGATATGAAGATGTCGCATCGTTGCGCCGGGAATAGGTGCTTGATGACGGTTTTGGCATCAATGCTGACATTGTCTTTCAACAAGTAATTTTTAAGCTTGATTGTGGAGGTTTCAAGGGTGCGCTTGAAGTCCGAGACCTCATTCGTGAGTGAGAAGTGTTCAGGGTTGATCTCAATATTGAATCCGTATTCCATTTAATGGTTATCCTTTACCGAAAGTATTGCCTGGATCGTGTCTTGGTTTCGAAGGTTTCAGTGAGAGATTTCGTTCGCTGTTTAGCCCGATTCCCAGACCGTGGGTGAACAGGCCAACGTAGTCGAGCAGCTCGTCGTAGTCTTTTTCGTCGGGTGTGATCACTGGATCAATCGAAGCAGAAGCGCCACCGGGACTGCGGAGCGCGATCACATTTGCTCCGGAATGATCCCTTCTAAACTGCTTGTGCTCGTCGAGGATACCTTGTTGCCCGCCGATGAAGACCGCGGCCTCAAACTTGTTGTGGCGGAACATGGCTCTTCTCATGAGCTCCAGGCTCGACTGCCGGTCTCCGGTTGAAACTACTTCAACCAAGTTTCCAAACCTGAGGTTCACCTTCGGAGCTTCCGTTGCGAAGAATTTCGACTGGTAGATCGTCACGGCAGCTCTGTTGTCGATCCCCAGATCCTCGCATACCGCGAGAATGAGAGGGGAAATTGTGGGATGACCACCAAATACGAGGTATTTACGACCCAGTACGGTATATAGGAATGTCCGAAGCGCCGCCTGGATCAGCATCGGATCACATTGTTCATAGAAACTGTTTTCACTGCTTGGAACGCTGGCAGAAAGGAAAATCTTGCCCATATCGTTGGCCTCTGGTTTAGCTCTTTGGAGGGATGCGCTGGTTCAGGCGTGTGACCGATCTCGAGCTGTTGAGTGATCATTCACCATGATTGCCGGCGGAGACGCTTGCAGGTCAATCTCTGGAAGGATCGTTTCGAACGGGCACGCGGTTACTAATACCAATCTTGGAATCGATGGCCAGCGGCGTTCGCCTTCACCAAGCGCGCATGCCCATCAAGCCTGTCTCCGAGCCATTGCATGTGGGCTTTCCAGGTTCTTTCTTCGATGCCTTCTTCATTATAAATCACGGCAACTGGAGGCGAGTGCTCTTCCAGCGATGCTTCATAGAATGACTCGCTGGTTGGTACGCGAAGTTCTGGGTAGACAACGATTTCTTCATTTTTTACTGAGACCACCAATCCTCTTCGGGACGAAGCGCCCAGCACTTTACCGCCGGCGGCCTCTACCGAAGACGTTAGCTTCCCGACAAGATCCCGGTACCTGATCGATACGCTTTTACTTCGATAGAGCTCGATTTTCTCGAGAATCTCGGTCAAAGCATCCGACTGAATCAGCCGATCTGCACCGAGATCAGAGTCCTCCAACTGGACTTGTCCGCTGATCAAATGGATGTTGGTTGCTTCTACGCGTGGCCACCCAACGCGAAGCATGGCGAGTTTCCTCAACGAAGCCCTTTCGAACTCCAGCTCAGTCCAGCGGCCTTTGAAGTACCCTGAGCTATCGAGGTAGACGAGTACGTCGGAGTCGCAGAGGCGCTGCCATAGCACCTCTTGGAAGTGCTCTCCAGGTAAAATCCCGTGCGTGTCGAGGAAAACGTCGTACTGCCTCGCACACAGTTCTGAATACAGTTGCAGAGCGGCCTCTGTGGACTCTTTGCGTCGATAGCTGAGGAACACCCGGCGCTGACGTGGGATAAGCGAGCTTGCCTCCAGGAGACAGCTCGCAAGGATAGCTGGGCTTTGGGTCATCGCAACGCCGTTCAATGCTCCAAGCTTTCCGGGAAATTCGGCTTTAAAAGTGTCTGGATCCCGCGCAACCGGAACCAGTGGTACTCGGCGGTCAATGAAATGCTCAATGGCCGCCTCATCAGTGGCATTGATGCTTGCGCAAAGGGCTGCGCAGCAGCGATCAAGCTTGGGTCGGAAGCGCCTGGGATCTCCCCGAAACAGTGTCACCTCTTCATGAAGCACTAATCCGAGTTCCGAAATTCGCTCCTCTAGAGCGGCCTCGATCTCATCGGCAATAGCGGCGGGAAAGTCGCCTAGTAGGGCGAGGGAGTAGCGGGCATCCATGAAGCTTCCGAGCCTCTCTATATTGTTGACGTACAAGTGGCAAGCCGGAGACTCCGCACACCCAGTCGCCTGGGTGAGCTCAGTCCTGCCAGTCAACATGCTAAAAGTGGCGATAGGCTATCAGGTATCCAACGCAGATGCTCTTGAATGCTGCTAGAAAGGTGCAGCCCTTTCCGTGCTTTCGTCCAGTAATCGGCAGTAGACAGATCAGAGTTTCTGGTAGCTTGCGGGGCTCACAAAATGGAAACCATAAAATCCGAGATGACCAGGCATGCTCCGTGCGAACATTGCCGCATCACAGCGCTCTATCTCAAGGAAATCCAATGCTGATAAGATTCGACCCTCCAACCCGCATCACCTACATTGCGTTGACCTACGCGATACCATGTTTGGCGCTGTTAGCGCTATGGATGCAAGACGATTTGACGAATCTAACTGCAGCTCTGACGCTGGGTGTGGCTGCCACCTTGTTTCTTCGAATGGAGTGGATACAGAACTTCGTCCGGGCTAGGTGGCAACGTGAGTATGAACAAAAACTGGCCGCCACGGATGCGGCATTGGCTCGGGATGATCTAAGCGCCATAGAGCGTCGTCGGCTTCAGCGCTATCGTAACCAACTGGCTGATCGCTACCACCTGGTTACCTCTCCCGCGGTAACCTACAAGCCGATCAATGTCATGGGGTATGTGCTCAAATTCAGTGTTTACGCGTTCAAGAACTAGGTTGAGTTTGCTGGATTCTTAGCCTGCGGCTTTTTCGCGAGACCGCTATGCTGCTGGATCACGACTTCAAGCGCCGCCGGCTACAGGGCATGCTTTGAGAGTCAGGGGCAAGGTCAATTGAGTCACGCACTCAGTGTTAGAGATGGGCAGCAATGCTCACCTCGGCACGCTCAAGCTTCGAAGGAGCAGGGAATGAGCTTTTTTAGTTGGCTGTTCAAAAGGCCCAAGGCAGTCAACGCTGAAGCCGATCCCGGATCTCCAAAGGGGCGTCGCTCAACGCTCCAGGTTTCGCGTGATAAACATTTTTTGACGGTGGAGTCGCTCGACTTTTACGGGTTATATCAGCTGTCTAAGTCAAAGCACTGGGCGATTGGGTGGCGCGACTCAGACCCTGCGGCGGGCCGAGGAGGACATCGGGAGTCGGGCCTTGGAGCCTATGTACTGGCTGATCTTAGCAGCGGTACGGTCAGTTGCAACGGAAGCATGGCCAGGCCGAACAACGGTCACGTTTCCAACTCCGGTGTTTTCTGCTTGGAGGACTGGCATTTTGGCAGCTCTCTTTCTGGAACATTCAGTGTCTTCGATCCCGCGGGAGCTGTAATCATCACGAAAGAGCTGACGGCCAATATCTTCACCAGCGGCATTTCTAGGAATGGGAAGTACGCTTTCTGCGCCACAGCAAACAGCCCCAGTGAGCATGGCAACAAGGTCTTCCTGTTCGACCTGCTCAAGCGTGTAGAGCTGTATTGCGTCACTCCAAAAGCCGGATGGCCCGAAAGCTATGAGGTCGACGAGAAAACGGGAGAACTGATTGCACATTTCAAGGAGGTCGGGAGCTTCCGGTACGACATTGATGGCCAATTCCTAGATGATGATCAACTCGAGGATGCGAATCTCACCTCGTCTCGGTTTGAGCGCATTCTCCTCTCAGCAGAGAAGGTGCTAGGGGAGTTCGATCTAACAGACGAGCGCGTCGTTGAAGTCCTGGATGCTGTCCAGCGTGCTAGGTCGCTTGGCGCAGACCAATATCCTGCTTGGAGAGCCACTGCTTTGAAAGTACAGGGGCTCGCGCACGAGCACCTGGGCCAGTACGCCGAGGCAGTCCAGGTTTACGAAGAAGCGCTTTCTTTGAACCCTAAAATCGGTGTGAAACGTAGGCTCGCTTCTGTGACGAAGCGGATCAACGCTGGATAGCAGGCACTGAATTCCGGGGTTCAAGCTCTGTAGGCTGGCCGTGGTGCGTTCAGTAATCGACAAGAAACGAAAAGAGCCCCGGAGGTGCTCTATGACACATCACAATCATCCAGTTTGTAATGTGGTTCTACCGCGGGACATCGCAGAGGTTGTGTTGCTCACCGAGTGGACAGGGAACCGTCGGCAGATACTTTTTCTGTATGGGCATACAGTTATCTGTCAATCATAATTTGATGAGTTATTGGGCTTTTTTCATTGGCTTCGTCATATGACAAGGCAGCGAGATGTCTAATTGGCCCAGAGGTTAGGTGTGAAGTCTACTCGGACTCATCTCATAAGGGCCCGGCTCGATTTGAGTACAGGAAGCGACTCGGAGAACCTTGAGCAGCCCAGACTTCCATCGCACGCTGAACGATCCGGTGTGTACTGGCTAGATTGAGCGTATTCCGTTCAGGATGCCAAAGGGTTGGCACGAACCTTCTGTCGTGCGGCGAAAGAAAGACCTCGAATTCGCTGTAAATGATTTCGGGGCCTCGCCCCTTCGAGTCCTGCAGAGCTCGGATTACCTCATCCTCTAACTTGAGAGCCTGCAGACGCATAGTGGAGTTGATGACCACAATGTGGTGGTCGTTCAGACTTTTGGCTAGTTCATGAGCCTCAAAGATGATGCTGTCCAACACTGCAACCTGATGCACTTTCTGGCTCCGTATTGATGCGACCCGCTGGTACCTTAGAAAATCTCTCTGCCGGCTACCTGATAAACCTTAAGCCCGGGAGGCTGACAGTCTCGCTGCGGCACGTTCATTTGCTGCATCAGGCTCAGTGACGGCGCGAACCAGCTTAGTCTGTACAAACAGGCACATGGCATAAACCCAGCCTAGTTTGCGTATCGGCGTAAACTAACGCTCCCGCGCCGCTGAGCACTGCATGACCGCTGATAGTGCTTGGGCTTCAGCTGTAACGGCTGACTGCATGAGGGTTTCTGAGCGTTTCATCAGTCCACGCAAGCCATACACATACCGCGAGTGCGATGCATGCATACCCAAGCACTCCCGCAGTTCCAGCGACGCTCATGGATTCCACATCTCGATAGCAGCACACCATGAGGTACCCCATCATTGCGCCCAGCGCCGCGCGAAAAGCTGTCAGCAGGCTTCCACCGATGTTAACGAAGAACGAATGTACCTCGCGAGATTTCCGAATTAGACGGTATGCCCGGAACGTCACCCTGAAAATGAATATACTCACCAACCCAAAGGCGAAAAGCAGCCAGAGGTAGTAAGACATCAGGGAAGGAGCCGCCAAGAGCGCGTTTACCAAGTCGCTGACCTCTTGGGAAGAAGCGCATGCAAGGAAGGGCGGGGTACCGAGGAAAAAGGCATAGGTCAGTTCCCGACACGTGCGTCGGATAAAGCCAAATTTTGGATCTCGTTTCAGTAGCAAAATTACGGACTTCCTTTAGGTCGCAACTAGATCAGCTGATCATCAAAAGCGGAATTTCGCGATCCCCAGTAGGCTCTCAAGCATCTGCGAGAGGTAGTTCTCAGAGCCGAAGGCGAATCCTGCGGCCAGGGAAGCCCGTCTGTATTCCTGCGGAGCGGGAGTAGCCTGAGCCAACAAGGACTGCGTAGACTCCTTTGTTCTCAAAAATGGAGAAAGCAATTTGAGCAGTGGCATCAGGGGCTGTTGCGGTCATGCGGAGTTCTCGATCATTAACGAAATACGCCCATGGGTAATCGTCCAAGCCAGACCTTCGGTGCCGAGCCGGCGTAGGCATGAGCTCCAAGCCATAAGGATGCTCGCCTCAGTACACCCCCGTCTAGATCCGATGCTGGCAATTTGCCGTTTTTGCGTTCAGAGTGCTGTTGCCTGTCTGCTCCTACACGGGTGTGCTTAGCATTGCCCGCTATGCGGATCAGGTTCAGGACGTTTCAAAACCTCACAGAAACTACAGATCAGAAGGGATTCAGTATGTATGTAGGGCTTGAGTTGACCGGCTATAAAAGCTATAGCCCGGTATCCACGTCGGAAATCCAGAAGTTCAAGGAGCAGGTGCAGGGTCAGTTCGGTGAGGTATCCGACTACCTGGTTGATGTATTCGAAGGCAGAAGACTCATCGACGCTGACCTGCTGTCGAGGCGTATCTTCCCTCAGCAGCACAGGACGCACGTGTTTCTCTCGCACTCCCATGCTGATGAGGAAAGGGCTATCGAGCTTGCCGTTAGGCTCCGTAACCGTGGCGTAAATGTATTCGTGGACTCCTGTATTTGGGGAGCGTCACAGCATCTTCTTGAGAAGCTGATGGCTTATTACGCAGACCAGAAAGCAGATGGAAAGCCACTCAGTGAGCTGGAAGTAAGCGATCTTTCGGCTGGTGTGCATCTGATGCTGGTAGGTGCGCTTCAGGAGATGATCGATAGAACTGAGCTTTTCGTGTTCCTGAACACTGAAAAATCTGTTCCCTTGAAGGCTTACGATGGCTCAGACCGTACATTTTCGCCGTGGATCTATTCGGAGCTTCAGTTCAGCTCAATGGTGAGACGTCGAGTGCCGGCTCGCCGCAGAGGTCGTAGCCGATCCGTCTTGTCGTTGGAACACCAGCAGGCCAGACGCTTGCTGCCTGATTTTGCTCACAAAGCACTAAACTCCCATCTGCCAAAAATCGACGGTTCAGAGTTCAGTGGCTGGATTGAGCTTTTACTCGAAGAGGGTGAGCCTGCTCTTGATAGCTTGTATAGGAAATTCGAGATACCAGGCCAGTTCAGACTGCTTCGGGCTCAGGCGGCGTCAAGGAGCAAAAGGCTCTTGTAAGATGCCTCACCGCATCTGCATGGATTGAAAGTGGCATTAGCGTCGGAGGGCCAAGCCAAGGGTTTAGCTGGCAATTCCAAGTCACGGTCCTGAGTTTCCCCATGGCTGGCATGGTGATGTTATCGACTGATGCTTGGTGTAGTCTTGATGGATTCTAACCCTATCGATGGCAGCTGATCCTAGTTTCGCAGCGTGCCCAGACTGGGCATGCCAGAGCGAGCAGTGGTCGCTTCGGTATGACGAGGTGGTTGCAAACGTACGGGGAGCAAGGAATGGCACGAAGAACGTTTTTTTCCTTCCATTATCAGGAAGATGTATGGCGTGCCTGGAACGTCAGGAATTGCTGGGTCGTCAACGACGATCGACAATCGGTGGGGTTCTTCGATGGCAGCGTGTTTGAAGCGTCCAAAAAAGAAGGCGACGACGCGCTCAAAGTCTTCCTCCGAAATGGGCTCAACAACACGTCCGTGACATGCGTTCTGACCGGCCAGCTCACAGCATCAAGGCGCTGGGTGCGGTACGAGATTGTACGTAGCGTGTTGAAAGGCAATGGGCTATTGGCCGTTGATATTCACGGTGTGAAAAACAAAGCCCAAGTGACTGGAGTTAAGGGCGCAGACCCACTGGCTGAGGTGGGTGTCTATCGCTCCAACGACAAGATTTTCTTCGCGGAGCTAAAAGGCGGGAGGTGGGTTAAGTATGCGGACTATACCCTCGCCATCCCGGCCTCTGACTTGTGGTTTGATGCCCCTACTAGCGACACGGTCGTTCCGCTTTCCAGGCACTGCATGCGGTATGACTTTGTAGCGCAAAATGGCCGAGCCAACATCGCAGGCTGGATCGAGACCGCCGCAGGATTGGCCGGCCGTTGAACCCTCCGGCTCGATCGCAGAAACTTTCACTGAAGACTACCCAGGTATTAATTTATGGCACCTACGCAGCGCCTGGCCGGCGTCAGGATCCACTTGTCGGGTTCAAACCCAGAATCGCGAGACGATGTTGCTGACTTCATACAAAAAATTGCTGCGAAAATCTTTAGCGAAGGCGGCTCGATTGTCCATGGTAGCCATCCTTCACTCATCGCCCCGCTGCGCAAAGCCTCTGAATTGTTCATTCAGGCAGGCGGGGGTAGGGGAGCGCTTACGTTAGTGCGAGCGAAACGCTTCGCCACCGACGAGTACGCCGCCGAAATTGAGGAACACAGAAAATTCGCATCAGTTGAAATTGTCCCTGCGGATGTTAGCCAAGGGCAAGCCGCAGTTGGCTTGACATCTATGCGTGATTGGATGGCTGACCGTTCGGATGCAGTCATCTGCGTGGGTGGTGCGTGGTGGGGCGTCAATAAAGCAAATGCAGGCGTGCCGAATGAGCTGGATACCATGCTCGAGCTCGGTAAGCCTGGATTTGTCGCTGCTGGTTTTGGCGGTGCCATAGCAGGGTACCTCCAGGAAGATCCGTCTTTGCTATCTCGCCTGCGAAATGGTCTTTCACTGGAGGCGAACACTACCATTTCCAATGGTACATCGGTTGAGCAAGTCGTGGGTCTGATCGTCGAGCAATTGAAAAATCTGCCACTTGCTCGTCGCAACATTTCGCAAGGCCGCAACTTCCGCATCTTGGCGCTTGATGGTGGAGGACTCAGGGGCACTTTCACTGCAGCTGTCTTGGCCAAGTGGGACGATATGCTCAAGTCAGGTGGCGGCAACGACCTTATTTCGCATTTCGACCTGGTGGCGGGCACATCCACGGGTGCTATTTTGGCCATTGGGCTCGCCTTGGGGATGAGCCCTCGAGAGATCTTGGAATTCTACGAAAAGAAAGGCCCACAGATTTTCCCCAAGAATCGAAAACTTCGGCATTGGCTCAAATCTAAGCATGACTCGGCCACACTACGCGGACTGCTGACTGAAGTGTTTGGCGACAAAACCTTGGAGGAGGATTCGCGTTGCCGTTTGGTCATTCCTACGGTTAGGGCTAAGCATGGTCAAGCAGAGGCTATCGTCACGCCGCACAGCCCAGATCGGACGGCATATCGTGATATCTCAGCCGTGACTGCGGCGCTGGCTTCCTCAGCGGCCCCCACATATTTTGATGAAGCCGAATACGATGGGCCGATAACATTGGAAACCTTCCTTGATGGGGGCGTCTGGGCGAACAATCCCATCTTGCCGGCCTTGGCGGAAGCAGTTCGGTACCTGAAGATCCCCCTAGATCGAATCGACGTGCTGAGCGTTGGAACGCTCACCAGCGAGAGTGATTTCAGTGATCAGTTGGGCAAGGGCAAAGGGGGATGGGCGCCTCATAGCGTTGATCTCTTTTTTGCCGCCCAAGAACACGGTGCTCTTGCCCTGGCTGAGAGTTTTCTGGGCCCGACGCGTCACCTGCGCGTCAATCAGCAGACCCCTGCCGAAATCAAGCTTGACGACACTGAGGCTATTCAGGAAATGGCCCAGCGTGGCAACGAAGCAGCTAAGGAACACTTCGCTGAGGTGCGCTCCAGATTCCTTGATGGGCAACGTGCGGATGCCTGGGAGCGCTTCTAAGTAGAAATGGATTCTTAAGACAGAGTATTGGGCGTCCGCTTATCTTATTTGTCAGATCTCAAACACACGACCCTGAGCAAAGAGGTGAATTGGCTGCTCACCCACGGCCCGTGATTACGGCTTTCTCTGATCGCTGAGGCACCGACGAACTATCACTAGAAGGACTCGTAGTATGGCGTTTTTTACCATAACTGAAGCACGTGCAGCCGCGAAGCGGGCAATGAAGAGCCGTAGCTTGGTGGACGTGATCAGTGAGTCGATTAAAGCTAGCAAGCTAGCAACCCGATTCGATGTTTTCTTATCCCACTCTATCAATGACGCCGAACTTGTGATCGGGGTAAAGGTACTACTCGAGGACATGGGCAAAAAAGTTTATGTCGACTGGGTAGACGACCCAGAGCTTGACCGTAGCCAAGTCAACAAGGACACGGCCGAGAGACTGCGCGGGCGGATGAACCAGTCCGAGACGCTGTTGTACATTGCCACCGAGAATGCATCAAACTCAAAATGGATGCCCTGGGAGCTGGGCTACTTCGACGGTAGTAAACCGGGCAACGTATCTATCCTTCCGGTCTTGGAAAGGGCGGATCAGCGCTTTGAAGGGCAGGAGTACCTGGGGCTCTATCCGACAGTGGGTAAGGAAAACCTGCGCGGCCCGGGCAAGCAAGGCAGGCATCAACTAAAGGATGCTGATACTTTGCGACGAGCGCTGGGAGGCCGAGGTTACCCTTTCGGTGGGGTCGGTAAGATTTACCTATGATGACCGAAGGCAGCATCAACGTGATGTGCTTGAAACACCCTGGCGACCCTGAGGCCTATGGTTTAGCTAAGACTGAGGCGTTCTGCAGGATGGTCATCAGCGCGTCGTTTGCTACCGCCCACGGTTTGGTCGTTACACGCCTTCGAGTTCGTAAAGAAGATTAATGCCATCCACGGCGCCAATCCGCGAGGTGGCCTCTAACCACATCATGAACTCCGGCTGTGCAAGATCTACCAGATGGCGAATTGGGGCTTCATGCGCAAAGTTGTACGACTCTGTCCCAATACTATCGAACATCCTGCCATCATGGGATTTGGTCATGTGCCGGCGACGTTGTCTACGCACCATCGAACTGAATTGGAGCTCCATGTGAATCCAGGGTGAAAGCGTTTTCTTGCTTCCATCCACAGAGTGCTTGAGTGAGATTGACTGCTCTGTATTGAGGAAAAGCAACGTGTCAGTGTTGTCGATCATTCGCTGCAGGGCAGTGCTCAAGATCATATGAACATGAGCGGTGGAGCGATTTCTCTCGGCATAGTTGTAGTTAATCTCGCCTGGCGATTTGCAGTATTTATCGTCTATTACCTGAAGCAGATCATGCGCTGCGCCCCAAACGCAAGAGTCGATGAATATTTTTAAGCCGCATTTACGCTCGAGTTCAATGGCTAGAGAGATAGCAAGATCTTGGTCGGCATGAGAGTGAGAGAGGAATATGTCCGCGGATACAGTCGGAAATAATGTCTTTATCACAAGCTCGGCGTCGACTGTATCTTTGTCAAGCATCAATTGTGCCAAACTTTCGACATCGCGCTTGTTCTGAGATTTGTAGTCGGCGACTGCAGCGCTGTTAGATGCAAAACTCTGAGCATCAATACTCAAATTGAAACCGCGATCCATCAGACCTTCCTTAATTGGTAAAATCTCTGCTGGCTCTAGGGTCAATCCCCAGTACCGTGGAGTAGAGAGAGAAAAAATCACGCGAAAGCTCGAGACACTGGACTGCTGGATCTTCACTGGATTGGGGCAGGGTAGCAGTTGCACCTCCTCCAGCTCTCACAGCAATGACCTTGGCATCTGGAAATTCCTCCTTGAACAGCGCGTACTCGTCGAGAATGCCTTTCATTCCTCCGATGAAGATGCCAGCGGTAAACTGGTTTTCACTAAACATTTTACGGCGCATCATGGCAACGCTTTCTGGAATAGTGGCCTCAGCAGGTATTAACCGTACGTCTGCAAACTCAGCGTTCTCGAGCGGAAACTCATCCTTGAAAAATTGCGACTGGTAAATGGTAGCGCAACGAATATCGCTTAATCCAAAGTGCAGGCAAGCGGAATAAACCATTGGAGTTATTGACGGGTGCCCTCCCAAGACAATCTGGCGGCGCCCCAGGGTTAGCAACAGAAGTGAGCGCACGGCAGTATGAATCTGATAGGGGTGGGCCGTATCATAAAACTCTCTTCCGTACTGCGGAACGCTCGCGGAAAGAAATATCGACGATCTCATTGTCTCCAGTCCTCGAAATGCCATCCTGAACTGTAGGGTTTGATCAAGCGAACTTTATCGTTCAAGAATCCCCCAATCCACTCCATGTGCGTTACCCACCTTTTTTCATCAATACCGACGTCATCGTATACTACAGCGACGGGCGGTGTGTGATTGTCAAGTGTAGCTTCATGAAGCGTATAGGTGGTCGGCACTCCAAGCGTTGGATAGACTGAAATATATTCGTTCAAGCGAGTTTTAACAGTAATGGTGCGCCGCATCGAATAGCCTTCGATGGTGGCGCGCGAGCGCTGAAGCGATGCCCGGAATGCGTCAATTAGTTGGTGGTAGCGCGTGGCAACCCCTTCGGCCCGCAAGCTTTCGACTGAGCTGCAGATCCGATGCAGGCAGGCAGGAGTGAGAGACTGTCCGTCTGCTTCAAAATCTGCTGCTTCCAAGCGAAGGTCACCACTTACCAAGCTCCGGGGATCTAATGCCACACCTGGCCAACCGACGCGTTGAATCGGGATGGCGCGCCACGTCGCGCGTCCGAATTCCGATGTCGTCCAGCGGCTCTTGAAGTAGCCCTCGGTGTCGAGATAGACCATGACATCGCTGTCGCAAAGCTTCTGCCAAAGCACCTCCTGGAAGTGCTGACCCGGAAGGATTTCATGAGTATCCAGAAATACATCGAAGAGCCGCTCTGACAAGGCTGCATAGAGTTGCAGCGCAACATGAGTAGACTCGGAACGCCTGTAGCTCAGAAAGACACGGCGTTGCCGCGGAAGCAGGGAAGCACACTCGAGGAGACAATTAGCAATTTCGGGAATGTCACAGGAGCTAAGGCCGAGTCCATTCAGGGTCGATATGGGGGCGGCGAATTCGTCGCCTAGCTTAGCGAGGCTGCTAGCAACCGGTATGACAGGCATCCCGGACTTCATCATGGTGACGATTGACTGAATCTGTTCGTTTTCCAGCGGGAAACAGAGCGCCGCGGTGCACAGTCCTCCATGAACATCGTATTCCCCAGGCGGGCCGACATACCATGCGACTTCTTTACCGAGTTCCAAGGAGAGGATGCTCAACTTGGTTTTCATCTCTTCGGTGAGTGCGTCGATGAACCCTTCAGGGGCTGAACCGAATACGGCTAGGTGATAGGAAGCGTCCTGCATGATTGTCCTCATTCTTCATCGGTTGGTAGCGGCCAACGCTGTTTTCGGATCCCGATGGCTTTCTCGATCCAACGGCCAATATTTTCCGCATTGTATCCGTATCGAGGGAGACTATCGAAGCCAGACGGATCGTATGAACGTATCACATGGGTTAACGGGATTTGTTGCCGCCCAATGGTAAGGACAGTGGAAGGGTTGACACCATTCCTGGAGGTCATTAGTCATTCCTAGCGAATTCTTGATGCGGTGGATGTCAATGCCCGCCGGGCCCGCGGTATGATGGCCTTATAGCTTGGCCAATAAGACATCTGCCGGTCGGTAAGGCCCATTGGAGAGCGTGCAGCATCAAATATTGCATCGATCAATGAGGGTTCAGTATTACCGAACCCAGTTGCGTGCTCTCTCAGGTAGATCAATCCTCCAGGAATGGCCAAGCCGGCGACATCCACCAATGCGCATTTGGTAATTCGAGTCCATTGCGGCGGTACATAAACACGCCACGCGATGGATCTCGCTATACAATCAGGAATGGTCAAATATGGCCCTAGGAGATCTCACCTCCAAACAATAGTTGGTCTTCGCGGCCTCACCTCTATTTCTGGTGGGTGCTTAAAGCGGGTGAAGCCAGATGTTGAGAGATTCGGTTGAATTTATTTTCTAGGTATTATTAATTACTAAGTGAAAGGAATTTTGCAAGTGGGTGCAGATCTATTTATTTCTTACGCATGGACTTCAAAGGCTCATCGGGACTGGGTTCGCCTGCTCGCTAGCCAACTTCACTTGATTGGCTATGATGTGAAAATTGATGAGGACGTCGACTATGGCTCAAGCCTGAATGGTTTTATGCGGCAGGTTATTGAGGCGCGACATGTTTTATTAATTATCGACGAGAACTATGTTAATCGAGCGAACAATGTCCCAGAGTCTGGAGTTGGAATAGAAACTAGATGGATGAGTGAGGTTTTCGCGACCAAACCTCCAAGCTGGCTCTCAGTGCTATATGTTGAAAATCCTGAGAATATTTTGCCGCGCTGGTTTGGAGATCATAATCCACGAGGATTCGACTTTAACTCCAGCCCTGAAAAAAAACAATTTCCTGGTTCGTTCCAGCTTGAGGAAATTTGGCGCTGGGTTGAAGGCCTGCCGGCAAGCAAAAGAAATGCTGTCCCAATATCAGTGCTTCGTGAGCGCTCTGCACGTCTTGAAAAAATTGATGCATTGCGCGATCCTGGACTTTACGTGAATCCTTCACTTAGCGGTCAAGTGACATTTAACTATACAGATTATACACATTTCACGGTTGGTTACGGAGCCTACGAGTTCAAAATAAAGTTCAGTGGCCATAATGTCAATAGCATATCCATCTACACGGACGGTGGTCTTAAAGCGGTAGGATTGATTACTAACCCCGACTTCGATCCGAAAGTAGTTTCATCTTTTTTGACTCCCGGGCGTACTATTGCTCCTGTCGTAGGCCAAAAAGCAATTCTGCTGAACGCGCATGGGGTTATGTGCATCATAAAAATTGATAAGGTACAGCGTGAAGTTAACAAAGAAGATTATGTTCCAGCGTATGTAGTATTTACTTATGCGATTCTAATAGATGAAGAAACCTCCTAGCCACGACACGCCGAGACGGGCCGCTACCTCAGCGACAGGCAGCTTCTTTTCGGTCACTTGATTGACTGCTTGGATTTTGAATTCTTCGGGGTAACGCGGGTTGCTCATGGCACCTCCTAATTGGCCTCAGTTTAAGGCAAAGAGGTGTCTACGAAACCCGGGGCGATTCAGAACCGGCTTTTAGTCTGGTTTAAAGACCTTCAGAATGTCCCTTTTTTCGGCGGGCAATGGAATGAGTGACCGATTTTTGCTGTACATCGATATTCTTGGATTCTCAGAAATGGTCCGCAAGGAACCTAGGAAGGTCGTCCGTGTTTACGAGATCCTGGACACACTGAATGTGCATGGCCGGTCTGATTTCAAGGTCATCGTCTTTTCAGACACGATCCTCGTTTACAACAGCATTCCTGCATCCTCTGTCCCAGATAGAACACATTGCGTTCAGGCTCTGGTGGATTTCGCGAGTGATCTACACAACCGCTTGGTGGGACAAGACATTTTCTTCCGTGCGGTGCTGGTCAAGGGGGACTTCGAACACTATAAGCTCAAGAACGTGGAATGTTTCTTCGGTAGCGCTCTGATTGACGCATACCACGCTGAAAAGGAAATACCCTCTTTAGGGCTCTTTGTCAGTGACGACTGCAAGGCGTTTGGAGTGCGGCATCCGACCGTTAGATTTTCTCCGGGCCTCTCATTCGTCTTTCTGTGTGAAGGACTGCAGGCACTGAGTACGCTTGGGCTCGACCGCTGGCCATTCACTCTGGGAGGCCATCTTGATGAAACATTCGCTGTGAATGTTCCTTGGGACGTGCGCTTCCTTAAGGACGTTTACAACCAGATGCGAGAAAATACATCACCTGCGGTAAGAACCAAATACTTAACCGCTTGGGACCTTTATCATCAGAAGTATAACGGTGCCATGGACGCCCTTGTACGACACGACTTCGAGACTACTGCTCTGGCCACTGACGCCTGGACATCGGTAACCGCGCAAATGAACACCAAAATCAGGAAACTCAAGCGAATTGGTAGCGGTACGGAGCTTTCGAAATCAATCCAGAAGTCTTCAACTGCCCTCAATAGAAAGAAGCGATTTCTCGGAATAGCTCCATGATAACGTAGTTCGAATTCCCAGCAGAATTCATGATCGTACAGCTCCGCCATAGACATCAACAAAGGGTTCCAGGAGAACGTTAAAGCGATCTCAAAGAGCAAAGCACAGTCGCTGCTTTACCCACTCTCGATCAGCTTCTGGCGCGCCTGCTACGATGGCGTCCAGCTTTCTACGAAACTCCTCTGTGGGCCATTCTGCGATGAAATGCTGCAAGTGCTTGTGCGATCGCCAAAAACTTCGTGTCGTTGTAGGCCTGACTCTCGTCCTGCACCGTAAAGTAATGGTGGAGCGCCGGCATCAACGTGTCGTAGTCGCTGAGCCATGCTCGTAGCATGGGAGCGAATTGCTCGGTGATTGAGCGTATGGACACGACATTAGCCGTCCACGCCTCTTTTTTACCGTCGTACCATTGTTCAAACTTTGGCAATAGGCCTCTTGCCATTACCAGAATGGCGTATTGACATCAATGCGCCAACTTTGGCCTACTCGTGACATACATTTCAATGGTTTGATCTCAAATGCTAGGAAGGGAGTTCTTTGCATGTTCCTGAACGACCAGGAAACGGCTACTGACCTGCTGTATTACGCCCCCATTGCCAAAACGGTAGAGCGCCTACTTCGCGAATCACGGGGCGCCCCGGTCACCATTGGCGTTCACGGTGACTGGGGGGCCGGTAAGTCCAGCGTCCTGAAAATGACTCAGCAACTTCTCAATGCTGATGATCGCGTCTGCTGTATCTGGTTCAATGGGTGGACATTCGAAGGCTTTGAGGATGCGAAAACTGTCGTTATCCAGACTATTGTCGATGAGCTGCGACGTGCGCGCCCAGGCTCTACGAAAGTCGCCGAAGCAGCGAAGAAGGTCTTGCGACGTGTTGATTGGTTCAAGCTTGCCAAGCACGCTGGAGGTTTAGGGCTCACTGCATTGACCGGCATTCCCAGCATCGACCAGCTCAAAGGGGCAGTGGAGTCCATTTCCGCCTTCGTGCAGAACCCGGGTGACCATCTGAGCATTGAAAGCCTCACAGGGCTAGCTGAGAAGGCCGGGGGCTTCCTCAAAGATGCTGAAACCGAGTCTGAGCAGCTTCCCGAGCACATGCATGAGTTCCGAGCCGAGTTCGAAGAGCTCTTAACGGCTGCAGACATTGACCAGTTGGTGGTCATCGTTGATGACTTAGATCGATGCTTGCCGAAGACAGCGATCGCAACTCTTGAGGCCATACGACTTTTCCTCTTCGTAAATCGAACTGCTTTCGTAGTCGGTGCTGATGAGGCCATGATCGAGTACGCGGTGCGTGAGCACTTCCCAGACCTACCTCAGGGCTCGGGGCCAGTGACGTATGCGCGTAACTACCTCGAAAAACTCATTCAGGTACCGTTCCGTATCCCAGCCTTGGGCTTGGCGGAAACCCGTAGTTACATCACTCTGCTACAACTGGAAAGCTTCGTCAAAACGGAAGACGATCGATTCAAGAAACTCTTGGATGCCGCTCAGAAGGATATGCTCCGCCCCTGGAAAAGCAACGGCCTCGACCGCAAAGATGTAGCTGGCGCTTTCGGCAACCCACTTCCCGACTTTGCCCAGGAAGCACTGGATACAAGTGCCTTGCTGGCCCGGATCTTGAGTGAAGGTACCCGAGGCAACCCCCGGCAGATCAAACGCTTCCTGAATTCCATGATGTTGCGCTACGCCATCGCCGAGGCTCGAGGATTTGCTGAGGACATTCGTCGCCCAATACTTGCGAAAATCATGCTGGCTGAGCGCTTCCATCCTGACTTCTACGAGCAACTCGCTCGGATCGCGAGCCTGGATGCAGATGGTGCGGTACCTGCTATAGCCGAGCTGGAAAAACGGGCCAGAAAGTCCAAGGGGGCAGCCTCAGCGCACGAGGAAGGAAAGAGCTCAGCAAAGCTGAAGGCAGTGGCCAGTTCTGGCGATGTAAACGACTGGGAAAAGAGCGAATGGATCAGCAACTGGGCAGCGATTGATCCTGCGCTGACCGGCGTTGACCTACGCCCCTACATCTTCGTGACTCGCGACAAACGAAGCTCCTTGATGGGGCAGGTTGCCGTGAGTCATCTCGAGGCGCTCGTCGACAAGCTAATGGGCCCGGACTTGCATGTCCGGCAAGCGAGCACGAAGAAAGACATCATGGGATTGGCTGAAGTTGATGCCGAAAATGTTTTTGACGCACTCCGTGACCGGATAATCCAGACAGACGCTTTTTTGGATCAACCTAAAGGCGTCGCAGGGTTGATCGAGCTCGTCAAGCAGCGCCCCGCGCTCCAGAGACGCCTGGTCGAATTCATCCGATCTTTGCCCACGCCAAAGCTTGGGATGTGGGCTCCCGCACCATGGCGTGAGTGCCTTAAGGATACAAGTGCTATCCAGGGGCTCGAGGGAATTCTGACGGGCTGGAGTCAGCAGATCGAAAACGAGAAACTTCAGAAGGCGGCCAAGCGCGTACTTGAGCTCAGCGGAAAATAATAAGGATTGATATGGGTACCTCCAAAGGATATGGAGGCCCGAGCTCCGGCTTGGTGCCCTCCTGGATCGATGACGTAGCGCAGCCAGCCGCCCCGGCTGCCCAATCGGACGGGCCAAGCCAGTCCAATCCATCTCAGCCCGGCTCAACGCCATCTCAGCCTGGCTCAACTCCGTCAGCGCCGGTGAATAATGACGGCACAGGCTCACTTCGGGGTGCCCGGAGTAGCTTCACCCGATTCGCCCGCACAGGAAGCCCCACTGATTTGGGGAATGCCCTATCTTCATATGTTCGTAAAGGCGTGGGGGGATCGGCTAGAGGCGCTCGCCGCATGGGGACATCCCGTGCCACCGCGGCAAAGCTCCTCAGTATTTTCGGAGATGTTCAGCGCAATGGGCCAGCGGAAACACTGCGCCGATTGCAACTCACCGTGGCTCCAGGGCAACCGGCCTCCCAGGTGTTGCTCACTCTGCTTGAGTTCATTTGCCCACCTGGCGGCGCGATTGACGAAGGTGTTGCCCGCCAGGCTGCACTGAATACGATCGCTGAAATGGACGAGGCAGATAGCGGTAGCTTCGAGGACATGACTGAATCTGATCGGCAGAATTTCTTTCTCGATTTCGTAGCCAACTCGATTGAAAGCATGATCATGGCGGATTTGGGCGGCAGAGGTATCACCATGCCGGATGATGTTGAAGCGGTTGAACGCATCCAATCACAGTTGAGTTCCTTCATCACTGGTTGTACACGTGGCCAACTAGCCAATCGGCTGGAGCAATGGCCAGCGCCTACAGACAAAGAGGTCAACTTGGTCACCTCTGCGATTTATGAGGCAGCTTTCGATCTTATAGCTACTGCAGCGGAGGCTCTGCGATGAGGTATCACAGTGTTATTTGCCGGCTTGGGCAAACGGATGACCAGGATCTAATCCTGCATGAGCCAGGCAGTGTCATCACTAACATCCAGTTCCTGGATGGGTATGGGCGACTCCAGTTTGGGATTGGCCAAGCCATTGAGCAGTTGGCTGATCTGGGCCTGAGCCCAGGAGAAACTTCCGTCGACCTGGCACTCCTGGCAGCGACTCTGACCGCTGCAGACACGAGAATCTCACGGGACAGCGAGTCAGAGAATGCCTGGACGAGAGAGATCGATCTCTATGTCCCTGTTGCAGATCCCGCATTATGGACAGCAACGTCCGGCATGTTGGCCTCAACGTTGAAATTTCTCACCGGTGATCGCTGGCGCTTGTTCTTCCGTGAGCGTCCCACAGAGATTGGTGAGCTATCTCCCGCCCCGGAGAGCTTGAGAACAGATGAGTCGGATAGCGTATGCCTGTTCTCTGGAGGAATGGACAGCTTCATTGGGGCGATCAATCTACTAAGCGACGGCGGCAAGCCATTGCTAGTAAGCCATTACTGGGACACCAACAGTACAAGCACCTATCAGAACGACTGCCGGGCAGCTCTGCAGGAGAACTTTTCCGAAACGTCGATCAACCACGTTCAGGCTCGCGTGGGGTTTCCGCATGACCTCGTGGAAGGAGGTGGCAGCGAAGATACACTTCGCGCGCGGTCATTTCTGTTTTTCGCGCTGGCGGCCATGGCCGCGGAAGCGATCGGCGACTCGATCACAATCCATGTCCCTGAAAATGGCCTGATCTCACTCAACGTCCCCTTGGATCCGCGCCGCTTGGGTGCATGCAGCACTCGCACGACCCATCCATACTACATGGCGCGGATGAATGAGCTTTTCGGGCGTCTGGAGCTGAGCACGAGGCTGTTCAACATGTTCAGCCATCTCACGAAGGGGCAAATGGCGCAGCAGTGCACCGACCTAGCGTTTCTGGCGGATCATGTACATCTCACGATGTCGTGCTCATCGCCAGGAAAAGCGAGGTATCATCCCGACCCTTCGAATCGATCACCCAAGCACTGCGGGTTCTGCGTCCCCTGCATCATCAGACGGGCAGCCATTCACCGCGGTTGCGGACCGGATCAAACCCGATATGTCATCCCGGATCTCCATGCGCAAGCGCTGGACACGAACAAATCTGATGGCGAACATGTGCGTTCTTTCCAGCTCGCCATCGCTCGCCTAAAGCGTGCACCTCATCGAGCCAAGTTCGCTATTCATGAGCCTGGGCCATTGATAGACCATCCTGAGCATCTGGGCGACTTCGAACGGGTCTATCGGAATGGGCTGCTGGAAGTCGACGATTACCTTAGGGGCGTGACTGCCATACCGCTATGAAACCGCACAAAAGCCCAATTCCGAAGTGGGTGGATTTCCACTGCCATCTTGACCTCTATCCCGACCATGAGCGGCTCATCCTCGAATGTGATCAGGCTGAGGTTGCGACTTTGGCAGTGACCACTACACCGAAAGCGTGGAGGCGCAATCGTGATCTTGCTGCAGCCGCTCGCCATGTCCGTGTAGCATTGGGGCTACATCCCCAGTTGGTGGCTGAGCGCGAATCGGAGCTACCGCTTCTGGAACGCTTGCTGGAGGAGACTCGATACGTTGGAGAGGTTGGTCTTGACGCCGGGCCACAGTTCTATCGGAGCATTGAGGCCCAAGAGAGAGTATTCACAAGGGTACTCGCGGCCTGCTCGGAGCAGGGCGGGAAAATTCTCACTGTCCACAGCGTTCGAAGTGCGAGCAAGGTACTCTCCCACATTGAGCGTCTTCTTCCGAGCGACCGTGGAACCGTTGTGCTTCACTGGTTTACCGGCTCGCCTAGCGAAGCTAGGAGAGCCTTAGAGCTTGGATGCTATTTTTCGATTAACTCGCAAATGCTGACCTCCACTAAGCATCGCAATCTTGTCGCCTCACTTCCTGTTAATCGGATCCTCACAGAAACCGATGGCCCGTTCGTGCAAATTGACGGCAGGCCGACCAGGCCCGCTATCGATATCCCGAAAACTGTACAAGCGCTGGCCATTCTTCGAGAGCAATCGGCAGAGCAAGCAGCTGCGCAAATTATCAGTAATCTGCGTGATTTAGTGCGTACCTAATGTCTCAGGTGTGAATGCCTTCCAGGTCAACGAGCTGGGCTTCAGGGATGCGGGCCTCACTCCTGACTAGCATCTCGGACTGCCCCGCCACGGTAGACATCTCCAGCCTATGCTTGGACTACTCAACACTTCTTTTGCCTTGGACACAGGTGAGCTCTTTGGGCTGACCTGCGCCCTAATAGGATCAAAGCAGGACTGAAAGGTCTTTGCGAACACGCTCAAGTAACTCATCCATGCCTTGGTCTGGGCATTGGAGAAGATAGGTGTGAACCAGAATGGAGAGCGGATGAACACCCATAACGGGGGCGATCTCTTGAAGCTTATCCAGCGTTGGGCTTTTGAGCCCTCTCTCCAGCGTGCTTAGGTATGTCCGGCTACTCACATCGGAAAAATCTTCTTGGGTGAGTCCGTGCGTGGTCCTGAATTGCTTCAAGGCCTGACCAAAAGCCGTTTTCAACTCCATTTTGCACATCTCGCAAAATGAGTGATAGAGCCGTCTCGCGCCCTTTAGGGCTACAATCTATAGTGTTCATTTTGGAGGTGAGATGTTCAGAACGCACAAGCAGGCGGAAATCAGCAGCTTTGATCTCTCCCAGCTCTCTGGAGAGGGGACTCGCTTATGGCGGTACGTTGAGCAAGCTCTGCACTGTCCATGGTTTTATATCTCTCGCATTGAGTACAGCGGGGGACTGTCGATGCGGAGAATGCTATTGACGGGAGAAGTATCCCTTATTGAAGGCCTGTTGACAGAAAAAGAAAGTAACCCCCATATGGTTGACGGTATACAGCTAGTTAGCCCCGGTTGGTTGAATGGAAGCTCCGGCTGGAGGATGGAGGAATTGATCGGGCTCAGTGAGGCACAGGATCATAGTGGGCAGCACTTAGCCTACATATATAAACTGACTGGCGGTAATACCTACCGAGAAGGCTGTGTTCCGCAGGGGCAGGTGGTGAAAAATAGAGTAATTTATAGGAAATAAATAGGAGCCCGACTGCTGGAGATCATTATGTTCCTGGGTTGTGAGTCAGAAAGCGAGTTTTTATCTCTCTTCAGAGCTTTTTACAGAGGCCCACCAAGTACTGCCTCTGTCGAGCTGCTGACTAAGCTTGCCTTGGAAGTATGGTACGGCGAGCTTAAAATTGAATGCTTAATCAAGATCGAGCTTAGTCATGAGCCAATAAACTCTGAACAGACGAGGAGGGCACTGTATCTGGTCGATCGGTTGATATCTTTTCCATGCTTAAGTAATATAAAGGCGAAGCCGTTACAAAGTATTTTGAATTCATGGGGCGACCTTAAGGGTACTCCTCCATCAAAAGTTGGCCAGCAGCTTTTTATGGATTATAAGCTCGACAAAAAGGCACTTCACTGGGGGCTTGAAGAAGATATAACTGCGCAGATGAAAAGCTTGCTAAAGTATCAAACCCGGCACTTTGCCGCGGCAACAGGTAAGAGAACTGGCTATTCTGGTTAGACAACCTTGCGCGCTCGCTGCGTCGGCCAGAGGCGATACAAACCTTACTGCCACTTACCGCTTTCGTAATGGAGTCAGGATGCTCTCGACATCCAGTCCTTTCAGCAGACAGTTATGCGCAATTTTCGACAGCGCTTCATAGAGCTGGTCTCGCTGTTTTATCAAGTCGGCATTTTCCGCTTGCAGATTAGCAATACGCTCTTCGAAGCTTCTTCGCCGGCGGGCACCATCCGGATCTCTTCCGCCTTCCTTCAGTTGTGCGATACGGGCAGACTCGATTCGCCGACCTCGCTCTCCCACCAAGGTCGCGCGGCTCATCAGGCCCAATCGACGCTGTACTTCGGGGCGTGAGATAGGCGCGAGTTCCAATCCTAAGCTAATCATTTGGGCGAGGAGGGCGTCGATCGCCTCGTCCAAGGTGCCGCCCCTCAATGCCCGTCGTTGCGCCATGGTCGCCTCTAATCATCTGAAACCGAACTGTGCCGTTTGTCCGTGTCTGCAACCGTCATGGGATGCCCATTTGGAAATACGCGCCGTACACCTGTATTGGTATCGCGTGCGAGGACGGATTTTAAATTCTTGAGCTTGTCCTCCTGGTCCGCCAGCCATACATCGCTTCCTGCCTCTCCGGAGCCGGACTTGCGCATGATGGAAATTGCTTTTGTAAGATTCTTGGCTTGTTTTTTAAGGTTGGCCCGCTCGGATGTTGTACCAATCAAATGGAGATGCGAGCAGCCATTCCAGCACTGAAGGTGCTTAGGGCAGGGCGCTTGGGAGAAGTCGTGAATGCAACCTCCAAAGGGTGTCACGTGCAGCGCCGTGGCATGTACGGTGAGGAATGCTTCGGCTGTAGACGTGCCTTTATCTAACAGTAACGCATGGTAACTGTCGGTCAGCGCTCCCTGGATGCGCCTGCCTCTTATGCCCGCGTGCAAGAAATCGATGCGCTCGTGATGACTATTGAACGCCAAAAACTGCTGATGGGCAGCTGTGTTTTCTTCAATAGTCGTGTGCTGATAATGTTTATTTTGTTCGAGGCGTTTTCGCCCTAGAGCCAACGCTTGCTGAACATCGCTCATACCAGTCAAGTGATAAATGGTATTCCGCCAGTGCCGAGGTTGGTGGCTCGTTAATTTAATCGGGGTACCATCAGACTCGGTCAATGATCTCCGCGAAAAAATGGATGCGCGTTTTTCGTCGCTACCAAGTGCGTGATTGATATCCAAAAGGGTCACCCGACGGGGGATTGCTCGAAACACATTCGCTTCCCGCCCTCCGAGGCGGAATTGACCATCGAATGCGATGGCTAATGTTTCGCTGGTTTTTAGGACTATACGAAGCGAGTCTCCTACATTATCCGCCAACGCCGCATGGCCGCGAAGTTTAGGAACGAGAAAACGCTCGATATCACCTGCCAAGTATTTGCGCCTTATCTCCTTGATGGGATGAATTCCGTTTCGCCAAAAATACGCATGAAGATTCCGAGAAGTGTCGCGATTCTGACTAAATCCGAGCCAGCTTAGAACTTCAGCTTCTGACATTTCCTTTTGCGGCGAGTGATCCCAGAGGCGTCCTGGATGGGCCTCTTGCCACCTAGCGATTTCTCGCTGTTCTTTCGTCAGCATCTTCAGTCGTTCGACCGCACGCCTGGCCAAAGGAATGTCGCTTTCTGCGAACCAATGAACACGAGATTGAAACTGCTTTTCCGCAAAATACCGAATCCCGCATTCGACCAGAGGCTTGCCATTGGCGTCGACAACTACCTCTCCTGTAGTTCCTTTTATTGGCCTTTCAACCCAACAGTCATAAGGTATTACTGCTACTTCGTTTCCACGTTGCCCCGTTGCTATCAATAAGTCGATCACGCGCAGCAATATTTCCTCGCCCTCACTGAGAGGGTTATTCGAACATAGGGCATACGCTTCCATCGCCTCGCGAGAAGGTAACCGGTCATCAGATTTTCGCTGTTTTACCGCACGATCAGGATCATGCAATGAAATATAATCGTGGCGACGTTTCTCTGGTCTCGCATCATGCTCAAAGTGGATAGCGATCTCGGTTAGTTGTAGATTATCGATCGTATCCGCTATTACTTGGAGATGAGAAATTGCGTCATAGAAGTTCTTGTAGCCACTCTCGCGGAGAAAGCCCACGACGCGGTCGAAATCGCCTCGCGTCAAGAGTGTAGGGTCGGATACGCCGCGCTCAAACAGGGGGTTGTACAACCGTCGGACGGCAATATTGTATGCAGTCACCATCGAAAACTTCAGCCTTCGGGTGCGTTGTAAATATACAATCAGGGCCTTGCTAAAGTCCTGGAACGCAAAGGGGAGTGGTCCCTTGTTCGGTGCAGGATATCCTGTCTTTTCAAGGGCTTGTCGGTGCGTCTCGAACGTAAGCGCATGTTTGTTTACATCCCTTTGCGGTAACCAATTTCCGATACCCCACAATGGTTCCGCCCACGGTGTTGAAATCGGTAATGACCGAAAAATCGCTTGCTCCTGTGCAATAAAGCTTTCGAGGCTCTGCCTTGCCCTAGACAGCATCATCTGCTGCATCCTCCGAGTGCTGCCGGCAGCGTTCGATCGTAGCGCTTACCGCCAGGATAGTTGCCTGATGCTGGGCGAGGGGCCGGTTGTGAATGAGGTCTCCAGCTTGTTCTGCCATATCAATAAATCGCTGGGCTTCTCGTTGAAGCGCCTCTTTCACCTGCTCATGGCGGCCGTCAGCAAAGGGATGAAACTTCTTGCAGGTATAGCAGGCATAGACAGGGTTGTAAGGGCAGTGGGTATGAACCGGGAGGGCGCAGGCACCAATGTCCCCAATGTACTGTGTATCGATAACGCCGCGGATCGCTCTTTCGGGAATCGCATCTCGGCGTTGCACGACTTTCCCTGTCAATAAACTGCGCATGATGTGTTGATAGGAAGGGCTCTTACCGAGCGCTTTCTCTTTGATCCGGGCGATATTAGGGGTGGCGGTTACGTAAGCGCGTGCTGCAACCGTGCTGTTGTGGCCGAGCAGTTCGGCAATCATGTCTGCTGGTGTGCCCTGATCCGCCAAGCCTTGTCCAAGGTGATGACGCAGCAACATAGTTACCTGATTCGGTTTTTCTATCCCAGCCTCGAGTAGTTCGTGTTTGAGACCTAGACCGATCTCACTAACCGAAAGGCGCCTTCCACGAGGACTGACAAATAACGGTTCGCAGTCGCTACCAAAACGGCGCTGAATTTCTGAAACGTGCTGTAAGATTTTCTCACCCAGGCGGGTGGTTATTTTACGAGGGCGCCGCTCAGGTCTGCGCTGGCCGACCTTTTTGGCCATGGGTAGCCATAGGGTGTAGTACTTCTCATGATCAGCGCTTTCAATACACTCAAAATCCGTAATGTCTAGCGAATGAAATTGAATCGAACGCGGCCCCAATTCAAAACCCAGGTGGAGCATCACATTGAACTGAGCATCTACCCAGTCACTTGAAGAAGCTTTTCGCTCTATTCGCTTTAGCAGTCGAATTTCCTCATCAAGTTCTAAACCAGACTGCGAGAGAAAAATTCGAGCATACGGGTCAACCCGATCGGATTTCACATCCTTGATTTTAAGGTAGATGCCTGAATCAAAACCTTTAATTCCTCTATCAACTGCCCAGCGATAAAGTCTGCGGAATCCAATTAGATGTTGCCTAGATTTTTTGAAGCCATTTAATTCGATGATTAAATCTTGATAATCCCAAGGAAAGTGACGGGCAAGAGCGGTGCTTGCTAAATAGACAAGAGATCTTACAAACATGAATGCTGTCTGCGGAGCATATTTTTCCAACGCATATGCCATAAAGCCTTTGGCTATTTCATTGAGCTCTGGAGCTAAGTCAAGCGAGGCCCAGTCAATTTTCAGTGCGACACCACCGTCGTACCACGTCCACACCGGGAGTCGGGTGTCGACGTATCGTGGCTGGTCATTGGTGCGAGTTCGAATCGCAACCTGAGCTGGGCCCTCGAACACGTAGGCCAAAAAAGAGGAGGAGGGTGAAGCGTGTTCTTGATCGGCTGATTTGGTCACGGCAAACCTCCTTAACTGTCAAGTCGGCTCCAGGCTGCCGAGGCACGCTGGGCGTTGTGGAGGTTGGCCGACTCGGCTAGATAACGACTTGCATAACGGCGTGGCATCGTCGAAGTGTCAGACCAACCGCAGACTCGCCGGAGTTCGTCCGTGGCCCGTTCGAGGTCATACCTACGCTTCTCGATCAGGTAAGCCAAAAATCGATCGGCAAAGGTGTGGCGGAAGTCATGCGCGGAAAGTGTAGGCAACAATCCCGGATGAGCCAGTTCAATGGTCAGGAACAGCCGATCAAGGACATTCGACAACGCGCGGATGGACAGCGGGCGGCCTCGATCCGAGATGAACAAATAGCGGTACAACAATTTCAGTGGTTTGCCGTTCCGCAAGGGGCGCCGTTCGCTCTGGATATAGTGCTCATACACCTCATATAACTGTGCAGAGATGCCTATGGTCCGTCCGTGAGTTTTCAGCGCAGGCTCATCAGCGCGCGGGTCGCCGGGATCATGTTTGCGGTCATTGATGCTGACATAGGCATACTGAGAACCCTCATTGATATCCGTGGTGTAGAGCTTCAGAAGCTCTCCGCGGCGGATACCAGTCTCCAACAGCAATTCAATCATTAGCCAATTGCGCAACTGCAGTCGTTCCGGAAACGGATTCTCCGCAGCACCCGGGACAATCAATGTGCGAATGATCTGGAGTTGCGTATCTGTCAGGCTGCGGTAACGAGTGCGGTCGGGACGAACATTGATGATATGGCTCTCAAAGCGCCGCTCAATGACGTCGGCGACATCTGCAAATACCACCTCAATGTTAGCCAGGGTGCTTGAGTTCTGACGGGCGCGTGGAATGTAACGGGTGACGCACCAGGACAGGTACTGCTTCAGCAACCGCAGGTACTGGTCACGGGTACGCGTATCGAACTGCGGAAAAGGTGCCGTTTCAGCTTTGCCGATTCGGGCGACCAGGTTATCGGCTTTACGCCCGCTTTGGAGCCAGATGGCGTAACCGTCCAGTAAAGCCAGAATCGACTCGAAGTGGCAGGCCAAGATGGCGTCATCAATATTGAGGTCACGGCTTTTCGCATACGTGTAGAACGTCTTGATCGCGCGCAGGTGTGCCGACGCTGTGTTGTAAGCGCGGTACCTTAGCTTGAGTTGAACGTAGATGAACGGGACGAGTACAGGCAACGGCGCCGCATTTTCAGTTTGCACGAGCAGCGGAACCCGCTGACCAGAAGAGTAACGACACTGAATCAGCTTCATCGGCAGCCACCTCATTCAATGACTCGCCATGAACACGGAGGACATGGCCCGTTGAGAGAATGGATGCCAGAAGCGGGTTTGTCGAATCAATGCCTTACGAGGCTTATGAACATCCTTAACATAGCACCTCGTTTAACATAATATACATTATGCGTAATACGATGTTACGTAATGAGGGGCAGTGCCCGTCAGATTCCAACAGGCAAAACCCCTCTCTGGTTCAAACCTGAGCGAACCCTCCATCCACGAACATTTCGCTGCCTGTCATGAAACTGCTGTCGTCCGACGCCAGGAACAATGCCGCCGCCGCAACTTCTTCCGGTTGGCCGATACGGCCCAGTGGCAACTGCGCCGTCATGTCGTCAATGATTGCATCCTTCTGGCCGGTACTTGAAAGCGCCAGGTCCAGGCCCGGTGTCGAGATCGGCCCCGGTGAAAGAACGTTGACGCGAATACCGCTGCCTTTCAAATCCAGCGCCCAGCTCCTGGCGAAATTACGCAATGCGGCTTTCGTGGCGCTGTACACGCTGAATGCCGGTGTGCCCATGGTGCCGGTGGTCGAACCTGTGAGGATCACCGAACCGCCGGCGTGCATCAGTGGCAGCGCTGTTTGCACGGTGAACAGTGTGCCTTTGACGTTGATGCCGAACGTGCGATCGAACGACTCTTCGGTGATCGACCCGAGCGGCTGGAAATCCCCCAGGCCTGCATTGGCGAACAGCACGTCTACGCGACCTTTGACGCTTTTGATGTGGGTGAAAATGCGCTCCAGGTCGTCCAGCCTCGAGATATCCCCTTGAATGGCGAGCGCTCCAGGCCCGATCAGCCCGAGCGCCTTGTCCAGTTCTTCCTGCCTGCGTCCCACAATCACAACCTGTGCACCTTCCGCTGCAAAGCGCATGGCGGTTGCCAGGCCAATGCCGCTGTTGCCACCGGTGATCACTGCAATTTTTCCGTCGAGCCTGCTCATGGTTAACTCCGAAGAATGTTGAAGCCCAACTCTAGATCCAGACTATTCTTTTGAATAGTATGCACCTTTTAGTAAGTACCCCTTTGGAGCACCATCACATGGCGAACAACACCTTCAATTGCGGGCTCGAGGCTGCCCTGGCGGTGATTGGCGGCAAATGGAAACCGCTGGTCCTGTATAACCTGGCGCGACATGTTCATCGGTATGGCGAGTTAAGGCGTGCGATTGGCGGCGTGACCGACAAGGTGTTGATCCAGCAACTCAAGGAATTGGAGCGCGACGAAATCATTGCGCGTATCGACTTCCAGGAGATCCCGCCCAAGGTCGAGTATTCCCTGACACCCTTCGGGCAGTCACTGGCCACCGCGCTGGGCGCGTTGTGCGTGTGGGGCACCGAACATATGGACACCGTCGAACGCATCAGCGAACGGCGTATCAGCGCCCTCGCCCAGGTCTGAACCCTGCCCGATAGCCAACTCAACTAAATGACTATTTAGTTGAGTTATAGGCTTGGTAACGAATTCGCCGGGTGACGCTCAACGAGCACTCTTCATTTCCAGAGCCTGATCGAGACTGAGCTTTAGCTCTTCATCATTCCAGGGCTTGCTGATGTAACGGAACACATACCCATCGTTGATCGCCTGGGTGATCATGCTCATATCGGCGTAGCCGGTCAGCAGGATATTCACGCAGTGCGGATCGCGCCTATGCACTTCGCGCAGCAAGGTCGGCCCGTCCATGAACGGCATGCGCGCGTCGCAGACGATCAGGTCCACCGCGTGTTGTTCGAAAAGGCTCAGCGCCTGGGCCCCGCTCGTGGCCAGCAGCAAGTCGTAAGGCTTTGCGCGCAGCAGGCGTCGAAGGCTGTTGAGGATGCTTTCCTCATCATCCACCAGCATGACGATGTGTCGTTTTTCGCAGGAAGACAGCGTGTCCATGATCAGCGTCCTTCAACGGCGCAGGTAGAGACAGCCTCGATTACCGGCTGGCGTAAGGGTAACCAGACGCGGAAGCGACTCCCCCTGCCCGGCTCACTGTCGACGGTGAGCCGTCCATGGTGCTTTACCATGATGCTGTACGACAACGACAGGCCAAGGCCCGACCCCATGCCCACCGGCTTGGTTGTGAAGAACGGTTCGAATATCCGGTTCTGGATTTCAAGGGGAATGCCGTGGCCGTTGTCGGCGATTTCGACGAAGACTCCACCGTCCTCCCTACCGCTGCTGAGGGTGATTTCGCCGTCGGCGCCCACGGCATGGCTGGCATTGATGAGCAGGTTCAGGAAGACCTGGTTGATCTGTGAGCCCATGCATTCGATGGGCTCGACATCGCCGTAGCACTTGATCACCTGAGCCTTGAACTTGATCTCGTTCCAGATAACGTTGAGGGTACTGTCGAGCCCCTTGTGCAGATCGGCCAACTGCCATTCGTAACTGTCGACGTGGGAGAACTCGCGCAGGTCCTTGACGATGCGAGTGACCCGGTCAAGGCCGTCGACCGACTCGGCCAGCAGGTCGTCGATGTCCTGGCGCATGAAGGTGTAATCCATCTTGTCCCGCATCACCGCAAGCTCGGGATGAGCGCTGGCATGCCTGTCGTCGGTCGCCTGTTCATGGGCTTCGAGCAGCGCGAAGATGTCCACCAGGTAACGACGCAGGCTGTTGACGTTGGAGCCGACAAACCCGATCGGGTTATTGATCTCGTGGGCCACGCCTGCAGCAAGTTGCCCTATCGCCGCCATCTTCTCGGACTGCAGCAACTGCGCCTGTGCGTCTTCGAGCCGCGCGATCAGCAGCGCCTGGGCACCCTTCTCTTCTTCCAGCAACTTGTTAAGTTGCGTCAACTCCAGTTGGCGGGCAGCCGTGTCAGTCGTATCACTGATGGCCAGGCCCACGCCAAGATTGCTGCCATCGGCATCTTGCACGGGGAAGAAGGTGCAGTTCTGATACATGAGCCGGACCATGCCACTGATGGGCCGGGTACTCTCGAAATTGAACAGGTGCGGCCGCTGCTGCCATGAAGTGAACGCAAAGTTTTGCAGGGTAATGACGCTGTTGATCTTCTGCCGGGTCCAGGCCTCCGGCAGCTCCGGAAAGGCTTCGAACAGCGTACGGCCGACCAGTTCTTCCGCGCTGCGGCCACTGTTGATGGACATGAATTGGTTAGAGAACAGCACCTTGCAGTCCTGGTCGACCAGCAGCACGCCCATGTTGATGGCCTTGAGCATCGACTCAAGGGTTTCCCGGGAAATTGCCTTGCTGTCTGTCATGAAGAGGCCCCTTCAAAGTTCGTCCAGCAAACGATCGATGGCCCGAACGACAACCCCCGCCGTACGTTCAGTGATGCAGATCAACAAGTCGCAGGAGAACTGATGAGCCTGAACCTCGAAACGGATTTCCAGCACCATCGCCAGGTGTTCATTCAGGTTCAATTCATCCAGTGCATTCGCCGCATGTTCGGTGTGGACGAGAATGGACGGTGCGTCATAGCTCACCTGAGTCGCCACCTGCCTTGCCAGGCCACTGATGCAGGCGCCGGTCAGGATGTTGGTGACATCAAGCATCAACTCGTGCTGCTGCTCCAGGCCGCTGCCCTTATAGCCCAGCAGTTCGGCCAGTTCATCGGCCCCCTTGGAGCCAAAGCACACGAACACTTCGCCACGTAACTCACCCAGAAAAGACTGGCGGGTGACGATCATGAAGCTCCGGCGCAGATGCTCCGGAATCAACAGGTTATTCTGTTCCCGGATCAGCGGGTGAATAAAGGGAACCGAAAGCGTCACCATGGTATCGGTCAGCAGCGCCAGTCGCTCGGCCGCCTGTCCCATGGCGATGTTCATCAGTTCCTGCAGGGCATCACGTTGGTCTTCGGTGAGTGCGGCCAAGGTTTCCATCAAAGCACTCCTATGACGTGCAAGGCATTGACTACAGCTTCAGCCGTAACCGGCTTGGCTACGAATGCAGCAGCGCCCAGGTCGAATACCCGTTGCCTGGCCAGGGGTTGGATGTCTGCGCTGATCACCACGACGACCACATTGGCGTCTTCGCGCTTGAGTGCCTCCAGGGTCTGGAAGCCGTCCATGACGGGCATGGTGAGGTCGAGAAAAAGCAGGTCGACCAAACCGGCGTGGTAAGCCTCCATCACCTCGGCACCGTTACAGGCCTGGCGAACATCTTCGGTCAGTGATTCCGGCAGGGAACGCAAGACCATCTTGCGGGACATGGATGAATCATCGGCGATTAGAACTTTCATGGTGCACTCCACAGGTATGAAGTGTCCTGCGGCCTCGGCCGAGGCCGGAGAAATCAAGACTTCATTGAATCTTCCAATCACTCTAGCGTGACATATAGCAAAGAGCCATGAAGAAATCCGGATAGTGCTCTAATGATTTGCGCAGCCTGTAGGGATTTCCCTACAGGCTGCCAGGCGCCGGCCCGAAACTCAGTAACCACTGGCCGCCGTCATCGCCCCGCCGACAATCGAAATCCCCGAACTGCTGCCCAAACGTGTCGCCCCAGCTTCAATCATTTTCAGTGCCGTCGGATAATCGCGCACCCCCCCCGACGCCTTGACCCCAACCGCGGCGCCCACGGTTTTACGCATCAGGGCCACGTCTTCGGCGGTGGCACCGCTTCGGCTGAACCCCGTGGAGGTCTTGACGAACGCCACACCCAGGTCCCGGCAGATTTCGCAGGCCTGGACTTTCTCTTCGTCGTCCAGCAGGCAGGTTTCCAGGATGACCTTCAACGGCACGGCGCCGCAGGCCTTGTGGACCAAGGCAATGTCTTCGCGCACTGCCTCCAGCAAACCGTCCTTCAACCAGCCGATATTGAGCACCATGTCGATCTCCCCTGCCCCGGCGGCAATCGCCCGTTCGGCTTCGAAGGCCTTGGTGTCACTCAGGCCGGCGCCCAGGGGAAAGCCCACCACGGCACAAATCACCACGCTGTCGTCGGTCAGGCAGGAAGCGGCGTAAGGCACCTGCCCTGAGTTCAGGCACACCGAATAAAAACCGTGCTTCCGGGCTTCCTCGCACAAGGTGCGAATCTGCTCGCGGGAGGCGTCGGGCGCCAGCAAGGTGTGATCGATGTACTTGGCCAATGCTGCGGGTTGAAGAGTGTTCATTTAACGTGCCCTTGCCTGTATGTTGCGAATGGTCGTGTGCCGCTTGTCACAGCACTCACACTAATGCGTTATAATAATAACGCTAAATGTTACTTATCTAACACAAACAATCAAGCCCTGGAATACTCGTGGACAGTAGAAAAGCCGAGCGACTCAAGCTTATCCAACAAGCCTTGCAGGACCAGAACGCCATTCACCTGAGGGAAATGGCGGCGCTGCTGGAGGTTTCGGAGATGACCCTGCGCCGCGATCTCAATCACTTCAGTGATCACCTGCGCCTGCTGGGTGGCTACATCACCCGGGTCGGCAGCGAGGTCAGCGATTACCGGGTTGCGGAGCAGGACACCCGCCACGTCGAGGAAAAGCGCCGCATCGGCAAACTCGCCGCGCGCCTGATCCAGCCCGGTGACACGGTGTTTTTCGACTGCGGTACCACCTCGCCGTTTGTGATCGACTTCATCCCCGAGGACCTGGAGTTCACGGCGGTGTGCAGCTCCTTGAACGTGCTGCTCAAGCTGCATAACAAGCCCAACTGCCACATCGTGTTGTGCGGCGGCACCTTCCACCGCAAGAACCAGGTGTTTGAAAACAGTGCCGAAAGCAGCATCCTCGACAGCGTGCGCCTGACCTGGGCCTTCGTGACGGCCGCCGGCGTCAGCCAGGCATTCGGCGTGACGTGCTTCAACTTCAATGAAGTCGAGGTCAAGCGAAAGGTCATGCGCCAGGCCCAGCAACGTGTGTTGCTCGCCGACTTCAGCAAGTTCGACACGGTGCGCACCGCTCACTTCGCCACCCTGGAGGACTTTCAGTACGTGGTCAGCGACAAGAAAATCCCCCGCAGCTACAAGGACGCCATCCAGGCCCACGGCGCGCAATTGCTGGTTTAACCCAGCAACCGCTGGCGTTCCTGGGCGCTCAGGTAGCCGGTGGTGACACTGAACGAAGCGCTGGCTCCCGCCGCCAGCAGACGCACGTGGCCTTTGGCTTTCTCGGCGTTATAGCCCTCGGGTTCGCACGTCGATGGCAGCACGAACGCCGCCACTTGCTGATCCGGCGTGTGCAGGATCCAGCGTGCGGCGTGGGCGAATTGTTCGGGGCGATAGCGGGTGTAGAACGCCGCGCCATCGGGATGATCCAGCAGGAAGTGCGCCTGGCCGGTGGCGTCCGTACCGACGCCGTCGAAGAAAAACACGATTTCAGGGTCGTACAACCCCGGCTGATCGAGACAGGCCAATTGCCCGGGTTGTTCGGCCAGTTGCGCCATGTAGGCACTCCAGTCCGGCGTCGGCTTGACGTGGCCCGGAATGCTGGTGCGCAGGCGCAGTCGCTGCATGCCCCATGGCTCGACAAACCGCGCACCGGCCACAAAGGCGTAGTTCATATGGGCCATGTACATCAGTTCCATAGGCTTGCCGGCCAGGTTGGTCACGTCCATGTCGATATCGAACACCGCCGAATCGGCGCGCAGGGTCACGCTGGGGCACGCCCGGTAGCGATCGCCGAAGCCCTTGGCGTACTGATAGCAACCGCCCAGGCGCACAAAGCCCTCGCCGATGTCCAGCCAGGCCGAGTCCATCGGGGCGCAAGGCATTTCGCCGTGCAAGGCGTGGGTGTCATCCGGCGCCGGGCAACCGTTGCGCAACAGGCCACTGTGAAACATGAAGCAGCCGTAGGTATCAATGACCGTCGGGCTGGGCCGGGGTTGCTCGAACAGGTTGCTCATGGTCAGGTCGCAGCCGTCGAACATCGCCGACCAGATCATCTGCCCTTGATAGGGCAGCAGCACCAGGCGTCCACGGCTGTTCTCCAGGCTCACGGCCAGCACGCCGGACGGATAGATCCAGGCGCCGACCTTGAAATCCTCGGACTGCAACAGGATTCTCTCCTGTTCGGCAAACACCGCTGGATACAGCGGAATCCGCGTATTCATGAGGCCACCGCCGCAGCAGCGCTCGACGGTAACGTGCCGGGTTGGCGCATGCACTTGACCGCGTACATCACGATCACGATAAAGCACAACAACGGCACGCTGTAGGCCAGCTGCATATTGCCGCCGCTGGCATCGGACAACAGGCCCTGGAAGATCGGAATCACCCCGCCGCCGACGATACTCATCACCAGCAATGAACCGCCGACGCCGGTGTCTTCACCCAGACCATCGATGGTCAGGCCGTAAATAGTCGGCCAGCACGGGCCGAGGAAAATACTCACGCCGACCGCTGCGTACACCGCCGAAATATTCGGCACCAGAATGGTGTAGGCCAGCAGCACAATGCACAGCACACCGTAGATCGCCAGGACCTTGGCCGGATGCAGGCGGCGCATCAACAGGTTGGCGATCATCTTGCCGACAAAGTAGGCGGCAAAGGTGGTCAGCAAAAACCATGAAGCGCTGCGCTCATTCATTCCGCCCATTTGCATCGCCAGGCGAATGGTGAAACTCCACACGCCGACCTGGGCGCCCACGTAGAGAAACTGCGCCAATACGCCAAAGGTAAAGCGCGGGTTACGCCACAGCCGGCCCAGGCTGTGGCGCAGGCTTCCAGGCTTGCTGTCAGCCGGCTTATTGCCCTTGCAGGCGGGGAACCGAGTGATCGCGACCAGGATAAACATCAGCACCAGCACGGCGATCATCCACTTGTAGGGCAACAGTGTGGACTGGATCATCTGCAGCTGCTGCACGGCGGCCTCGGAGGTGCTCATCCGGGTCAGTTGTTCCGTGGTCGCGTCGGTGTCCTTGAACATCACGAAGCTGCCGACGTACACCCCGGCCATCGCACCGAAGGGGTGGAACGTCTGTGAGATGTTCAAGCGCCGCGTCCCGGTTTCCCGTGGCCCCATCAGGGTCGAGTAGGTGTTGCAGGCGGTTTCCAGGAACGACAGGCCGGCCGCAATCACAAACAGCGCCAGCAGGAACATGCCGTACTTGGCCGTCGACGCCGCCGGGAAAAACAGCAGGCAGCCGAACATGTACAGCAGCAACCCGATCAGGATCGTGCTCTTGTAGCTGAAACGACGCACCACCATCGCCGCCGGAATCGCCACGAAAAAGTAACCCAGGTAAAACGCCGACTGCACAAAGGCGGTCTGGAAATCACTGAGCAGAAACGCTTTCTTGAAGTGTGCGATCAGCACGTCATTCATGCTTGCCGCCGCCGCCCACAGCGCAAAGATGCTGCACAGCAGGATAAAGGCGAACCAGGGCGTGCGGTTCAGGTAGAAACCATCGGGTGTCTGTTGCAGCGCAGGTTTGTTCATTATTGTTCTCCGGGCTGGTTTGGGGGTTACGGCTGTTGCTGGAAACGGGCGAACGCCTCGCTGTCGGGATATGACGTCTGGGTGCCCAGGGCCATGACCGAGCAGGCGGAATACGCCACGGCCTGTTCCATGGCCTGCCGGATACCGCCGTCGCGGCTCCAGTGCTGAATGAAGCAACCGATGAAGGCATCGCCGGCGCCTGTGGTGTCCCGTGCCACGACCTTTCGGCCCGGCACCCGGAATTCGCCCTCCTCTCCCACGTACAACGCACCGTGTTCACCGAGGGTGACGATCACGTGGCGAATACCGCTGGCCACCAGCGTGCGCGCGGCGCGTTGGGCGGCGTCCGGCGAGTCCACGACCTGGCCGGTGATCAACGCCAGTTCCGATTCATTGGGGATCAGGAAGTCCAGCTGCGCCAGGTGCTCCCCGCTCAGGCCGGCCAGGGCCGGTGCCGGGTTGAGCAGCACCGCGATGCCGTGCCGGTGCGCAAATTCGATGGCGTAGTAGACCGTCTCCAGATTGATCTCCAACTGCAGCACGATCAGCGTGCACTCGCGCAGGTCGGCGGCCGCCGCGTCGATGTCCGCCGGCAACAAATGCGCATTGGCGCCTTTGACGATCAGAATGCTGTTGTGGGAGTCGGCCCGCACAAAAATCGGCGCGACACCGCTGGAAACCCCAAGCACCCGCTGCACATGACGGGTGTCGATACCAAAACGCTGGAAGTTGGCCAGGGTGTTGTCGGCAAACATGTCGTCGCCGACCTTGCTCAACATCAGCACCTGCGCCCCAAGCTTGGCTGCCGCCACCGCCTGGTTCGCCCCCTTGCCGCCACACCCGAGGGCAAAACCAGGCGCTTCCAGGGTTTCGCCCTGGGCCGGCATGCGGTCGATGTAGGTGATCAAATCCACCATATTGCTGCCGATGACTGCGATCTTGCTCATTGCTATTCCACCTTGTTGCACCACGACCAGGCAGGTCGTGGCGCTCTTGTTTTGTTATTTAAATAACATTAGGTGTGAATATTCAATCTTTTTTTGCAAAGCCCGGTCAACGAGCCCTGCGGGTGGGCCGGTGGACCGGGCAAAAAAAACCGACCCACAGGGGCCGGTCCATAAAGCGTGTATCAGGTCTGTGCGGTGTTACAGGCTGAAGCGATCCACGGATTGCGACAACTTGCCGGCCAGCCCGGCCAGTTCATCGGTGGTCGAGGCGGTTTCGCCGATGATGCGGCTGTTGTTTTCCGACATCCCCGCAATCATCTCCACCTGATGGGAGATTTCGTTGCTGGCCAAACTCTGTTCACCGATGGTGCGCGAGATGTCGTTCACCAATTCGGTGGTATTCAGGGTGGCCTGCAGAATATCGCGGATCGCTCGCTCCACCTCGGCAGTCACCGCCATGCCTTTGTCCACTTGGGTGACGCCCTCCTCCATGCTGGTCACCGCTTCCCGGGTGTTCTGCTGGATACGCCCGACCATGCTGGCAATTTCCTGGGTCGAGGCGCTGGTGCGGCCCGCCAGGCTGCGCACTTCATCGGCGACCACCGCAAACCCGCGTCCCTGTTCGCCGGCGCGGGCGGCTTCAATCGCGGCGTTCAGGGCCAACAGGTTGGTTTGGTCAGCGATGCCCTTGATCACTTGGATAATGCTGAAGATCGCCTCGGACTCCTTGTCCAGCGTACGAATGACCTGGGCCGATTGCTGCGCTGAGCGGGCAATGCCATCCATGTCCTTCACCACCTGGTGGATCACCCGGCCGCCGTCCTTGGCCAGGGCTTCGGCCTGGTTGGCCATGTCCAGGGCGCGTCCGGCATGCCGGGTGATTTCCTCGATACTGGCGGTCATTTCACTGGCCGCCGCCGCCATGGTGCTGGCGGCCGCGCTTTGCTGCTGGCTGCTGCCGGCGACGTCATGGCAGCCCTGGCTCAAGCGTTCGCTCATGCCATTGACGCCGTGGGCATTGCTGCGCACCACCTCGATCATGCCGCGTAGATCTCGCTGCATGGTGGCAAGGCTGCGGATCAATGAGCTGGCTTCGTCCTTGCGCTTGGGTTCGACGATCGGCTCGCTCAGGTTACCCCGGGCGATACTGGCAGCAATGCGACTGGCGGCCTGCAGCGGCGCCATGATGCTCGACAACACCCAGCGCCCCTGGGCCAGCAGCAGCAACAGGCTGGCGAGCAATACGGCGCCCAAGGTCAAATTGGCGTGGCTGATGGTCTGCCGCGTGCTGGCGCTGGTCTCCTGGGTATTGCTTTCGATCAGCTCGCTCATCGCCGCCATTTGATCTTCCAGCTGGGAAAACGCCTTGTTGAAGGTGTCCAGTTCCCCGCGAGCGGCCTCAGGATTCTCCAGTGCCAGCGCGACGATGCGCTCGCCGGCACTGATATAGGTGTCCAGGCTGGGTCTGATTTTTTCCAGGCCGCTTTTGATCGTGGCATCCAGCGGCAACTTGAGGTTGTCGCCCAGTACCTGACGGAAATGCTCGGCGTGTTCCTTCAACGAGGTGTTGACCTCATCCTTGCTGCTGGTGCTTTTGCCCAACCCCACGAGCATGGCAGACAGCACGTCGGCACGCAGTGCGTCGTGCATCATGTCGGCTTCCATATGATTGCGCAGGACCGTCATGCTCACCTCGCTATCCTGTACGGCCTCGCTCATCCGAACATTCCCCAGGTAGCCGGCCAGGCTCATGACCAGAGCCGTGAGCAACCCGGTGGCAATCAACAGCATCAAGCGTAATTTGATCGTCATGCTGACATCCCCATACCCAACCGTCGAAGCAACGTTCTTACCGTTATCGGCATCAATCCCTGTTAGTGAAGCCTAAGTTTGCGGATCTGCGCGGATCCCTTAAGCTGATCGACTTTTGCGCTGCCGGAAACCGCCCATGTCCCGAAGTATTGCCCACCTTGCGTTGCTGTTGGGGTTGATCACCGCCGTCGGCCCGTTCGCCATCGACATCTACCTGCCCGCCCTGCCTACCCTGGGCGCCAGCCTGCACGCCTCGCCGGCGGCGGTACAGATGAGCCTCACCGTGTTCTTCATGGTCATTGGGGTGTGCCAGCTGTTCTACGGCCCGATCAGCGATGTGTTCGGGCGCAAGCCGCCGATTTACGCCGGTCTGCTGATCTTTGCCGTGGGCAGCGTCGGCTGCGCGCTGGCGCCCACCATTGAAGTGCTGATCGGCTTTCGTGCCGTGCAGGCCTTCGGCGCCTGTGCCGGGATGGTCATTCCTCGGGCGATCGTGCGTGACCTGTACACCGGCCATGAAGCCGCGCGGTTGATGTCCTTGCTGATGCTGGTGATGAGTGTGTCGCCGATTCTCGCGCCGCTGGCAGGCAGCCTGGTGATTTCGTTGTGGAGCTGGCGCGAAGTGTTCGCCGTGCTCGCGGTGGTGGCCGTGCTGTGCCTGGTGATGACCCTCGTGCAGTTGCCGGAAACCCACCCGGCCGAGCGCCGCCTGGGCAAGACCCTGGGTAACGCCTTCGGCAGCTACGGCGCGCTCCTCCATGATCCGGTCTTCACCGGTTTGTCCGTGGTCTGCGGGTTCGGCCTGGCAACGTTCTTTGTGTTTATCGGCAGCGCGCCGTTCGTGTACATCGAGTATTTCGGCCTGACCCCGACCCAGTTCAGCCTGTGTTTCGCGCTCAACGCGGCGTCATTTTTCGCCATGAGCCAACTCACCGCACGCTTGAGTGCACGTTACGGCCTGGCCCCGCTGATTCGCGGGTCGGTGATTGCGGTGGCCGCCGTGATGCTCCTGCTGGCCGCCACCACGCTGTGGGGCGACAACCTGGCCCTGATGATGACGCTGCTGTTTATCGGCTTTGGCTTTCTCGGCCTGCTGTTGCCGGCGGCCGGGGTGTTGTCCCTTGAGGACCATGGCGCCGTGGCCGGTTCTGCGTCAGCGCTGCTGGGGGCGATCCAGATGGTGATCGGTGCCGTGTCCATGAGCCTGGTCGGTATTTTTGCCGACCACACGCCGGCGCCGATGCTGGTCGGCATTGCGCTGTGCGCCGTCGCGGCGATGCTCACCACCCTGTGGACCTTGCGCCGCCTGCCGGCACACCTGGCGAGCGCCCCGCCCCACGGCTGAGCGATACCGCTCGTCGGGCCTGGCCGGCATCCATTACAACTATCGCCGGCCATGAAACTACTAATCCCATAGCACCGTTCGAAACCTATGGAGATTGGAAATGACTGACTACCCACGCCCGCCCTTCGCCCCCCAGGCGCAAAACGTGCCCGGTACCCAACGCACCATGGACCCGTACCCGGACTGTGGGGAGCAGAGTTACAAGGGTTCTGGCCGGTTGGCCAACAAGATCGCCCTGATCACCGGCGCCGACAGCGGCATTGGCCGCGCAGTGGCAATCGCCTTCGCCCGTGAAGGTGCCGATGTGGCCATCGCCTACCTGGACGAACACGAAGACGCCAGGGAAACCGCACGCTGGGTCGAGGAAGCGGGCCGCCAATGCCTGTTGCTACCCGGTGACATCGCGCAAAAAGCCACCTGCCAGGCGCTGGTCGACAAGACCGTGGAACAGTTCGGGCGCATTGACGTGCTGGTGAATAACGCGGCATTCCAGATGACCCACGAGACGCTCGAAGAGATCGAGGATGAGGAATGGGTCAAGACCTTCGATATCAACATCACCGCGATGTTTCGCCTCTGCAAGGCTGCGCTGCCGCATATGAAGGCCGGCAGTTCGATCATCAACACCAGCTCGGTGAACTCCGACATGCCCAAGCCGACCCTGCTGGCCTATGCCGCCACCAAGGGCGCAATCGCCAACTTCACCGGTGGCTTGGCGCAATTACTCGGCAGCAAGGGCATCCGCGTCAACAGCGTCGCGCCCGGCCCGATCTGGACGCCGTTGATCGTGGCGACCATGACTGATGAAGACGTGCAGAACTTCGGCAGCGAAACCCCACTGGGCCGCCCCGGCCAACCGGTGGAAGTGGCGCCGATTTATGTGCTGCTGGCCTCGGACGAGGCCAGCTATATCTCGGGCTCCCGCTATGCGGTCACCGGCGGCAAACCGATTCTGTAGGTCCGCAGCTGTTCTTCTACAGATCAAACCGATCCACCGCCCGCCGCCGCTCGTTGTCGTCACGCACGTCATAACTGGCGGTGGTCTGGATATTGGTGTGATGCGCCAGCTTCTGTGCAATCGACAGGTCATGCTCCTCGATCACCCGCGTGATAAACGAGCGGCGAAAGTCGTGGGGCATGATCTTCACCCCGACCTGCTCACCCCGCTGGCGGGCGATGTAGTAAATCGCATGCTTGGTGATACGCTCCCGGGTGATATGGCTGCCCCGGCGTATGCGGTTGAACAGGAAGCTATCGTCCTGCTCGCCTTCCTTGAGCTGTTCGCGCCTGAAGGCCAACCACGCCTGCAACTTGGCGAAAGCCCAGTCCGGCGCATACTTGACCAATTCCTTATTGCCCTTGCCGATTACCCGCAGGCTGCGTTCATCGAAGTTGATCTGCGCCAGGTCGAGGTTGACCGACTCGGACTTGCGCATGCCCGAGCCATACAGGATGCCGATGACCGCTGCATCACGCAGGCCCTGGGGGCGTGGGTCGGCGGCGCAGACTTCCATCATTTCCCGGATCAACGTGCGCCGCAGATCGCGGCCCTGGCCCAGGCGCGTGCCGGGGGTGGCCTTGACCGTACGCATTTTCAGGAGATGTTCCTGGCTGATCAGGCTCATGCGCCAGGCTTCGTTCATCACCCCGCGCACGGCATTCACGTACAGGGATGAGGTATTCGGCGCGTAGCCGTCTTCACGCAATGCTGCGACCAGGGCGATGACATGTTCGGGTTGCAGCAGGTGCCAGTCGATGTCTTCGAGGTTGATGTCTTCGAAGCCCAGGCGGTCGGCGGCGTCCTGCAGCACGTAGCGCATGGTCAGTTGGCTGGAGGGGGCCAGGCGGGTGAGGTAGAGGGTCAACGGGTTGCGGATAGACTCGGTCAAGGTAGATCAGCCTTTGGATTAAATACCTCGAACAACTCATTGTTTAATCGAGGTATTTAGTGAATTGGCGAAGACCGAGTCTAACCCAGGAAAAGCCCTGGCACAAAATCACGGTGCCGTGTCTTCATCCTCGGTGGGCGCCTGGGGCTGTGTCTGGGCCTGGCTCCATTCGGCATCCTGCTTCTGCATCAGGGCGAACCAGTGCTGACGCATAAAGGCCAGGTAAGCGTCCGGCGCCTTGGCAAAGTCCTTCTCATCGCCATAGCAACCGGGCAACGGCAACTCCGTGCCCTGCTCCTTGTACTGGCTGACCAGCGCCTGCTGCCCGGCCACGCTGCAATCCTTGGGCAGCGGCATGCCACGCAGGGCCCCGGCCTCTTCATCCCACCAGGCTGCGCCGACCCGGTCGACACCGCGCAGGCGGTACTTCTGCGACTTGCCGACATGCATGATCAGCTTGAATTCGTTGGGGCTGACATCGCTGGTGCAGGTGCGCGAATAGCCCACGGTGGCCTGGGTGATGCCATCGCCGGTGAGGTCGGTCACCTTGGTCGCGGCCATGTCGAAGCGCAGCGCCGCATCGAACTGGCAATGCTGCACGTCGTCGTAGAGCATCCACATGCGCTTGGGACGGTCACCGTCGATCAGGTATTGGGCCGCATAGACAAACGCCGACTGGGTACCGTCATCCTCGCGTTCGCTGACCTGCTCGGAGAGCACCAGCAGGTTCTTGCCCTGGCGGTCGTCCCAGGTATAGGCGGCGACCTGCCTGCCGCGGACTTCAACACCCTCAGGCACTTGGGCGAGCGCGGTGAGCGCCACGCCATCATCTGCCCGTACGGCGCTGACGCAGGCCGCCGTCATCAATAATCCGATCAAAACGGGCCGCCATTGGCCGCTTATACGCTGCACGCTATTCATCCGAGTACCCTGGCAAGAGATGGCTTACTTTACCGGCACTTGAGGCGCATTGCAGAGAAGATTCTTCAATTAGGACCAAGGGCCGGCCTTACTCCCAGGGATTGACGCACCCCGCTTGCTGACAACGCCTGTTTCGCCAGTCAGCACTGCTCGGCCATGTCTTAATTACGTAGCTGAACCCTAGCTGTCTACCTGTCAAATAAACGAGTTTTTCATCTGCCTTTCATATCTGTTCAACATTTTTGCGCTTAATCTTGAACGTGAAACTTCAGAGCAAATCCCATAACACCAGCTAACCTGTTGATTACGCTTCACCTTTAGCGCCGCTTTTTACCTGCGAGCCCTACGCTTGCCCAATGAATACTGCTGTTTTCACGCTCCAAGTTGCTCCAGCCCCGAGGTCATGAATCTTTGAAACCCTACCCTATTCATTGCGTGTCGATCGTTATCCCGGTCTACAACGAACAAGAAAGCCTGCCTGAACTGCTGCGTCGTACCACTGCCGCCTGCAGGCAACTGGCCTACGAATACGAAATCATCCTGGTGGATGACGGTAGCCGCGACAACTCCGCCCAATTGCTCGAAGACGCCGCCGCGCAAGACGGCAGCAACGTGGTGGCGGTGATCCTCAATCGCAACTACGGGCAGCACGCGGCGATCATGGCCGGTTTCGAGCAGTGCCGGGGCGACGTGGTGATTACCCTCGACGCCGACCTGCAGAACCCTCCCGAAGAAATCCCGCGTCTGGTGGAACAAGCCGCCCTGGGCTACGACGTGGTCGCCACGGTGCGCAACAATCGCCAGGACTCGGCCTTTCGCCGCTGGCCTTCGCGGCTGATCAACCTCGCCGTGCAACGCTCCACCGGCGTGGCCATGAGCGACTACGGCTGCATGCTGCGCGCTTACCGGCGCACCATCGTCGACGCCATGCTCGCCTGCCGCGAGCGCAGCACCTTCATCCCGATCCTGGCCAACGGCTTTGCCCGTCACACCACCGAGATCCTGGTGCACCATGCCGAGCGTGAACACGGCGAATCCAAATACAGCGCCATGCGCCTGATCAGCCTGATGTTCGACCTGCTGACCTGCATGACCACCACGCCGCTGCGCTTGCTGTCCATCGTCGGTTTCAGCCTGGCGGCGCTGGGCGTGTTCTTCGCCTTTGCGTTGATCGTGATGCGCCTGGCCTTCGGCGCCGACTGGGCCGGTGATGGTCTGTTCGTACTGTTCGCGGTGCTGTTCGTGTTCACCGGCGGCCAGTTCATCGGCATGGGCCTGCTGGGTGAATACCTGGGCCGCATGTACAGCGATGTGCGCGCCCGCCCCCGCTTCTTTATTGAAAAAGTGCTGCGCAACCAACCGGCAGCACCGGCACCCGTGGTCGTCGTCGACGGCCTGGTGTCTTCCCATTCCACCACTACTTTTCCTTCCGATCAGGTTTCGTCATGAATTCAAAAGCCGTTGTCTTCGCTTACCACGATATTGGCTGTGCGGGCATTGAAGCCCTGCTGACTGCCGGCTACGACATTGCCGCCGTGTTCACCCATGCCGACGACCCCAAGGAAAACAATTTCTACGGCTCCGTCGCCCAACTCTGCGCGCGCAACGGCATCCCGGTACACGCGCCGGAAGACGCCAACCACCCGCTGTGGATCGAGCGCATCGCCAAGTTGAATCCGGACTACATTTTTTCTTTCTACTACCGCAATCTGCTGAGCGAGCCGCTGTTGGCCACCGCCAGCAAAGGCGCGTTCAACCTGCACGGCTCGTTGCTGCCTAAATACCGTGGCCGCGCACCGGCCAACTGGGTGCTGGTCAACGGCGAAACCGAAACCGGCGTGACCCTGCACCGCATGGTCAAGCGCGCCGATGCCGGGGCGATCCTGGCCCAGCAAAAAGTCATGATCGAGCGCACCGACACCGGCCTGACCCTGCACGCCAAGCTGCGTGATGCGGCCACCAGCCTGCTGCGCGACGCCCTGCCGCAACTGGCTGCGGGCAAGCTGAGCGAGACGGCCCAGGACGAAAGCCAGGCCACCTACTTTGGTCGCCGCACGGCAGCCGACGGCAAGCTGGAGTGGAAAAAAACCGCTGAAGAACTGTTCAACCTGGTGCGCGCGGTGACTCAACCGTACCCAGGCGCGTTCTGCGCTGTCGGCGAGCACAAGCTCATCGTCTGGCACGCCGAAGTGGTCAAGGGCAATGAAGGCCTGGCGCCAGGCCGTGTGATCAGCGTCAACCCGCTGCGCATCGCCTGCGGCGAAGACTCCCTGGTGGTCAAGTTCGGCCAGCGCAACGACAACGGCCTGTACCTGGCCGGCCCGTCACTGGCCAACGAACTGGGCCTGGTCGACGGCTCCGTACTGCGCGGTGCCGAGTCCGGCCGCAAGCCGCGCCGGACCCGCGTGCTGATTCTGGGTGTGAACGGCTTTATCGGTAACCACCTGTCCGAGCGCCTGCTGCGTGACGACCGTTATGAAGTCTACGGCCTGGACATCGGCTCCGACGCCATCGAGCGCCTGCGCAGCCACCCGAACTTCCATTACGTCGAAGGCGACATCAGCATCCACACCGAGTGGATCGAGTACCACATCAAGAAGTGCGACGTGGTTCTGCCGCTGGTGGCCATCGCCACACCGATCGAATACACCCGCAACCCGCTGCGCGTGTTCGAGCTGGACTTCGAAGAAAACCTCAAGCTGGTGCGCTACTGCGTCAAGTACAACAAGCGCGTGATTTTCCCGTCGACCTCCGAAGTCTATGGCATGTGCCAGGACCAGTACTTCGACGAAGACACCTCCAACCTGGTGGTCGGCCCGGTCAACAAGCAGCGCTGGATCTACTCGGTCTCCAAGCAACTGCTGGACCGCGTGATCTGGGCCTACGGCGCCAAGGGCCTGAACTTCACCCTGTTCCGTCCGTTCAACTGGATGGGCCCGCGCCTGGACCGCCTGGATTCGGCGCGTATCGGCAGCTCCCGGGCGATCACCCAGCTGATCCTGAACCTGGTGGAAGGTACGCCGATCCGCCTGTTCGACGGTGGCGAGCAGAAGCGTTGCTTCACTGACATCGCCGACGGTATCGAAGCCCTGGCGCGCATCATCGATAACGACAACGATGCCTGCAACGGCCAGATCATCAACATCGGCAACCCGGAAAACGAAGCCAGCATCCGCCAGTTGGGCGAAGAGCTGTTGCGTCAGTTCGAGGCGCACCCGCTGCGCGGCAACTTCCCACCGTTCGCCGGTTTCCGCGACGTCGAGAGCAAGGCGTTCTACGGCACCGGTTACCAGGACGTGGCACACCGCAAGCCAAGCATCGAAAACGCCAAGCGCCTGCTGAACTGGGAGCCGACCGTGGAAATGAGCGAAACCATCGGCAACACGCTGGACTTCTTCCTGCGTGAAGCCATGCTCGAAATCGCGGACAAAAAGTAATGAAGGCAGGCTTGCGCATCGACGTCGATACCTACCGCGGCACCCGCGAAGGCGTGCCACGGTTGCTCGAATCCCTGGATGAGGCCGGGGTCAAGGCGACGTTCTTCTTCAGTGTCGGGCCGGACAACATGGGGCGCCACTTGTGGCGCCTGATCCGCCCGCAGTTCCTGTGGAAGATGCTGCGTTCCAACGCGGCCGGCCTGTACGGCTGGGACATCCTGCTGGCCGGCACCGCCTGGCCAGGCAAGCCGATCGGTCGTGACCTGGGGCACTTGATGCGCCAGGCCAAGGCGGCGGGGCATGAAGTCGGCCTGCACGCCTGGGATCACCACGGCTGGCAGGCCAACACCGGGCGTTGGAGCGATGCACAGCTGGTGGAGCAGATTCGACGCGGCGTGGAGACCTTGAGCGACATCCTCGGCGAGCGCATCGACTGTTCGGCGGCTGCTGGTTGGCGTGCCGATGAGCGGGTGGTGCAGGCCAAGCAAGGTTTCAACTTTCGCTACAACAGCGATTGCCGGGGTACCAGCCTGTTTCGGCCGACATTGGCCGATGGCAGCGCGGGTACGCCACAAATTCCGGTGGACCTGCCGACCTTCGACGAAGTCGTCGGGCCGGTGGTGGCCGCCAAAGACTTCAACGGCTTCATTCTTGACCGGTTTGCCGAGTCGAAGCTCAACGTCTACACGATCCACGCAGAAGTAGAAGGGATTCTGATGGCCAATGATTTTCGCCAGTTGCTCGCCCAGGCAGGGCAGCGCGGCATCGACTTCAACCCCCTGGGCGACTTGCTGCCTGCGGACCTGACCACCCTGCCCCGGCAACACCTGGTGCGCGGCGCCTTGAGCGGCCGTGAGGGTTGGCTCGGAGTGCAGCAGGCATGATCCGGCGTTGGGCCTTGCCCCTGCTCCTGCTGGCGTTCGGTGTGTTTTACCTGTTGCCGCTGACCACCCACGGCCTGTGGATTCCGGATGAAACCCGCTATGCACAGATCAGCCAGGAAATGCTGCTGACCGGCAAGTGGGCCTCGCCGCACTTCATGGGGATCCGCTATTTCGAAAAACCGGCTGCCGGTTACTGGATGATCGCGCTGGGCCAGGCGATCTTTGGGCAAAACCTGTTTGGCGTGCGCTTCGCCTCGGCGTTGAGCACCGGCTTGAGCATCCTGCTGGTTTACCTGGTGTCGCGCCGGTTGTGGAATGACCCGCAAAAAAGCCTGGTCAGCAGTGTGCTGTACATGAGTTTTGTCAGCGTGGCGGCACTGGGCGGCTATGCCAACCTCGATCCGCAGTTCACGTTCTGGGTCAACTTGACCGGCGTTGCCCTGTGGTTCTGCTTCGACAGCACCACCCGCAACGGCCGCCTGGGGGCCTGGGCGCTGCTCGGGTTCGCCTGTGGCATGGGCTTTATGACCAAGGGCTTCCTGGCGTGGCTGTTGCCGGTGTTGATCGCCCTGCCCTACGCGATCTGGCAGAAGCGCTTTCGCGAACTGCTCGGCTACGGCCTGGTCGCCGTGGTCGTGGCCATTGCGGTGAGCCTGCCGTGGGCCCTGGCCGTGCACCTGCAGGAGCCGGACTACTGGAACTTCTTCTTTTGGCACGAGCATATTCAGCGCTTTGCCGGCGAGGATGCCCAGCACGCCGAACCGTTCTGGTACTACCTGCCGCTGCTGATCGCCTTCTGCCTGCCGTGGGTGGCGCTGTTGCCGTCCACCCTGAAACAGGCGTGGCAGGAAAAACGCGCGGCGAAAACCGCCTTCCTGTTGTTGTGGCTGCTGATGCCCCTGGCGTTTTTCAGCCTGGCCAAGGGCAAGTTGCCCTCCTACATCATGCCGTGCCTGCTGCCGCTGGCGTTGCTGATGGGCCACACCTTGGCCGACAAACTGGCCCAGGCCCGTGGGCGCGTGTTGCGCATCAACGGCTGGCTGAACCTGGTGATTGGCGTTGTGGCGTTACTGGCCCTGACCTGGTTCCAACTGAAAAAACCGGTGTACGAGCACGGCAGTGAAACCCTCAGCCTGGTGCTGGTGTTTGTCTTCCTGTTCGGCTGGATCGTTGCCAACCTGTTGCAGGCCTCGCGCCCGCTGCGCTTGTGGGCAGCGCCGGTGATCGGCAGCTGGTTGCTGGTGGCGCTGGTCCCGGCCGCATTGCCCCATTCGGTGGTTTATAACAAGACCCCGGACCAGTTCATCATCGATCACCTCCAGGAGTTGAGCCAGACCAGCGCGTTGCTGAGCAACGACCTCGGCGCGGCCTCCGCCCTGGCGTGGCGCGTCAAGCGCCCGGACGTGACCCTCTATAACACCGTCGGCGAAGTGAAATATGGCTTGGCCTTCGACGATGCGGCCCATCACAAGGTCGACACCACACAGGTCCAGCAATGGATGAGCGACGCGCGCAAACACGGCGCGGTCGGTGTGGTGATGCGCGTCAAGGGCGACGACGAACTCGCCGAAGTGGACTTGCTGCCCAAGGACGGCAAGCGCTACGAGCAAGGCAATATCGTGATCCTGGTGTTTCCGCAGGTTGCGCCATGATCACACTGCTCCTGTTATTGGCGGCCTGCCTGCTGACATGCATGGGCCAGGTCTCGCAGAAATTCGCCGTGGAAGGCTGGCGCGACCAGCCCGACGGTTGGGCGCTGAAACTGCGCTCGCCGTGGTTGTGGTCGGCCCTGCTGTGCCTGGGTTTTGGTTTGCTGGTGTGGTTGCTGGTGCTGCAGCGCCTGGAAGTCGGCATCGCCTACCCGATGCTCAGTCTCAATTTTGTCCTGGTCACCCTGGTGGCACGCTGTGTATTCAAGGAGCCCATCGACACACGGCATTGGCTGGGTGTGGTGCTGGTGATTGCCGGTGTGGTGCTGCTGGGGCGCCAGGTATGAGCCGCGTGCGTGGGTTTGCCCTGGCCCTGGGCAGCGTTGGCCTGGTCAGCGCCGCCCAGTTGGGCATGCGCTGGAGCATGACGCGCCTGCCCTTGCCTACCGAATGGCTGACGGCGTTCAACAGCAACGCCATCGACTTCACCGCGTTGGGCGTAGTAAGCCTGGCGATCCTCGCCTACGCGCTGTCGATGCTCTGCTGGCTCGGCGCCCTCAAGCACCTGCCCCTGGGCCGCGCCTATTCGCTGCTGAGCATCAGCTATGCGCTGGTGTACCTGCTGGCCGCCAGCCTGCCGGTGTTCAACGAACATTTTTCTCTCTCGAAAACCCTGGGGGTGGCGCTTGTCATCCTTGGTGTGCTGGTTATTAACTCTCGCCGTGCTAGCGCTGCAAGCGCCAGGAATGCCCCATGAAAATCAGTGTATTTGGTAGTGGTTACGTCGGTCTGGTACAGGCCACCGTATTAGCCGAAGTCGGTCACGATGTCATCTGCATGGACGTCGATCAGAACAAGGTCAAGCTCCTGCAGCAAGGCCATGTGAGCATCTTCGAACCGGGGCTGGCGGCCATGGTCAAGGAAAACCTGGAGAGCGGGCGACTGCACTTCACCTTTGACGAAAAGCTTGCCGTCGAACACGGCGAAGTGCTGTTTATCGCGGTGGGGACGCCGTCGGATGAAGACGGCTCGGCCGACCTCAAGTACGTGCTGTCGGTGGGCGACGCGGTGGCCCGCCACCGTATCGACCCGGTGATCTTGGTGGAGAAATCCACCGTCCCGGTGGGCACCGGCGACACCCTGCGCGCCCATATCGAAAAAGCCCTGCACCTGGCCGGCCGACACCTGGAGTTCGATATCGTCTCCAACCCGGAATTCCTCAAGGAGGGCTCGGCCGTTTCCGACTGCCGCCGCCCGGACCGCATCATCATCGGCTGCGAGCGCGAAGAAGTGCGCGACGTGATGCGCGACCTGTACGCGCCGTTCAACCGCAACCATGACCGCATCATCTTCATGGACCTGCGCAGCGCCGAGCTGACCAAATACGCCGCCAACTGCATGCTGGCGACCAAGATCAGCTTCATCAACCAGATCGCCGAACTGGCCGAACACCTGGGCGCCGATATCGAAGCCGTGCGCCTGGGCATCGGTGCCGACTCGCGCATCGGCTACCACTTTATCTACCCCGGCTGCGGCTACGGCGGCTCGTGCTTCCCCAAGGACATGCGCGCCTTGATCCACAGCGCCAAGCAGGCCAACTGCTCCAGCGACCTGCTGGAAGCCGTGGAAGCCATCAACCAGCGCCAGAAGAGCAAGCTGTTCGAACGTATCAATGCGTTCTTCCAGGGCAACCTGCGCGGCAAGACCTTTGCCCTGTGGGGCCTGGCGTTCAAGCCCAACACCGACGACATGCGCGATGCACCCAGCCGCGTGCTGATGGAAGCGTTGTGGGCCGCCGGCGCCAATGTACGGGCGTTCGACCCGGAAGCCATGCAGGAAACCCAGCGCATCTACGCTGACGAGGAGCGGCTGATGCTGATGGGCACGCCGGAATCTACGTTGCTCGGCGCCGATGCGCTGATCGTCTGCACCGAATGGCAGCAGTTCAAGGCGCCCGACTTCGAGCTGATCCACCAGCGCCTGAAAACCCCGGTGATCTTCGACGGCCGCAACCTGTATGACGGTGAGCGCCTGGCGCGCAAAGGCTTCCAGTACTACCCGATCGGCCGTGGCGATTCCTGCCAGTTGCCGATCCCCCAGCAACAGTGGATGCCCCGGGTCGTGGAAGCCTGAGTCGTGAACAAAGCTCAACCGTCCCTGCTCAGCCCGACGATTCGTCGCCAATCCCTCGGCTTGGGATTGCTGGCGCTGTTGTTGTTCATCGCCGGCAGCTGGCACCAGGCGATTATCGGTTTCGACTCACGCTTCGTGGTGTTTGCCCAGGAGATGCTGCGCCATGGGCCGGGCTTTTTCCCCACCACCTACGGACAGCCGTATGCCGATTACCTGGCCACCTCGACGCTGATGACCTGGCTGTTGTCCCTGCCCCTGGGCCAGGTCACCAGCCTCACGGCCTGGCTGCCCACGTCGATTGCCTCGGCAGTGATCGTCATCCTGGTGTATCGCCTGACGGCGCCCTACTCCCAGCGTTGGGGCCTGCTGAGCATCGCACTGTTGTTGCTGAGCAGTACCTTCATCAGTGAAACCCGTGCGGTATCCCTCGACCAGATGCTCGCCGCCATCGCCCTGGCGGTGTTCTACCTCGGTTATGCCCATGACCATTTCGGTGCGGGCAGACGCCTGTACTGGCTGTACCTGCTGCTGATCCTCGGCTTTGCGATTCGCGGGCCGATCGGGCTGGTCATTCCCACGGGCGTGCTGTGCAGTTACTACCTGATCAACCGGCAATGGCGCCAACTGTTCAGTTTTGGCCTGCTGGCCCTGGCGCTGCTGGGGGCCTGTGTCGGCCTGCTGTTGCTGATGGCCAAGCTCAGTGGCGGCGAGAGCTTCATGCAGGATGTGATCCGCATGCAGTTCCTGGGGCGCATGGACGGCAGTGAAGGCTCCAGCGGCGCGTTGTATTACTTCACCAGCTCGCTGGGCAACTACGCCCTCGCCTATCCCGTGGCGCTGCTGGTGCTGCTGGCGGTTGCGGTCGGTGGGCGCCGCGTGCCGACGCCGGCGTTGCAACTGGTGCTGTATTGCGCCGCCGCAGGCTTGCTGGTGATGCTGGGCCTGTCGATTCCCCAGGCAAAGAAGGCCCGCTATGTGCTGCCGATGTTGCCCATGGCGGCGATCATTGCGGCGTACCCGTTCCAGGCCGCTGAGGGGCGGTTGTTTGCAGGGTTGCGTGGGCTGATGCTGGGTCTATGGACGCTGCTGCCAGGCCTGCTGATCGTCGGGCTGGTATTCGCGCGGCCACGCTATCCGCAGCAGTTGAGCGAGCTGGGGCCGGTGTTCGCCGTTCTCGGCGTGTTGCAAGCCTTGGCATTGCTGGCGTTGTTCAGGGCTCGCCTGCGGCCGCTGGGTCCGGCGCTTGCCGCCGTGCTTGCGGTGTGGGCAACCTATATTGCCGTGGTCGAACCGCTCGATCGCAGCGTCTACGACACCCGCACCTTTACCCTGCAAGTGCATGAGCAGGTCAAGCAACAGCGCGCCCCCGTGGTATTGCACGGCCTGGGCAAAGACGCCAAGGCGATCAAATACATGGTCAACCTCGACTGCGACCAGGTGCCGCTGTTTACCCAACAAGCCTCTGACCTGGCACCGCTGCAAGGGCCGGCGTGGCTGGTGATGAGCCAGGCGGATTTCGACGGTTTGCAGGACCCGCGCCTGCGTGCAATTAGTCCAACCCTGAGCGGTGAGTTCGACCGAAACCCCTATGTACTGCTGTACCTGGCCAAAGCCCCTCAGCCTTGAGTTGCGACGCAGAAAGATCCTACGCAGCTATGCGTAATGGCTGGTGTCATTTCCCTTTCCCGCGTCTGAAACCCAACTGTAAACTCGATGGCCACGCGCGGTAACTGTCTACCGCCACAGGCCATGGATAACAACAAGGACGCCAGGAGCCGCAGCCAGCACCGCGGCTTACTTCGTGAGAGGGCAAACCGTGCCGGATGACCGTTTACCGTATACCCCAGCTTCACTGACCCGTAATGAAATCCATATTGGCTACGTGCCCATTGCGCCGCTGGATCGGCTGATGTGGCTGCGCAATGCCCTGGTGGCCCTCAAAGGTCCACTGGCCGGGGAGCCAGGGTTGCAGGAAAACCTGCAAAAACATTTGTTCAATGAAGAGACCGATATTCGTGTGCTGGGCAAGCTCAATTCTCCCGTCATGCCCTGATAAACTCATTATTTTTGTATTTAACCCTCATTAATATGCATTGGCGGTGCCCTGGCAGGCACGGCACACTGCGCGGGTTCCTCCCCCAAATGCAGGAACTTTCAAAGGGCTTTTCCGGGCGACCAGACAAGCCTTTTTTTTGCCCGCCGTTTATGGATTTCCTTTCAATGCGCTCTCGCTGGTTTCCCGCTGCTATCAACACCCGCCCCACCGAATGGAGCCGTGCCGCGATTGGCATGGCCTTGGGTACATTCTTCAGTGTGTGGCTCTGCGCCCAGGTCTTTGGCATGGAGGTGGCGCTGCACCTGCTGGGCCCGCTGGGGGCTTCGGCGGTGTTGTTGTTTGCGGTCTCGTCCGGTGCGCTGGCACAACCCTGGTCGATCATCGGCAGCTACCTGTGCGCCGGTGTCGTGGCATTGCTGGTGGCCCGCGTCCTGGGGCGCACCCTGGGCGGTGCCTGCCTGGCGGCCGGCATGGCCGTGGTGCTGATGTGCTGGCTGCGGTGCCTGCACCCGCCCGCTGGTGGGCTGGCCATGAGCCTGGTCCTGGCCGACCCAGCCTCCGCCGCCCTGGGCTGGCACGAATTGGGGGCCGTATTACTCGGTGCCGGCGCCTTGCTGGCCTGCGCACTGGCCTACAATAATGCGACGCGAACGCGCTACCCCAAGGGAGCTGTCGACACGTCGACGTCTGTCCTGCCTGACCCCAGGGCCGCCCGAGACCCCGCTATTACGGCCGCCGACTTGAAGCTGGCGCTGGCGGACATGGAGCAATTCTACGACGTGGCCCCGACGGAGCTGGAACAATTGATCCAAGCTGCAGAAACCCACGCGCGGCGCCGCAGCATCGGTGAAGTACTGGCAACCCGCGTGACCTGAACCCGCGCCCGCCACCCTGCATAAATGCAAAAACGACCTGCATGATTCCGGGTTGTACTGTGCAAATTTGCACTGGTACGATCACGGGAGTGTTTGCGCACGACCATCTTGATAAAGAACAATAAAAGCAGGGAGTTACAGATGACTGCTCAGGTTTCAAGCGAAGCAAGCAGCGCCGACAGGCGTCAGGACGACGTACTGGCCGAAGTACGCAACCATATCGGTCACCTCACCCTCAATCGCCCCGCCGGCTTGAATGCCATCACCCTGGACATGGTCCGCAGCCTGTCGCAACAGCTGCAAGCCTGGTCAGACGACCCGCAGGTGCATGCCGTAGTCCTGCGCGGTGCGGGCGAAAAGGCATTTTGTGCCGGCGGCGATATCCGCTCCCTGTATGACAGTTTCAAACGCGGCGACACCCTGCATGAAGACTTCTTCGTCGAGGAGTACGCGCTGGACCTGGCCATCCACCATTACCGCAAGCCCGTACTGGCCCTGATGGACGGGTTTGTCCTGGGGGGCGGCATGGGCCTGGTGCAGGGTGCGGATTTGCGCGTCGTCACCGAGCGCAGCCGCCTGGCGATGCCGGAGGTGGCGATCGGTTACTTCCCGGACGTCGGTGGCAGCTACTTCCTGCCGCGCATTCCCGGCGAGCTGGGCATTTACCTCGGTGTGACCGGCGTGCAGGTTCGCGCGGCAGACGCCCTGTATTGCGGGTTGGCCAACTGGTACCTGGACAGCGCCAAGCTGGCCAGCCTCGACGAGAAACTCGACAGCCTGCAATGGCATGAGTCGCCCCTCAAAGACCTGCAAGGCGTGCTGGCCAAGCTGGCGGTGCAGCGCCTGCCCGACCCGCCGCTGGCCGCATTGCGCCCCGCTATCGACCACTTCTTCGGCCTGCCGGATATTCCGAGCATCGTCGAGCAACTCCAGGAAGTCACCGTCGCCGACAGCCATGAGTGGGCACTGAACACCGTCCACCTGATGCAAACCCGCTCGCCCCTGGCCATGGCCGTGACCCTGGAAATGCTGCGACGCGGCCGGCGCCTGCCGTTGGAACAGTGCTTTGCCCTGGAGCTGCACCTTGACCGCCAATGGTTCGAACGCGGCGACCTGATCGAAGGGGTCCGCGCGCTGATCATCGACAAGGACAAGAACCCTCGCTGGAACCCGCCGACGCTCCATGGACTGGACAAAAGCCATGTCGACAGCTTCTTCCATCACTTCGAGCAGGTTGTGAAATAAGCCATGCAAGACATTGAATATACTGAAGAACAGGTAATGATCCGTGACATGGCGCGCGACTTCGCCCGTGGCGAAATCGCCCCCTATGCCCAAGCCTGGGAAAAAGCCGGCTGGATCGACGACGCCCTGGTGGCGAAGATGGGCGAACTGGGCCTGTTGGGCATGGTAGTGCCGGAAGAATGGGGCGGCACCTATGTCGACTACGTGGCGTATGCCCTGGCCGTGGAAGAGATCTCGGCCGGCGATGGCGCCACCGGCGCACTGATGAGTATCCATAATTCAGTCGGTTGCGGGCCAATCCTCAACTACGGTACCGATGCCCAGAAACACACCTGGCTGGCCGACCTCGCCAGTGGCCAGGCGATTGGCTGCTTCTGCCTGACCGAACCCCAGGCCGGCTCCGAGGCCCACAACCTGCGTACGCGCGCCGAACTGCGCGATGGCCAGTGGGTCATCAATGGCGCCAAGCAATTCGTCAGCAACGGCAAGCGCGCCAAGCTGGCGATTGTATTTGCCGTGACCGACCCGGACCTGGGCAAGAAAGGCATTTCCGCGTTCCTGGTACCCACCGATACCCCAGGGTTTGTGGTCGACCGTACCGAACACAAGATGGGTATTCGAGCCTCGGACACCTGCGCGGTGACCCTCAACCACTGCAGCGTGCCCGAGGCCAACCTGCTCGGCGAGCGCGGCAAAGGCCTGGCTATCGCCCTGTCCAACCTCGAAGGCGGCCGCATCGGCATTGCCGCCCAAGCCCTGGGCATCGCCCGTGCGGCCTTCGAGGCGGCGCTGACCTATGCCCGCGACCGGGTGCAATTCGACAAGGCGATCATCGAACACCAAAGCGTGGCCAACCTGCTGGCGGACATGCAAACCCGCCTGAACGCTGCCCGTTTACTGATCCTGCACGCGGCGCGCCTGCGCAGCGCCGGCAAGCCGTGCCTCTCGGAAGCGTCCCAGGCCAAGCTGTTTGCCTCGGAAATGGCCGAGAAAGTCTGCTCCAGTGCGATGCAGATCCATGGCGGCTACGGATACCTGGAGGATTACCCGGTAGAACGTTACTACCGGGATGCGCGGATCACGCAGATTTACGAAGGGACCAGCGAGATACAGCGGATGGTGATTGCCCGGGAACTCAAAAACTACCAGCTGTAAGAGCTGCAAGTCTTAAGCTGCAAGCTTCAAGTAAAAGCGCATTGGCGATTACTTGCAGCTTGCAGCTTGAAGCTATACAGCTGGCAACGGCTACTTATCCTTGAACTCAGGCGTACGCTTGGCCACAAAGGCCGCCATGCCTTCCTTCTGGTCCTGCGTGGCGAACGCGGCATGGAACACCCGGCGCTCAAAGCGCACGCCTTCCGACAGGCTCACTTCAAACGCGCGGTTCACGCTTTCCTTGACCATCATGCTGATCGGCACCGATTTGCCGGCAATCAGCGTGGCGACTTTCAGCGCCTCGTCGAGCAGTTCATCGGCGGGCACGATGCGCGCGACGATCCCGCAGCGCTCGGCTTCCACCGCATCGATAAACCGCCCGGTCAGGCACATTTCCATGGCCTTGGCCTTGCCCACCGCGCGGGTCAGGCGCTGGGTGCCGCCCATGCCCGGCAGCACGCCGAGGTTGATTTCCGGCTGACCGAACTTGGCGCCGTCACCGGCCAGGATAAAGTCGCACATCAGCGCCAGCTCGCAGCCACCGCCCAGGGCGAAACCGTTGACCGCGGCGATGATCGGCTTGCGGCGGTTGGCCACGCGGTCGCTGTCGCTGAACAGGTCGTCGAGGTAGATCTGCGGGTAGGTCAGCTCGGCCATTTCCTTGATGTCGGCGCCGGCGGCGAAGGCTTTTTTCGAGCCGGTCAGTACGATGCAGCCGATTTCCGGGTTGGCTTCCAGGCCATCCAGCGCCTGGTTCAACTCACTGACCAACTGCGCATTCAGGGCATTCAGGGCTTGCGGGCGGTTGAGGGTAATCAGCCCGACGCGGCCTTGGACTTCGAGCAAAATGGTTTCGTAACTCATGTATCGGCTCCTTAGAGATTGCGTGAGATGACCATGCGTTGAATATCGCTGGTGCCTTCGTAAATCTGGCAGACCCGCACATCGCGGTAGATCCGCTCCACGGGGAAGTCGCTCAGGTAACCGTAACCGCCGAGGGTTTGCAAGGCGGCGGAACAGACTTTTTCGGCCATTTCCGAGGCGAACAGCTTGGCCATGGAAGCTTCCACCAACGCAGGCTTGCCGCTGTCCCGCAGGGCGGCGGCGTAGTGCACCATCTGCCGCGCCACGGCGATTTGCGTGGCCATGTCCGCCAGGCGAAAGGCCACGGCCTGATGCTCAATGATCGGCTTGCCGAAGCTTTCACGCTCGCGGGCGTAGTCGCGTGCAGCCTCGAAAGCGGCGCGGGCCATGCCTACCGATTGCGAGGCGATGCCGACGCGACCGCCTTCAAGGTTGGCCAGGGCGATCTTGTAACCCTCGCCCTCCTCCCCAAGACGGTTGGCCACCGGCACCTTCACATCCTCGAACAGGATCTGGCAGGTATCGGAGGCATGCTGGCCAAGCTTGTCCTCGACCCGCGCCACGCTGTAGCCCGGCGAATCGGTGGGCACGATAAACGCGCTGATCCCACGCTTGCCCGCTGCGGGGTCGGTCACCGCGAACACAATCACCACCCCGGCATTCTGGCCGGAAGTGATGAACTGTTTGCAGCCATTGAGCACGTAATGATCGCCTTCACGGCGTGCACGGGTTTTCAGGCCACTGGCATCCGAACCGGCTTGCGGCTCAGTCAGGGCGAAAGCACCGAGCATGGCGCCGCTGGCCAGGGGCTTGAGGAATTGCTCTTTCTGCTGATCGTTGCCGAAGCTCAGGATCGGCACGCAGCCCACCGAGTTGTGCACGCTCATGATGGTGGAGCAGGCGCCATCACCGGCGGCGATTTCTTCCAGGGCCATGGCGTAGGCCAGGTAACCCGTGTCGCACCCGCCCCACTGTTCCGGCACCAGCATGCCGAAAAAGCCCAGTTCGGCCATTTCGCCGATGGCCTCCTTGGGAAAACGATGTTCGCGGTCCCACTCGGCGGCAAACGGTTTGAGCCGCTCCTGGGCAAATTGCCGGGCGGCGTCGCTGATTTGCAGTTGTTCGTCATTGGGCAGCATTGGGCTCAGTCCTTAATACAGGCATTCGACGGCCATGGCCGTGGCTTCACCGCCGCCGATACAAATGGCGGCGACACCCCGCTTGAGGCCTTTCTGGCGCAGGGCCGAGAGCAGGGTGACCAGGATCCGCGCGCCGGACGCGCCAATCGGGTGGCCCAGGGCACAGGCACCACCGTGGACGTTGACCTTGGCGTGGGGGATTTCCAGCTTGCTCATGGTCACCAGGCTGACCACGGCAAAGGCTTCGTTGATTTCGAACAGATCGACGTTGTCGAGGCTCCAGCCGGTCTTGCTCATCAGCTTGCGAATCGCGCCCACCGGCGCCACCGGAAACAGCCCCGGTTCATCGGCAAACGCCGCATGCCCGTGGATCACCGCCAGCGGCTTGAGCCCACGCTTTTGCGCCTCGGACTCACGCATCAGCAGCAATGCGGCCGCGCCGTCGGAAATCGAGCTGGAATTGGCCGCCGTCACCGTGCCGCCTTCGCGGAACGCCGGTTTGAGGCCGGGGATTTTTTCCGGCCTGGCCTTGGGCGGTTGTTCGTCATGCAGGATGGTTTTCTGCTCTTTGCCGACGGTGACCTGTACCGGGACAATTTCGGCGGCGAAGCTGCCATGGGTGATTGCCTCCTGTGCACGGGTCAGCGACGCGATGGCAAACGCATCCTGCGCCTCACGGCTGAAGCCGTTGAGCTGCGCGCACTCTTCGGCAAAGGTGCCCATCAGGCGGCCCTTTTCATATGCATCTTCCAGGCCGTCAAGGAACATGTGATCGATGACGCGGCCATGGCCCATGCGATAGCCGCTGCGGGCGCGGTCCAGCAGGTAGGGCGCGTTGGACATGCTTTCCATGCCGCCGGCGATCACCACGTCGACGCTGCCGGCCAGCAGCGAATCATGGGCGAGGATCGCCGCTTCCATGCCCGAGCCGCACATCTTGTTGAGGGTGGTGCAACGCGTGGACTTATCCAACCCGGCGCCCAAGGCGGCTTGACGCGCAGGCGCCTGGCCCAGGCCGGCGGGCAGCACGCACCCAAACAACACCTCATCCACGGCGTCGGCGGCGATGCCGGCACGCTCGACCGCCGCACGGATAGCCGCAGAGCCCAGTTGCGGTGCGGTGAGACCCTTGAGGTCGCCCTGGAACCCGCCCATGGGGGTGCGCACGGCGCTGACAATCACGATGGGATCATTCATGGCTCATCCTCCTTACTTGGCCGCCATGCGCAAGGCGCCGTCGAGACGGATCACCTCGCCGTTGAGCATGCTGTTTTCAATGATGTGCCGCACCAGCGCGGCGTATTCGGCAGGCTTGCCCAGGCGTGGCGGAAACGGCACGCCGGCGGCCAGGGAGTCGCGTACTTCCGGGGTCATGCCGGCCATCATCGGGGTTTCGAAAATGCCCGGGGCGATGGTCATCACGCGAATGCCGAAGCGCGCCAGCTCCCGTGCGGCGGGCAAGGTCAGGCTGGCTATCGCGCCTTTGGACGCCGCATAAGCGGCCTGGCCGATCTGCCCGTCGAATGCAGCCACCGAAGCGGTGTTGATGATCACCCCGCGCTCGCCGTCGGCGTTCGCTTCAGTTTCGGCGATGGCGGCTGCCGCCAGGCGCAGCAGGTTAAAGCTGCCGATCAGGTTGACGTTGATCACCTGGGCAAAGCTGGCCAGCCCGTGGGGGCCAGTCTTGCCGAGGATCTTTTCACCGCGCACCACCCCCGCGCAGTTCACCAAGCCATGCAAACCGCCAAACGCCGCGACGGTTGCCTGCACGGCGGCTTCGGCAGCCGCTTCCTGGCTGATATCCGCTACTGCGCTGCGGGCGCTGCCGCCGAGCTGCCTGGCCTTGGCCGCCACGGCGTCGGCATTCAAATCCACCAGCATGACCTTGGCGCCGGCCGCGACCAGCATATCTGCGGTGGCCGCACCGAGGCCGGACGCGCCGCCGCTGACCAGAAAAACCTTGTTCTCAATCTGCATTATTGTTTCCTTGAACGGTCGAGATCGTCGAAATAGTCGCTCTGCAACGCCACGGCAGCAATGGTCAAAGCCTTCAACATGGCTGACTGGTTTGGCCAATCATCGACCGCGCTGATCGGCCGGTCAGCCCAAGCGATTGGACGTGCGCCGTGCAAGCTCCTAACCTGAGGGCCTGCGCCACCGAAGAAGTCCTCCGCCCGATGATCGTACGTCCCAAACCGAACCTGCTGGGCATTCTGTTTTCCCTCAAGGGCTCGATTGCCAAGCGCATCGCCCTGCGCAGCCTGCTGGTCACGCTGCTGGCGTCGGTGATCGTGTTGGTGGAAACCCTGCACCCGGCCTATTTCTCCAAGGTCAACGCCACGCCCTTTACATTGCTCGGGCTGTCGCTGTCGATCTTCATGAGTTTTCGCAATAACGCCTGCTATGACCGCTGGTGGGAAGGCCGCAAGCAACTGGGGCAGATGATCATTGAGGTGCGCTCGCTGATTCGCGAGACCCAGGTGCTCACTGACCCGGCGGAGCGTGGGCGCCTGCTGCGGGGCGTGGGCGGCTTCGCCCACGGGCTGGTCGCGCGCTTGCGCCACGAAGACGAAGCCCGGGCGATCCAGCCCTGGGCCAGTGTGGAAGCGAGTCATCCCAACCTGCCTGACCGGGTGCTGCAACAGATTGGCGCGGGATTTTCCGCCTTGGCCGAGCAAGGCGCCCTCAGCGAATGGCGTTACACCCAGTTGGAACCCCGCCTGGTCAGCCTCAGCCAAGTACAGGCCGCGTGCGAGCGAATCAAAAGCACGCCGCTGCCCTTCCCTTATACCTTGCTGCTGCACCGCACCATTTACCTGTTCTGCATCCTCTTGCCGTTCGCCATGGCCGAACCCCTGGGCTGGCTGACGCCGGTGTTTACCGCCATTGTCAGCTACACCTTCTTCGGCCTCGATGAGATCGGCGACGACCTGGAAGACCCTTTCGGCTTTGACGAAAACGACCTGCCCTGCAATGCGATCCTGCGCACCCTGGAGCGTGAGCTGCTCGCCGCCCTCGGCGAAACCGACCTGCCGCCGGCCCTGGAACCGGTGGAATACGTGCTGACCTGACGCGGGTTTGACACCTGCCGTGGTCTGGCCGAAGCTTGCGGCTTTGCTTCTTCAGCTTTTCGGACGCCTGCATGTCAAAGTCACGCCGTTACTCCATCGTCGGCCTGTGCGCCCTGTTGTTGATTGTGCTGATCACCTGGTATTTCTCCCGCACCACCCAGGTGGCCGTGCCTGCGGCCATTGCCCACGGTTATTCGAAAGCCTTGAAGCAGGCACGTAACGGTGAGCCGGGCGCCGCGCGCGTGTTGTATCAGCAATTGGGCCGGCCGGACCTGTCCCCCGAACGCCGCGCCGCGCTGCATGCCGAATTGCCCAACTACCCCAGCCCCCAGGCCTTGAAGCTCGCCGACAAAGACCTCACCAGCGACGCCCCGCAGGTGCGCGAAGCGGCCATCCACAGCATTGTCGGCCTGGTGCCCAGCGGCCAGCGCACCCTGCTGCTGGGCCCGGTGCTCGACGATCCCGAACAAAGCGTACGCTTTGCCGCCGCCAATGCCCTGCTCGGCCTGTCGCCCGACACCTTGGGCCTGTACTTCGGGCCGTTGCAGCAGGTATTGGACGAGTTCGTGAAAAAGCTCAAGGCCCAGCCGGAAACGGCCGAAGGCTGGATTCAACTGGCGCGCCTGTACATTCACAGCGCCCTGCTGCCGGAAGCGCAAAACGCCCTGGAACAGGCCATGCGTTTGCAACCGGACAACCTGCAAGCGGTGGTCGCGCAGATCGAGTTGCTGGATAAACAGGGCAAGACCGATGAGTCCCGCCAACTGCTGGCCCGGCAACTGGCGGCGCACCCTGAGTCGGCCTACCTGCAACATGCCCTGGGTATGTGGCTGTTGCACCATGGCGAGCGCACCTATGCCCTGCTCGGCCTGTCCAAGGCCGTGGAGCTGGAACCGGACAATCAGGATTACCGCTACGACCTCGCCACGACCCTGCATGCCCAGCAGGAGTTGGAAGCGGCCCAGCGCCAGCTGGAGGAAATCGTCCAGCGTCACCCGGCCAATCGCAAGGCGCGGGTGCTGTTGGTCAACTATTGGAAAGAAAGCGGCCAATTGCAGAATGTGCAGGTGCTGCTCGCCCAGCTCGAACAGCAAAACCCTGACGATCCGGCACTGCAGCAAGGCCTGTAGGCACAATAATCGCGCATCAGTTTGAACCGCCACAAAGCGCTACGGTCAAGAGAACATGGCGCGTCCACCTGGATGCGCATCCTCTACTCGTATGTGACCTGAGGGCACTTCTTGTCTACATCCAAAGCGTTGTTAACCGAAAAAGCAGCCATCGGCATCGAAGGTCTCGACGACATTCTTGCCGGAGGGCTATCGCGCAGCCACCTGTTCCTGCTGGAAGGTGAACCTGGCACCGGTAAAACCACGGTCGCCCTGCACTTCCTGCAGGCCGGGGCGAAAGCGGGTGAGCGAACGCTCTACATCACACTGTCCGAAACCGAGCGTGAGTTGCGCCAGGGCGCCGAGTCCCACGGTTGGGACCTGGACGACAATATTCATATCTTCGAACTGACCCCGCCGGAGAGCCTGCTGGATGCCGAGCATCAGCAGAGCCTGTTGTACTCTTCGGACCTGGAGCTGGGCGAAGCAACCCGGCAGATCTTCGAAGTGGTGGAACGGGTCAAGCCGACCCGAGTGGTCATCGACAGCCTCTCGGAAATCCGCCTGCTCGCGCAAAGCTCGCTGCGCTATCGCCGCCAGATCCTGGCGATCAAGCATTACTTCGTGCGCTACGACGCCACCGTGCTGCTGCTCGACGACCTGACTACCGAATCCCTCGACAAAACCGTGCACAGCGTGGCCCACGGGGTGATTCGCCTGGAAGAGCTGACCCCCAACTACGGCGCCGAACGCCGTCGCGTGCGGGTGGTGAAATATCGCGGGCAGAAATATCGGGGTGGGTTTCACGACTTCACCATCATGCACGATGGCATCCACGTCTTTCCGCGCCTGGTCGCGGCGGAGCATCGTGGCGGTTACATACGCCAGACCTTGAGCAGTGGCATTCGCGAGCTGGATGCCCTGATGGGCGGCGGCGTCGAGACCGGCTCCAGCAGCCTGATTCTCGGCCCGGCCGGTACCGGCAAGTCGCTGATCTCGATGATTTTCGCCGCAGCGGCGGTAGGCCGTGGCGAAAAGGCCGCGCTGTTTATCTTCGATGAAGAACTGGGTTTGCTGTTCGAGCGCATGAACAATATGGGCATCGACCTCGCCGCCTTGCAGGCTACCGGCAACCTGCTGATCGAACAGGTGGACGCGGCCGAACTGTCCCCCGGCGAGTTTTCCCACCGCGTGCGTCGTTGCGTGGACGAGCGCGGGATCAAGACCGTGGTCATCGACAGTATCAATGGCTACCAGGCGGCAATGCCGGAAGAAAACGCGCTGATCCTGCATATGCATGAACTGCTGCTGTACCTCAACCGCCGTGGCGCGGCGACGTTCATGACCGTTGCGCAACATGGACTGGTGGGCGACATGCAGGCTCCTGTCGACATCACTTACCTGGCCGACACGGTGATTCTGCTGCGGTATTTCGAGGCGCTGGGCAAGGTGCGCCGCGCCATCTCGATTATCAAGAAACGCACCGGCGCCCACGAGTCGACTATCCGTGAATACCGTATCAGCAGCCGCGGCATGACCGTCGGGGAACCGTTGGACAATTTCCAGGGGGTTTTGCGCGGCATCCCGACCTACATGGGCGCCGGTTCGCCTTTGCTCAAGGATGAGGCCGTGTGACCACCCTTTCCCCTGTATCCGAACGCGCAATCGTCCTGGCGCCCATGGGCCGTGATGGTTCGTTGGCGCTGATGATGCTCAAGGAAGCCGGCTACACCGGCATGGTTGCCAGCAGCCTGCCCGCATTGTGCGAGGCCGTGGAGCAAGGCGCCGGGATGCTGATCATCGCAGCCGAAGCCTTGCGCGGCGCGGACCTGGAGCCCCTGCTGGAATACCTGCACCAGCAGCCCGCCTGGTCCGACTTGCCCATCGTGCTGATGACCCATCACGGCGGCAGCGAGCAGAACGGTTCATCCCACCTCAGCGGCCTGCTGGGCAACGTGACGTTCCTGGAGCGCCCCTTCCACCCCGTGACCTTGATCAGCCTGGTGAGCGCCGCCCTGCGCGGACGGCGTCGGCAATATGAAGCACGGGACAGGTTGATCGACCTGAGCGAGAGCGAACTGCGCCTGCAGCGCACCCTTGAGACGCTGGAGCAGCAAGTCGAAGAACGCACGGCGCAGTTGCGCAGCAATGAAGAAGCCTTGCGCCAATCCCAGAAGATGGAAGCCGTCGGCCAATTGACCGGCGGTATCGCCCATGACTTCAACAACATGCTCACCGGCATTATCGGCAGCCTGGAGCTGCTGCGAAGGCGTGTGTCCCGCGGCAAGCTGGACGATCTGGACAGCCTGATCGATCTCGGCGTGACTTCCGCCAACCGCGCCGCCGGCCTCACCCACCGCCTGCTGGCGTTCTCGCGGCGCCAATCGCTGGATTCCAAGCCGGTACAGATCAACCAGCTGGTGACGTCCATGGGCGAGCTGCTGCAACGCAGCCTCAACGAAAGCATCGCCTTGGACATGCGCCTGGACACTCAGTTGTGGACCGCCGAGGCCGACCCCAATCAACTGGAAAGTGCCCTGCTCAACCTGGCGCTCAACGCCCGGGATGCCATGCCGAGTGGGGGCCGCCTGGTTGTCGAAACCTGTAACCGCCACCTCGACAGCGTCTTCACCGCCGCCTACGGCACGCTCAAGCCCGGCGACTACGTGGAACTGAGCGTCAGCGACACCGGCTGCGGTATTCCGGAAAGCCTCATGGGCCGGGTATTCGACCCCTTCTTCACCACCAAGCCCATTGGCCAGGGCACCGGCCTGGGCTTGTCGATGATCTACGGTTTCGCGCGCCAGTCGCGCGGGCATGTGACACTCCACAGCGAGGTAGGCAAAGGCACCACGGTGAGCCTGTTCCTGCCGCGTTTCGTCGGCGAAATCACACCCGATGTGACCGTGGACCCTACTCTGCTGCCGATTGCCAACAGCGGGGAAACCGTGCTGATCGTCGAGGACGACCCGGCGGTGCGCGTGCTGGTCAGCCAGGTATTGAGTGAGCTGGGCTACGCTTTTGTCGAAGCGGGCGATGCCAATGGCGCACTGCCGATTATCGAATCCGCCCAGCGCATTGACCTGATGATCAGCGACGTCGGCTTGCCCGGCATGAATGGACGCCAACTGGCAGAGATAGGCCGGCAGGTTCGTCCGGACCTGAAGGTGCTGTTCATTACCGGATATGCCGAGCATGCGGCGGTGCGTGGGGGGTTCCTGGATCCGGGGATGCAGTTGATCACCAAGCCGTTTACGTTTGATTTGTTGACGGCGAAGGTGCGGGAGATGATTCGGGCGTAAATGGCCATTAGCCAAGCAGTGTCATTCAGGCTCGGGAAGAGCCTGATGCACCACCTGGCCCTTCAGGCCAACAACCGCTGTATATGCTCCTGCAAGGTATCCAGGTCAAACGGCTTGGCCAGGATCGGTGCATTGCGCGTGATCGGGCTGTTGCAGTCGAGAATTTCCTGCGGGTAGCCGCTGATAAAGATCACTTTCAATTCCGGGCGCAACTTGATGGCCGGCTCGGCGATCTGCACGCCGGAAATCCCACCGGGCAAACGGTAGTCAGTAACCATCAGGTCCAGGTGCGGCTTGGTGGCGAGGATTTCAAAGGCCTGCTCCCCATTGATCGCCTTCAATACCCGATAACCCAGGCCGGCCAGGTACTCACCCAGCACAAACATAATGGATTCGTCGTCCTCGACGATCAGTACGACATCTTGTGCATCTTCACTCATGGGAAGCCTTTGTCCGGTCAATTGCTGCAATTACGACCATGGGGTCACGTAGAGGTTGCGTCGGGGTGACGATTGATTTCATGCCGACGGTTCAAGGGGCAGGCACACCCGGAACAAGGCGCCCTCGCCTATCTGGCTCTCGACCTCGATGGTGCCGCCATGGGCGGCTACGATCTGTTCGGAAATAAACAACCCAAGGCCCAGTCCCGCGGCAACCTGGCTGGCTGACACCCGTTCGAACTGCTGGAAAATACGCTTCTGGTTCTCTTCACTGATGCCGATCCCGTGGTCACGCACTTCTACCCTGGCTTCCTCATGCTCGGTATACACGCGCACCTCCACCGGGCTCTTGGCCCCGTAGCGCAGGGCGTTGGTCAGCAGGTTGGTGACCACCTGTTCGATACGAAACTCATCCCAATTGCCCACCACCGGCCCCTCGGCCGCCAGGTGCATCGACGATTCGGCGGCAGCCACCTGCGGTGCGAAATTCTCCACCAGGTTGCTCACCAATTGCGCCAGGTCGAAGCGCCCCGGGCGTATCGACAACTTGCCGGTGCGGATACGCGAGACGTCGAGCATGTCTTCGATCAGGCGGATCAGGCTCTGGATCTGGCGCTCATCGCGGTCGACCATGGCGTGCATCTTGTCCAGGGTGAACGCGGCGGCGTTATCCCGGGCCAGGTGCATCTTGCGCAGCTGGGTTTCGAGGATCAGGCCGTTAAGGGGCGTACGCACCTCGTGGGCGACGATCGACATGAAGTCGTCGCGCATGCGCACTGCCTGCTCCAGCTCGGCCTGGGTCGCCTGCAGGCGCGTCAGCAACAGCTCCTGCTCGCGGCGGCTGCGCTCCAGGGCTTCGACTTGCTGCTTCATCGCCTTGCTCTGGCGGTACAGGTCGACAAACACATTGACCTTGCTCTTGACCGCGTGGATATCCAGCGGCTTGTGCAGGAAGTCCACGGCGCCACTTTCATAGCCCTTGAACGCATAGTTGAGTTCACGGCCGGCGGCGCTGACGAACACAATCGGGATGTTCTTGGTTTTCTCGGTGCCGCGCATCAGCTCGGCCAGTTCGAACCCGTTCATGCCGGGCATCTGCACATCGAGAATCGCCATGGCGAACTCGTGCTCCAGCAACAGGGACAAGGCTTCATCGGCGCTCAATGCCTTGAAGACCTGACGGTCCTCGCGCTTGATCAACGCTTCGAGGGCCAGCAGGTTTTCCGGCAGATCGTCGACGATCAGCAGTTTGGCCTGGACAGTACTTAACATGGGGAGGATTCCAGGGAAGCCAGCAATGCGGCAATGCGGCTCAGGGTCAGAATATGGTCAGGGGTGTGCAGGGCCAGGGCCGCCCGCGGCATCACGGCAATCCGTGCTTCGCTGGGGTCCTGGACCACGGTGGTGCCGCCCGAATGCTTGACATGGGCCAGCCCGTGGGCGCCGTCCTGGTTGGCCCCCGTCAACAAAATCGCCAGCAGGCCCTTGCCATAGGCATCGGCGGCGGAGGCGAACAGGTAGTCGATCGCCGGCCGGGAATGGTGTACCCGCTCTTCCTGGCTGAGGGACAGGCTGCGGTCTTGCTCGACCGAAAGGTGGTAACCGGGGCCGGCGAAATACAACGTGCCTGCCTGGATCGCTTCCTTGTCCTGCCCTTCCCGTACCGGAATCGACAGGCGTCGCGCAAAGACTTCCGCCAGTTGGCTGCGGCGCTCATCCGGCAGGTGCAATACGGCAATGATCGGCAGGCCGAAGGTGTCGGGCAGTTCGCTGAAAATACTCAGCAACGCCTCGACGCCGCCGGCGGAGGCGCCGACGACGATGGCTTCAATCCCGCGAATCGGGTTGGCGGCAACGTCGTTCATGATTTGCGGTAGATCCGTTCCTGCTTGACCAAGGGCTCGAATTGCTTGCTGTACCCCGAAAACTCCAGGGTTTCCTTGCTGCCGAGCACCAGGAAGCCGCGATGGCACAGCGACTCGTGAAACAGCCCAAACGCTCGATCCTGCAATTTTTTATTGAAGTAAATCAGTACGTTACGACATGAAATTAATTGAGTTTCTGAGAATACACTATCGGTCGCCAGGCTGTGGTCGGCAAACGTCACATTCTCACGCAGCGATTTGTCGAAGATCGCGTAATCGTAAGCCGCCGTGTAGTAGTCGGCAAATGAACGCTGCCCCCCGGCCTGCTGATAATTGGCGGTGTAGGCCCGCACGTTCTCCAGGGAGAAGATGCCTTGCTTGGCTTTATCCAGGGACGCGGGGTTGATATCGGTGGCATAGATGATCGTACGTTCCAGCAGCCCTTCCTCACGCAGCAGGATGGCCATGGAGTACACCTCCTCCCCTGTGCTGCAGCCGGCAATCCAGATCTTGATCGACGGGTAGGTCTTGAGCAGCGGCACCACTTCCTGGCGAATGGCCAGGAAGTGCGACGGGTCGCGAAACATCTCGCTCACCGGGATCGTCAGGAACTGCAGCAACTGCATGAACGCCGCCGGGTCGTGCAGCACCCGCTCCTGCAGCGCTGAAATCGTGGCGCAGTCGAACTGGCGCAAGGCATGGGCCACGCGGCGTTTGACCGACGCACCGGAGTAGTCGCGAAAGTCGTAGCTGTACTTGAGGTAAATCGCCTCGATCAACAGGCGCAGCTCAATATCGCTGCTCTTCTCCAAAAAACGTTGCTCCACTTAAATGCGTTCCATCTTCGGTAGCCACACGCGAATCAGCGAGAACAGGCGATCCAGGTCGATCGGCTTGGCCAGGTAGTCGTTGGAACCCGCCGCGAGGCAGCGCTCCTGGTCGTCTTTCATGGCCTTGGCCGTCACCGCGATGATCGGCAGCTTCTTCCAGCGCGGGTCCTGGCGGATCAAGGCGGTGGCCTCGTAGCCGTCCATCTCCGGCATCATCACGTCCATCAGCACCAGGTCGATATCGTCGACTTCATTGAGTCTCTCGATGGCTTCGCGGCCGTTACGTCCGATCACCACCACGGCACCTTTGTGTTCCAGGGCGCTGGTCAGGGCGAAGATGTTACGCACATCGTCGTCCACCAACAGGATCTTGCGCCCCTCGAAGACCTTGTCGCGGCTGCGGGCGGTCTTGAGCATCTTCTGGCGGTCATGGGACAGCTGGGATTCGACTTTGTGCAGAAAGAGTGTGACTTCGTCGAGCAGGCGCTCTGGCGAACGGGCGCCCTTGATGATGATCGAGCGCGAATACTTGCGCAGTTCGGCCTCTTCATCGCGGGTCAGGTTGCGCCCGGTGTAGACGATTACCGGCGGGAACGAGCAGATATCTTCGGTGGCCATGCGCTTGAGCAACTCGTTGCCCAGCATGTCCGGCAGCTTGAGGTCGATGATCATGCAGTCATAGACGTTGGTGCGCAGCAGCTCCAGGGCGGCCTGGGCGTAGCCGACATCGGTGATCTCGATGTCATCGTCGCCGATCAGGCGGGCAATGCTGTCGCGCTGCAGGTCATCGTCCTCCACCAGCAGCACGCGTTTGACCTTCTGGGTCAGCTTGGCCTCAAGGCGTGCAAACACGTCCTTGAGCTCTTCGCGCGTCGTCGGTTTTACCGCATAGCCGATGGCGCCCATATGCATGGCAGCTTCGACACGGTCTTCCACGGAAATCACGTGCACCGGGATATGGCGCGTGTTGGCGTGCTCCTTGAGGCGTTGCAGCACGGTGAGCCCGGAATGGTCCGGCAGGCGCATGTCCAGCAGGATCGCATCGGGAATGTACTCCTCGGCCAGGCTGTAGCCCTCGTCCGCGCCGTGGGCCACCAGGCACTGGTAACCCAACTCATGGGCCAGGTCGAACAGGATGCGGGCGAAGTTCGGTTCGTCCTCCACCACCAGGATGCAGCGGGTGGTGAACGGCGCCTTGTCGCGGTCATCGGCGAAGCGCGGGATCTGCTTGGTGTCGGCCACCGGCAGCGGCGAAATTGCGACGGGCGTGGGTGCGGGCGCGGTAATCACCTGGCGCGGTTGCTCGATCGGTGCGGCATCTTCCTCGCGTTCGACATACTGCTCCGGCAGCACCAGGGTAAAGGTGCTGCCTTTGCCGGGCTCACTGGTCACGCTGATATAGCCGCCAAGCAACGCGGCCAGGTCGCGGGAAATCGACAGGCCCAGGCCCGTGCCGCCGTAACGGCGGTTGGTGGTGCCATCGGCCTGGCGGAACGCCTCGAAGATGCTTTCCTGCTGGTCCGGGGCAATCCCGATGCCCGAATCGCGCACGGTAAAGGCGATGCCTTCCCCCGGCGCGCGGGAGACCGACAGGCTGACCTCGCCTTGCTCGGTGAACTTGATCGCGTTGGAGAGCAGGTTCTTGAGGATCTGCTCCAGGCGCTGGCGGTCGGTGAACAGCATGATCGGTGCATCGGCGTGCACCTGTACCTGGAAGCCCAGCTTACGGTCGGCGGCCAACGGTTCGAACATTCCGCGCAGGCCATCGACCAGGCGCGTGACGCTTGAGTTTTCCGGGCGCACTTCCAACTTGCCGGCTTCCACCTTGGAAATATCCAGGATGTCGTTGATCAGGTTGAGCAGGTCATTGCCCGCCGAATAGATCGACTCGGCAAACTTGACCTGTTCGGCGCTGAGGTTTTCCTGGGGGTTTTCCGCCAGCAACTTGGCCAGGATCAACGAACTGTTCAGCGGCGTGCGCAGTTCGTGGGACATGTTGGCGAGGAACTCGGACTTGTACTTGCTGGAGCGCTGCAATTCATCGGCGCGATCTTCCAGCTCCAGCTGGGCCTGGTTGAGTTCGACGTTCTTGCGGTCCATGGCGTCGCGCTGTTCGGCCAGGGTCTGGGTCTGTTCGGCGAGTTGCTCGTTGGTCTGCTCCAGCTCGGCCTGCTGGGTTTCCAGGTGAGCCTGGGACTCCTTGAGAATGCGCGACTGTTCTTCGAGTTCTTCGTTGGCGGTCTTGAGTTCTTCCTGCTGTACCTGCAGTTCTTCGTTGAGCTGCTGGGTTTCGGCCAGCACTTCCTGCAGGCGTTGGCGATAACGGGCGGCTTCGATGGAGGTGCCGATATTGCCGGCGATCAGCTCCAGCAGTTCGACGTCGCGCTCCTCCAGCGGGCGCAAAAAGCCCAGTTCGATCACACCGTTGACGCGGTTGTCATCGCTGGTGGGAACCACCAGCACGCTGCGGGTCGAGCCTTCCCCCAGGCCGGAGCTGACCTTGAAGTAGTCCACCGGCACGTCGTCCAGGCGAATCAGGCGATCGAGCTGGGCGGCCTGCCCGACGATGCCCTCATCGCTGTAGATCGACTGCTCCAGCTGTTCCTGCTCGCGGGAGAAGCCATAGGTGGCCACACGCTTGAGGCCGCCGTGCTCTTCGCGCACATACAGCGCCGCCACCGCCGAGCCCATGTATTGGGCAAAGAACTGCAGGATATTGCGCCCGAGCATGTTCAAGGTCAGTTGGCCGAGCACCTGTTCGGCCAGTTCGGTCTGGCCGTTACGCAGCCACGCCTGCCGCTCCAGGCGTTGTGCGATCTTCTGTTGTGACGCGAGGTTTGCGCTGTAACTAACTGACAGGGCGATTAAATTTTTTCTACCGATATAGGCCAGGATCCCGCTCAGGCCGAGAACGAACAACAGATAGAGGGTGACGCTGATCACCGTGGTGCGCGTGACTTGTTCATTGCGAGTGATCCGGAACTGCTGCTCCATCGCCACCGCGTCTTCGTATTCCTTGCGAATTTCGTCGGTCAGGCGCTTGCCCCGGCCGGACTTGACGGCGTTGCGATAGTCACCGCTTTCGCGCTGCAGGTCGATCATCGACTGGGCGTATTTGTTCCATTCGGCTTGCAGGGCTTCCAGGCGTTTCAGGCGGTCCACCTGTTGCGGGTTGTCCGCCACCAGCTCCTGCAGGTTACGCAGGTCGGCAATGATGCGCGGCTTGGCCACTTCGTACGGGTCGAGGAAGTGCTCGTCCCCGGTGATCAGGAAACCACGCATGCCGGTTTCAAGATCGACGGTCAGCTTGGACGACTCGTTGAGGTTGTTGATGACCCGGTCCGTGTGTTCCACCCACTGGATCACCGAGAGCAAATAGGTGATCAGACAGACGAAAAACACCGCGCTGAGCACGCCCACCCCCAGGGGCAATGCCACGTTTCGGCTGAGCAGTGTACGAAAGCTCTTTTCATCGACGGACGACGCGGGAGTCATGGGCATGCCTTGGCCAAATAGGGAAAAACCGGGAGTTTGCCCCAAAGTGCCGGTAGAGGGCTACGTTTCTGACGCGGATTAAGGTTTAAACACATGAACACCTCAAACTTGCCACCGCTGATGCCCGACATTTATGGAACCAATGCCGGAGGAACACCTGGGTGCGTCCCCGACACTCAACAGAGGTCTGAGTCGGGTCCAGGGAGGACCAACAACCAAAGGTAATGAAGATGGCATCCTCAATGAGCCTCCAGCCACGGCCCCAGGTTATAGATCACTCCATTGCATCGACGCCTGCTCAGTCGCAGGCCACCCCTGGTAACACCCTGTCCATACACAGCGACCCAACTTCCACACCTGCACGACGCTCCTCGTATGAGTCGCTGCCTCTTTCACCACAAGCACGCGCACAGGCAAACGCACAGAACTGGAAAAACCTCGCGCACCAGCTCACCGAGGTGACGAAGAGCCTGGAAGAGGACGCGACTCCAGCAGCCGTGTTGTCACATTTGAAAACCACTCAAACAGTCATTGATCCACACTCGACCTTTCACGCGTCCGGCGCGCCGGGCAGCGACTCCACTGTCAACCTGGAAAGCTTTATCAAGCACCATGATTTACCTATCCCTGAAACCCGAGCCGACCTGGTTCACTTGGCTGATGCCGCGAACGCCCGCGCCCTGGAACCGCCGCTGGGTGATCTCGGTGGGGGCTTATCCTGGCCCCTTCCCCTGACCCTGGAACAACGGCACAAGATACGGGTCATCGTCGAGTCCAGCATCCTGCGCGGCAATATCCGGACCGAGCCCGCCTTACTCCGGGCGGAGCTGGCCAAAGGGGCGCTGGGTGCGCTTATCAAGGCCAGCGCTCTTTCGGAGGTCGAACTGCAAGACCCGGCCAGGGCGCTGGACACCCTGCTCAAGTCCCCGATGGCCCAGACAATAGGGCAAGGGATCCAGGACGGGCTGAATGGTATCGCCACGCCAGCCAGTATCAGCGATTACGTGTTGGCCGCCCTTCACATCGGTCTCGATCGTGAGTCCGTCGTGTTGCCTGCGAGAAATTCAATCGCCGGCTTTGACTTGGGCCATCAAAACTATTGGGGCCTGCCACCGTCAGCCATCGTCCAGGGGCTCAGTAAACATCTGGTGACTAAAGGCAGGGCCACGACGGCCACAGCTAAGCTGGCCACCCACCTGTTGCTGTCACGCACAGCGCCCCAGTTCCTGGTCAAGGACATTCCCGACACACTGGTGAACGGCAGCCAGGCCTGGGTGAGTTTCTGCCTTGCGGTGGCCAAGGTCGAAGCGAGTGCGCCGGGGACCGCATCGCAGATGAGCTACGGCCAGGTCATGAGTGCCGCACAAGCCTTGAATGGTCCTGCGGAACACGCCATCACGCCGTTGTTACTGGATTGGGGAGTGTCCAATGGTCTGGTCGAAAAGAAGGACGATGCCCTCTACACCCCTGAGGAAGTGGACAGCATCCGGACCGCGTTCAATGAGCAGTTAAGCGCCAGAATCAAGGCCTCCCAATTAATCACTGCCGAGATTCCAAGTAGAAAAGCCATCGCCCTGGAAAAACTCAAGGAGCATTTTGGTGAGCGCACGGACTTTGAGTCGAAAAGTCTCTCAACTGTCACCGATGACAAAGCCAAGCAACTGGATGGCAAGCACTCGATGCTGGACATGGCCATGATGGGCATCAACGTCAACTGGAAAACCGACGACCCTGACCTTCCGATCGATCTGATCAATCAGCAACCCCGGCTCAACGTCAATGGGATATTTCTAGAGCAATACGAATCGGCGATCAAATCACTCGAAGAAGGCATTCAGACCCAGGTAAAACACATGATTTCCGAGCTGCCACTGGAAGATCGGAAAAACCTGGAGTTCGGTAAAATCGAATTATTTCAATACAATCAATACAAGATTGGCAGGGGTTTCATAAACCCGGCCACCTCCCAATCCAGGCTCAATGAATTGCTGGTAAGAACCGAAAGGCAGGTTGACGGAGAAACCCAGGTCAATGTTTATGAGATCGATGTCCGGAACAAACGCATCGTCAAGCGACAGAGTGAGGCAGCCATCACGCGGGGTGGATGGCGCGACGCGAATATATCGACCGAAGTAGAAAAGTTCGACCCTGAGCACAAGGACCGGCTCGAGCGAGAACAGCCGCCGGAGAACCCTTCTCGTCCCCCATCGAGTTTCACCTCTACCCGAACACACGACCTGGCAGGCGCTTTTTTTGAGCACCTTGGTATCAGGAACCAATGGCAGCAAGCCAGGGGAAGCACGACACTCGATCAGCAGAAAGAAAGTGATGAGCGACTCAAGCAGTTTTCTCTCAACTTGATTCCCTTGAGATCGGCCATTGTCAACTTTCGTGACGGTGACTATGAAGCCGGGCTTTTCGACCTCGGCCTGGATGCTCTCGGGCTGCTGACCATGGGTTACGGTGCTGCCGCAAAGCTCGCCAAGGTGGCTGCATCCTCGGCGTCCGCTGCCGTAAAGGCATTGCAGGCGGGTCGCATCATCGGCAGTAGCCTTATCAGCTCGCTCAACCCGTTGAGCGGAGTGAGGGGCGCGGCGACGGGAGCCGCCAAGCTCGCCACGCGCGGCGCAAGATTTCTCGGCGATTCCGGGCAGGTACTGATCAACAAGGTGCGTGGCGCATCCGGAAGCTATGACCTGTTGAAGGCCGCAAACAAGGAATACGGCACCGCAACCATCGGATCGTTCAAGGCTGCCGAGGGTAATATCGACGGGATCGCCGTACACCGGGACGGGAACTGGTATGCGTACGACGCGGTCAAGCAGCAACCCTTTGGCGCCCCCTTGCAAGACTTCACCCCCATTAATGGCAGGGTGACAACTATCAACGATGCTACCCCTCTGAACGGGTCTCATCATGAGGGGTTCAAGCAAAACCTGGAACGGGCGCAACAGCCGCAGAATCGTTCCGACTTTAATCGCGGCTACGACCATGGGGAAGTGACAAAACTTCGTAATTACCATTCCAATATCAGCGGCAGGGGTCTCATCGAGCTGATTTCCGACCCAAGCCTGACAGCGGAGGAGATTGGCATACTCGCCAAGCAAATAAAATTAAAGGCAATTGAGGAAGCCAAGTACGCCTCTCAACTGCTTAATGCCGACGTCAAGGCTCCGGGTGTGCAGTTGACTCCTGCCTCACAGCATCACTACCTCGCCCATGTCGACCCCGCGTCACGCGGCGAATGCGCCGCAATGGCAAATACGATGGCCATGGCTATCGAGCAAGGAAAGGAGGATCTATTCCTGACGAATCTTTACCGCGCAGCGGCCTCTCCGCTCACGCAGCAATCGCAAAAATTCATCAAGACGCTGAGGTCTTTCCAGGACGTCGCTGGTCATAAGATAAGTTATCACTTAGATCAACCCTTCAAGAAATTGAATGTCGCGCAGATCATTGAGGATCTCACCAACTCCCCTACATCGAAGACACTCAGAATCGGTGAAAAAGACCATGGATTAATTGCCGGCATCAGGGTCAAGGATGGGACTACGGATTGGTTTTTCTACGACCCAAACGCGGGATTGGTAAAGTTTCAAACATTGCAATCCATGCAAGAGGGATTGGATAAAGTGTTAAGTAGCGGATTGACTGCCCCAACACGAAATCCCTATGGCACAAAACGCGGGACGATCGAGTACAACGTCAGTGAGTTCCATTCTCGCGACGTGGTTTACGACAAGGTTGACGACTTGGCCGTAGCGCATCTGGTCTTTACGCCGCTATGAAGTACGGTTTCGGGCATTGAGTCCGCTGAGCCTCCTCGCCTCGTTTGAAGGCGTGAGGCTCAGGTGCGCGGCCAACACTGATGGGCCCCGTGCTCAACCAGACAAAAAATGCCCCTGCTTCTCTTTCCCAAACGGGACATTCTGGCCCGTTGCCGTCACAATACTCGCCTGCTGTGGGAACTTGCCGAGATTGACGCGACTCATTAGAGAATGGTCTTTCAACCGCTAAAGACCTGCACCTCCATTTTTTCGGGAACCCTCATTATGTCTTCAGCCCCCTCCACCCTCCTTGTCGTCGAAGACGATGCCATCGTGCGCATGTTGATCGTTGATGTGCTCGAAGAGTTGGAGTTCCTGGTGCTTGAAGCTGCAGACGCTGAAGAAGCCTTGAAGATTGTCGAAAATGCCGCGCAGCACCTCGACCTGATGATGACCGACGTCGGCCTGCCGGATATGGACGGTAAGCAATTGGCAGCCAAGGTGCGTGAAGTGCGGCCCACCCTGCCGATCCTGTTTGCCAGCGGCTATGCCGAGAACATCGATGTACCCGCCGGCATGCAGGTGATCGCCAAGCCGTTCTCCATCGATCAATTGCGCGACAAAGTCAAATCGATGCTGCCTTCCGCCTGACCCCCCTCTTTTACACAGTGCCGCCCATCGAGGCGGCTATTTGTGCGTCTTTACCCACAGGTTCAAGCCGCCGTACGGATCGGCATTGACGAGTTCGCATAATTCGCAGGGATTAACGTGACGTTCGGGAAATAAAACAGGAAACTCATCGCCTTTATTCCCCGTCAGTCAAACGCACTTTGGAAGGACGCGACAACATGATTGGAAAACCGACGCGCCTGCTGTTGGCGAGCCTCTCGATACTCATGAGTACCGGCGCCTGGGCCGATTTCACCGCCACCCCCAGCGAAGCCCGGGCCATCGCCAAGGAAGCCTACCTGTATGGCTACCCAGTGGTGGAGATGTACAAGACGCTCTACACCCAGGCCGTCGACAAGGGCGGCGCCAACTTCAAGGCGCCGTTCAACCATATCGGCAATACAGCTCAGGTGTTCACCCCCAAGGACACCGCGGTCGTCACCCCGAACCTGGACACGCCCTACTCCTTCGTCTGGCTGGACCTGCGCAGCGAGCCTCAGGTCCTGACACTGCCCAGGATCGAAGACAACCGTTATTGCTCGGTGCAGTTGATCGATCTCTACACACAGAACATCGCCTACCTGGGCACCCGCAGCACCGGCAACAACGGCGGCCACTACATGATCGCCGGCCCTGACTGGAAAGGTCAGCAACCGGTCAACGTGGACCGTGTGGTGTACAGCGAAAGCAACATCGCCTACGCCCTCTACCGTACGCAGTTGTTCGACGAGAAGGACCTGAACAAGGTCAAGCAGATCCAGAACGGCTACAAAGTGCAGCCACTGAGCAGCTACGTGAAGCAAGCCGCGCCGGCCAAGGCTCCGAAAGTGGAGTGGCCCAAGCCCATGGCGACCATGACCGAAGGCCCGCAACTGTTTCGCTACCTGAACTTCATGCTGGCCTTCGCCGCGCCCCAGGACAGCGAGAAAGACCTGCTGGCGCGTTTCGCCAAGATCGGTATCGCCCCAGGCGCGCCCTTCAAGGTCAAGGCGTTGACCGCTGAACAGCGCAAGGCCCTGGAAGACGGTATCTCCGATGCCCGCGCCGAGTTTGCCGCGTTCAAAAAGGACAAGATCGACACCCATCAGGTCTCCAGTGCCGATTTGTACGGCAGCCGCGACCACCTGAACAACAACTACCTGTACCGCTACGCCGGTGCGGACATGGGGATTTTCGGTAACTCCGGCGATGAGGTCGCGTACCTGAACTACGTCATCGACAGCGAGGGCAAGCCTGCCAACGGCGCACGCCACAGCTACACCGTGCATTTCGCCAAGGACCAGTTGCCACCGGCCGATGCGTTCTGGTCGCTGACCATGTACGACGCCAAGACCAAGCAACTGGTGCCCAACCACAAGAAACGCTACCTGATCAACTCGCACATGCTGTCCGGCCTCAAGCGCGACGCCGATGGCGGCCTGACCCTGGCCCTGCAGCACCACGAGCCGCCAAAAGCCGAGCAGAGCAACTGGTTGCCTGCCCCTCCCGGGCCCTTCTACGCAACCCTGCGGATTTACCTGCCCACGCCTGAGGTGGGTAACGGCCAGTGGAAACTGCCGCCGTTGACGCCGCTCAAGTGACGACGCGTGCCCGGTCGCGACCGCGTCAGGCCAGGCCATTTCTGCTGTAAGCGCCAACCCGTGCTACCGCTGGTTTATCAACCCGTAAAACGGGTAACGTGCGCGCGATTGTCTATGGAGTTGCACTGCACATGACTTGCTGGAATGTCCTCGGCCTGGCCCCGGATGCCGATAGGCGCGCGATCAAGCGCCAATACGCCGCCCTGCTGAAGAAAACCCGGCCGGATGATGATCCCGAGGGTTTCCAGCGCCTGCGCGAAGCCTATGAGGCCGCGCTGGAGTGGAGTCAGGGGCAGCAGGAAGCTGACGAAGTGGCCATCGACATCCTGGGCGACGGCCTTGCCGACCACTACCAGGCAGCCATGGCCCATGGCAATGCGTTGCACTTTGAAATCCAGCTGTTGTTACGCGACATCGAGGGGCATCTCAACCCCGAAGACACCCGCTGGGCCTTTGAAACCTTCAACTGGCTGACGGCCTGGCAGCGCCTGGAGTTGCCCGGTGAACTGATCGAAAGACTCGAGCGCAAGCACCGCAGCGCGTTGCAGCAACCCTTGCGCCAGGCCCTTGAGCAAAAGGACGAGGCCACTTTCCTGGCTGCCTATGCCGCACGTTCCGAACATCCCTGGGTGAACAATCATCCCCATGCCGAGTGGTTCAACCAATGGCTGGCCCGCCTGCTTGCGCAGAGTCACTACTGGTCGAGCGCCGTGTTCGACGCGGTATGCGCCGGCCAGCACTGGCATGGCGGCGCCGGTCACGACTGCCCGGCGGGGGATTGGGCGCGGCTGTTGCAACGCCAGCAAGGCCCGGTCTTCATGGCACGTCAACGGGCACTGGCCGCCGAAGCGCCCAACAGCCCGCAACAACGTGCCGCCCGGCTGCTATTGGCTCCGATGAGCCTGGGTCAGCGCCGTGCCTTCGCCCAACGCTTCGATGAACATGACTGGAAAGCCTGCCAGGCACTCAGCGCAGATATCTACGCCGACCATGTGGCCGAAGCCGAAGCGATGCCCGGCGGTACCGTGTATTTCTGGCAAGGCTGGGACACGGCCATGGACACCTGGCCCTGGATTGTCGCACTGGTATTGAGCTGCCTGGTGGGCGTGCTGGTGAATGCCGAGCCCCTGGCCGGCAATGTGCTGCCGACCCTGGGCTACGGCCTGCTGTGGTCGTTGGGCGCCGTGATAGGTGCCGGATTGGCTTGGCAGGTCTGGCGCCCGCTGGCTCATCAGTACCGCGTGCTCGATGAACGATTCAGTGAGCACCTGCCGCGCTGGCTCAGCCCTACTCACCTGCCGTTGCTGCCGATACGGGATCTGCTGCCAGGGCTGGTCCTTGCCGCAGCGCTGGGTTACGCGTTCGGCCCGTTTGCCAGCCTGGCGCTGGCCGCGACGCTGGCGGTTATCGGGGTGATCAAGCGGCCCTTCATGAACAGCCACACCCCCTGGACCGCCCGCCACCCGCGCTGGACGGCCCTGGGCATGGTGCTGTTGGTCACCAGTGGGATTGTGCTGTACGCCGGCTTGAAGGTGCTCGACAACCAGCAACACGTGACCCGTAACCAGGGCCTGCAACAGTGGCCCGAACGACTGTGCAGCCGCATGCCTCGCACCGCCCCCGACTGTCAGGCGCCCGCCACCCAGGCACAGTGGTATGGCCAGGAGGCCGCGCAATGAATCCGAAATGGTTGTTACCCATCAGCCTGGTATTGGGCCTGGGATTGCTCGGTGTGGCCGGCGCCACCAACCCCCTGCAACGCGTGCAATTATGGCTCGACCAACGGGACAGCCCTTCCACCGCGACGGCCAGCGCACTGGCGCCGATCATTGACTGCGTGAACCGCATTGATCGCGATACGCGCCTGGCGTACTACCGTATGCGTTCGACACAGCCCGAAGCGCCCACCCAGGATAAGTTTGGCGACCGTGACGAGCCCGAGCCACGCCTTATCCAGGCGGCGGTCTGTTCGCAGCTGTACACACTCAAACTGGAGCGCCAGCAGCCCGGAAGCCACCTCGGTACTCTCGCCACGGTGTATGCCGACAAGCTGAATAAATTCACCTCGCTGGCGGACATGGTTGACCCGATACAAACCGAAGGTATGCCGTCGAACATGCGCCAGTTTGTGGCGCAGGCCATGAACAAGAGTCTGGAAGGGAAAATGGCTCAGCGGGGCGAAGAATACCTGAGGGCATCCGCCGAGTTACGCACCCAGTTGGAAAACGAAGACATCCATCTGCGGCCGGTACAACTGGCGCGAATCGAATCGCGCTTCGGCCGGGACCTGCATTGGCACCTGCTCAACCATATGATCGCGGCCCGCCAGGCGATGAACCGGATTGACCAGGGTGTCCGCGACGCCAGCCTGACGCCCCAGCAACTGCTCAGCTTGATCGAGACGCTGCAACAGGCCAGCGATGCCAGCAGGGACTTCCTGGTAAAAATGCCGCGCAGCAAACGTGAGGAGGAAGCCACTCACCTCTGGTACGCCACCCGCGCGTCAGCCGACGGGTACCTCCAGGCGTTGCGCACCCTGCATCAGCACTGGCGGGAACATGCCTCGCCGCAGCAACTCAGTGACGACTACTACGTCATCACCCGTCGCTACGACGCCCTGCTCAGCTACTACAACAAACCCGCCAGGAATGCGTTCTAGTCCCTAGTGTTTTTTCAGCTTCACATACGACTGATGCAAGTCCGACGCCCAGCCATCGATCACGCCTTTCACGTCATCGGCCTTCATCACCTGCGAGTCGTTGGACAGCGGCTTGCCCGTGCCCTTGCGCACCACTTGGGCGAGCACCTTGCCACTGGCACCGTCGAGGAACTGCGCCTCGGTGCCGAGGGTGGTTTCCTGGTCGCGGATGCCGGTACCGGTACTCACCGCTGCCGCCACCAGGGCCACGGGCACGAATTCATAGGGTTTGAGGCCTTCGGTCTTGCTGCTGACGGCGGTGATCGCCGCACGTACCACCATCACACCGGGGCCGGGCCCGTTGGCCAGGGGCAGTGATTTGCCCAGCTCACGCTTGAGCGCCTGGCTGAAGTAGGTGTTGATGCCATTGAGGGTGCTGTCGGGGATTTTCGTGGTGGCGTGGGGCTTGGGGTAGAACTGCGTCGGTTCGATATACACCGCGGTATAGCGGCTCAGGTCGAGTTGGGGGTCTACCCAGCGCATCACCTCGACCCCCGAAGGCGACTTGGCTTCCTTGAGTTGGCTGTAGTCGGACAGAAAGCCTGAGTACTCGTCCGGTTGGGTGACCTTGCTGGCGCAGCCGGCCATTGCGATGGAAGCCACGCACAGCGTACTGATCATTAGCCTTAGTTTCATCATTGAACTCCCTGGCGATCATCATCGAAACATGGAGCTGTAGGTATAGCCAATCCTGGGCAAAAAATACGTATTTCCACCCAGTGTTTGACACACCGGCGTCCCCATCGACGTTGCGCGAAGCGGGAGCCCCTCAGCCGCGTTCGCGCGGAATCAGGCTCTGCAACTGCGAGGCCAGGAAATTGGCGTCGAAGCCAAAGGTGTCCGGGTCTTTGAGGCCATTGGTTTTCTTCCACAGCCAGTCGTTTTTGTCGGCCGGCAGCACCAGCGACACGCTGCCGTGGCGGGCAGCGGTCAAGCCCATCACCGACACGGAGATCAAGCCGCCCACGCCCATGACTTCAGGCACGAACTCCACGGTCTTGCCGGTGATCTGCACCAGCAGCTTTTCGGTCTTGAAGGTCGAGGTTTCCACCGGCACGCCCGGCCCGCTGGCGACATAGGCTTCACGGTGCACCTCCAGCAGGCCGACGCTCTTGACCGGCTCCAGCCATTGCTCGATCTGCCCGAACAACGCGTCGAGCTTTTGCGCCCAACGGGCCGACTGCACATCGAACTGCTGCTTCTTGTGCGCTTCGCTATCGGCGTAATGACGAAGCATCTCGCCCAGTTGCTGTACATCGTCCATTGCGGATTTCCTTGGGTGTGCCAGATTGCGATGCCCGATCATGGCAGATGCGGCCACTCACCGTACGATTAACGCTGACAGGCCAGTGGGCGTGCTTGTCGACTGATCCGCTGTAATGAGGTTTTTCTGAGCCTGTTTTGTTTTTCCCGCGTTTCCTACAGTGCCCGCCACTTGGAACCGTGGGAGGACTGAGCATGAGCACCGCAACAATCGAGCAGGCCTATAACTATAAAGTCGTCCGCCAATTCGTGATCGCCACCCTCGTATGGGGTGTGGTGGGCATGGCCATGGGGGTGTGGATCGCGTCGCAACTGGTGTGGCCCGAGATGAACCTGGACTTGCCCTGGACCACGTTCGGCCGGTTGCGGCCGTTGCACACCAGCCTGGTGATCTTTGGCTTCGCCGGCAGTGCGCAATTTGCCGCCAGCTACTATGCGGTGCAACGGACCTGCCAGGTGCGCCTGTTTTCCGATCGCCTGGCTGCGTTCACCTTCTGGGGCTGGCAGTCGGTGATCGTGATCATGCTGGTCAGCCTGCCCCTGGGCTACACCACCACCAAGGAATACGCCGAGATCGAGTTTTCCGGCGCGGTGTGGATGACCGTGGTGTGGGTGGCCTACGCCATTGTGTTCTTCACCACGGTGGTAAGGCGCAAGACCCGGCATATCTACGTGGGCAACTGGTTTTTCGGGGCATTTATTCTGGTGATTGCCATGTTGCACGTGGTAAATCACCTGGCCATCCCGGTGGATTGGTTCAAGTCCTACCCGGTGTATTCCGGCGCGACCGATGCCATGGTGCAGTGGTGGTACGGGCATAACGCCGTGGGCTTTTTCCTGACCACCGGTTTCCTGGGGATGATGTATTACTTCGTGCCCAAGCAGGTGGGCCGGCCGGTGTACTCCTATCGCCTGTCCATCGTGCACTTCTGGGCGCTGATCACCCTGTACATCTGGGCCGGTCCGCACCATTTGCACTACACCGCCTTGCCCGATTGGGCGCAGTCACTGGGCATGGCCATGTCGCTGATCCTGCTGGCCCCGAGCTGGGGCGGCATGATCAACGGCATGATGACCTTGTCCGGTGCCTGGCATAAGCTGCGCACCGACCCGATCCTGCGTTTCCTGGTGCTGTCCCTGGCGTTCTATGGCATGTCGACCTTCGAAGGCCCGATGATGGCGATCAAGACCGTCAACGCCCTCTCCCACTACACCGACTGGACCATCGGCCACGTACACGCCGGCGCCCTGGGCTGGGTGGCGATGATCACCTTCGGCTCGCTGTACCACATGATCCCCAAGCTGTTCGGCCGCGAGCAGATGCACAGCGTGGCGCTGATCAACCTGCACTTCTGGCTGGCGACCATCGGCACGGTGCTGTACATCGCCTCGATGTGGGTCAACGGCATCACCCAAGGCCTGATGTGGCGAGCGGTGAACGACGACGGCACCCTCACCTACTCGTTTGTCGAAGCCTTGCAGGCCAGCCATCCGGGGTTTGTGGTGAGGTTTGCCGGCGGCGTGTTTTTCCTCACGGGCATGTTGCTGATGGCCTACAACACTTGGCGCACGGTGCGGGTCGCAGACTTGAACGTGGCCCGGCTCGATGCGCGGATCGCCTGATATGTGGAGCGTGCTGATCGTGGTATGCCTGTACGCTGCGGTGGAGTATTGCCTGCGCGGGCAGTCCGAGACGAGCCTGGACGAAGCCAGCATGTTGCCGTTCGCCGACGACCCGGAGGTGGCGCGGCGCGTGGAGCAGGCCACGGGCAAACCCATCCACGCCATTGCCGCGGAGCAACCCCGGCCGGGATGGGTTAACCTGGACATGTGAAACTGCTCCGGTCATTTGGCGGGCAACTGCGTATGACTATTCAGCGGCCGATGGGTAAGGTGAAGCGACTTTCCCTGTCAGGAGCATCGCATGCGTACCATCGGCCTTATCGGCGGTATGAGCTGGGAGTCCAGCGCCGAGTACTACCGCATCATCAACCAGCGCGTGCGCGACCAGCTCGGCCCGCTGCGCTCGGCACAGCTGTTGATGTACAGCGTGGACTTCGGCCCGGTGGAACAGGCCCAGCACGCCGGGCGCTGGGATGACACCGCGCTGATCCTGGAAGACGCCGCGCGCCGTTTGCAGGCCGGCGGTGCCGAGTGTGTGGTGCTGTGTACCAACACCATGCATTTGGTGGCGCCGCGTATCGAGGCGGCGGTGTCGATTCCCTTCCTGCATATCGCCGATGCGGCCGCTGCGGCGGCGGTGGCAGCCGGCACCCTGACCGTCGGCTTGCTCGGCACCGCGTTCACCATGGAGCAGGATTTTCTCACGTCACGCCTGGCCGCCCAGGGCCTCACCGTGCTGGTGCCGGACGCGGAGGAGCGCCGCGCCGTGCACCGGATTATCTATGAGGAATTGTGCGTCGGCGTGATCAGCGATGCGTCACGCCAGGTTTACCTGCGGGTCATCGAGTCCCTGGCCGCACGGGGTGCCCAGGCGGTCATCCTCGGCTGCACGGAAATCAGCCTGCTGGTCAAGCCCGAACACAGCGACCTGCCGCTGCTGGACACCACCGAGCTGCATGCGCAGGCTGCGGTGGCGTTTGCGCTGGAGGGTTAAGCCGACTGGCGCAGGCGCGCCATGCTCAGGGTGTCGACAAACACCCCATCGCGCAGGGCGTAGTCACGCAAGCGCCCTTCGACCTCGAAGCCGAACTTGCGGTACAGGTGGTGTGCGGCGTCGTTGTCGGCGTACACCGTGAGTTCCACCCGGTGCAGGTTCATCCAGTTGTCGGCCACGTCCAGCGCGGCCGTCAACAGCCGCGAGCCCACGCCCTTGCCCTGCCAGGCCGTCGCCACGCCCATGCCGAACGAACCGACATGGGCCTGGCGTACGCGCAGGTACTGTTCCAGGCCCAGTTGGCCGATCACCTCGCCGCCGTGCACCGCCACCAGTTGCAGGCGCCGCTCGTTGTCCATCACCAGGCGCTTGCGCCACGCCTCGACCGACTGGAACGGCATCTGCAGCACCTGCCGGCACACGGCCGGTTCGTTATAGAGCGCCGCGACACCTTCAAGGTGGGCCTCGGTAAAGCGCTGGATCACGATATGGGGTTCAGGTGCGTGCATGGTGTTTCATCCTTTGAAAGACACGTGGCCGACCAGTGTAGAGGCCGTGCCTCCTCCCTGGCTAGGGCGCCGGCACGGTCGTCCATAACGACGGCCAGTCGCCGTAACCGACACCGGTGCAGCGCGGCATCCTATGAAACTCACTGAGCTGGAACGCCTTGCCGTCAAACACCCAGACACCACCACCGCCACAGTCACCGATGCCGCGCTGCTTGTAGAAATAACTCAAGGTGCCGGTGGCTTCGTCATAGCCCACCGAGCCTTGCAGCGCAGCGCCGTCCAACGGCAAGGGCTCAAGCGCCAGCGGCGTTTGCGCATAGGGCGCCTGACGCTGGCGGCTGACCACGTCGAACTCACAGTTGTAGGCCGCGCAGTCGTAACGCACCACCGTCATCGCCTGTTGCGCCGTCAGCGCCCCGGCCTTTGCCTCGGGCTCACCCTCCTCCGGCGTCACGGCCTGCAATGCGGCGGCCACCAGGCCGGCCTGTTCCTGCGCGGTCAACGCCGGCGGCGCAGGGAACTTGCGCAGCACCGGTGTCGGCAAACGTGGCGGCACCTCACGGGCCGGCGCTTTTCCGGGGCGTGCCAGGGCCGTCACGTTATCCACCCGCCCCTGCACCGCATCCATCAACAGCAGCGAAGCGCTCAGGCCGCTCAGCGACACATGGGCCTGCTCATCGCCCGGCAATTGCAGGCGCTGGCCATTGCGCAAATGCTGCAACCAGCGCCGCGCCGCAGCGTCCTCGATCACGCCATAAGACTGCACTTCGGGATCGCCGCCCTGATCGTCCAGTTCCACATGCAGATCCCGGGTCAGCTCCAGGCCCAGCGGCTGGCCGTCCAACAGCAAGGTCGAAAGATCCAGCGCTTCGCCGCGGTGGTCGAAGCGCAGGCGCAGATACCCTTCGGGACCGGCCTGATGCCAGATATGCAAGGTCAGGGAGCTGTAGTCTTCTTCATCGACGCCACTGGGCGCGCTGAGGGCATGGCAATTGCGCAGGTTATCGCACCCGGTGACCCAGTTCTTGATTTCCCGCAGCAGCGGTACGGTTTCAGCGGGCGGTTGAGCGAAGGCCTGGGTGGCGCTGCCGGTCAGCAGCAGGGCGAGGAGTACGGGGCGCAGCATGGGGACTCTCCGTGTCGAAAAATGACGCGGATTGTCCCATGTTCGACGTGATGCGTCAGCGCTTGGCCGCCACACGCCACACCCGCGCAATATCCGCCGCGCGCTCGCGCAGCAAACGCGGTGCCTCGCTGCAGGCCTGCTCCAGGCCCATCGGGCCGCTCGGCAAGGCAAACGCCGCTACCACGCCATGGGCATACATCTGCTCGTAGCCGTCGCCCAGGGTGCCGGCGATGACGACCACCGGGACGCCATGTTGCCGGGCGATGCGGGCCACGCCGAAGGGGGTTTTGCCGCGCAGGGTCTGGGCGTCGAAGCGGCCTTCGCCGGTGATGACCAGGTCGGCGCCGCGTACGGCTTCGTCAAGTCCCACCAATTCGGCGACGACTTCCACGCCCGCGCGGAACTGCGCGCCGAGGAACGCCTTGGCGGCGAAACCCAGGCCGCCGGCGGCGCCGCTGCCGGGCTCGTCGCGCACGTCCTTGGGCAGGACGTTGGCGCAGTAATCGGCGAAGTGGCCGAGGGCGGCGTCCAGTTGTTGTACCTGCTCGGGGTTGGCGCCTTTTTGCGGGCCGAATATCGCCGAGGCGCCGTGGGGGCCGCACAGCGGGTTGTTCACATCGGCGGCGATTTCAAAGCGTACCTGGGCCAGGCGCGGGTCGAGTTTTTCCAGGTTGATACGTGCCAGTCGTGACAAGGCCAGGCCTCCCGGCGGCAAGGCCTGATCCGCAGCGTCGAACAGTTGCACGCCCAGGGCCTGCATCGCCCCCGCGCCGCCGTCGTTGGTGGCGCTGCCGCCAATCGCCAGGATGATGCGCCGGGCACCCAGGTCCAGGGCCGCGCGAATCAGCTCGCCGGTGCCGTAGGTGCTGCTGGTGCACGCATCGCGCTGGCCTGGCGCTACCAATTGCAGGCCGCTGGCTTCGGCCATTTCGATGATCGCGGTGTGGCTGTCGGCCAGCCAGCCCCAACGTGCTTCCACCGCGGTGCCCAAAGGCCCGCGCACCGCCTGGCGGCGCAATTGGCCGTTACAGGCGGCGAGCACCGCGTCCACCGTGCCTTCACCACCGTCCGCCATCGGGCACTGGATCAGCTGTGCGTCCGGCCAGACTTGCGCCAACCCTGCGGCAATGGCCTGGGCGACGCCCTCGGCACTCAGGCTGTCCTTGAACGAGTCGGGGGCGATGATGACTTTCATGGGCTTTCTCCGGTTTTTATCACGCCCATGCTGCCAGTTGGCACCGCCGCTGACGCCGGTCCGATGCACAAGTACGAGTAAGGTTTGTTGTTCATTCCGACAAAGCCTGGGGCAATAGCTGCACGCCGAGGTACAGCGCCAACATGCCATCCAGGGTCAGCGGGTCGACGCCGCTGAGTTCGGCGATGCGCTCCATACGATAACGCAGGCTGTTGCGGTGAATGCCGAGGGCGTCGGCACAGGCCTGGCTTTGCCCGTCGTGTTCGCACCAACTGCGCAGCGTGGCCAGGAGTTGGCCGTTGCTGTCCTTGGCCAGCACCTTGCGCAAGGGGTTGAGCAGTTCGTCGAGGGCATCGTCGTTGCGATGACGCCAGAGCATCACGGGCAGGCGGTAGCGGTTAAGGGTCAACAGCCGCGAGTGCGGCAGTACATCGCGACCGTAGGCCAGCAAATCGCCGACCCGCCGATAACACCGGCGCAGCCCCGCCAGCCCATCGGCCTGCCCGCCCACCGCCACACGCAGGATATTCCAGCCCAGGCCTTCGAGTTTTTCCAACAGGCGCGGATTGTCGACGGGCACGGCGGCAGGCCGGCACCACAACAGGGAAAACTGCGCCGAGCTGACACACCAGCTGTCCGGGTAACGCGACGTCAACCAGGTACTCAAGGCCTCCGCTGATTGCCCCGCGCCCAGTTCGAACAGGTACGGCGTGCGCGCCAGCTGCGGCTTGAGGCCCAATTGCCGGGCTTCATCAATCAGACGCGGTGAGTCGCCACCGTCGGCCAGCAACAAGGCCAACAGATCGTCGCAGCGCTGGCGCCGCCACTGTTGCTCGACCTGCTGATGCCGGTGACTGACCAGCATCTCGGCGGTCATGCGCACCAGCTCGGCGTACGTGCGCAAGCCCTCCGGCTCGCCAGTGATACCCAGCACGCCAATCAAGCGCTGATCGTGCATCAGCGGCAGGTTGATGCCCGGCTGCACGCCCTTGAGGTGCTTGGCGGTCTGCCCGTCGATCTCGACCACGCGACCGTTGGCCAGCACCAATTGTGCGCCTTCGTGGCGGGTGTTGATGCGCTCGGGCTCGCCGCTGCCGAGGATCAGGCCCTGGCTGTCCATGACGTTGACGTTATAGGGCAGGATCGCCATGGTGCGATTGACGATATCCTGCGCCAGGTCATGATCCAGCTCGAACATGCGGCCATCTCCTTGAAAGAAAGTCCTTGAAAGCGTGGTTGTTCATCGGCACAGCGCAAAGCATGCATCACTGTGCGCAAGCACAAAGACAGCACCCCGCCACGTGGCCGAGACTCATTGGGCGATCAACGTTACCTTCGCATCGCGAAAAATCATAATAAAGAGAGACTCCCATGTCACAGAGCGCCGCTGTCACACTGGCCACCGATGACGATAAAAACGCCATCTACAAGCGCATTACCCTGCGCCTGATCCCCTTCATTTTCATCTGCTATCTGTTCAACTACCTCGACCGGGTCAACGTTGGCTTTGCCAAGTTGCAGATGCTCGATGCGCTGAAATTCAGCGAAACCGTGTACGGCCTGGGTGCCGGGATCTTCTTTATCGGCTACGTGCTGTGCGGCGTGCCGAGCAACCTGGCGCTGACCAGATTCGGTCCACGGCGCTGGATTGCCTTGATGATGATCGTCTGGGGCACGCTGTCCACCTGCCTGCTGTTCGTCACCACGCCGACGCATTTTTACACCTTGCGCCTGTTTACCGGTGCGGCTGAAGCCGGCTTCTTTCCGGGTGTGGTGCTGTACCTCTCGCAGTGGTTCCCGACGTTTCGCCGTGGGCGGATCATGGCGCTGTTCATGTCGGCGATCCCGGTGTCCGGTTTGCTCGGCAGCCCGTTCTCCGGCTGGATCCTCAACCACTTCGCCGCCGGCCAGGGCGGCCTGGCGGGCTGGCAGTGGATGTTCCTGCTGCAAGGCATCCCGACCGTGATCCTCGGCGCCCTCGCCTACTTCCTGCTCAGCGACAGCTTTGCCCATGCCAAGTGGCTCAAGCCCCACGAACGCGCCGTGCTGGAAGCCGACCAGGCCACCGACCTGGCCAACAAGCCGAAAACCACCACCGATTCACTCGCCGAAGTGTTCAAGAACCCGGCGATCTGGGCGTTCGGCCTGATCTATTTCTGCATCCAGAGCGGCGTATACGCCATCAACTTCTGGCTGCCGTCGATCATCAAGAACCTGGGTTTCAGCGATAACCTGGTGATCGGCTGGCTCAGTGCGATTCCGTATCTGCTGGCAGCGGTGTTCATGTTGCTGGTGGGCCGCTCGGCGGACTTGCGCAAGGAGCGTCGCTGGCACTTGGTGGTGCCGATGCTGATGGGCGCCATCGGCCTGGTGATCGCGGTGAACTTCGCCACCACGCCGGCCATCGCCATCCTCGGCCTGACCATCGCCACCATGGGCGCCCTCACCGGCCTGCCGATGTTCTGGCCGGTGCCGACCGCCATGCTCAGCGCAGGCGCAGCCGCCGGCGGCCTGGCGCTGATCAACTCCATGGGCCAGATGGCCGGCTTCCTCAGCCCGTATATCGTCGGTTTTGTGAAGGATACCACCGGGTCCACGGATGTGGCGCTGTACCTGCTGGCGGCGGTGATTGTGGCGGGCAGTGTGCTGGCGTTGCGGATGACGCGGACCTTGAAGGTATAACGCGGTCCATGTGGGAGGGCGGTGCGTCGATTCGACTTGCCCCCTCCCACAATGGGTCTGCGTTTACAGCAGGCCGCCGCCGTTGATATCAATGACAGCACCGGTCATAAAGCCATTTTCCATGGCCAGCACATACCCCGCCGCCACGTCCTCGGCCTGCCCCACACGCCCCACCGGCAGCGCGTCCCCCGCCTTGGCCAACATCGCCAGGCGCTGGTCCTCGGCCAACCCCGCATACGCCGGGGTATCAATCACACCAGGGCTAACCACGTTGACCCGACGCGGTGCCAATTCTTTTGCCAACTGCTTGCCCAGGGCTTCAGTGGCGGCGTTGATACCGACTTTGATGAACTGCCCCGGCACCCATTTACGCCCCAGTTGCCCGGAGGTCAGGCTGATGCTGCCGCGCTCATCGAGGAAAGGCAGCGCGTGCTGGATCGCCCGCAAGGCGCCCCAGAGTTTCACGTTGAAGTTGTCCTGAGCCTCGCCCAGGTCGGTTTCGGTCAGGGCCTTGGCGCGTACCGAGGGGCCGGAGGTGTACACCAGATGGTCAAACCGCCCGACGGTTTCGAACAACCGTTGCAGGGACGCGGCATCGGTGACGTCCACCGGTTCGCTGCGCAGGCCGTTGTCGCGGCCTGACGATAACCGCCGCCCCGCCAGCACCACCTGGGCACCGCGTGCAGCAGCGGCCTTGGCCACGGCTGCACCGATGCCGCTGCTGCCGCCGATGACGATGACCGTTTTGCCGTTGAGTGAGGAATTCATGGGGTAGTGTCCTGGGTCAGAAAGTGAGCGTTCATCTTCCCAGCTTGGCAATCGGCGAAAAATCCCGGTAAAACGACAAGATCTTTAAAGGATTTTTACAAATGAGCTCAATCCTCGACCTTGAAGTGTTCGCGCGCACCGCCGACACCGGCAGCCTGTCTGCCGCCGCACGCGGGCTCGGCCTGACCCCCGCAGCGGCCAGCATTGCCCTCAAGCGCCTGGAAACCCGCTTGGGTACCCGCCTGCTGGCACGCTCCACCCGCAGCATGCGCCTGACCGAAGAAGGCCGGCGTTACCTCGACAGCGTGCGCGAGGCCCTGGCCGCCTTGGCCGAAGGCGAGCAAGCGCTCAAGCAGCAGAGCCAGGGCCTGACCGGCTTGTTGCAGTTGGCCGCACCCTCGGATTTCGGCCGCAATGTGGTACTGGGCTGGCTGGATGAGTTCAAGCTGGAACACCCGCACATCCGCCTGCAACTACTGCTCAACGACAGCAATGCCGACCTGTTCCGCGACACCGTCGACATCGCCCTGCGCTTCGGCGTCCCACGGGATTCCAGCCTGGTGGCGCTGCCGGTGGTGCCCGATCACCAACGCCTGCCCTGCGCCAGCCCCGACTACCTGGCGCGCCACGGCACGCCGCACACCCCGGCGGAGTTGGCGCAACACAATACGCTGCGGTACATGCGCCAGGGCCGGGCCAACAGCACCTGGTACTTTCGCCAGGGCACCACGTTGCAGGAAGTGGAAGTGACGGGCGACTACCTGAGCGATGACGGCGAGATTGTGCGGCGCTGGGCACTGGCCGGCCACGGCATTGCCTACAAAGCCAACCTCGACATCGCCCGGGACCTCAAGGCCGGACGGCTGGTGCACCTGCTGCCGGACTGGCAGGGCGAACCCACGCCGTTCAACCTGATGTGCCCGCACCGCCTGCAAGTGTCGGAGCGGGTGAAAGTGCTGCACCGGTTTCTGCAAGTGCGTTGCCAGGCCTTGCTGAGTGCATGAAGAAACGCGCGCAGGGCTTGTTCCAGAGCCTGCGAGTCTGGTATTGCATAGGGCACGTCTCACTGCCGCAAGGAGCTTTGCATGATTTACCGCACATTGGGCCAGTCCGGTTTGAAGGTCAGCGCCTTGACCCTGGGCACCATGATGTTTGGCGAACAGACCCACACCGAGGACTCGCTGCGCATCATCGACAAGGCCTGGGACCAGGGCATCAATTTCATCGACACGGCGGATGTCTACACCGGAGGGCGCTCCGAGGAAATCGTCGGCGAAGCCATCGCTCGCCATCGTCAGGATTGGGTGGTGGCGTCTAAAGTCGCCATTGGCCCCACCGAGGGCCTGCCCAACCGCAGCGGCTTGAGCCGCAAGCGCATCTTCAACGCGCTGGAAGCCAGCCTCACCCGCCTCGATACCGACTACCTCGACATCTACTACCTGCACCGCGAAGATCACGACACACCGCTGGAGGTGACGGTATCGGCCATCGGCGACCTGATTCGCCAGGGCAAGATCCGTTACTGGGGACTGTCCAACTACCGTGGCTGGCGGATTGCCGAGGTGATCCGCGTCGCCGAACGCCTGGGCGTGGACAGGCCGGTGATCAGCCAGCCGTTGTACAACATCGTCAACCGCCAGGCTGAAGTCGAGCAGATCACCGCTGCTGCCGCGTACGGCCTGGGCGTGGTGCCTTACAGCCCACTGGCCCGCGGCGTGCTCAGCGGCAAGTACGCACCGGACGTGACACCCGAAGCCGGCAGCCGTGCGGCACGCCAGGACAAGCGCATCCTGGAAACCGAATGGCGCGTGGAGTCGTTGCGCATCGCCCAGCAGATCCAGCAATACACCCAGGGCCGTGGCGTGGGGATTGTCGAGTTTGCCATCGCCTGGGTGCTGAATAACGCGGCGGTGAGCTCGGCGATCGTGGGGCCGCGCACTGAGGCGCAGTGGGACGCCTACACCGGCGCGCTGGACGTGAAGATCACGGCTGAGGATGAAGCGTTCATTGATTCGTTGGTAACGCCGGGGCATTCCTCTACGCCGGGGTTCAACGATGTGGGCCATTTTGTCTCGGGCCGAGTGGCGCGCGCATAGCCTGATTGACCAAGTAAGGGTTGCGCAGCGGCCTTGCTGTGGTGAGCGGGCTTGTTGTGGTGAGCGGGCTTGCCCCGCGCTGGGCTGCGCAGCAGCCCTTTAAAGCCGTCGCGTTTTTCCAGGAAAACCTTGTCGCCAGTTATTGGGGCTGCTTCGCAGCCCAGCGCGGGGCAAGCCCGCTCACCACAACAACCACAACAACCAGCACCACAACAACACCCCGACTGCCCCAACCAAGCAGACCCAGACAGCGGCCGCGAGATATTTTCCTGAAAAACGCCCCAAAACAGCGCGACCCTCTCGCTTCAAAAGCACCATAATCCCCTGTTGAAACTCCCTCTACTTGTTTGAAATCGGTTTTCGCGAGGACAACGTGTCTAAAGGTGTCGTGTTATCGGTGTCGGCCTCGGTGTTGTTTGCCGTGATGTATTACTTCACGTCATTGCTGACGCCGTTGAGCGGCCTGGAAATTTTCGGCTGGCGCATGTTGCTGACCGTGCCGTGCATGACGGTGTTCATGATCGTCAGCGGCGAATGGCGGCGGGTGTGGGAATTGCTGCAAGTACTCGCAGCCAAGCCGCGGCTGATCGGCGGTGTGGTGCTGTCGTCGGCGTTGCTGGGCGTGCAGTTGTGGTTGTTCATGTGGGCGCCGCTGAACGGGCGCAGCCTGGATGTATCGGTGGGTTACTTCCTGCTGCCGCTGACCATGGTGCTGACCGGGCGCCTGGTATGGGGCGAACAGCTGTCCTACCTGCAAAAGCTTGCAGTGTTTTTTGCCGGCCTTGGGGTAATCAACGAGCTGTTCCAGGCCGGCGGTTTTTCCTGGGCGACGCTGGTGGTGATCATCGGCTACCCGCTGTATTTCATTGCGCGCAAATACCTCAAGACCGACCATCTTGGCGGACTGTGGCTGGACATGGCGCTGATGCTGCCGGTGGCCTGGTGGTTTGTGCAAAGCGGCGAACAGGGCTTCGCGGTGATGGATGCCCACCCCAAGCTGTACGGGTTGATCCCGATGCTGGGCCTGATCAGTGCCTCGGCGCTGGTGAGCTATATCATCGCCAGCCGCCTGCTGGCGTTCAGCCTGTTCGGACTGCTCAGTTATGTCGAGCCGGTGCTGTTGCTGGTAGTGGCGCTGCTGCTGGGTGAAGGCATCAAGGCTGGCGAATGGTTGACTTACATCCCGATCTGGATGGCGGTCATGGTCCTGGTGTTCGAAGGGTTCAAGCATTTGGTGCGCCAGCGCCGGGCCTGAATGCCAAGCGACAAAAAGCCCGACCGAGGCGTCCCTCGGTCGGGCTTTTTTCATGCTCAGTCGGCGGTCAACACACCACGACGTACCTGGTCCCGCTCGATGGACTCGAACAGCGCCTTGAAGTTGCCCTCGCCAAACCCATCATCGCCCTTGCGCTGGATGAACTCGAAGAACACCGGGCCCATCAGGGTTTCCGAGAAGATCTGCAGCAACAGGCGCTTGTCGCCTTCGATGGACGAGCCGTCCAGCAGGATGCCCCGCGCCTGCAATTGATCCACCGGTTCGCCGTGGTTCGGCAGGCGACCTTCGAGCATTTCGTAGTAGGTGTCCGGCGGCGCGGTCATGAAGCGCATGCCGATCTTCTTGAGTGCGTCCCAGGTCTTGACCAGGTCGTCGGTGAGGAACGCGACGTGCTGGATGCCCTCGCCATTGAACTGCATCAGGAACTCTTCGATCTGCCCGGCGCCCTTGGACGACTCTTCGTTCAGCGGGATGCGGATCATGCCGTCCGGGGCGCTCATGGCCTTGGACGTCAGGCCGGTGTATTCGCCCTTGATATCGAAGTAGCGCGCTTCACGGAAGTTGAACAGTTTCTCGTAGAAGCCGGCCCAGTAGGCCATGCGCCCGCGGTAGACGTTGTGGGTCAGGTGGTCGATGACCTTGAGGCCGGCACCCTGCGGGTTGCGCTCGACGCCGTCGAGGTAGACGAAGTCGATGTCATAGATCGAGCTGCCCTCACCAAAACGGTCGATCAGGTACAGCGGCGCGCCGCCGATGCCCTTGATGGCCGGCAGGTTCAGCTCCATCGGGCCGGTCTCGATATGGATGGGCTGGGCACCCAGTTCCAGGGCGCGGTTGTAGGCTTTTTGCGAGTCCTTGACGCGGAACGCCATGCCGCACACCGACGGGCCGTGCTCGGCGGCGAAATAGGAGGCGATGCTGTTGGGCTCGTTGTTGAGGATCAGGTTGATCTCGCCCTGGCGGAACAGCTGGACGTTCTTGGAGCGGTGAGTCGCGACTTTGGTGAAGCCCATGATCTCGAAGATCGGCTCCAGGGTGCCGGGGGTCGGCGATGCGAATTCGATAAATTCAAAGCCCATCAGGCCCATTGGGTTTTCGTAGTGGTCGGTCATGGCCGGCGCCTCATCATTCTTGTGGGTAGCAATTGGTTATGTGCGAGCAAGGATGAGGTCGGAGGGCGGCGCGCAGGATAGGCCTCGCACACTGCGGGCGAGGAAGTCACCAAAGATGAGGGGGGAGCCGAGTAGCTTCATGGTTACATCAGTCTCTGACGGCCGAGGCTTGCGTGAGCGCAAGTCCATATTCTTGTATGCGTAAATCGATTCTACACAGCGTAACCGTATTTGTCCGTACTCTTATCAAATCCCCATTGCCCTGGCCTGTGCAAGGGGTTTGTTGCACAGGTAGATGCCCAGCAGGATGACGGCCCCGCCCGCCAGCATGGGCGCCGTCAGTTGTTCCCCCAGCAGCAAGGCACCGCAGATCACCGCCGTCAGTGGGTTGAGTGCGATAAACACCCCGGAGCGCGTCGCGCCAATGCGCCGGATGCCGTCGTAGTAACCGATATACGCCAGCGCCGAGCCCAACACGCCGAGGTAGGCCAGACTGAGCCACTGGGTGAGCTGCAAGCGGGCGAGCGCTTCTACGCTGACGCTTGCGGTGACAAACGCGGTGGTGGTCAACATCAACGTACCCAGCAGCACCGACCAGGTGACCGTCTGCAAGGGCCCCAGGCTTTGGTTGAGCCCACGGGCACACAGCGAATAAACGCCCCACCCTGCCACACAGCCGAGGATCAGCAGGTCGCCGATCCAGGCATCGGCGGTGGCCTGCAACAACTGCGGGTTACGACTGACAATGACCGTCCCGGCACCGACCAGGCAAAGCAGGATCCCCAGCAGCTTGATCCGACTCAGCCGCTCCTTGAATAACAGCCAGCTCGCCAGGCCGATCACCGCCGGGTTCAACGCCACGATCAACGAAGCCCGCGACGCATTGATGTACTGCAGGCCATAGAAGAAGCACAGGTTGTAGAAAAAAATCCCGCAGAACCCCAGCACCGCCAGTTGCGCGAACTGCCGAAGGTTCGGGCGTAACAGTCGAATACGCACGCAGGCCATGAACAGCAACAACGCCAGGCTGGCGAGGATAAAACGCAGGCTGGCGGCCAGCAGCGGATTGAGGTGGTCGGCCAGGAAGCGCCCGGCGACAAAGGTGCCGCCCCAGATCATGGTGACGGCGGCGAGTTTGCAATAAGTCAGGTAATCGGAGGCGGGATGCATGGGGATGGCTCTAAGTACGGAGAGAATTGGCGTATTCTTCAGCTAATATCTGATCATCGTAAAATGAGCTTTCACTCATGACCCTGACCCAATTGGAAATCTTCTCGCTGGTCGCCGAGCTGCAGGGCTTCACCAGTGCCGCCCACCGCCTGGGCATCAGCCAATCGGCGGTGTCCCATGCCATCAAGGCCCTGGAGCAGGAGCTGGGTGTAGAGCTGTTTCGGCGCCACCAGTCACTGGTAGAACCCAGCGACATCGGCCAGCAATTACTCGGACGTGCCCGTGCCATGCTCGGCCTGGCCAACACCCTGCAACAAGAAGCGGCCGATGCCCGTGGCATGCGACGCGGTACTTTGCGCATCGGCTCGTTCGGGCCGACCGCGTCGATTCGCCTGCTGCCCACCATCCTCAGCCAGTTTCGCAGCGCCCATCCGGGAATTGAGGTGCATGTGGACGAAGGCCCCGACCGCCAGGTGCTGCAGTGGCTGGATGAGCGACGGATCGATGTAGGCTTTGTGGTGCTGGAACAGGAGCGCTTCGACACCTTTGCCGTGTTCGAGGACCAGCTGGTGGCGCTGCTGCCGGCTGATCATCCATTGGCTGCGCGGGACACGCTGGCCCTGCCGGACCTGTGTGACGATGCCTTTATCCTGACGGAAGCCGGCTCCTCGGAGTTGGTCACCCGCCTGTTCGACGTCGGCCAACTGCGGCCAAAGATTCGTTACCGCTGTGCACAACTGCTGAGCACCCTGGAAGCGGTCAGCCGTGGCGATGGCCTGAGCATCGTCGCCGAAGCGTCTCTGCCACAGGCATATGATCCGCGCTATGTGAAGCGACCGCTTTCGCCCCGTGTGCCGCGCCAGATCGGCCTGGCGGTGCTGGATCGGCGGCAGTCGTCACCGGCGACCCTGGCCTTTATCGAGATTGCGCAAAACCTTGTCAGGGCGAGCAAATTCCAAACGGGCCATCTATCATCGGAACATTCCCCGCCGGCCTGCCGGTAAAGCCCGCCCCCTGCGCAACAGGCCTGAACCCATGCCCCTCACTGTCAAAGGCCCGCGAAGACTTCTCAGCCGCTATGCGATCAGCCTGTTGGCGGGTGTGCTGCCGATCCTGCTGGGTGCGGCCATCCTGTATTGGCAGGCCGAGCGCACCCTTGAACAAAGCACAGCGCAAACCGCCCAGGAAGCCATCCGTCAATTCGACCTGATGCTCGACAATACCGCCCTCGCCGCCAAGGCCTTGCTGCCCCTGGCCGGACAGCCGTGTGACAGCGGAGCGCAACTGGCGCTGCGTGAACAGGTCACGCGCCGGCCGTTTGTGCGAGCGACGACCTTGTCCTGGCAGAAAAACATCTATTGCAGCTCCCTGTTCGGCAGCAACTACGAGTCACCGGTAAACCCGGATGACTACGTCGATGGCCGCCTGTGGTTGATGAACGGCAACCCGGTTACACCGGATACCGCGTTGCTGGTCTACCGCCTGGTCGACGGCGACAAAGCGGCGTTTGCCTCCATCGACGGCTATCACCTGACCAACGCCCTGCGCCTGATCAGCCGCTATGCCCGGCTCGTGCTGCAAGTCGGGCCTCACTGGCTCGGCGCGGACGGCAACGTGCACGACACCGCCGTCCCGGTATTTGCCGTGGCCCATCATCACCTGGCGTCCGAGCGTTATCGCTACAGCGTCGACGCCGGCATGCCGGCCGGTGAGGTGTGGCGCTATATGCAGGCGCGTTACCCGGCGCTGTTCAGCCTGGTGGTGTTCTTTGGCGTGCTCGCGGGCCTGCTTGCGCACTGGCTGCAAAAGCGTTCCTCGGCGCCCACCCATGAGCTGCAGCGGGCCTTGGGGGCCAATGAGTTCATCCCGTACTTCCAGCCGGTGGTACGCGGTGACACCCGCGAGTGGGCCGGCTGCGAGGTACTGATGCGCTGGCAGCACCCCAAGGAAGGCCTGGTCCGGCCCGACCTGTTTATCCCGCTGGCTGAACACTCCGGCCTGATCGTGCCGATGACCCGCGCCCTGCTGCGCCAGACCGCCGCCCAACTGGCGCCCCATGCGACGCAGTTCAGCCCGGGCTTCCATATCGGCGTGAATATCACCGCGCGCCATTGCCACGACCTTGCCCTGGTGGAGGATTGCCGTGAGTTTCTCGCCGCCTTTGCACCGGGCCAGGTGACCTTGGTGCTGGAGCTGACCGAGCGCGAACTGATCGAGCCCACGGATATTACCCGCCGACTGTTCGACGCCCTGCATCAACTGGGTGTGATGATTGCCATCGATGACTTTGGTACCGGCCATTCCAGCCTGGGCTATTTGCGCAACTTCAATGTGGATTACTTGAAGATCGACCAGAGTTTTGTCGCCATGATCGGGGCCGATGCACTATCGCGGCATATTCTGGACAGCATCATCGAATTATCCGGCAAGCTGGACCTGGGCATCGTTGCAGAAGGTGTAGAGACCGCCGAGCAATGCGAGTACCTGGCCGCTCACGGCGTGGATTTCCTCCAGGGCTACCTGTTTGGAAAGCCATTACCCAGCGATGAATTCATTAAAAATCTGGCCAGCCATTGAATAGCCATGCACTAGCGGCGTTGAAATAATGTTAATAAGACAAAAGACGTGATTTACTCGTGGCGGATTAACTACTACAATTTTTCTTGCCTGTGCAGAACTCGCAGGACGACTTCTTCTGTGAGTCGCCTTAACGCTATTGGCTTATAGCTTTGTCTGTAGTTGACATCAGCCAAATACACTATTGGAGTACAGATTTTGTCCAGACTCGCCGAATTTCGCGCAGCAGAAAAAGCCCTTCAAGAGCAGCTCGCCCAGCTGGAGTCCCTGAAGAACGACGCCGGCCTGAAGAAAGAAATCGAATTCGAAGAAAAGCTTCAAGGACTGATGAAAACCTACGGCAAAGGCCTGCGCGACATCATCCTGATCCTTGATCCAAACCCGGGCAAGACCAGCGCTGCCGCCGCCAGCGCACCCAAACAGCGCCGTGCGCGCGTGGTCAAGGTTTACCACAACCCGCACACTGGCGAACTGATCGAAACCAAGGGCGGTAACCACCGTGGCCTCAAGGCCTGGAAAGAACAGTATGGCGCCGCCACTGTAGACTCCTGGCTTCGCGGCTGATCACAACGCACTAACAAAGAGCCCCGCACATGCGGGGCTTTTTTATTCAAGGGTTTGAAACAGAACTTAAATAACATTTCACTTTGTTCGGAATCGACGGGCGAAACGCACTTAAAGTTTGAGGCTGGCGCGCACCGAACTGACTTCGTCCTTGCTTGCTTCGTAAGCGTCGGCTTGACCCGCGTATGAAAAAACATACGCTTTTTCGGTATCAACAGCCCCGACCAATGTTTGTGAAAGCACGTGCCGTCCATTCTCGGTAATCACACACGTAGTTTCCACGGCTTCAAGACGACTCAGTGTTGTCGAGTGCATCTTGCTGCACACACTCTGGTAACCGCCTTGGGCAAAATCCTTCTGGATGGACTTGCGCATCTCCAACAATACGCCCTGAAGATTAACGTTATGTCCGGCTTCGATCGGCGTCCCCGTCAACTCCATCACCATCAACGTGTTGCCATTTTCGTCGTTCTTGATCGCACGCTGCCGCGAGACCGGCTGCGGCGTGGCCGGCGCGTCGCCGTCGGGCACCACCTCCTCGACCTGCCAGCCGCTGGGCCAATGAATTTCCGGGTCGGCCGCCCACACCCAGGGGCTGGCCAACAGCAAACACAGAGCGCTCAATAGCGGTAAACGACATTCGATCATTGCAAAAGACACCCAAGGTTCAAGCGACAAAGTGTGAGCCCCGCCACCGGCCGGTCGCAAGACCTACGCGCGCTTTTTCATTTGGCGCAGCAGGCGGGCCTTGCGTATCATGCTCCGGCTGCACGGACGCCAGCCGCAAGCCAAGGGAACGCTCCTCGCACCTGGAGCCGCGTTTGCCCCATTTTTCTCTGGAGGGCCCATGAGCCTGCACGAACTGAACACCTTCCCGGGCGTCACCGCCCAACCCGACACCGCCACCTCGAACTTCGTGTTCAACCACACCATGCTGCGGGTCAAGGACATCACCAAGTCCCTGGACTTCTACACCCGGGTCCTGGGTTTTTCCCTGGTTGAAAAGCGCGACTTCCCGGAAGCCGAATTCAGCCTGTACTTCCTGGCCCTGGTGGACAAATCCCAGATCCCGGCCGACGCCGCCGCGCGCACCCAATGGATGAAGTCGATTCCAGGCATCCTGGAACTGACCCACAACCACGGCACCGAAAACGATGCCGACTTCGCCTACCACAACGGCAACACCGATCCACGGGGCTTCGGCCATATCTGCATCTCGGTGCCCGATATCGTCGCCGCATGCGAACGCTTCGAAGCATTGGGCTGCGATTTCCAGAAACGCCTGAGCGATGGCCGCATGAAAAGCCTGGCGTTTATCAAGGACCCGGATGGGTACTGGGTTGAGATTATTCAGCCAGCGCCGCTGTAAGTTTCTAACGCACAACAAAAAACCCCATGATCACTCATGGGGTTTTTCGTTTCCGGACCTGGGCTTACGCCGGAGCGGAGGTACGGATCAAGTGATCGAAAGCACTCAGGGAAGCCTTGGCGCCCTCGCCTACTGCAATCACGATCTGCTTGTACGGCACGGTCGTCACGTCACCGGCGGCGAATACCCCTGGCAGTGAAGTTTCGCCACGGGCATCGACAATGATCTCGCCACGGGGGGTCAGCTCCACAGTGCCTTTGAGCCAATCGGTGTTGGGCAGCAGACCGATTTGTACAAAGATGCCTTCCAGGTCAAGGGTCTTGAATTCACCGGTATCGCGGTCCTTATACGCCAGGCCTGTCACTTTCTGGCCATCGCCTTTGACTTCACTGGTCAGCGCACTGGTGATCACGTCAACGTTAGGCAGGCTGTACAGCTTGCGCTGCAATACCGCATCGGCGCGCAGCTTGCTGTCGAACTCCAGCAAGGTCACATGGCTGACGATACCGGCCAGGTCGATGGCCGCTTCAACGCCGGAATTACCCCCGCCGATCACCGCCACACGCTTGCCCTTGAACAACGGACCATCGCAGTGCGGGCAGAAGCACACGCCCTTGGCCTTGTATTCCTGCTCGCCCGGTACACCCATTTCGCGCCAGCGGGCGCCGGTGGCCAGGATCACGGTCTTGGACTTGAGGGTCGCGCCGCTTTCAAAGCGAATTTCATGCAAGTCACCGGCGGTTTTCGCTGGGATCAGGCTGCTGGCGCGCTGCAGGTTCATGATGTCCACGTCGTACTGACGCACGTGGGCTTCCAGGGCGCTGGCCAGTTTCGGCCCTTCGGTTTCCTGGACCGAGATAAAGTTCTCGATGGACATGGTGTCCAGCACCTGGCCACCAAAGCGTTCGGCAGCAACACCGGTGCGAATGCCCTTACGTGCGGCGTAGATGGCGGCTGCGGAACCGGCTGGGCCACCGCCGACGACCAGCACATCAAAGGCCTCCTTGGCGCTGATTTTCTCGGCGGCTTTTTCAATGCCGCTGGTGTCGAGCTTGGCGAGGATTTCTTCCAGGCCCATGCGGCCCTGGCCGAAGCTCACACCATTCAAGTAGATGCTCGGCACCGCCATGATCTGACGCTCGTCGACTTCAGCCTGGAACAGCGCGCCGTCGATGGCGACGTGGCGGATATTCGGGTTGAGCACGGCCATCAGGTTCAGCGCCTGGACCACGTCCGGGCAGTTCTGGCAGGACAGCGAGAAGTAAGTCTCGAAGCTGAACTCACCCTTAAGGGCGCGAATCTGTTCAATCACTTCGACACTGGCCTTCGACGGGTGGCCACCGACTTGCAGCAGGGCCAGCACCAACGAAGTGAATTCATGGCCCATGGGGATGCCGGCGAAACGCAGGCTGATATCGGCACCCGGGCGGTTAATGGAGAACGATGGTTTACGCGCATCATCGCCATCGGTCTTCAGGGTAATCAGCGTGGTGAGGCTGGTTACGTCCTGCAAAAGGGCGAGCATTTCCTGGGATTTCGCGCCGTCGTCGAGGGAGGCGACGATCTCGATCGGCTGGGTGACCCGTTCCAGGTATGACTTCAACTGAGCTTTAAGATTGGCGTCCAACATACGGGCGATTTCCTATTAATTCGGTTTATTGCAGACAAAAAAACGCCCGAGCGACTATCGCCCGGGCGTTTTGAGGGCGGATGCAGCTTACTTAAGTGCGGAGTTCCGCCCTTGATACGTCTTCACAGACTTAGATCTTGCCGACCAGGTCCAGGGACGGCGCCAGAGTGGCCTCGCCTTCTTTCCACTTGGCCGGGCACACTTCGCCTGGGTGAGCGGCTACATATTGAGCAGCCTTGATCTTGCGCAGCAGCTCGGAAGCGTCACGGCCAACACCGCCGTCGTTCAGCTCAACGATCTTGATCTGGCCTTCCGGGTTGATCACGAAGGTACCGCGGTCAGCCAGGCCAGCTTCTTCGATCAGTACGTCGAAGTTGCGGGAGATGGTCAGGGTCGGGTCGCCGATCATGGTGTACTGGATTTTGCCGATGGCTGGCGAGGTGTTGTGCCAGGCAGCGTGGGCAAAGTGGGTGTCGGTCGAAACGCTGTAGATTTCCACGCCCAGTTTCTGGAATTCGGCGTAGTTGTCGGCCAGGTCTTCCAGCTCGGTTGGGCAAACGAAGGTGAAGTCGGCTGGGTAGAAGAACACTACCGACCATTTGCCTTTCAGGTCAGCGTCGGTCACATCTACGAAGTTGCCGTTTTTGTATGCAGTTGCTTTGAACGGTTTTACTTGGCTGTTGATGATAGGCATCGTTGACTCTCCGTCAGGGGTTAAGAAGTTGATGAGGTGAATCCTACCCACTCTCTCGGCAGATGGCTCATTGGCAAACCTGATGCTGACGATTGGTTTTCCCTATCAGGTGACGGTATTAATAGAAGAAATCTCAAAGCAGCGGTTGAGTGGCCAATGTCATGCCGAGAAAGGGCGTCGCTTCAACATAGCGCATGGCGGATTTCATGTCGCTCCAGCCGACGTAACTCATCAACGACTTCAGGTCCCAGCCGCTGGAATGGGCCCAGGTGGCAAAACCCCGACGCAGCGAGTGACTGGTGTAGTGCTCGGCGGCGATGCCGGCGCGCTCAAGCGCCTGGCGCAGCAGTGGGATCACACTGTTGGGGTGCAAACCCTCCTCCCCAAGGTTTCCCCAGCGATCGATACCGCGGAATACCGGACCGCGCACCAGGGCCGAGGCGCTGAGCCATTCGCTGTAGGCCTGCACCGGACACAGGCGCAGCAGCGCCGGGGTGTGATAGGTCTTGCCGAGGTTGTCGCGGTCACTTTTGCTGCGCGGCAGGTACAGGCGGATGCCGGCACCGGGTGTTGCCTGTACATGTTCGATGCTCAAGCGACACAACTCATCGCTGCGAAAACCACGCCAGAAGCCCATCAGGATGAGCGCAGTGTCACGTTTGGCGCGCAGCAATCGCGGTTGGTCATGTGCATCACCGGCCTCTCGCGCTTCAGCCTCAAGGGAGGCCACGACCTGCTCCAGATGCCTGAGTTGCAACGGCTCGGCCTGCTTCTCCTGCGCCGGGTGCACGGCGCGAATCCCCTTGAGCACCTTGCGCACCACCGGCGCTTTCGTCGGATCGGGAAAGCCCTGGCTGGTATGCCATTGCGCCAATGCCGAGAGCCGCAACTTCAAGGTGTTGACCGCCAGCACGCCGGCATGCGCCACCAGATAGCGCGCCACGCTGTCGCTGGTGGCCGGCAGAAATCCGCCCCAACTGACTTCGAAGTGTTCGATCGCCGCACGATAGCTGCGGCGCGTGTTATCGCGGGTGGCGGCGTTGAGGTAACGGTCCAGATCGCTCATGGGAGGCCTATTCGTACTGCTGGCAGAGGTATAAGCGCTCCAGGCGCATATGACACGGGATAATACGCCAATATCCCATCTGTTAAATCATGAATTTGAACAGGTTTTTATTCATGATACAGTATGTATCTACATAATACATACCACAGTACTAAATCGACGGAGACCCCATGGCTCGCGGCGGCATTAATAAAGCAGTAGTTCAAACGGCACGCTTGGCGATCCTTGCCCGTGGCGAGAACCCCAGCATCGACGCGGTACGCATCGAGATGGGCAATACCGGCTCGAAAACCACGATCCACCGCTACTTGAAGGAGCTGGACGACAGCGAAGCCCGCCTGACCATCACCGAAGCGCCGATTGACGACGAACTGGGTGAACTGGTTGCACGCCTGGCGCAGCGCTTGAAAGACAAGGCTCAAGAGCCGATTGACCTGGCCCTGGCGCAGTTCGAACAGCAAAAATCCGCCCTGCTCACCCAGATCGAGGCGCTTGAAGAAGCTCACGGCGAACTCAAGCAACAATTCGATATTCAGGCGGCGGCACTGGCAGAAGAAAGCGCTGCCCTGCAAACCACCAGTACCAGTCTGCAAACCGAGCAAACGCGCAACGCCGGGCTCAGCCAGGCCTGCAGTGATTACGAACTGCGGATCAACGACAAGGACGAGCAGATTCGCTCGCTGGAAGAAAAGCACCTGCACGCCCGCGAGGCGCTGGAGCACTACCGTAATGCGATCAAGGAGCAGCGCGAGCAGGAACAGCGGCGCCACGAAGGCCAGCTGCAGCAAGTACAGGCAGAGCTGCGCCAAGCCCAGCAAAGCGCAATGGTTCGCCAGGACGAAATCACCCAGCTGCATCGTGACAACGAGCGCCTGCTGATCGAGCACCGAGTGACGACAAAGGAGTTGGCTGCGCTGCAGGAGGAAACCCGCAAAGGCCAGGCCCAGCAACTGAAGCTGAGCGAACACGTGAGCCAGATCGACAGCGAGCGCACTCTCCTTCAGGAGCGCCTGCGGGTCGCCTTGCTTGAAAACGAGTCACGCCAACAAGCGCTGGCTGAGCACGGGCACACCAACAAGCGCCTGGAACTGGAGCTTATGAAGGCCCATGCCACTATCGAGGCGTTGCGCCTGGCAGCCGCCGTTGCGACGGCGCCAGAGGCAACACCGCCAGCCTGATCAGTTAGCCACGGGCGTGCGCATGGTGACGAACTCTTCCGCCGCCGTGGGATGCACACCGATAGTCTCATCGAAGTGCTGCTTGGTCGCGCCGGCCTTGAGCGCGATCGCCAGGCCCTGGACGATCTCGCCCGCATCCGGACCGACCATGTGGCAGCCCAATACCTTGTCGGTGTCCGCGTCGACCACCAGCTTCATCAAGGTTTTTTCCTGGCACTCGGTCAAGGTCAGCTTCATCGGGCGGAAACGGCTTTCGAAGATCTGCACCCTGTGCCCGCTCTTCTTTGCCTCCTCCTCCGTCAGGCCGACCGTACCGATATTCGGCAGGCTGAATACCGCTGTCGGAATCATCGCGTAATCCACCGGACGGTATTGCTCGGGCTTGAACAAGCGACGTGCTACGGCCATGCCTTCGGCGAGAGCCACCGGCGTCAGCTGCACACGGCCGATCACATCACCGATCGCCAGGATCGACGCTTCGGTGGTCTCATACTGGTCGTTCACCTGGACGAAACCGCGCTCATCCAGTTTCACGCCGGTATTTTCCAAGCCCAGGTTATCCAGCATCGGACGCCGGCCGGTGGCATAGAACACGCAATCGGCCTCCAGCACGCGCCCGTCTTTCAAGGTGGCCTTGAGGCTGCCATCGGCTTGCTTTTCAATGCGCTCGATGTCCGCATTGAATTGCAGGTCGAGGCCGCGCTTGGTCAACTCTTCCTTAAGGTGTGTGCGCACCGAACCATCAAAGCCACGCAGGAACAGGTCACCGCGATACAGCAATGACGTCTGCGCGCCCAGGCCATGGAAAATCCCGGCGAACTCAACCGCGATATAGCCGCCACCTACCACCAGCACGCGCTTGGGCAACTCTTTGAGGAAGAACGCCTCATTGGAGCCTATCGCGTGCTCACGCCCCGGAATATCCGGAATCTGCGGCCAGCCCCCGGTAGCGATCAGGATGTGCCTGGCCGTAAAGTGCTCGCCATTGATTTCCACCTGGTGCGGATCAACCAGGCGCGCATGTCCCTCATGCAGGGTCACGCCGCTGTTGACCAGCAGGTTGCGGTAGATGCCATTGAGACGATTGATCTCGCGATCCTTGTTGGCGATCAGGGTCGCCCAATCAAAATTCGCTTCACCCAGGGACCAGCCAAAGCCACTGGCTTGCTCGAAGTCCTCGGCAAAATGCGCACCGTACACCAGGAGTTTCTTCGGCACGCAGCCAACGTTCACGCAGGTGCCACCCAGGTAGCGACTTTCCGCCACGGCCACCTTGGCCCCAAAGCCCGCAGCAAAGCGCGCCGCGCGAACACCGCCGGAACCGGCGCCAATTACATACAGGTCAAAATCGTAGGCCATTTCATTCTCCTCGGCAGGACATCAGCATACCGACTTACATGGGGCTGAAAAACGAAAAAGCCACCCGAAGGTGGCTTTTTCAAAGGCAGGCCTGCGTGAATCAGTAAGCCTTGCCAGTCTTGTAGAAGTGCTCGTAGCAGAAATTGGTGGCTTCGATGTAGCCTTCAGCGCCACCGCAGTCAAAACGACGGCCCTTGAACTTGTAGGCGATCACGCAACCGTCTTTGGCCTGCTTCAACAGGGCGTCGGTGATCTGGATCTCGCCACCCTTGCCTGGCTCGGTTTCTTCGATCAACTTGAAGATGTCCGGGGTCAGAATGTAACGACCGATGATCGCCAGGTTCGACGGTGCATCTTCAGGCGCCGGCTTCTCGACCATGTCGCGTACGCGGATCAGGCCATCGCCAATGTCGTCACCGGCAATCACGCCGTACTTGTTGGTCTCTTGAGGATCGACCTCTTGAACCGCAACGATGGTGCAGCGGTATTTCTGGTACAGCTTGACCATCTGGGTCAGTACGCCGTCGCCTTCCAGGTTCACACACAGGTCGTCCGCAAGTACTACGGCGAACGGCTCGTCACCGATCAACGGGCGACCGGTCAGGATGGCGTGACCAAGACCTTTCATCTGGGTCTGGCGGGTGTAGGAGAACGAGCACTCGTCCAGCAGCTTGCGGATGCCGACCAGGTATTTTTCCTTGTCGGTGCCCTTGATTTGGTTTTCCAGCTCGTAGCTGATGTCGAAATGGTCTTCCAGTGCGCGCTTACCGCGACCGGTGACGATAGAGATTTCGTTCAGACCGGCATCCAATGCCTCTTCGACGCCGTACTGAATCAGTGGCTTGTTTACCACCGGCAGCATCTCTTTGGGCATGGCCTTGGTCGCTGGCAAGAAGCGAGTGCCGTAACCGGCTGCTGGGAACAAGCATTTCTTGATCATATAAGTCCTTACAAAGGGCTGTGCGTACGGAATTCGGCGCAGTCTAATCAGGCCGCAGTCACCTTACAATGGGTCCTGCTGGCGTTGCGATGTCATCATAGAGAAAAAATGTCGGCGTAAGTTCCGCTGATCTTACAAAGAGCGACTTCACCGCCACGCTAAGAAAAGTCATCTCCTCATGCTTAAAAGGGGCTGCAACCCTTTTAGCACGCTTTTCAGGCCAGAACACTGACCTGGAATAACTTGCGCGGCACTGGGACAATTGGGGCTATCATTGCTCCCTTGAATCAGACCACGAGATTGTTAATAGATGTCAGAACCAAAAGGCGTGAACGGCTACCTGATCACCAAGCGAGCAGACGGCTGGCACCTGATCAACTTCCACGGAGACAGCGTCGCGGGCGTTTTCGAGACCGAAAGCATGGCGATCGCGGTCGCCGAAGTGTTTGTTGACGAAGCGGGCCACGCGTCGAGCAAGAGACCGAAGGGTAAGTAAGCCGGCAGCCCTGCGCCAAAAGCCCCGACTCACGGGGCTTTTTTGGTTTTGCCTGTACCTAGATGGCAGTTCGCTATAATCTTCCACAAACGCCCCACGACAGTGTCAGCGCCCCTCCCACACCCTCGACGACGAACACACATGAACAAATTTCTGGCACTGACTGCGGTACTGGCACTCGCCGGCTGCACCACCACTTCCGATGTCTACCTCAAGAACGGCGAACAAGGCCTGACTATCGACTGTTCAGGCGAAGCCAACTCCTGGGCCAGTTGCTACGAAAAAGCCGATGCCTCCTGCGCAGGCACCGGCTATCGCATTGTCGGCACCGAAGGCACGCCATCGCTGAAGGAAAGCGACAAGACCCTGGGCCAGGACGTGGGCAACTACAAAAGTCGCAGCGTGGTGGTCGTCTGCAAGTAACCCCGCGCGTTACAGGTGGATTTCGGCGAATTTGATCCCCAGCTCCCGAAGGATTTCGCTCAGCTCGTCAAGACTGGCAAAGGATTCGACTTCATCCTGATCATCCACCAGAAAAAAGCTGCGACCGCCACTTTTCTTGAAGAAGACGATCCACTCGCCCAGGTCGGCGGGGTTCTGGATGACATGGGTGGCCGAGATCTCACCCTCGGCATGACGGGCCTTCACATGTTCACGCTTCATATCGGCTTTCCCCAGCGGCATCAACCGGAAATGCACTCTTCCCCGGCCTTTTTCACATCTCCCGGGCGGATCGGCACGTTGGACATGCTCTCGTAGAGCTTGATGCTGCTACCGCTGGAGCGCTCTTCAATTTCGAAAATAGCCGAAGGGTCGGCGGAAAACTTCTGCGGTACGATGACCTGCACACCGTCTTTATGCGGTTCAATCTGCGGCGGCCGACGGGTGGTCGACAGCTTCCTTACCACACACGCCGCGTACTCCTGGGGTTTTTTCCCGGAAATGACCACCAACGTCGGCGGGGTCTGCTTGATATCTGCAACCGAAGCACACCCACCTATCGCCAAGGCCAGAACCAACACACTCCACTTCATACAAAACCTCCAATAAAGACCCTACGACAGCGGAGATGGTAATTTTCTCCCGCCCACGTAGGATTTATCCCTGATAACTCGGTAAATAACTGTTTTAAATTGTCGACGCCGTTGAAGACGGGCCGATAATAAACGCGCTGGGGCTGATAAACTCCATCTTAACCTACGTATCATTCTGATTTTTCAGAAAAAGCCCTTCTGGAGACACCCTCATGAAATTTATTCACCAGCGCGAGCACCTCAACGAGGGGGACATTGTCGTCATCGAATGCTCGCAGACTTGTAATATTCGCCTGATGAGCGACGCAAATTTTCGCAGTTTCAAGAATGGCGGCCGCCACACGTACCACGGCGGCGCGTTCGACAAATTCCCCGCCAAGATCACTGCCCCCAGCACCGGGTTCTGGAATATCACCCTGGACGTGGTGACACGCCGCGCAATCAGCGTCACCCGCAAGCCGGCGCTGTCCCACAAGATTCGCATCGTACGTCGCACCAGCACCAAGCTGAGCTGACTCGAAGACGCCACAGGAAATTATCGTGACCGCTACCACCAAATACGTGATCAAGTACAAGCTCAACGGCGAACGCCGCTTCGAGTTCGCCCAACTGACGAGCAATAGCGTGGAAGAGGCCTTGCAGGCCTTGGCGAAAATCCACGATGCCAGCGATGTCATCACCGACATCAACGTGAGCAAGGCGCTGTAACGCAATGCCCGGCCCCACTGATGACCTGTTCGCCGATGACGCCCTGCAACAACCCGCAGCACGTGAGCAGATCGGCGAACAGTCCTACGTGCTAAGAGGCTATGCCCTGCCCTGGATTGAACGCCTTCTGCCAGAACTGCGCCATGTGCTGGCGCAATCGCCGTTTCGGCAAATGGTTACGCCCGGGGGCTTTACCATGTCGGCCGCCTTGAGCAGTTGCGGCGCGCTGGGCTGGACCAGCGACACCAGCGGCTACCGCTACACGCCCCTGGACCCTCGCACCCGGCAACCCTGGCCAGCGCTGCCGGACACCTTGCGCCAACTGGCCATAGAAGCCGCGGCAGACGCCGGGTTTGTCGACTTTGCCCCCGACGCCTGCCTGATCAATCGTTATGTTCCGGGCGCGAAAATGTCCTTGCACCAGGACAAGAATGAACGTCGCTACAGCGAGCCCGTCGTGTCGATATCCCTTGGGTTGCCGGCAGTTTTCCTGTTCGGTGGCCACGCCCGCAGCGACAAGACCCGCAAGGTCTCGCTGTTCCATGGTGACGTGGTGGTCTGGGGCGGGGTCGATCGGCTGCGTTTTCATGGGGTGATGCCGATCAAGGAAGGCACGCACCCGATCATGGGCCCGCAACGTATCAACCTCACTTTTCGCACCGCCGGCTGATTTGACCGCAAGCTTCGGAGTGCCAGGCCACTGCAGCACGGCTAATCTGGCCAGGACCCGTCAAGAGTGCCAACCATGACTACCGAACAAGATCCGCGCTGGGCTGCGATTCTTGCCCGCGATCCGAAAGCCGATGGGCTGTTCGTCTACGGCGTGAAAACCACCGGTGTGTATTGCCGCCCGAGCAGCGCCTCGCGATTGCCCCGCCCGGAAAATATCGAGTTTTTCGACACCCCGGCACAGGCCGAGGCCGCCGGTTATCGCGCCAGCAAACGCGCAGCCGGTGACCAGACACAACTGGCTGCGCAGCATGCGCAATTGGTGGCTGATGCGTGCCGGCAGATCGAACACGCCGACACCGCGCCCAGCCTCAGCACGCTGGCGAGCCGGGCCGGCCTGAGCCCGTTCCATTTCCACCGCGTGTTCAAAGGCGTGACCGGCCTGACGCCCAAGGGTTACGCCAGCGCCCATCGTTCACGCAAGGTCCGCGAGGGGCTCAAGGGCCCGCATTCGGTAACCGATGCGTTGTATGAAGCCGGCTTCAACTCCAACAGCCGCTTTTATGAATCGGCCAACCAACGGCTCGGCATGACGCCCAGCGACTACAAGGCCGGCGGCACCAACAACCAGATCCTGTTTGCCGTCGGGCAATGCTCGCTGGGTGCAATCCTGGTGGCGCAGAGTGCCCGTGGCGTGTGTGCGATTCTGCTGGGGGATGACCCGGACAAACTGGTGCGCGACCTGCAGGACCAATTCCCCAACGCCAACCTGGTGGGGGCCGACCGCCGTTTCGAACAATTGATCGCGCACGTGGTGGGCTTTATCGAGGCGCCGGCCCTGGGCCTGGACTTGCCACTGGACTTGCGTGGCACCGCGTTCCAGGAACGGGTGTGGCAGGCCTTGCGCGAGATTCCGGTGGGCAGTACGGCCAGCTATGGGCAGATCGCCCAACGCATCGGCGCGCCCAAGGCCTTTCGCGCAGTGGCCCAGGCGTGCGGGGCGAACAGCCTGGCCGTGGCGATTCCCTGTCATCGGGTGGTGCGCAGCAATGGCGATCTATCCGGCTATCGCTGGGGGGTTGAACGCAAGCGGCAGCTGCTGGAGCGGGAAAGAGACCATTGACGCGCATGAAAAACGTCCCTCGTCCAGTGAATAAAACAGACTGGCCGGGTGCCAAGGGCCCTGTTAAAACAGCGACAAGCCTCACTGATACTGGAGACACGTCCCATGAGCACCTGGCCAGACACCCGTATTCTCGACCTGCTGGGCATCGACGTGCCCATCATCCAGGCACCGATGGCCGGTGCGACCAGCGCCGCCATGGTGATTGCCGCCAACCAGGCCGGCGCGCTGGGTTCGATCCCTGCTGCGATGCTGAGCATCGAGCAACTGCACGAAACCCTGGCCACCGTGCGCCATGCCAGCAGCGGGCCTATCAACGTCAATTTCTTCTGCCACCAGCCGCCGGAGCCGGATGAGGAACGCAATCGCCACTGGATGGCCTTGCTGGAACCCTACTACCGCGAACTGGGCGCCGATTTTGATGCGCCGACTCCGGTCTCCAATCGCGCCCCGTTCAACGTCGCCAGTTGCGAAGTGGTGGAGCAACACCGCCCCGAGGTCGTGAGCTTTCATTTCGGTCTGCCGGAAAAAAGCCTGCTGGAACGTGTCAAGGCGACCGGGGCCAAGGTGCTGTCCTCAGCCACCACAGTCGAGGAAGCGATCTGGTTGGAGCGGCACGGTTGCGACGCGATTATCGCCATGGGGTATGAGGCCGGCGGGCATCGGGGAATGTTCCTGACGTCGGATCTGAGCAGCCAGGTCGGCACGCTGGCCCTGGTCCCGCAAGTGGTGGACGCAGTGCGCGTCCCGGTAATCGCCGCCGGCGGAATCGGCGATGCGCGCGGTATTGCCGCGGCCTTCGTCCTCGGGGCCTCGGCGGTGCAGATCGGCACCGCGTACCTGTTCACCCCGGAGGCGACGCTCAGCCGGGCCCACCATCTGGCCTTGCTGACGGCCCAGGCCAGTGGCACAGCGCTGACCAACCTGTTCACCGGGCGCCCTGCCCGTGGCCTCTTGAATCGCCTGATGCGTGAGCTGGGCCCGGTGAACCCGGCGGCGCCGGCCTTCCCCCTGGCAGGCGGCGCGCTGATGCCATTGAAGGCCAGGGATGAGGCCGGTTTTGGCAGTCAGTGGGCTGGGCAGGCCGTCGGGCTCAAGCACGCACTGTCGACGCGCGAACTGACCACGTTGCTGGCCGCGCAAGCCCTCAAGACGCTTACCCGCACGCCGGACTAGAGCGGTACAGGTTCCGCAGGTCGCAGCCCGCTCAAGCGGTTTTCGTGGGCCTGGGTCAGTACCATGAAGCGCTTTTGCCGCAGGGCGTGGATACCGTAGATGATCCGGGCGAAGTGCTCGTTACTGTTCTCGTAGGGCTGGCAGGTCATGATCAGGGCGAAAAAGCAATCGGACTGCCGATGGGTAGCCATGGCGTTGATCAACTTCAACCCGATAGCAAACAGCGCCTGGCCGGTACTCATGGAGAGTCGTTCGTAGCTGGCCCCCAGGACGTGGTGTATCTGCACTTCGCGATGGGCGGCCAACGTCTGGTGCAGGTAGTCGAGTTGCGCCCTTGTACACAGGTCCGCACGGGCGCGATCCCCCGTGACATAGCGTTCGATTTCGCTGCGCAGCAAACTGCGCCAGTCGTCGTCTTCCTGGCCGGCCCGCAGTGCGATCCAGTCGACGCAATCGACCAGGGCGTTCTCCGCCGTGGCAATCGGGCTGGCGAGGCCCGATTGCAACTGGTCCAGGTGAGCCAACGCTCCGCGTACCAACTCCGCCTCTTCTGCGATAACGCTGTCCATCAGCTCTACATACTCTTCCAGCGACTCGTGGCGCCAGCTCCGGAAAGCCCCCAGCAGCTGCGCCCTGAGGTTGCCAACGACCGGCACTCCAACGGTACGGCGCAACATATCCTCGGACTCATCGATCAAGCCTCGCAGGTTACTGACCTGCAGCAACAGGCCGGCGTGATCGAACGGCTGCGGCGTGTTTTGCAGCGCCGTCGTCAGTTGCGACGCGCCCCCTGGCAGCTCCCGGGAAAGCACATCCCATAACCTCGGCAGTTGGCGTTGGATGGCGGTGATAAAGCGCTGCGGACACGCGAGGACCGAATAGCTGCCGGTATTGAAGAAACGCCCCCAACTCACCCCCAGCCGGAACACCGTGTTGAGCTCATGACTGGCCTCGATGACATTGGCGTAGAGCTTGTAGACCACCAATTTGCCGCTTGACGCCGGTGCTTGCTGCACGCGCTGCTCCCAGCCGGCGATGGAATCAAAATAGGCCAGTTGCTGCGCCGAAGGGTCCAGGCGCCCCAACCCCGTGTCCAGCACCGCCGCATCACTTTCATTGCGAACCGACAGGGCAAAATGGCACTGGGGACGCGGGTCGTCCGGTTCGGCGAACAGCAAGACGCCGATAGCCTGGACGTCCCAGGACTGGCTTGACAGGTAGTCCGCACAGCGCTTGGACTCAACGAAGCCGCCCGTAGTCGAAGCCTCGGAGTCGCCCGCCAATTCGGCCAGCTTATTGGCGTCGCGATACAGCTTTTCCAGACGACCGCGCATGCCCAGCAGGTCCGCCGATGTGGGCAGGAATAACGTGGAGGCGCTCGCCTGCTCCAAAGAAACAGGGGTGTCCGTGCGCTCACGGGATCTCAAGGCCGGCAACAGCAACTTCCCGGTCTGTGCCGACCGTTTCAACAGCGTGCGCAGTTGCCCCCTGGCCAGGGTAACGTCGGCGACCAGCTCCACCACGCCCAGCAATACGCCCAACTTGCACTCATACACATAGGCGGCGTAATCCTCGGGTCGGTCCATGCTGCGGGCCAGTTGGTAGGAGAAACTTGCGTCCGCGACATTGGCGATCAGGCCGACACCGCCGGACAACAGCAACGCCCCGACGCCCGATGCGGGACCGACCGCCGCTATCACCAGGCTGGACACCGCGCGGGTAGCGACCTTGAACATGCCCCATTTCGCCAGGCGCCGCTCTTCATCGGAGGAAAATACCGCGTAATTCATCATGTGCTTGAGTTCGCTGATACCGATCTCATACAGCGCATCGTTGATGTTCGTCACCTCCCGGAAAGACACCGGCTGCGGTGGCACGCGGCGGTAGTGATAGCCGTAGCGCTTTTTCTGCGGATAGAAATCCGAACGCTCCACGCTGAGTTTTTCCGGAAATGGCAGGTGGTGCGTGATAAACCGCATCAAGTCGTCACTGGGTTGCCCCGCCACGCCGCTGGGCTGCCACACCGCCCAAGTGAGCTCTGCCATGTTCAGTGAGATGAGCAGCGCCTTCTGTGAACTGAGCTTGAGCACCAACGCATTGGGCACCACTTTTTCCCGGAACAGCAGCAGGCGCGGCTTGACTTCACCTTTGAGAAAACGATGGGCGAGTTCACGCAGGGACACATCCTGCTCAGCATCATCGACCAGGAATTGTGCTGCGCGGACCTTGGCCAAGGCCTCGCAGGTTTCGCCAAACAGTTGTTTGTAGTCGGTGTTGCGCGCCAGTTCGTCGATATCGGCGACAAAGGTTTCATACAGGATGTCGCGCAAGCGGCCCAGGGTGCGCACTTCCACGCTCGACAGCGGTTCCCCGCTGACATGGATGTTGGCGATGGTTTCCTGGAAATACGCCGTGCGCTGCGGCTCGCCCGTCAGCACTTGCAGGAACGAAAAGTGCTTGTAGCGCGGTGGCGCATAGGCGGTCATGCCCGCCGAATAGACCGGGTAGCCCACCTGGTATTTATAGCGAAATCGTTTTTCGTCCCTGAACCGATCCTGGGTACGTTGCGGCAGCCCGGACTTGTTCAGGCAGCGCTCGATAAGGTTCTGGATATAGTCCTTGGAGAGTTCGGCGTTCCACACACTGCTCAGCAGGTTGTCCCATTTTTGCCAGGCCTTGGGGGGCGTAACCGGCTGTATCGACGTCGGCACGCCCTCCAGCCACTGTGCCAGGTCCCCAGGCAGTATCTGTATCGAAAAAGACGCCTGGGAGGCGTCGCTGCGCACGAACCAGAAATTCTGCTGGTCACTTTGAGCGCGGATCACCCCCTCTTCATCCATCACCCCGCAGTTCACCCAAGGACAACGGTGATTCAAATAGACCGCAAGATAATATTGCCAGCGTCCTGACGCTCGATATTCCTGGGCGACGGTGATCGAGTATTCCAGCGCTGGCGCACCGCCTGGAAGATTGCCAAGGGTCACCTTGAGCAATTGATTGGGCTCTATGTGAGTGTCTGGCAGCTGCACGTCCTTGAGTGTCCACCGCGGAAGGATACTCAAGATCGCAACCCCCACCGGCTCTTCGAAGGGTTTGAGCCACAGCCGGTTCTGGCTCGTATCGGCTGAATAATCGAAGCGGCTGCCTGATTGCGCACCAATGCGCATGCCCGGCCACTCCAGGCTGATCGCCTTGGGCCATTGGTTGGCTCCCAGGGATGTGGGAGGCAGGTCGAACCAGATTTCCGCCATCATTTCGGCGTGGGTGTTCCACACCGATAGCACCACCACCTCGGTCTTGAGTACCGCCTGGTTAGGCATCATCAACTCATGCTGCACCCAAAAGCCCGCGTGGATCTGCCCCCCGACCTGGATGCGACCGAGAAAAAATCGCGTGAAATTCAGCTCCCGTGCCACCTCGCCATAGAAATACGGCATCAGGACTTTGGTTTGTACGCTGTCGGTGTTTTGCTGTTTGCCTGCATATGCCTGCCAGGGAAACCGATCGTTGAGGATGTGCCACAGCGGCAACGACTCGTGCTCGACGATGATCGGCTGTCGCTGGCTGTCATCGCTATCGAATATCGAGAATTCGACGGGGATCAGGGCGTCCGCCCGGATCAGTGCCTTGGCCTGGGGCTCCAGCGTGGATTGAGCCACTACACGCTCTATCCATGCCTGCGTGTAAGCCTCGCTGCTCTCGGTGTTTGTCGCGCCAACGTCAATGTAAGCGTATTCCTTGCCCATGATGTGCTTCCGTTTCAGATCAATACGCCGCTCACTATCGCGTTGCGACCAGCGCCTGGCTGTCAGCCATGGGGGCGTCGACGGGCGGAAATCTCGACCGCACGCCGACATCGATTCCAAGGATGGATTTCCCTTGCCATTTTTGCGCTATATACCTATACATACAGCGCCTGGCAGCGCCCGTCCCTATAATCGGCACCAGGTTCTGCACCTTCTCAAACGGAGCCGTTCATGACTTTCAATACCCCTCGCTTTGTGCCCACGTGCCTGGCGGCATTGGTTGCGTTGCTCGCGACCGCAGCGGCCCACGCCGATGAAGTCCAGGTGGCCGTAGCGGCCAACTTCACCGCACCGATCCAGGCGATTGCCGCCGACTTCGAAAAAGACACCGGCCACAAACTGGTCGCAGCCTACGGCGCCACCGGGCAGTTCTACACCCAGATCAAGAACGGCGCGCCGTTCGAAGTGTTCCTGAGTGCCGACGACACCACCCCGCAAAAGCTCGAAAGCGAAGGCGACACGGTCAAGGGCTCGCGCTTCACCTACGCCGTGGGCACCCTGGCGCTGTGGTCGGCCAAGGAAGGTTATGTAGACGCCAAGGGCGAGGTGTTGAAGAAGAATGACTTCAAGCACCTGTCCATCGCCAACCCGAAAGCCGCGCCTTACGGCCTAGCCGCCACCCAGGTATTGGCCAAGGAAGGGTTGACCGAGCAGGTCAAGGACAAACTCGTCGAAGGCCAGAACATTACCCAGGCCTTTCAGTTCGTTTCCACCGGCAACGCCGAGTTGGGTTTTGTGGCCTTGTCGCAGATCTATAAAGACGGCAAAGTCACCAGCGGCTCGGCCTGGATCGTCCCGGCCGCCCTGCACGACCCGATCAAACAGGACGCGGTGATCCTCAACAAGGGCAAGGACAGCGCTGCAGCCAAGGCACTGGTCGACTACCTCAAAGGGCCAAAAGCCGCTGCCGTCATCAAGTCCTACGGTTATGAACTGAGCAAGTAAATGCCCCTGTCGAGTGCCGATTTTTCCGCAATCTGGTTGACCCTCAAACTGGCGTCATTGACCACCGTGATCCTGCTGGTCATCGGCACTCCGATTGCCCTGTGGCTGTCGCGCACCCGTTCATGGTGGCGCGGCCCCATTGGCGCGGTGGTAGCCTTGCCATTGGTGCTGCCACCCACCGTCATCGGTTTCTACCTGCTGTTGACCATGGGCCCCCACGGCTACTTCGGCCAGTTCACCCAATGGCTGGGCCTGGGCACCCTCACCTTCAGCTTCGCCGGGCTGGTGATCGGCTCGGTGATCTACTCCATGCCCTTTGTGGTGCAGCCGTTGCAAAACGCCTTCTCCGCCATCGGCACTCGCCCATTGGAAGTGGCCGCGACCCTGCGCGCCAATCCTTGGGATACCTTCTTCACGGTGATCCTGCCCCTGGCGCGCCCGGGGTTTATCACCGCCTCCATCCTGGGGTTTGCCCATACGGTCGGTGAGTTCGGCGTGGTGTTGATGATTGGCGGCAATATTCCCGACAAGACTCGCGTCGTCTCGGTACAGATCTACGACCATGTCGAAGCCATGGAATACGCCCAGGCCCATTGGCTGGCGGGCTCCATGGTGGTATTCGCGTTCCTCGTGTTGCTGGCGCTCTACTCCAGCCGTAAAACCAGGATGGGCTGGAGTTGATGCCGATGATCAATGTGCGCCTGAATTTGAAGTACACAGGCTTTGCCCTGGACGTGGACCTGCATGTGCCCGGCCGTGGAGTCACCGCGCTGTATGGGCATTCCGGCTCCGGCAAGACCACCTGCCTGCGCTGCATTGCCGGGCTGGAGCGGGCCGAGGATGGGTTTATCCAGATCAACGATGAAGTCTGGCAAGACAGCCGCAACGGCCTGTTCGTGCCGCCGCACAAGCGTGCGCTTGGCTACGTGTTCCAGGAGCCCAGCCTGTTCCCCCATCTATCGGTGCGGGCCAACCTGGAGTTCGGCCTAAAGCGCATCCCGCGCCCGCAACGCCGCGTCGACATGGCTCAGGCCACAGAGTTACTGGGGATCGGCCATCTGCTGGAGCGCAACCCCCAACACTTGTCCGGCGGTGAACGCCAGCGCATCGGTATCGCCCGTGCCCTGCTCACCAGCCCAAGACTCCTGTTGATGGATGAACCCCTGGCCGCCCTCGACAGCAAGCGCAAAAGCGAAATCCTGCCCTACCTGGAACGCCTGCACGACGAACTGGACATCCCAGTGCTGTACGTCAGCCATGCCCAGGACGAGGTGGCGCGCCTGGCCGATCACATCGTGTTGCTCAGCGACGGCAAGGCCCTGGCCAGTGGTCCCATCGGCGACACCCTGGCACGGCTCGACCTGCCCCTGGCGTTGGGGGACGACGCGGGCGTGGTGATCAACGGCAGCGTCAGCGCCTACGACGATCACTACCGTCTGCTCACGCTGCAACTGCCCGACAGTGCCCAGCACCTGCGCGTGGCCCATGCACCGCTGGCGTTGGGCAAGGCGTTGCGGGTCAAGGTACAGGCACGCGACGTCAGCCTCAGCCTGCAAGCCGGAGAGCACAGCAGCATCCTCAACCGCCTGCCGGTGACGGTTACCCAGGAGATCGCGGCGGATAACAGCGCCCATGTGCTGGTGCGCCTGGACGCGGATGGCACGCCGTTGCTGGCGCGGATCACGCGGTTCTCCCGCGACCAGTTGCAATTGCACCCCGGCCAGGCGCTGTGGGCGCAGATCAAGGCGGTGGCCGTGCTGGCATAAGAAACCTTTTGGCACGACCGCACACGGCTGCGGTCAATCAGGAATACCGGCCTGATCCGTTGCCAAGGAACCCGCACCATGCCCGACTCCGCGCTGCCCGCCGACCTGCCCCGCGACCTGCATTACGTTGACGATACCCAGCCCGGCATCCGCCGCAAGCGAGTGCGCGGCAAGTTCCAGTACTTCGACGCCAAGGGCGAACGTATCCGGGATGCCGATGAGATCAAGCGCCTGAACGCCCTCGCCATCCCTCCGGCGTATACCGATGTGTGGATCTGCGCCGACCCGCGCGGGCACCTGCAAGCCACCGGCCGCGATGCCCGTGGACGCAAGCAATACCGCTATCACCCGCGCTGGCGTGAGGTGCGTGACAGCGACAAGTACGCGCGGCTGCAAGAGTTTGGCAACGCCCTGCCGAAACTGCGCAAACAGCTCGAAGCGCAAATTGCCGAACCCGGCTTCACGCGCGAAAAAGTCCTGGCCACGGTGGTGATGCTGCTGGACGCCACGCTGATCCGCGTCGGCAATACCCAATATGCGCGAGACAACAAATCCTACGGGCTGACCACCCTGCGCAACCGCCATGTGGATGTCAAAGGCAGCGAGATCCAGTTCCAGTTTCGCGGCAAGAGTGGCGTGGAGCACCAGGTCAGCGTCAAGGACCGGCGCCTGGCCACGGTGGTCAAGCGCTGCCTGGAGTTACCGGGGCAGAACCTGTTCCAGTACCTGGATGAAGACGGCGAGCGGCACACCGTCAGCTCCCATGACGTCAACGCCTACCTGCACGACCTTACCGGTGCCGACTTCACTGCCAAGGATTACCGCACCTGGGCCGGCACCGCCATGGCGCTGGCGGTGCTGCGGGAGTTGGAATGGCAGCCGGAATCCGACGCCAAGCGGCATGTGGTGGCGATGGTCAAGGATGTCGCCAGGCAACTGGGCAACACGCCTGCGGTGTGCCGCAAGTGTTATATCCACCCGGCCGTGCTGGAGCATTTCAGCCTGGGCGAATTGTCCAGGTTGCCCAAGCCGCGGGTGCGCAAAGGCCTGAAGGCCGAGGAAGTCGCCTTGGCGATGTTCCTTGAACAACTGGCCGCCGACTTGCCCGGCAATGCCAAGGCGGGTTAGGCTCTGGCCCCCTTCTGACTTCCGGGACGACCGCCGACGTGAATCACTAAGCCTTCCAGAATGTACCTGCAACAAGCCGCCTGGCGCGCTTGTTGGCCTGTCCGACATTTTTTTGGAGGTGCTGATGACTGACGTCAACCGGCTGCCCGTATTGGTTTCCCTGCAACACCTGTGCTTCCAGTTCGCCAATGGCGAGACCCTGCTGGACGATCTGAACCTGTCCATCGACCACACGCCCACCGGGATTGTGGGACGCAATGGACGGGGCAAAAGTATCCTCGCCCAATTGATCGCCGGCGTGTTGCCCCCCTCCTCCGGCTCGCTCAAGCGCTCGGCCAGCGTGGCCTATGTCCCCCAGGACATGGCGGTTGCCGCGGGAGACACCCTCGCTGACCTGACGGGCACCACGCCCGTGCTGGCGGCACTGGCACGCATGGCGGCAGGGACGGCGCAGGTCGATGACCTTGAGTTGATCGACAATCGCTGGGACCTTGCCGAACGCTTGCGCGCCGCACTGGATACGGCAGGCCTTGCGCAGCTGGGTGTGGATGCGCCGGCCGATCAACTCAGTGGAGGGCAACTGGCGCGGCTCAGGCTGATCGGCGCCGTGCTGGCCGCACCGCAACTGCTGGTGCTCGATGAACCCACCAACCACCTCGACAGCGCCGGCCGCAATTGGCTGCTGCACCTGTTGCAGGAATGGCGCGGCGGCCTGGTGGTCGTGAGCCACGACCGGCAAATACTCAACACCCTCGGGCGCATCATTGAACTGTCCCCACTCGGCACTCACGTCTACGGCGGCAACTATGATGCCTATCGCCTGCAGCGCGACACCGAACAGCACGCCGCCGTCGCGGCGCTGGAGCACGCACGCCTTGAACGCAACCGCGAACGCCGGCGCGTGCAGAAAGACCATGACAGCCTGCAACGCCAGGCGGCGCGCTCCCGCAAGCACGCCGAGACGGCCAATGTGGATCGGTTTACCAAGGCGCGCTGGAAAAGCGCCGCCACCGAAGTCGTCGGCACCGTGCGCAGTGCCCATCACGCGTACAAACACGCGCTGGATGAGCAGGTGCGCCAAGCCTACGAGCGCGTGGTGGATGAAACGCCGACTCTGTTGGCCTTGCCGGGGTCGATCGTGCCCAATGGCCGTCAGGTGGTGGCCTTGAAGGAGGTCCGGTTGCCCTGGCTGGAGCATCCCGCCCTCACACTCAACTTCACAGGGCCGGTGCGCGTGGCCGTGCAGGGACCGAACGGCTGCGGCAAATCCACCCTGCTCAAGGTACTGGCCGGCCAATTGCAGCCCGCCAGCGGTGAGTGCACGGTGCCGGTGCCCTGCGCGTATATCGACCAGCACCAGGCGCTGCTGGATGACCGACGCTCCCTCGTCGAACAGCTCAACCTGCTCGACACACCGCTGCCCGAAGCCGAACTGCGTACACGCCTGGCCTTGCTGCAACTGGATGCCCGGCGGGTCACCCAACCAACCGTGCAGCTCAGCGGCGGCGAGCGGTTGAAAGCCGCGATGGCGATTGCCCTGTGGGGTGAAACACCCGCGCAACTGCTGTTGCTTGATGAGCCCACCAACCACCTGGACCTGGAATCGGTGATCGCCTTTGAACAGGCGCTGCAGGGCTTCAGCGGGGCAATGATGGTTGTATCCCATGATGAGGCGTTCATCCAGGCGTTCGGGCCAACCCACCGTTTGCTCTGGCAACCTGAGGGTTGGCGCCTTGAGTGTGTCTGAGGTCATTGCGCGCGCAATCAAAGCGTCCTAGGGTAGTGGCCGGATAATCTCACCGAGGAACCCGGCCCTATGCTGCCTTCGCCCAACAAGCCTTATGCCAATGCCGCACTGGCCCATCAAAAGCGCTGGCGCGGCCGCGTCGGCCTGATGCTGGTGGCCAGCCTTTCGGTATTGGCGGGCATGACTGACGCCATCGGCTTCATGGCCAGCGGCGACTTTGTTTCATTCATGAGCGGCAACACCACGCGCCTGGCAGTGGCCATCAGTGTGGGGGATCTCGGCTTGACCGCACGCCTGCTATTGCTGGTCGCCACATTCGTTGCCGGTAACGCCTTGGGCGTAGTGGTCGGTCGCCTCAGCCGGCGCCATGCCCTGCCCCTGTTGCTGTGTATCGCCACCTTGCTCTGCGGCGCAGCCTTACTGCCCTTCGCCGACACCTTGCCGGCGCTGCTGGCGGCGATCATTGCGATGGGCATGCTCAACGCAGCCGTGGAAGAGGTCAACGGCTTGCCGGTGGGGCTGACCTACGTGACCGGCGCACTGTCACGCTTTGGGCGCGGACTGGGGCGCTGGATGCTGGGGGAGCGCCGTAACGGCTGGCGGGTGCAACTGATTCCGTGGGCGGGGATGTTTGTCGGCGCGGTGATTGGCGCGTTGCTGGAGCAGCACATGGGGCTGAGGGCGCTGGTGGTCAGCGGTGTATTGGCGGGCGTGTTGGGGCTGGTGTCGCTGAAGATTCCCCGGCGCTGGCATTTGGGTTTTATGCCGCGATAAGGACTAAAGGTGCCCGCCCGACGGTAAGGCCTCGACGTCCGTGTACTGGTAAAGAGCCATTATGTCGGGCGGGCGGATTGAATCATAAGCGAATGTCCGGCGGCTGTCCCGCCGGGCGTTTCCTGAAATGACTAAGGCAACGGATTACAGACAGGTCGCAAGTGCGGCCAAGCGACGCTTGGCCGGCATCGTATCTTCAACGGCGTAGTACTTGACGGACGAACCGGCACCGGCGCTTTGCACGTCGACGAAGTAATCGCCACCCGTGGTATAGACGGTGAAACCACCGGCCCCGTTCGGCTCCTTGAAGCCACCGGCGTCGACACCAAACACGCTTTCATCCTGCCAGCCGAACTGGATGCACTCGGCAACCACCAGCGTGGCCTTGTCCGATGCCATGGCCTTGTAGGGAGCCCCCAGGCGTGCCTCGTTCATCTTCGAGCCCGCGCAACCGGCCAGTGCCGTCAATACCAATGCGCCCATTACCACCTTGTGCATGCCATTGCCTCGTTGGAAAAAACGCGACTGTACCATTGCCGCAAGGCTGACTGACGCCCCCATGAATTTTGTTTCACTGTGGAGGGAGAATATGCCGCCTATAGTGGGCAGGCTCATTTTTAGAAGTGTCCTTCTGCCCGCCCTCCCGCGGGCTTTTTTTCGCCTGCGCTTCAGAGCCACCAGCGAAACAGATAGAACAACGCCATGCTCAGCAGCACGGTCATCAATACGTTACGCGTCCAGAACATCAGCGCCACGGCGCAGATGCCGGCCAGCAGGTAAGGATTGGCCGGGCTCAGGTTGAGCTGGTGATCAGCCAGGAAAATAATCGGCCCGCAAATCGCCGTGAGCATGCCCGGCACCGCAAACCCGAGAAACTCCCGTGCCCCACGGTTGAGGCGCAGCGGCAGGCGCGGCTCGATAAACAGATAGCGGTTGAAAAAAACCACCAGGCCCATGGCCACAATCATCAGGTAAATCATCGCTGCCCAACCCCCAGGCGTTTGCAGAAAAACCCTGCGCTCATGCCGAGCACACCCGACACCACCACCGCCGACTCCCAGTGCAGGAAGCTCAGCCATACGGAAAACAACAACGACACCGCCACGCAGACCACCGTCGGCACATCGCGTACCACCGGGGTGATCAGCGCGATAAAGGTGGCGGCGATGGAGAACTCCAGGCCCAGCTGATCAAGGCCCGGGATGCTTTTGCCAAGCACGATACCGGCCAGGGTGAACAGGTTCCAGGCGATGTAAAACGTCAGGCCAACGCCCAGGGCGTACCAGCGATTGAAGGTTTCACGGTCATAGTGGTTGACCAGCGCAAAGAACTCATCGGTCAGCAGAAAGCCCAGGCTCATGCGCCAGCGGGTCTTGAGCGGCGAAAGAATCGGGCGCAGGTGCATGCCATACAGCAGGTGCTGGGAGGTCAGCAGCAAGGTGGTCAACACGATGGAAATCAGGCTCGCACCGCTCTTGACCATTCCAATGGCGACCAACTGCGCAGCGCCGGCAAACACAATGGCGGACAAGCCCTGGGCTTGCAGTGGCGTGAATTGCGCATCGATGGCCATGGAGCCGGCCAGCAGCCCCCAGGGTGCACAGGCCAGGGACAGGGGAATGACGGCGATTGCACCGCGAGCGAAGGCGTAATGAGGTAAGGCAGCAGGCATGGAAACGGCTCATCGACAGACAGTCCACAAGCATGCCAGCGCAAGATGGAGCTTGTCTTGAACGATCTTGCTCAGGCGAGCCTGACCGACACCTGCTCCACCGAATCCCGCGCTTCACGCAGTTCGTGAGCGTCCTGGTTGAGCCGGTGAATGGTGTTGAGCAAGCGCTGGCGCAGCACTTCATCGCCGAGTTTTTCAACGGCACGCATCAGGTCGAATGCCGCGGTTTCGTTATTTTCTGCTACGGAATCCAGGGTTTTGCGCAGGTTGCGAGTGGCACGGGTCACGCGGGTCTTCCTTCATCAGCAATGGGGAGGCACTTTAGGACATTCGTGTTTCATTTTAATTTCAATCACTTGTGGCGGTTTTCCCGAGGTTTGATCCATATCAATTGAAACAGGATTTGACCGAAACATATGGACATACGTATATTCGAATTTCCATATGTATGTAGGCAATGGTCATGTCGGATCCCCTTACACCGCCCACCCTGTTCAAATGCCTGGCCGACGCCACTCGCGCACGCCTGACGCTATTGATTCAGCGTGAAGGCGAACTTTGCGTGTGCGAACTGATCCATGCCTTGGACGACAGCCAGCCCAAAATCTCCCGTCACCTGGCGCAACTGCGCAGTTGCGGTGTGCTGCTGGATCGTCGCCAGGGCCAATGGATCTACTACCGCGTCAACCCGGCACTGCCCGATTGGGTGACCCAGGTGCTGGACGTCACCCTGCAAGCCAACCAGCCATGGCTGCACAAGGACACACAGCGTCTGGATACCATGGGCGACAGACCACAACGAGACAGCACCTGCTGCTGAGCCACCGGAGCGTTAATTCATGCTTGTCGCAGTCGCCATTTTTATCTTTACCATCGTCCTGGTCATCTGGCAGCCCAAGGGTCTCGGAGTGGGCTGGAGCGCCACGATGGGCGCGATCCTGGCCCTGGCCTGTGGCGTGATCAGCCTGGCGGATATCCCGGCGGTCTGGCACATCATCTGGAATGCCACCGGGACGTTTGTCGCACTGATCATCATCAGCCTGCTGTTGGACGAAGCCGGGTTCTTTGCCTGGACGGCACTGCATGTGGCGCGCTGGGGGCGCGGGCGTGGCCGGCGCTTGTTTGCCTATATGGTGCTGCTCGGCGCCCTGGTGTCGGCGCTGTTTGCCAACGACGGCGCGGCGCTGATCCTCACCCCCATCGTGATGTCGATGCTGCTGGCGCTGCGCTTTTCGCCGGCGGCGACCCTGGCGTTTGTGATGGGCGCGGGGTTTATCGCTGACACGGCGAGCCTGCCGCTGGTGGTGTCGAACCTGGTGAACATCGTCTCGGCGGACTATTTCAAGATCGGCTTCAACGAATATGCCGCGGTCATGGTGCCGGTCAACGTCGTCAGTGTCGCCGCCACCCTGGCGGTGCTGCTGTGGTTCTTTCGCCGCGATATTCCGCAGACCTACGACCCCGCCGACCTGGCAGACCCCGCCAGCGCGATCCACGACCGCGCCACCTTCCGCGCCGGTTGGTGGGTGCTCGGCATCCTGCTGATCGGCTGCTTTGCCCTGGAACCCCTGGGCATTCCCATCAGCGCGATTTCCGCGGTGTGCGCCGTGCTCCTGCTGGTGATCGCCGCCAAGGGCCACAAGATCTCCACGCGCAAGGTGCTGAAGGAAGCCCCGTGGCAGATCGTGGTGTTTTCCCTGGGGATGTACCTGGTGGTCTACGGCTTGCGTAACGCCGGCCTCACCACCTACCTGGCGACCTGGCTCGATACCTTTGCCACTTACGGCGTGTGGGGTGCGGCCATGGGCACTGGCGTGCTGACGGCCTTGTTGTCCTCGGCGATGAATAACCTGCCGACGGTATTGATCGGTGCGCTGTCCATCGAATCCAGCCATGCCGTGGGCGTGGTCAAGGACGCGATGATCTACGCCAACGTGATCGGCAGCGACCTGGGCCCGAAAATCACCCCCATCGGCAGCCTGGCCACCCTGTTGTGGCTGCATATCCTGGCGCGCAAGGGCATCACCATCACCTGGGGCTACTACTTCAAGGTCGGGATTGTGCTGACCTTGCCGGTGCTGCTGATCACCCTCGCCGCCCTCGCGTTGCGCCTGAGCATCTAACGGAGAAACCGCAATGAAAGTCCTGTTCATGTGCACCGCCAACAGCTGTCGCAGCATCTTGTCCGAAGCGATGTTCAACCACCTGGCCCCGCAGGGTTTTGCCGCGGTCAGCTCCGGCAGTTTCCCCAAGGGCCAGGTCCTGCCGCGCAGCCTGAGCACGTTGCAGGCAGCGGGCATCAGCACCTTAGGCTTGTACAGCAAGGGCAATGACGCGTTTGAAGGCAGCCCGCCGGATGTGGTCATTACCGTCTGCGACAAGGCGGCGGGGGAAGCCTGCCCGGTGTATTTCGGGCCGGCGGTGAAGGCGCATTGGGGCTTGGCAGATCCCTCGGAGGTTCAAGGTGACCAGGCCAGCATCCAGGCGGCATTCGATGCCACGCTGGAGACTATCGCCAGCCGTTGCCGGGCGTTTTTCGCCCTGCCCTTTGCCCGCCTCAGCCCTGGCGAGCTGAAGGTCGAACTCGAGCGCATAGCGCTGCTGGAAATGACCACCTCCTAACGGCTGGATGGATCCGCTGCGGCGATATGGATTCCCATCCCTCTGCCAGCGTATGCTCTCGCACTTTCCTGAAAGGACGCGGGCATGCTGACGATCTTTTTTTACGCACTGGTATTCGGCTTTGTGTTTTGCCTCTCCCCCGGCGCGGTGCTGGCGGAGACCCTGCGCCGAGGCTTGCTCCACGGTTTCACACCCGCCTTGCTGGTGCAGTTTGGCTCGCTGGTAGGCGATGCCGTGTGGGCTGTGATCGGCCTCACCGGCATCGCACTGTTGATCCAGCATGACGCCGTGCGCGTGCCGCTGACGATCATTTGCGCGCTGTACCTGGCGTGGCTGGGCGTACGCAGCCTGATCGACGCCTGGCACTTGCCCGAAGCCGATGATGCGCCGGCCAGTACTCGGCAAAACGCGCTGGCCGTGGGTGCGGCGATTTCCCTGGCCAACCCGAAAAACATCGTCTACTGGGGGGCACTGGGCAGCGCGCTGTCAGGCATCGTCGGCGCCACGCCCAGCCATGGGCAGACGCTGATGTTTTTCGCCGGCTTCATGCTGGCTTCGGTGCTGTCATGCTTTCTGATCGCCGCACTGGTGAACCTGCTGCGCAAGAACGCATCGCCCATGTGGCAACGCATCAGTTATGGCGCCTGCGGTTTGGTATTGATCTATTTGGCCGCTCTCGCCGCACAGGGTGTATGAAGTTATATATCGGGCAACTTTCGAGTGCCTCTTGTCTGAATGAACTCTGAACACCGGGCTATTTAATTAATCATGCGTTGACATTTTGTAACTGCCTGAGTAGATTGCCCCTGCCCGCAACTGGGGCCTTTTTTAACCCTCACAAAAGAAGCCAATGGACACAGTATCCAGTCGCTGTCCGAGCACCGCCCTGGCGGGCATCGGGCGCCCAATCCAGAACATGACAGGACTCGCCTCCCCGGTCCGGTAAGCTGCGCTGGAGCTTGATGCTCCGCCGTAACTGCCTCGCCGGTCGCCCGTCCGGTCCCGAGGTGTGTTATGACCTTCCCAACCCTTGCTTTGCCCGATGTACCCACACTGGCCGCAGCCTTGCGAGCCAAGCGTTGCCATGCCCGCGTGGTTTTTCTGCCACGACGCACGCCCTGCGTTGCCCCCTCCCCCAAAGACCCGCAGAGACCGCCGCTTTTCAGCCTGGGATAGCGCTGAGCGCCCGCGCCGTTCAATCCCGCTGAAACAATAACTTCCTGATTAAGTCCCTGGAGTTCTTTATGAAACTTTCCAGTTGTAGTTCGCTGCGCGCCTTATAACTAACGCGCCAGTAGAAGTTATCCAAGCACCTTATTTAAACCGATCGCGAAGTCAGCGACTCGGCATGCTTTCGCTCGCCTGTATTCAGGTAAGTACCGGGTATGTTTTGTCGAGAATTGGCGACAGGAGCACAGACAATGAGCGCCGTAAAAAACACGCCACTGCAGAAGAAAACCGGCACCGCCAGCGACACCAAACTGTCGATGCGTGCCGCCCGCGAAGCCCACAACGGCCTGTCGGCCACCCTGGCCAACGTACGCGCCACCCAGGATGGCCTGACCGAAGTGGACGCCACTGCCCGTCTGCAACGGGAAGGCCACAACGAAGTGGCCCATGACAAACCGCCTCACGCCATCGTGCAATTCCTGCAGGCCCTGAACAACCCGTTCATCTACGTGTTGCTGACCCTGGGCGGCATCAGCTTTTTCACCGACTGCTGGCTGCCGATGCAGGACGGTGAAGAAGCCGACCCCACCAAGGTCGTCATCATCATGACCATGGTCCTGCTCAGCAGCCTGCTGCGCTTCTGGCAGGAGCACCGTTCGGCCAAGTCCGCCGAAGCCTTGAAAGCCATGGTCCGCACCACTGCCACGGTGCTGCGCCGTGAGCAAGTGGGCAGCCAGCCCACCCTGCGCGAAGTGCCGATGCGCGAGTTGGTGGCCGGCGATATCGTGCAGTTGTCGGCCGGTGACATGATCCCTGCCGACATCCGCCTGATCGAGTCCCGGGACCTGTTTATCAGCCAGGCGGTGCTCACCGGCGAAGCATTGCCGGTGGAGAAGTACGACACCCTCGGCGACGTCACGCAAAAATCCGCCGGGCCGGTCGCCGCCGACCAGGGCAACCTGCTGGACCTGCCGAACATCTGCTTCATGGGCACCAATGTGGTCAGCGGCCGCGCCAAAGCCGTGGTGGTGGCGACCGGGCCGCGCACCTACTTTGGCTCCCTGGCTAAGGCGATTGTCGGCTCCCGGGTACAGACCGCATTCGATCGCGGGGTGAACAGCGTCAGCTGGCTGCTGATCCGCTTCATGCTGGTGATGGTGCCGATCGTGTTCTTCCTCAACGGCTTCTCCAAGGGCGACTGGGGCGATGCATTTTTGTTCGCCCTGGCGGTCGCCGTGGGCCTGACCCCGGAAATGCTGCCGATGATCGTCAGCGCCAACCTGGCCAAGGGCGCCACGGCGATGGCCAAGCGCAAAGTAGTGGTCAAGCGCCTCAACGCGATCCAGAACTTCGGCTCGATGGACGTGCTGTGCACCGACAAGACCGGCACCCTGACTCAGGACAAGATCATCCTCGAGCATCACGTCAACGCCTTCGGCCAGCGCGATGATGCGGTGCTGTCCCTGACCTGGCTCAACAGCTACCACCAGAGCGGCATGAAAAACCTGATGGACCAGGCCGTGGTGCAGTTCTCGGAGCAGAACCCCAGGTTCCAGGTGCCGTTTGCCTACAGCAAGGTCGATGAATTGCCGTTCGACTTTGTACGCCGTCGCCTCTCCATCGTGGTCAAGGACGCTGCCCACGACCATCTGCTGGTGTGCAAAGGCGCCGTCGAGGAGATGCTGGACATTGCCACCCACGTGATGGAGGCCGGCAGTGCCGTGCCTCTGGATGAGCGGCGCCGGGAGGAGTTGCTGGCGATCGCCAATGACTACAACGAAGACGGCTTTCGCGTGTTGGTGGTTGCCACCCGCAACATTCCCAAGGCCCTGGCCCGCCAGCAGTACACCACCGCCGATGAGCGCAACCTGATGATCCAGGGCTTCCTGACCTTCCTCGATCCGCCCAAGGAAACCGCCGGCCCGGCGATTGCAGCCCTGCAGCAGATCGGCGTGGCGGTCAAAGTCCTTACCGGCGACAACGCCGTGGTCACCAGCAAGATATGCCGCCAGGTCGGCCTCGAGCCAGGCCGGCCGCTGCTGGGGGTGGAGATCGAGCTTATGGACGACGCCACCCTGGCGCGCCATGTGGAGGAGCGCACGGTATTTGCCAAGCTCACGCCGCTGCAGAAATCCCGGGTGCTCAAGGCCCTGCAAGCCAACGGCCACACCGTCGGCTTCCTCGGCGACGGCATCAACGACGCACCGGCATTGCGGGATGCCGACGTGGGTATCTCGGTGGACAGCGGCACGGACATCGCCAAGGAATCGGCCGACATCATCCTGCTCGAGAAAAGCCTGATGGTGCTGGAAGAAGGCGTGCTCAAAGGCCGCGAAACCTTCGGTAATATCATGAAGTACCTGAACATGACCGCCAGCTCCAACTTCGGCAACGTATTTTCGGTGCTGGTGGCCAGTGCATTCATCCCGTTCCTGCCGATGCTCTCGATCCATCTGCTGCTGCAGAACCTGATGTACGACATCTCCCAGCTGGCCCTGCCGTGGGACAAGATGGACAAGGAGTACCTGGCCAAACCGCGCAAGTGGGATGCAAAGAACATCGGCCGCTTCATGATCTGGATCGGGCCGACCTCGTCGATCTTCGACATCACCACCTTTGCTCTGATGTGGTACGTGTTCGCCGCCAACAGCGTGGAAATGCAGACCCTGTTCCAGTCCGGCTGGTTTATCGAGGGCCTGCTCTCGCAAACCCTCGTGGTGCATATGCTGCGCACCCGCAAGATTCCGTTCTTCCAGAGCACGGCCGCATGGCCGGTGCTGATGATGACCGGCGTGGTGATTGCGCTGGGCATCTACGTACCGTTCTCGCCCCTGGGCACCCTGGTGGGGCTGCAACCGCTGCCGCTGGCGTACTTCCCGTGGCTGGTCGGCACGCTGCTCAGCTATTGCTGCGTGGCCCAACTGATGAAAACCCTCTACATCCGCCGCTTCAAGCAGTGGTACTGAGTTCCCCCGCCGTTTAAACGGTGGCGGTCGCCCGGCCGCCACCGTGCATTACAAGGAATAGGATCATGCGCGTCTTGATCTGTGCCGGTCGTCATTACGCCGACTGCAAAAAGTCCCGCCAAGTGCTGGACGCTTACCACCGCCTGCGCCCGGTGCAGGTGCTGATCCACGGCGGCAACCAGTTCCTCGGCAGCGCCATCGAGGACTGGGCGCGGGAACTCGGCATCGACGTGGTGCGCTACCCGCCCAACTGGCAACGCCACGGCAAGCAGGCGGAGCGCCAGCGCAACCATTTCATGCTGACCGACAGCCGCGCGGATGTGGTCATCGCGCTGCCGGGTGGTGACGACACGTCGGAGCTGGTCTGCCAGGCCAGGGCCAGCGGCATTTCGGTGCTGACCGTAGAGAACTGACATTCAAGCGAGGTGCATCATGCACAACAAACACACCCCGAAGCGCCCGGACGGGTTTGCCAAATACCGTGCGCGGCACTATCGCGGCGCGCGCCAGACCCTGCTGCTGTTGCCGCCGGCAAAACAGCGAGCGCTGCGGCGCAACCTGCTGTTTATCGGTATCACCCTGGGTTCGATCCTGTTAATCGCCCTGGTGTCCAAGGCCCATGCCGCCGGTGGCGCCTATGTGGTCGATGACGGCGCAATCAACGCACCGGGTGTCTGCAATCTCGACGCCTGGTACAGCGCCGACCGGCACGCCGGCAACACGCACACGGCAACGCTGTCTCCCGCGTGCACGTTCAGCGCACTGCCTTCGGTGCAGTGGGGCGCGGCGCTGTCACGGGCCGACAGCGCAGGCCGGGGCGAGACCCAGGTGAATCCGCAACTCAAGGCACAGGTGCTGTCACGGCAAGACCTGGGGCTGGAAATGGCGATCTCCGCCGGGGCGCATCTTGCCCTTGATCGACGACACGGGTTTGACGGCGCCGACTTCACCCTCCCCTTGACCTGGCAACCGCTGGCGCCCCTGCGCTTGAACCTGAATGCCGGCTGGGCCCATGCCTACAACGACGGCGAGCCAACCCAGCGCCTGACCTGGGGCACCGGCGTCGAGTATCAACTGATGGATGCCCTCACGCTGATCGCTGAACGTTACGGCCAGGAAGGCGGTGACCAGGCCTGGCAAGCAGGGCCGCGCCTGCACTTCGGGGAGTCTGTCGACGTCGACCTGGTGCTCGGGCGCGACCTGGGCGGTGAACGTAATCAATGGCTGACCACCGGTGCGACGCTCAGGTTTTAGGCCTGGCCTGCTGCTCCAGGTGCAGTTGCCGTGGCGGGTCGTCCAGGTAATTGCCTTATGATGGCGGCACCATTGCCAACGAGGGTTAAAGCACGTGGACCGTATCGAACAAATGACGCTGCTGGCGACCTACAACCAGTGGATGAACCGCAAGGTCTATGACGCGGCTGCCAGGCTTACGGACGATGAGTTGCGCGTGGACCGCCAAGCGTTTTTCGGCTCGGTCTTCGGCACGCTCAACCATCTCACGTTGGGCGACACCGTCTGGCTCAAACGCTTTGCCCTGCACCCCGCCGGCTACGCGGCGCTGGCGCCGCTGAACAGCATCGCCGCGCCGTCGGACCTCAAGCAACTGGCGTTCGCCGACCTGGCTGAACTCGCCGCCCGGCGGCGTTGGCTGGACCAATTGATCATCGATTGGGTGCACAACCTGCGCGAACCCGACCTCGACCATCGCCTGCACTATCACAACATGCGCGGCGCGGCGGCCAGCAAGCCGTTCGGCGCCCTGCTGGTGCATTTTTTCAATCGCCAGACCCACCATCGAGGCCAGGCCACTACGCTGCTGACCCAGGCCGGGCAGGATGTGGGCGATACGGACCTGCTCGCCTTGATTGACTGAACTCAGCGAGCGCTGAATTCGGCATAGGCCTGCAGCAACCGTGCAAAGTCCTCGGGTTGCGGCAACTGCTCGAAGCTTTCGACTGCCGGCGTGGTAGCCCAGGCCAGTTTTTCGCGGGTCCAGGTTTCCATAAAGGGCACGTACTCCGCGGCATTATCCAACAACGTCGCACGCACGTTGACGAACTCATCGATGCCATGGGGGCGGGTAAACAGCCAGCTCATGCAGTGCGGGCAGCAATAGTGACGATCGACCCCGTGCAGGCCACCCACCACCGGGCAACCCTGGGTCACCGTGAACGCGCTGGCGGGAATCAGCGCACTGAGGGAGAACGCACTGGCGGTCATCTTCTGGCAGCCGGTGCAGTGGCACGCCATGGTAATCACCGGCGCCTGGCTCACGCTGAAGCGCACCCGGTTACAACGGCAACTGCCTTCCAGGGGCAGGGTTTCGACGCTCATCACACACTCCTTTTCATGATCAGTGGCGTGGCAGGGTAGCGCCGAGGCAGGGGTGTTGAACAGGTCCAGGGGCAAAACCGAACGCTGCTGCGCCCATGGGGTCGTAACCTCAGGTGCCGGGATTTTTCAGCCCCGCCCTCCCCGCGTGCATTGTGGGTTTACCGATGTGCGTACCCAATAAGAAGGAGACGCTTACATGGTCATTCACTTCAAGGTTGCCGGGCATCTGGCCTGCGGCCATCACGGCAATAACCTGCCCTCCAGCACCGAGCTGAATCGGGTCAAGTGCCGCACCTGCCGCAACACCGATGCCTACAAGCAAGCGCGCCGCAATCAGCGCAACGCCGCACGCCGCGCTTCACGCCAGGCCAAGACCCACACCAGCACCGACTGGCGCAGTGCCTGGGCGCAGCGCCTGACCGACCTGCCAGGGCGGCAACGCCTGCCCCGCGGCTTCGGCGCACAGCCTTTCGTATAAGCCACAAACGCAGAAGCCCCGGACAAACCGGGGCTTCGTTTTCAATCAATCATCATTGGACACCGGCCTGTTGCGTGCATGGTAACCCGGCAACGTGGCGGCATACGCCAGTGCCTGTTCACGGGAATTGAAGGACGCCAGCCGATCCTGGGGCGTACACACCCGCCATGGCCCGAAATTGACCTGCACGATGTCGTACCCATTCAGATGCAGCTTCTTCAGCAGTGGAGCGCTCATAGTCACCTCGCTTTCCTGAGATTTCCCAGCGTTGCACGCCCTACCTTACACCCGCATCCAGGCTCATGACCGACCGCATGTCGCGGCGGCCAGGCTACTTGACCTTACTGCTCAAGGTATCCAGGCTGCGCTTGAGATCATCCAGGCTGCGCTTCAAACCGTCGATATCGCTTTTCTGCCGTTCGATCGTGCTGTTCTGATCCTCGACCGTGCGCTTGAGGCTCGCCAACTGGCTGTCACTGGAACTGGCGCTCGAACCGTCCCTGCGCTTGAACTCATCGAACGCGCGGTCCTGCCCCTCCAGCTTGCCTTTCAGGCCTTGTACCTCACTCTCGGTACGTTTCTGCGCAGCCTGCAGCTGTTCAATATCCCCCACCGAAATGCTCGACGCCTTCAACACATACTGATTGCCCGCTTCCAGCGAAGCCCCCGTCAACCGATCACCGCCTGACGCGCTGAAATCCCCCCACTTCACCGCACTCCCAGCCTGTGCCGTACCGGCCAACAGTCCCACGACACCTGCAATAACCATCCAATAGCGCCTGCGAACACTGAGCATCAACTGATTCCTTTCCAGACTGCCGGGATGGCATATCGCTATGACTGTCATTTATGCCGCTTGTTCCCGTGTCGTAGGAATCCTCTGGTTCGCCTGTTAAAGCCGATGTAGACCACTGATCTGCCAAGCTTTTTCAGGCGCAGTCCATGCAAGAAAGCGGCAGACCGACCTTGCGTCGAAGCGCCTGGATCTATATATTCCCAACCCTGTTACAACGCGCTACCGCCCGAATGGCGAAACTGGTAGACGCATGGGACTTAAAATCCCCCGCTCGTAAGGGCGTCCCGGTTCGATTCCGGGTTCGGGCACCATCTCTAGTTCCACTGACAGCCAGTAAAGTCCATGGAACCCTTTAAAACCCGCCACTTGGCGGGTTTTTTCGTTTATGGCGTTCCGTCGGTTTCCAAGTGATTCCGGCATTTTTAAGGGGAAGATCTGGGGTACAGGTCAGTTCGATAATAGGTAGTACCCTTATGTCGCACACTACAACTCTTCTATCTGACGCAGCTTTTCGAACAGCCAAACCGCGAGACCGCGCTTATAACCTTTTTGATGGAGAAGGTCTCTCTCTTAGCGCAAGCCAACGGTGGAAAAGCTTGCAAGGTGTCTAAAGAATCCGGGACGATTCCGTTTGCCAGATACAGGTTGCTCAACAGCATACAAAGGCGCACTGAATACCAGCCACTGCCATACTGGAGTCCGTCGGAGATCGCCATCCGCGATCGCTCGCACATTCGGTGCGAATGGGGCCAAAAAAGCTTTATCGACCTGAAAACACCACCCTAGAGCCCTGTCAAAATGTTCTTTGACGCCCCTGAGAGCCTTTAACGCCAGGTTACGCCGACGTTCAGACAAATAGTGTTGCAGGACACGTTTCTCGATGTTGGTGCGCTTCCGACGTTACACGATCGCTACGGTATTTCTCCCCAGGCTGTGCGCGTGCAGATCAAGGGTTGATTATAGGATTTAAAACTGCAGGGGCTGAATCATCCCCCTTGAACACCGACAGTCTGTTTTGGGGTAAGCGTTATGCCTGAAAAGGCTGCACCGAAAAAAATTTCCGAGAAGAACTAGAGGCGAACGGGTCAGATTTGGGCAACTGATGGAATGACGTGCACGTTGGAACCACTTAAGCTGCTGGCTGCCATGCATTCTTCCAGAGGCTAACAATGTCATTTGATCTGCACCACTTACTGCTGGTATTCACAGCCTACATTGTGGGAGCTGCCAGCCCTGGCCCCAGCAACATGCGAATCATGGGCGTTGCCATGCACCAAGGCAGAAAACCTGCGCTGATGCTTGCAGCCGGAGTCATCAGTGGTTCTTTTTTTTGGGGATCAATGGCCGCCACAGGCGTCTCGGCCATTCTGCTCCAATTCGCACAGGCACTCTTCGTACTCAAGATAGTCGGCGGAGCATACTTGCTGTTTCTAGCCCTGAAAGCGGGACGTTCTGCCCTGACACCTGACGAGAAAATTGCCAAAGCGCTGGCCGCAGCACCAGCCATCTCAGGCTTTGGCCTCTACCGACGAGGCTTGCTTATGCATCTTACCAACCCAAAGGCTTTACTGGGTTGGATCGCCACGATGACGCTGGGTCTGGGACCACAAGCGACACCTGAAACAGTTATGATCATCCTGGCTGGCTGTGCCGTGTTGAGCATTTCTATTTTCTGCGGTTATGCGATCGTTTTCTCCACGGCACCCATGATTCGGGGTTATCGCAGGGCGCGCCGATGGATTGAAGGCACCCTTGCGTTGGTCTTTGGCGCCGCAGGTTTTAAGCTGCTGTTCTCGCGCGCGTGATTCAATGCCTGCTCTTCCAGGGATGGCCTAAGTTCGAAAGCCATCCACCAACTGTTTGAGTCGTGTGGCTTGTCGTTCAAGATCGTCACAAGCAAGCAGTGTGGCCTGCAGGTTCTCCACCCCTTCCTGGTTGAGGGTTTTGATCTCGGTGATGTCCATGTTCAGTGAGTCGATAACTGAAGTTTGCTCTTCCGTTGCTGTCGCTACCGACTGGTTGATTCCGTCAATCTCGCCGATGCGCTGACTGACACTGCCCAGCCGCTCACCGGCCTGGTTGGCGATAATCACACCGTCCTTACTGTAGCGTTCGCTTTCGTTCATGGTAAGTACCGCCTCACGTGCGCCCATCTGAAGCTCTGCAATCATTGAATGGATCTCCTGGGCTGAGGTCTGAGTGCGGTAAGCCAGGCTGCGGACCTCGTCCGCTACAACAGCAAAACCACGTCCGGCTTCACCCGCCCGCGCAGCCTCGATCGCGGCATTGAGTGCCAACAGGTTGGTCTGTTCGGAAATGCCTTTGATTACTTCAAGAATCCGACCAATATTTTCCGTCTTACCATTCAGAGCTTCTATGTTGCTACATGACGTACGGATTTTCCCCGAGAGCGCGCCCATGGCATTTATCGTTTGGGTCACTATCTCGCGGCCATCTTCTGCCTGGCACCGGGCATCCGACGCCTGAAGGGAAGCTTCACCCGCGTTACGCGCGATTTCTTGGGCCGCTGCGCCGAGTTCGTTAATCGCGGCCGCAATACTGTTGGTGCGATTGGCCTGGTCGTCCGAGTTTGCCATGGAGGCACTGGAGGTCCGCGTTACGCGCCTGGCCACTTCATTGACATGCTCGGTGGCAGAAGACACTTCACGTATTGAGTGCTGGATGCGCTCCACAAAAAGGTTGAAGTCTGCGGCTAATTCTCCGAACTCATCTTTCGAGTTCGCACTCAAGCGGCGGGTAAGGTCACCCTCTCCCTGGGCGATATCCCGCATGGTTGTACCCATCAATCTCAGGGGCCGCATCAGTACGCGAATAAGCAGCCCCAGCAGAAGCAGCGTGGTCGCCACGGCAACAATCATCGATAAAATGGCGGAAGTGCGAAAATCATCAAGTGCCGCATAAGCTTTGCTTTTGTCGATGCACAAACCGATATACCAGTTCACCGAAGGCAGTCCCTTGATCGGCGAGAACATCAAAACTTGAGGTTTTCCGTCCTGCTCCGTCTCGCTGATATGAGAGCTAAGGGATGGCGTGTTCAGCGGGTAAATATCGTTCAATTGCTTCATCACCCGTTCTTTTTCGGGATGAACCAGCACCCTGCCATCTGCGTTGACCAGAAAGGCATATCCCATTCCACCCAGGTCGAGCGAGCGGACTATGGTCGACAGCGTCTCCAGTGTCAGATCCCCGCCTACCACCCCAAGCGGCTGGCCGTCGTGACTGACCGGCGTTGCGATGGTCATCATCAGTTGGCCCGTCGTCACGTCCAGGTACGGCTCGGTCAGCGTGGTCCCTCCGACAGTCATTGCGTCCGTATACCAGGGTCTGGTGCGAGGATCGTAATCAGCAGGTAGGTCGTCCTTTGGCCGGATGACGAAACTACCGTCACGACTGCCTAAATAAGTGAAGGTAAACGTCGACAGCAACGACCTCTGCTCCAGCAGCCGCGTGATGTTTTGCGGTGCGGGATCATTGGCAACCGTCTGGGCAACATGATCAACCAAAAGTATCCGCCCGGAGAGCCAGGACTGCACGCTTGCGGCGGTGATCTTGCTCATTTCCTCAAGGTGGTATTCAAGGTTCGTGCGAATGGTTTTGCGCTGAATCGAGTCGTTGTAAAGCGTAAAAAGCGAAAACGCTGCGACAACAACGAATGATGCCGCAAGCAATACCTTATGACTGAACTTCAGGTTCGCAATCATCATGGCTTATCCCTAGGCGTGGAGTGTTGTAGTTGTTATTCGATACCAAGGTGCATCGATGAAGGCTTGATGACGGCCAACTGCGGATAGGCCGCCAGTTTCTCAATGTGCAGTTCAGTGCTCTCAAACCAGCATTCAGTGATTGATCGGAAATGCTCCATATCCCGGCAGCGCATTCGCAGGCAGTAGTCAAGTGCACCACTCACTAGGTGACACTCAATGACTTGCGGGCTAGCACTGATAAGGGCCTCAAATGCTTTTTGCGTGTTGCTTCCCCTGCCCTCAGCCAGCGTCACCAGAACCACCAGGAACAAACCGGGGGATAGTTTGTGCTCGTCAATGAACGCACCGTAACCACGGATGACTCCCAGCCTTTCCAGCTTACGAACGCGTTGCTGACAAGGGCTCTCGCTCAAGTGCACCAATGAGGCGAGTTTTTTATAGGTGATGCGCCCGTTGCAGCGCAGCACATCGACGATGGCCTCGTCGATGCGTCCCAAACACTCAGAGGCCCCGTGGTTCTTTCTTCCGCAGGTCATAGCCAAGGCATTTCACTTCAGCCCGTTGGAAAGAAACTGCTGCAGGCGCTCGCTTCTGGGATTATCCAGAATCTCAGGTCCGCCCTGCTCTTCAACCAGTCCCTGGTGAAGAAACAGCAGCTGGTTTGACACTTTGCGTGCGAACCCCATTTCATGGGTCACCATGATCATGGTGCGCCCCTCTTCAGCAAGGCCCTGGATGACTTTGAGCACCTCGCCCACCACCTCTGGGTCGAGCGCCGAGGTGGGTTCGTCAAACAGCATGACCTCGGGCTCCATGGCAAGGGCACGGGCAATCGCTACCCGCTGCTGTTGACCACCGGAAAGAAACGCAGGGAACTGATCGGCAACACGGGCAGGCAAGCCGACTTTATCCAAGTACCGCCGGGCACGATCTTCTGCGTCTTTTTTGCTGACGCCTAGCACCCGGCGCGGGGCAATGGTGATGTTTTCCAACACGGTCATGTGTCCCCACAGGTTGAAATGCTGGAAGACCATGGCCAAGCGGGTACGCAGTCGTTGCAGCTCGCGGTCATCCGCCACACGTAATCCTGCATGATTTTTAATCATGCAGATCTGTTTGCCATCCAAACTCATGGCGCCGTCGTTGGGTGTTTCGAGGAAATTGATACAGCGCAGGAACGTGCTCTTCCCCGAGCCACTGGCGCCGATCAGGCTGATGACATCGCCCGTTTTGGCTTGCAGGGAAACACCCTTGAGTACTTCATGGGTACCGTAACTTTTGTGTAGCCCGTCAACCGTCAATTTGTACATGTTCGCAATCTTCCTCTAAGCAGTTCGGGAGCGGCCCTGTCAGACACAGGACTCAGTGAGTCGGCCCTAAGAAAGCCAACCAATGACGTTCGGCAATTCGGAACAAACCGACCAGCGCAAAGGTCACCGCCAGGTAAATCAGCGCCGCAATACCAAACGATTGAAAAGTCAAGAAGGTCGCAGAGTTAGCGTCACGGGCGACTTTGAGAATGTCCGGTACCGTGGCGGTGAACGCCACCGTGGTCGAGTGCAGCATCAAGATCACTTCGTTGCTGTAGTACGGCAGCGACCGACGCAAGGCTGACGGCATAATCACAAACGCGTAGAGCTTCCATCCAGAAAGGCCATACGCTTTTGCAGCCTCGACCTCCCCATGAGCGATGTTGCGAATAGCCCCGGCAAATATCTCCGTGGTGTAGGCGCAGGTGTTCAGCGCGAAGGCAAGAATGGTGCAGTTCATCGCATCGCGAAAGAATGCATCCAACACAGGCTGAGCACGTATTGCGGCCAGGCTATAGATCCCGGTGTAGCAGATCAGCAGCTGGATATAGAGCGGTGTACCCCTGAACAGGTAGGTATAAAACTGCACCGGCCAGCGCAAATAAAACCTGGACGACACGCGTGCGATGGACAGTGGGATAGACACGATAAATCCGATGAAAAGCGATGCACTGAGCAACCACAATGTCATGGCCAGACCAGTGATTTGCTGGCCATCGCTGTAGACGAATGACCTCCAGTACTCCTGCAGTAGTTCGATCATCGCACCGCCTCCCGTGAACCGGCGGCGTAGTATTTTTCCAGACAGCGCAGGATGAAATTGGAGGCGCTGGTGATGATCAGGTAGGTCAGTGCAGCCAGTACCAGGAAAAAGAACAATTGGTAGGTGCTTTTTCCTGCGTCCTGGGCAGCCTTTACCAAATCAGCGAGGCCAATGATCGACACCAACGCGGTGGCTTTGAGAATCACCATCCAGTTGTTGCCAAGACCCGGCAAGGCAAACCGCATCATTTGCGGGAACACCACGAAGCGAAAACGCTGAGTGCGACTTAACCCGTAGGCGGTAGCAGCTTCAACCTGGCCACGGGGTACCGCCAGCATGGCGCCGCGGAAAGTTTCGGTGAAATAGGCGCCGTAGATAAACCCAAGGGTGATGATTCCTGCGACGAAGGGATTGATTTCGATGTACTCCCAGCCCAACGCCACCGTGATGACCGTCAGCCAGGTTTGCAGGCTATAGAAAATCAACAGCATCAGTACCAGATCGGGCACCCCACGAATCAGCGTGGTGTAGAGCTGCGCTGGCAGGCGCAGCAGCCTAAGACTGGACAGTTTGGCGCTGGCCCCAATCAGCCCGAGCAATACGCTGAGCGCCAGGGAGGATAGGGACAGCTTGACGGTCATCCAGGCGCCTTCGAGCAGCAGTGGGCCGAAGCCTTGCAAGCTGAATGCAGACAGCCCCAATGCGCCTAATAGTGTTTCGAACATGATCAACAACCTATAGCGAAAAACGCCCGTCCAGCGGACGAGCGCCGGGTGGTTATTTGCCGCTGTAAAGATTCAGGTCGCCAAAGTGCTGCTTCTGGATCGAATCGTAGGTGCCATCGTCATGCAGGGCCTGAATCGCTTTATCCAGCAAGGCCTTGAGCTCTGCATTGCCCTTGGCGATGCCGATGGCTGTTTTAGAGGGAAGATAAGGGCTTTCTACCGGCGGGCTCATTTCATATTCAGCGCCCTGGGACGATTTGATAAAGCCCAATTGCGCTTGAAGCGTGTCCTGCAGTGATGCATCCAGCCGCCCCGCGACCAGGTCGTAATACACCTGGTCCTGGTTCTGATAGGACTGGATTTTTACCCCGGCTTTGTCCAGCACGGCCTTGGCGTAGGCTTCCTGGATACTGCCTTGAAAATAGCCAACCGTTTTGCCTTTGAGTGATGCCACATCCGCGCTCAGGCCCGAACCCTTCTTGAACACATAAGACGTGAACCCGGAGAAAAGCTCGTTTGAAAAATCAATGGCTTTTTCGCGAGTAGCCGTCACGGTCATGGATGACAGGATACCGTCGAACTTGCCGGCCCTGAGGCCCGGAATCAGGCCATCAAAATCGCTTTCCACCCAGACGCATTTGACTGAAAGCCTGGCGCAAATCGCGTTGCCCAAGTCAATATCAAATCCCTTGAGGCTGCCATCGGCGGCCTTGGACTCAAACGGTGCGTAGCTGGCATCTACGCCGAAACGCAAGGTGGCGTATTCTTTGGCCGACACTGCACTTGTGCACAACACCAAGCCCATTACTAAATACAGCTTTTTTAGCGAAATCATAATTACATCCCTAGATATTGTAGTTGGATTAAGGGCAGTAAACATCTGACAGCATTAACCGTGACACTCATTATTATTTAGCGAGACCTGCGTCTCGACTTGAACGTTACCTGAGTACGGCGACTTTACGAATATGGCAAATTGAACGTTATCACGAGCAAAATGCTCGCCTTTCAAGCAGACACCAGCTTCATCATTAACAACCCACTGACAATCAATACGGCCGCCACGATACGCAACAGCGTGGCGGGTTCACCCATGAAGAAAATACCCGCCGCAAAAGCGCCCACAGCGCCGATCCCCGTCCAGATGGTGTACGCCGTACCCAGCGGCAAGCTCTTCATCGAGAAGGATAAAAGCGCGAAACTGGCAATCACAGTGACAAATGTAATGACCGTGGGCACTAACCGCGTAAATCCTTCAGATTGTTTCATCGAAAAAGCCCACACAACTTCAAATAGTCCTGCAATGATCAAACTCACCCAAGCCATGAGCAACTCCCAAACAATAAAAACGCAAAGACTGTCCGCGCCAGGCGCAATTAAAACGTCAACGTTATTAAAAAGACCCCCGCGAGGACGGGGGTAAAGACGGGTTGACCAAACCCTAGTTCCGTGACGCTATCAACTAAATCACTTGAATGTTGCGTCCAGCGCGAACGCAATATCCTTGATCAAGTCATCTGGATCTTCCAATCCGACAGAAAAGCGCAAATGACCATACTGGCGGAACTCTTCAGGGTACTTGTCAAAGCCACCTCGACCCTCTGCCCCTACGTGCACGATCAGTGATTCGTCATGCCCTAATGAAACGGCCGACGTGATGATGCGCAGGTTCGAGACAAAGCGATTCTGGGTGTCAGGATCGCCCTCTACGGCAAACGCCATCACAGCACCATAGCCTTTGCCCGCAAATTGCCGGCGCGCCAACTCATGCTGCGGGTGGGAAGGCAAACCGGGGTAGTAGACATAGGCAATCCGATCGTCGCCATCCAGAAACTGAGCCAACTTTTCGGCCGTGTTCAGCAATTGCTTCAAGCGCAGTGGCAACGTGACCGAACCGCGCATGATCATCCACGCGTTGAACGGCGAAATGGTCGCGCCGAGGTCAACCAATGCATCATTCTTGATCTTGTTGATCAACGGATTGGAGCCGATCACCACCCCGCCCATGGCATCACCATGGCCATTGATGTACTTGGTCAATGAGTGGATGACGAAGTCGACACCATGTTGACTTGCACGAAAAAATGGAGGCGGCGTGAATGTGGCATCCACAGAGATCAGCGCGCCATGGGCGTGTGCAATCTCAGCCAATGCGGCAATGTCCGCAACTTTCGTGGTGGGGTTGGCAATCGTTTCAGTGTGGATCAGCTTGGTATTGGGGCGAATGGCGTTACGTACCGATTCCAGGTCACCGACGTCTACGAAGGTTGCCTCAATGCCGTAACGTTCAGGCAGTAGTTCGGCGAAAAGCCGCCAGACTGCCTGGTAGGTGATGTCACTGACGATGACGTGATCACCACTTTTCAAGAATGAAAAAAATACCGAGTGCAAGGCAGCAACACCGGTCGCGAATACCACCGCGTCTTCACACCCTTCAAGGGCTGCGAGTTTCTTCTCAAGGCAAACCTGGTTGTGGCCTTGATTGCGTGTGTACACGAGCCCGTCCGGGCTCGACCAGTCCATGGTTGCCGGATCTTCCGGCAAGAGATAGGAGTTTGCCATGACCAATGGTGTGCGGACGGCGCCACTGGTGACATCCGCGACATTGCCGCCATGAACAGCCAGCGTCGCTGCAGATAATGTCGAAAGATTATGCTTGTCGGGGCGCATGTCGTTTCCTCTTTATTGTTGTGTGTTTCATTCTTGAGTTGAGCGAGTTGCTTAGCTTCCACTCACACCGTTAATGCAAACGACCTTGGGTTGGGTCATGTCTTCGTAAGCGAAACGTACGCCCTCACGGCCCATGCTCCCGTACTTGAAACCGCCGAAAGGCATTGCATCAAAGCGGTAGTCGGAAGAGTCGTTGATCATCACCCCGCCCGCCTCCAGTCGTTTAGCGGCGGTCAATGCAACCTTCAGATTGCTGGTGAAGATCCCGGCATGCAGGCTGTATTCAGGTTCGTTAGCCAGCGCCAATGCTTCATCCAGGGAGCCGACGCTCTGAAGGATGACTACCGGACTGAACACTTCTTCGCACCACAACTTGCAATGGCGGTCGACGCCTTCCAGCACGGTAGGTGAATAGAGCGAGCCGTTACGTGTGTTGCCAAACAACAACGTGGCGCCTTTGGCAATGGAGTCATTGACCACTTCCTCGGTACGCTTGGCTGACGCCTCGGTAATCATCGGCCCTACGTCTGTCGGCTCATCAGCAGGGTTGCCGACGATCAACTTAGAGGTCTGTTCAACAAAGCGCGTTTTGAAGGCTTCATAGAGTGAAGCTTCGATGAGGATCCGTTGGGTACCGATGCAGTTTTGTCCGGCCGCCCAGAAAGCCCCCGACACGCATGAATCAACGGTTTCATCTAAATCACAATCAGCCATCACGATGACCGGCGCGTTACCACCAAGGTCCATCGCCAGCTTCTTGAGGCCAGCTGTGCGAGCGATCTGCTCACCCGTGACAAAGCCGCCGGTGAAAGACACCATGCGCACTGCGCGATGGGCCACAAGAGCCTTGCCCAGGGCGGCCCCGCCTGTCGCGACGGTGACAACAACCGGAGGCAGACCCGCGTCGATCAAGCACTCCACCAGCTTGATCGCTGATAGCGGTGTGAGCTCAGACGGCTTGAGAACAACTGCATTTCCTCCTGCAATGGCAGGCCCTAATTTATGCGCGACCAGATTAAGCGGGTCGTTGTAAGGGGTGATGGCGACGATGACGCCCAACGGTTCACGGGTGAACCAGCCCTGACGGGATTCAGACCCGACATAGGCGTCAAAAGGAATGACTTCACCGGCATTGCGCTTGGCTTCTTCGGCAGACAACTTCAAGGTGTTGACGCAGCGCAACACCTCCTTTCGCGCCTGCTTCAGCGTTTTTCCCGACTCCGCGACGATCAGTTTGGCAAAGGCGTCTTTGTCACGCTCGACTGAGCTTGCAGCCTTTTCCAAGATACGCGCACGCTCATGGCGTGGTAGATCCTTGGCAATCAAGGCGCCTAAAATGGCGGTGTCAACTATCGTGGTAGCGGAGGATGCGGGTATGTCTGCCACTTCACCCACTTTGCTGCCGTCAAACGGGCTGAGCACCGTAATGGCCTTATAATCAGCAGTGAGCGAGAGACTCAAGCTATTCATGATTACTTACCTGACGTGGTTTTGTGGTTGTGGATGCTTACGATGTCGGCGAGCAATGCGAAGGCGGTTTCAAAACGACCTGCCCCCGCCCCCACTACAGTGACGGGACCGAGAATGGCCGTGTTGAAGGTAATTGCGTTGGTGGCTCCGCTCACGGCTGAGAGCGCGTCGTTCGCCGGTAAGAGCTGGGGACTCACCGATGCCGAAATCGAACCATCGCTCCGTTTCTCTGCGCTGCCAATCAGCTTCCAGCGGGCATTTGCTTTCGTCGCCTCGGCAATATCCTTGGCCGTGATTTCAGAGATCCCTTTGCACAAGACATCGCTTGGTTTGAGTTTTGCGCCCAGTAGTTCATTGGCGAGGATGACGACCTTCAAGCGCACATCGTGCCCCTCTACATCCGCTGTTGGATCGGCTTCGGCGTAACCCAACTCCTGGGCTTTTGCGACAGCACTCGAGAAGTCCAACCCCGTCTCCATGCTGGAGAGGACAAAGTTAGACGTGCCGTTGAGGATCCCCTTGAAGCCGGTGATTTCCGAGCCTGCCAGTGACTCCTTGGCCAAACGGATAACCGGGGTCCCGCTCATGACAGAACCTTCAAATTCAAAGCGGGCGCCGGTGCTATCGGCCAGCGTCTTCAAGCTTTGTGCATGCAGCGCCACGGGCCCTTTGTTGGTGGTCACGACACTGACGCCCTTTTCCAGAGCCCAGCGGCAGAAGGTCGTAGCCGGTTCACCATCCACAGGATTGGTGAACGTTGCCTCAGCGACAATATCGGCGCCAGAGAAGCGGATAACGGTTTCGTTTGCCGGCTCAGCAGTCCCGCCGGCCAGGGTCCTGAAACTGCCTTTAGCAGCAGGCATTGCTGCCAATTCACGAGCGTCCAGGCCGTCTTTGTTAATGATCGAACCGAGGTAAAGGTCACTGACACCGACAATCTTCAAGGTAAAACCTAATTCATCGGCCCAACGCGAATTCTTATCGGCAATAAGCTGGGTCAGCGCGCGGTTAACGCCACCAAATCCAAGCAACGCAATTTTGTATTCAGTCACGACAGGGTTCTCATTGTTATGATGTGGTGCTGAGATAGTAAGCCGCCAACTTAACTTTACGAATATGGCAAACAGAACGTTGTTGCGAGCAAAATGCTCGTACAACGGCACAACTTGCTACTTTGTGCTGGATAGCACAAAAGATGTCACGGTATTCAGGACACCCGGCAGCGCAGAAATCTCACTCCATACCCTGTGGATTCGATCTGCATTCATCGCCTGAACCGTCAACACAATATCGAGGTCACCACTCATCACATTGCAGGAAATGACTTCAGGCATTGCCCCGACGGAGCGAACAACTTCTGAATCCCGCATACGGTCCTGACGATAAACAAAGATCAACGCATTAATGGGCCCTACATCGGCTGAGGGTATACCTTTAATAATTGTGTACCCCCGGACATAACCATCGCGCTCCAATCGCTCAATCCGAAGCCTGACTGCGTTCCTGGACAAATTAACTTTCATGGCAATATCGTTGTGGGCCAACCGTGCATTTCGGGTGAGTTCTTCCAAAATCTTCTCATCAACTTTATCTAAAACACGTTTCATCTCTGGCTCCGAACTTATAACGAGTGAGACTCCGTGTCTTTGGATAAGGCCCTGACCAGCGAGGTCAGCGCCCCGATGTCGTTAGGAATTGAAGTACAGTCTTGTTCGGTGAATGCAGGAGCGCCGCCTGTATTCAGGTGGCCGAAAATCTCCGACTTATCGGTTGCAGCGCCAATCTTCGAGGGATGCGTCGTCGCCAGGCAAACCATGGGGATCAGCAAGCTGCGCCTGCTCACACGTGCAGCGCGCAAGCCGATAGCGGTATTGGGGCTGACGAGATACCCACTCTGTGCAAAGACCTCATGAATACAACTGAATGCATCCGCATCGTCCACAGCCAGTGAGTCAAACAATTTGCGCGCCTCCAACCATTCATCCTGCTCTAAGTGGATGGTGCCCTCTCCTTCTAACAACTGCATATTACGAGCTACTTTTTCTCCACATCGATTTAAAATACTCCACTGCAAGCGCTCAAAATTAGAGGCCAATGAAACATTCATAGTGGGAGTTTTGGTAGTACGAATCTCATGTCGACTGTACAGATTTGATTGGAGAAAGTGATGCAGGCCGGCGTTGGCATTCGTGGCAACGATTAGCTGTCGAATGGGCAGCCCCATTTGTTTGGCAATATAACCAGCGTACAGCGCACCAAAATTCCCAGTCGGCACACTGAAAGCAACTTCTCTTTTAGGCGCGCCGAGCTGAAGTGCGGAATAGAAATAGAAGGACAGGTGCGCAAGTACGCGAACCCAATGCACTGAGTTGAACGAAACAAGATGCTGCTGCGCATCATTATTTTGTTTTAAAAACTGCTCACACAAACGATGGCAATCAGAATAATCTCCGTCGATCGCAATATTGACTACATTGCCTTCCTCCACACTCAGTAAGCGTCGGCGATCCTCCGCCGTTAGTCCCTTGGAAGGATGCAACACCAACAAAGTAACGCCCTTCATTCCCGAAAATGCTTTTATTGCAGCTGCTCCAGTATCTCCGCCTGTGCAACCTACAATCAGAGCCTTCTTCCCAGACTTCAGTAAATCGTGATTGATAAAGCGAGACATTAATTGAAGACCAAAATCTTGATAGGCGCCTGAAGGCCCATGAAATAACTCGAGTATCCACTCGTTACTTGCCGTCTGGTAAAGCGGTGCCACTGCGTTGTTTGTAAAACAATCAAAGGTCTCCTCAAGCATCCGAGATAGCTGATCTTGCTCGACCCAGCCCCCCAGAAAGGGCTCAATTACATGGTGAGCCAATTCGTGAAAGGGCAGCCACTCAAGTTTTGAGAGTTCCTCCTTTTTTAAAGGGGGCACCTTGCGCGGCACGTACAAGCCACCGTCAGGCGCATACGACCCCATCAGGACCTCGCTGAATTCAAATGTTCTACCAGGCGTCCGTGTGCTGACGTACTTCATGGTCCAAGACACCCTCAAGCCATTTTCGAGCGGATCACCTGCAAGGTGATGCTCTGTGGAATTCAATGCGGCGGTTTTAATCGCCTTTGATCCAGCTTCACTCCATTGACTATTAAAGTCAATATAGTGACCATCGTATCTCTTCAACGGTATTCCGTTCCGTTGCCCGAAAACGCCTTTGTCCTTGCTCTTGTCGTGCGCCAAGGGCCGCCAACGCTTAGAAAATGGGAGAAAATCATGTGTGCCAAGAACCTGCTGCACTCGCTTTATCAGTACAAGGCATGGTCTGAGGAGGCGCTTTTCAGTTGCTTGAAAGCGCCCATAGCAAAGTCCTTTCCGATGGAAATGGAGGAAGCCTGCTACTGGCTCAGGCACATCAACATCGTGGACCAGTTGTTCATCGCCAGACTGCAAGGAAAACCGGAGGAATTTGACGACGTCGTCACTGAGCAACGGCAAGACATTCGCCAGCTGGAAGAGGCATTTACAAAGGCAAATCAATGGTTTGTTGACTATACGAAATCAGTCACTGCAACGGAGCTGTCTGACCCGGTAGCGTTTATCTTCAAGGACGGCAAACCCGGCAACATGACCAGGGAGCAAATCCTCGCTCATGTCCTTTCTCATGGCCTGCAACATCGGGGGGCTGTTGGCACGATCCTGCCAAGAGAGATTCTGGAGGGGCACCAGGATCATTTCACAACGTTTTTGAAGCTGTAAATATCGCAACATCTGCCTCATCCGCCACGGGTGAGGCAGAATTTCCCTGTCGATACTCAGCTCAATTCAAGCACTTCAATCACCGCAGCAATTTGCTCACGCCCTTCCCCATCAATGGTTCTGAGCGGCAGTGGCACACTCGGAGAGCGAGTAAACCCGCGAAGCTCCGCCGCTGTCGCCATCACGCGAAAACTACCGCCAAATTGGCTGAACAAAGCCCAGAGCGGCTTCAAGGATTCGGAAAGGCGCGTGGCTTCACAGGCGTCACCTGACAATGCAGCTCGCGTGATGGCGAGCGCTGTATTTGGGAACAAACCGCCCATGACCGAGTACCAGGCATCGCAGCCCGCATTCATACCAAGAGCGGCAAATGCATCGTCGCTTATTCCGATAGTCACGTGACTCGGAATTAATTTTCGCAGGCGTTGCACGCGCTCCCTGGCCAGGTGCGGCGCGTCGGGGACGCCAGGGATTTTGATTGAGCTGACATTGGGTAGCTCTGCAATACGCCCGTGTAACTCATCGGTAAATTCGAAATGGGTGGTACCAGGATTGTCATAGACACATAGCGGGACTGAGATGTTGGCCGTAACCATTTCGTACATCGAAAAAACATCGTCCTGAGACAGTTTTTGATACGACACGGGTGGCAGCAACAAGGCTTGGACGCCCACGTCTTGCGCATCCTCGGCCAGCAGCAAAACGTCGCGTGTACGCAGCGCACCGATGCTCACCATCACAGGCACACCCTCCGCCGCCTCTACTGCCAACTGCGCAACTCGAGAACGTTCGGCGCGAGAAAGATACGCATAACTTCCGGTGGATCCGAGTGCCCCGATGGAATCTACTTTCGCCGCCACCAGTTGCTGGACAAGACGGGTAAAAGCATTTTCGTCCACACCCTGCTCATCCATAGGCGTCAGAGGAAATGCACTAAGGCCGGTAAACATCGTCATCACTCCTTGCAGTGATCTATGGACTATTTGGCCCCAGGACCAATCAGTGAGCTTTCGATCTGGACGCCTGGCATCATTTGCTGCAACCCTTCGATGAGTTTGTCCCCCGCTTCCGTCAAGGCTTCAAGCGGCATCGCCGGCAAACTCTCCAGAATGAACCACATGCTCTTCGCGTCAGCACCGAGACGGGTCCTGACACCTTGCCGCCAATTCCAGCGACGACAGGTCACGCCTTTGTCATCGCGCCATACAACCTCGCCGGGGTCTGGATATTCGAAAGCAGGAGCGCCCTCTTTCATGGTGTCAAAAGGCTCGGTGCCATCTGCGACTACCAGCCGTGGGGAGCCCACATACGCTTCAATGTTTTCCCCGCCAACAGGGATGGCGTACTCAATACTGATTGCGTTGTAGAGATCGACGATGGGATCCAGGCTAGGCAAGCTTCCGTCACGTAAAACCCGTTTACGCAGCGCCTCAGCTGAACAAGGCGTACGCTGCGGCTTGGCGCCGAACTTTCGGAATGTCTCCGCCCATGCGGCCAGGTGAGCTTCTCCCCAGCTTGGCCTACCTTCCTGCACAGCCTTGCAAGCACGGTCCAGGGCTGCCTGAGCAACCTCAGGATGGGTCAGTGACGCAGCTTCCACCACAATGCTCAGGGCCCTGAACTCCGGAGCCAACTCTGCAACGGCTTGATCGATCAACGGCAGTACGGACAGCATCAAAAACCTCCAGGAATCCAAATGTCATTTCATGCTAGTCAGTGACGACCAATAAAGTCAATATAATGACCAATATCATCTACTATAACGCATGTGCAGATTGACGGGGCGATTGGTAAAGGCCGAGAATCTCCACACATTTTTTCTCATGACCCTCATCAATGACCACGAATACCAGCCTGTCGACTACCCCTGGTGCTGACGCTCAAGCCGTCAGCCTGGCCGTCGCGCGCACGCTCAAACAGGCGCGCAAAGCACAGAAGATCACGTTGGATGAGCTTTCTCGCCGCTCAGGGGTGAGCAAAGGAATGGTCGTCGAAATAGAGAAATGTACGGCGAACCCCAGTATCGGCATCCTTTGCAAAATCGCCGCCGCGCTTGGCCTGTCCGTTGCAGACATCGTCAATGTGACCGAAGCCCCATCCGCCCATATCATCGACAGTCAAGACATCCCCACGCTCTGGACCGGGGACCTGGGAGGAACGGCGCGGCTTCTGGCAGGAACGTCCGGTCCTAATATGATCGAGCTGTGGCGTTGGGAAATGCACCCAGGCGAATCTTTCGCTTCACAGGGGCATCCTCAGGGCACGCTTGAGCTGTTTCATGTGGAGAAAGGCACGCTGAAATGCGTGGTAGGGGAAACAGAGCTGGTCATCCCTGCGGGGAGTTCGGCAGTGGCCAAAACCGATGTTCCCCATACCTATTCCAACGCTGGCAGATCCAAGTTGGTATTCACTATGTCCGTGACCGAGATGCATCAGTAGATAGCAGCAGGCTGGCTGTCAGTAAGCATCTGCAAAGTGGACGAACCTGCCAATTTCAAGGGGTTGTACCACTGAGCCCGATCAATTACTGCGGTGGATCACCGCCAGGGCGCGAATTCACAATTGCTCGAGCAGCGCATGTGACTGGCGGCAAAATTGGGGGCACATTTAGCGTTTTCCAGCCTTAAAATACCGTTCTAGAGCCCAGTCAAAATGTTCTTTGGCGATCCTGAAAGCCTTTAACGCCAGGTTACGCCGACGATTCACAAAGCCTGTACACGTGAATAAAACGCTGTCCTAACCAAGCCTCAATCGTCCATCAGCCCCGCGAAAGGACGTTCAACCTAACCCAGGTCGAGCAGCAAAACGACCTATCGAAGGAACTCTCCTGATGGAGCTCAGACAGCTTCAATACTTTCTTAAGATTGCCGAACACAGAAGCTTGAGCCGGGCTGCTGCTGAGCTTGGCCTGGGGGTTTCTGCCTTAAGCCAGCAAGTCAGTAAGCTGGAAAATGAACTGAGTACTCGGTTACTCAATCGCACGACCACTGGCGTGACACCGACCAGCGCCGGCATGGCGTTTCTTCACCATGCGCAACTTGCGGTAAGGCAGATAGGTAATGCGGTACATGCCGCTCAGCGAGGCCGCATGAGCGGATACGTCAGTGTGGGCCTGCCACCCACTACGGCCAGCGTTCTGGCGTTGCCTCTGATCGAGCGCATGCGCACCCGCTACCCTGACATTCAGCTGCACTTAGTGGAGATGTTATCCGGCCATCTCGCGAGCCAGCTTAACGCTCGGCAGTTAGATCTGGCGGTTGTGTTCCAAGCCGATGCCGGAAGGCGATGGCACGTCACTCCGTTGCTCGACGAAAAGCTGTTTGTCATAGCAGTCCCGACTCTGCTTGATATCCCTGAAGGCGATACCGTGCAAATTGATCAACTCGGGCATGTACCGTTGGTTATGCCCAGTGCACAGCACGGATTACGCACTAGCATAATCACGGCGTTTGAGCGCAGTGGGACAGTCCCTCACATCGTGATGGAGATCGATGGGCTAGCGACGCTGATGCAAGCAGTCAAAGCTGGACACGCGGCGACAATACAGCCAGGTGCCGCCGCCGCTCGGTTAGGGGATGCAGAACTTCGCATGGTCGAAATCTCTGACGACCACGTGGGGCGCCGCAACTTCCTAGCCAGCCTTTCGGACGACGAGCTGTCCCCTGCTGCGTTAGCCACGCGCGTCGTTCTTCTTGAGGTCAGCCGTGAGCTAGTGAATATGCACCTTTGGCCGGGGGCAAGCCTTCAACTGCCAGAGGCTCTCCATCAGGTAGGCCTTTAGTAAAAGTAAAGGCCCTGCTGCTAGCACGTTCTTTCGACCACTCAGACCTCGCATTAAGCTTCGCTCACTCACAAGGAGCACCGTGCTCCAGCCGGTTGTAGAGTCGAGTCGAGGAAAATAACAATGATTGATGTGTTAGTCATCGGAGGGGGTAATGCCGCCTTATGCGCTGCGCTGATGGCGCGGGAGGCTGGTGCGAGCGTCATGCTTCTGGAAGGCTCGCCCAAGATTTGGCGGGGTGGCAATTCGCAGCACACACGTAACCTTCGGTGTATGCATGATGCGCCGCAAGACGTTCTAGTAGACGCCTACCCGGAGGAAGAGTACTGGCAGGATTTGCTGAAGGTCACCGGCGGGATCACGAATGAAAAACTTGCCCGAATCACGATCCTTGCATCTTCCAACTGCCGAGACTGGATGCGCTCCCACGGCGTTCACTTCCAGGCGCCGCTCTCCGGCGCGCTCCATGTTGCAAGGACAAATGCCTTTTTCATGGGCGGTGGCAAAGCCTTGGTCAATGCTTATTTCCGAAGCGCTGAGCGAATAGGCGTTCAGATTCGCTATAACGCCCAGGTCACCGATATCGAGCTCAAGGACGGAAAGTTCATTGCTGCACATCTCCCTGAACGCGTGGTGGATGACGAGCATCTGCCGGCTGAACGGATCGAGGCCAAGTCCTGTGTGCTCGCTGCTGGCGGTTTTGAATCCAACCGTGAATGGTTGCGAGAAGCCTGGGGCCAGAACGAACGGGGTGAATGGCCCTCCGATAACTTTTTGATTCGCGGCACGCGTTTCAATACCGGAGTGCTACTTAAACGCATGATAGCGCTGGGCGCGGATGTCATCGGTGACCCGACTCAAGCCCACATGGTTGCGATTGATGCGCGGGCTCCTCTCTACGATGGAGGGATATGCACCCGTATCGACTGTGTGTCTCTTGGGGTCGTAGTCAATCGGGAAGGTGAGCGCTTCTACGATGAAGGCGAGGATTTCTGGCCCAAACGTTATGCCATCTGGGGTCGACTGGTCGCAGGGCAGCCCGGTCAGCAAGCGTATTCAATCATCGACCAGCAAGCTATAGGCAGATTCATGCCACCTGTGTTTCCAGGCACCACCGCTAACACACTGGCAGAGCTTGCCCGGAAACTAAACCTGCCCGTCGAGACCTTCGTTAAGACGGTGGAAGATTTCAATCAGGCATGCCAGGCAGGGACATTCGATCATACGGCGCTCGATGACTGCCACACTGAGGGCCTAACCCCTGCGAAGACTCACTGGGCGCGCCCTCTAGTTAACCCCCCTTTCTATGCATATCCGCTCAAGCCGGGGGTTACGTTCACATACTTGGGATTGGCGACTGACGAAACCTCTGCCGTTCATTTCAACGGCAAGCCTAGCCCCAACTTGTTCGTCGCAGGGGAGATGATGGCCGGGAACGTACTGGGAAAAGGTTACACAGCCGGGATTGGCATGGCCATCGGCACTGCTTTCGGTCGCGTTGCCGGGATCCAAGCCGCAGCCAGCGCAGACATTGCTTCCAAATCAGAGACAGGGGGATCTCGATATGCAGCTTTATGATCCCAAAACTGCCAACCCGTTGATTCCGGTTCTAAATGTCGATGAGACTGAAGTTCAGCGACAAATGACCATTTGCAACTCGTGCCGTTATTGCGAAGGGTTTTGCGCAGTTTTTCCAGCCATGACGCGCCGCCTGGCGTTCGGGCAAGCAGACATCCATTACTTGGCCAACTTGTGTCACAACTGCGGCGCATGCTTGCATTCTTGTCAGTACGCAGCCCCGCACGAGTTTGCAGTCAATGTTCCAAAAGCCATGGCCAAGGTGAGGGTCGATACCTATGGGGAATACGCATGGCCTAGACCATTTGGCCAGCTTTATCAGCGTAATGGGCTGACCCTCGCTGTAGCCTCGGGTATTGGCCTGGCGCTGTTTTTGTGTCTGACGCTGGCCATCATGGGCAACCTGTTCCGTGAAATGCCGGGCGGTAATTTCTACGGCATTTTCCCTCATAACACCCTTGCATTGATGTTTGGCGCCGTGTTTGGTTTCTCCATATTGGCGTTAGGGATTGGCGTGAGGCGTTTCTGGAAAAATGTGTCACCCGCCCAAGTTCCTACTTCCCTGAAGGCATCGGCAGCCATCGAGGCGACAGCCAATGTCGCTAAGCTCAAGTACCTGGACGGCGGTCATGGTGAGGGGTGCAACAACGCCGATGACAAATTCACGCTCTGGCGACGTCGCTTCCACCACTTGACGTTCTATGGCTTTCTGTTGTGCTTTGCAGCCACTTGTGTGGCCACGCTTTTCCACTACTTCCTCAACTGGTCCGCACCCTACCCTCTCTTCAGCCTTCCAGTGATTCTCGGCGTACTAGGCGGCGTCGGGTTGTTGGTGGGTCCTGCAGGCTTGTTGTGGTTGAACTTCCGGCGTGATCCCGAACACGGCGATGCGAACCATAGGCCCATGGACCGTGGTTTCATAGCCCTGCTGTTTCTGGTCAGCCTTAGCGGTCTGGCGTTGCTAGCCTGGCGGGAGTTTCCAGCCATGCCGCTGCTGCTGGCGATCCACTTAGGATTCGTTATGGCCTTCTTCCTGACGATGCCTTACAGCAAATTCGCCCATGGGATTTTTCGATGTGCGGCGCTGCTTAAGTTCTCAATCGAGAAACGCCAACCAAATCCTATCAACGCCGGGAGCGATTGAATCCGGCCTTCACGATTAGAACTCGTTTTTTCACAGAAATAACTAATGCAAGGAGACGAAATTGAAAACTCTCGAGTTTCTCACCCATGTTCGTAGCAGCTGAAGCCAACGATGCCGGCGGCCTGGCGGTGGGGGACGATAAATGTAAGGTCTCAGTAAATACACCGCTGAGTGAGCTGCAGCCGCCGGCAACAACCTGGTGAGTCAAAATGAGTAGGTCTAGATAGACTGACAGGCATTGACGGTCGTTCCAAACATCGGCAAGTCAACAGTGCCCACGGTGGTTAAGCACGCGCGGACCTAGCTCTCAATAGTTACGTATTGCGCAGGAAACGCTCGAGCACATTGTTGGTGATCATCACGGTGTAGATGTCTGCCTGCATGAGCCCATGCACCCATTCGCACGTGGCGGCGGTAAACACCTCGCCTCGACCTTTGTGGAAGTGCACCACCATGCCGGCCCCGCGGCTATGCATATCGATGCTGGCGTCGCTGAGGTCCGGCGCCAGTACGGAAGCACGAAACCGCGCATCGCCATCGCCGAGCATGAATGAATAGGCATCCTCGGACCGGCCATGCTCGGCATTGGCCGCCCAGCCCATGGCGAGGATTTGCAATCCGCAGGGCGCCCCGTCTGTGTAGAGCGGTTCCGGGAGGCCGTCGACGAAGGTGTATTCCAGGCCATCCACCTCATAGCCGAAGAGGTTGGCTTCGTCCGCGAACATATCCGCGTAGCCGAGGCCCGTCCCCTGGAACGCCCAGTGCTTGGGCCTGAAGACTGTGTAGCCGCGCGGGCTGCGCGGCGCCATGCCTCCAAAGCTGGCGTAAATCCCTCGCAGAGCATTCACCCCGAACGTCGTTGCCCCGGGGTGATTCACCCTCGGATCTTCCCAGGCCCCCGTTAGCCGATGAGGCTCGGTAGCGGCCACAGGATCGAGCGCACCGGCATCGTACTTGTAGGCCACCTGCCGCCGGCCTTCATCCTCCAGGCGAATCTGCCACATGAAATTGCCGGCGAAGCGCGCGACCTTGCCGCCCTCCTCGACAAAGGCGTCGACATGGTCACGCATTTCCCGCGTCCAGTACTCGTCGTGCCCGATGAAGACGGCGCAGGCGTAGCCCTCAAGCGCGTGGGGGTCGTGATGCAAATCGTCCTGGGTCAGGATATGCACCGTATAACCTTGCTGCTCGGCCCAGACCACAAAAGGTCTCTCGAAGGAAGCCCACCCCGCCAGCGCGTAGTACTTGGCGTAGCCGTTAAGGGAGGCCCATTCGATGAACTCATAGCGCGCCGGCCCTGGCTTGCGGGGCCGGGTCGCGTTGACGCAACGTGGCGCATCGGCCGGCAGCCACACCTGCCCTCGCGCCCAGGGGCGCTGTGCCGACAGCAACGGTGAGCGGCCACGTGGCGTGCCGGGATGAACGCCAAAGTAATGATTGGCACCGCCCCAGTCGTTATAAGCGGCCCACGTCGAGGTGGACGCGACGAGCACCAAGGCATCGGCACGCTTGCACAGCGCCTTGACGATAAACAGATGATGCCCGAGGACGCTGTCGTCGCCGTCCCGCACTTCCACTATGTAGCCACCCTGCTCGGCATCCGCCGGAATTGGCCATTGCATGAAGACAGGCCATTGGCAGCCATGCTCGTAGGCACGTTCGGGTATGGGGTGGAATCGAGCGTCAAGGCTGTCGGTGGTATGCAGCGTGCGGGCGATGGCGCCATCACGATAGATCCGCAGCCGCACGTGCGGGCGGTTCGACGACAGATACAGGCAAACCGAATCACCCGGGCTATAGGAGCGACGGTCCGAGTAGCACCAGGCGGCCGCCGGGCCCGACTCGCAAGGAACTTCGACCCAGGTCTCGCGTGCGGCCTGACGTGGGCCCGAAGTCTGGCTGACGGTCACGTTGGCGCCCGGGCGCTCACCTCGCGCAGCGGTGTTTTTGAGGTCTGTGGAATTCATTGAGTCGTACTCCTTTGATCGGCTGATTCTGCGGATCGACCAGCCAATGTGTTTACGCTGACTCGAGCGCCAGGCGCCTTGATGTGCGCAAGGTCGATGCCCGCTGTTTCGTCGATAAGAAACCCTGCCAGGACGGTAACGACGCCCAACCCGATGACATAGCTGACGTACAGATAGCCAAGGTCGGCGCCGCTGAGATAGTTGTGTAGATAAGGGGCGGTGCCGCCAAAGATCGCCACCGAAACCGACGAGACCAAACCGACGCCCTGGGCCCGTGCCTGGGTGGGCACCTGCTCGGACAGCACAGCGGGGAAAATCGCCGCGATCAGCGACCAGGCGCCCAGCCCCAGCACCTGGGCCAGGAACAGCGTCCAGGGCTCAGTGGTCACCATTATCGAAAGGGGATAGGTCAGCACGATCACGCCCAGGCCCCAGGTGATGACCATGGGCCGGCGCCCTACCCGATCGGATACCATCCCGCAGACCGGCAACCAGCACACACAGAGGAGCTGCGCGAGAAGGCTGGCCACATAGGCACCCGTGGCGTCCATGCCCTGGGCAATCGCCGTCGAAGCGCCGAACGTGACCCACGCGTAGTAAGTGACATTGGCGGCCGCTGCAAGCATGACGATGTTGCGCGCCACGCGTAGCATTTCGCCCTTGGACAGCTTGCGCGGCGGCCGCGCCAGACCCTGCTGCTCTACAAATACATGAGACTCCTGGGCGCCACGGCGCAAAAACAGCGCATAAATACCGAGTACTCCACCGATGGCGAAGCCAATCCTCCAGCCGTAGTCACCCATGGCCTGCGCCCCCAGCAGCCAAGTCAGAACTGCCGCCACGGCCGTTGCCGCCATCACGCCCAGCGTCACCCCCACATACACGGAACTTGACCATAGGCCACGGTGCTTGCTTGGGGCGATCTCGGCGACATAGGTGTAGGACACCCCTGTCTCGCCACCATGGGCGAGCCCCTGCATCAGCCGGAAAAACAGCAGCGCGCCCGACGCATACAGGCCAATGCTCTGGTAGTCAGGGATAAGCGCGATGCCCAGGCTGCTGATCGCAAGCAGCAGCATGGTGAGCACCATGATGGTCCGGCGCCCCAGTCGGTCGCTCAGCCGGCCAAACAACCAGCCGCCGACAGGGCGTGCGACAAAGCCAACCGCAAACACCGCAAGGGTCGCGAGCATCGCCGAGCGCGCATCGGTCTTGTCGAACAGGTTGCTTGCCAGGTACACCGAAAAGGTGGCGTACAGGGTCCAGTCGAACCATTCGAGCGCATTGCCGATACCTGCCGCGCGCAACGATTTGAGGCGTCCTTGGTGAGACGTCGTATTGTTCATGGAGTATCTCCTGGTGACGAACGGGATCGAAACGGTTTGGCAAACCGGATCAAAGGTGCAACGCGGGCTTGGGCTGGCGTACGCCCTGGGCGGATGGCACGCGGACACGCAGCGCAATCAGCAACGCGGCCAGCAGCATCAGCATGGCCGCCGCTACGAATACGCCTGCGCTGCCACCGAAGCTGAACACTGCACCGCCAGCAGCGGCGCCCGTGGCGATGGCCGACTGCACAGAGGCCACTACCATCCCTCCGGCACTTTCCGCCTGGTCAGGTACCGCGCTGGCGACCCAGTTCGACCACGCCACCGGCACACCGCCAAAGGCCAAGCCCCAGACCGCCAGCAGTAGCGCCTGCCCCGGCACCGAGGCCGGCAACAGCACCAGCGCCAGGGCTGCAACGCCGACCAGCGCCGGCATCAACACCAGCGTGGCCAGCGGGTGACGCTCCAGTAGCCTGCCGGCCAACAGCGTGCCGGCGAAGTTCGCCACGCCAAAACCCAACAACATCAACGACAGCCCCTGCGGGCCGATGCCAGTCGTCCCTTCAAGGAATGGCCGAACATAAGTGAACATCGCAAAGTGGCCGCTGTGCACCAGCACACAACCGAACATCCCCATGGCGATGCCCGGGCGCTGCAATACCTCGAGCACAGTGCGCAGACGTGCCGGCCGGCGCGGAGCCAGGCGCGGCAGCGTGAACGACTGGAAAGCCAGGGTCACCATGCCTACCGCCGCTGCGGCAAAAAACGCGCTGCGCCAGCCGTACAGCCCGCCCAGATAGCTGCCCAGCGGTACTGCAACGACCGTCCCGACGGCAATGCCACTGAAAATGATCGACAGCGCCCGGGGCAACAACGCACTCGGCACCAAGCGCATCGCCACCGCCGCCGCCATACTCCAGAACCCGCCAAGGGCAATGCCCAGCAAGATGCGCATCACCAACAGCACCGCGAAGCTGGAGGAAACGGCGACCAACAGATTGGAGGCGACCATCAACGTGGAAAAACCCAGCAGCACCCAACGTCGGTCGATGCCGCGGGTCAGGCCGGGCACCAGCAAGCCGGCGAACAGCGCCACCACGGCGGTCACCGTTACCGCCTGGCCAGCCAGCGCTTCGGACACCCCCAGGTCGGCAGACATCAGCGTCAACAAACTGGCCGGAAGGTACTCAGCGGTCAGTAATCCGAACACACCCATTGCCAGCGAGAAGACGGCCATCCACGCGGGCGTCGCAGGCTCTACGTCCGCACCGACGCCGCAATGGCGGTCGGATACGGTGTTACATACACAGTCAGTCATTGCACGGATCTCCCAATCTTCATGGCGAGCCGAAGTCTAGGCGCGGGAAGCTGGATGATCTATGATCGAAAATCTCTCCTTTTTGACTAAAACACCTGAATAATGCCAACAGATCAGTTTGCTCTTTCCTCGGACCTCATCAACGAGCTGTTGCGCGGCATGCGCCTGCGTGGCGTCGAATACCGGCGTATCCAGGCAGGTCCAACCTTTGGTTTGGGCTTCGCGGAAAAACCTGGGCACGCCTGGTTCCACTTCATGGCCGTCGGCAATGCCGTGCTGCGAATGGAGGACGGCAGCACCTACGCGCTGTCTGCCGGCAACGCCGTGTTCATTTCCCACGGTGCGGCCCACCAACTGTTTTCCGATCCGGACGCGCCTGTTCAAGACATCGACCGCCTGGACGGCGCGCCCTTAGGTGACACCGTCAGCGCGGTTAATACCGGAACCGATGCCAGCCCCACGCCGAGCACTATTTTGTTCAGTGGTTGCATGGAGTTTGAACTGGGCAGTATCCATGGCCTTGGCCGGCTGATGCCGGGACTGATGCTGATTGATGCCGGCGGCCAGCGTTACCCCGGACTGGTGCCGATCCTGACCACCATGGAGCGCGAGGTCAGCGCCGCGCGTATCGGCTTTGCCGGTATCCTCGCGCGGTTGGCCGACGTGGTGGCCGCCATGGTCGTTCGCGGCTGGGTGGAGTGCGCCTGCGGGAATGCCTCTGGCCTGGTCGCCGCCTTGCGCGATCCACGCTTGGCCGGTGCCCTGCTGGCGCTCCATCAACAACCGGGCCGCGACTGGACTGTTGCGCAGCTGGCCGAGCACTGCAACACCTCGCGCTCGGCCTTCGCAGACCGCTTTCAAGTGACGATTGGCATGACCCCGCTGCGCTACGTCACCGAACTGCGAATGCGGCTGGCAAGCCAGTGGCTGACGCTCGAAAGGCTGCCGATTGAAGAGGTGGCGCAGCGCTTGGGCTATACCTCCCAGGCCGCTTTCAGCCGCGCATTCAAGCGCATTACGGGCAAGACACCGGGTTTGAGTCGCAAGGTGAGGCCGCACGCTGTTACTTGAAGCCGATGAGCCTTTGACTCATTTACCCCCCGTTACGTCGAGGAATGTACCGGTAACGAAGGATGCCTCCGCGCTCGCCAGCCATAGAATCGCGCGCGCCACTTCCTCCGGCTGACCGCCCCGCCCCATGGGGATCGAGTCCTTGACACGATCCACCCGCCCCGGCTCACCGCCGCTGGCGTGCATGTCGGTATAGATATGTCCGGGGCGAATACAGTTGACCCGTATCCCTTCCCGAGCCACCTCCTTGGCAAAGCCAATGGTGAAAGTCTCCAGCGCGCCCTTTGACGCCGCATAGTCGACGTACTCATTGGGGCTACCAAGGCGTGCCGAGGCCGATGAGACATTGATCACCACCCCGCCCGGGCCGTTGTAGCGGTAAGACATGCGCTTCACCGCCTGCTGGGCACAGAGTATCGGCCCGATGGCATTGACCGCAAAGATGCGCTGCATCCGCTCGAAGCCGAGGGCCTCCAGGCGTGACTGAGGTGCGAGCACCCCGGCATTATTGACCAGTACGTCGATGCGACCGAACGTGCGGTCGATGGCCGCGAACATATCGGCCACCTGTTGTGGGTCCGCACTGTCGGCTCGCATCGCCAACGCCCGGCGCCCCAATGCTTCTACATCCGCCACCACCGCCAGCGCTGCGGACTGGTTGGCAACGTAGCTGATCGCGACGTCATAACCTCTTTCGGCGGCCAGCCGGGCGGTTGCCGCCCCCACTCCACGACTTCCACCCGTGATTAGAATCAGCGGTGCCTGCGAGACATTGACCATTAAACATTGCTCCTGAGCCGTTGGCTGTATCAGCCGATGATGAGGGTGCCGCTGGCGATCACTACGCACGCCAGTATCCGGCGGGGGGTGAGCGTCTCACCGAGAAACACATAGCCGATCAACGCCGCAAACAGCACGCTGGTTTCGCGCAATGCGGATACCGCGCCCAGTGGCGCTTCGTTCATGGCGTAAATGATCATTCCATAGGCGAGTAAAGAGACCAGCCCGCCGACCAACGCGGTCACTGTTCCAGGCCGGACGCGGAACAAGCTGCGGGTGTCGCGCAGGCCGATGTAGACCACCGGCATCAGCACGCCCCACAGCGCGCACATCCACACCGTGTAGGCAAGTGGCGCACCGGAGAGCCTGGCGCCGATGCCGTCGACCACGCTGTAGGCCGCGATAAAGCCGCCCGTTCCCAGCGCATAGGGCAGGCTGGGAACCGACAGACTGCGCCCTCTGAAGGCCAGCGAAATAATCCCGCCGGACACCAGCGCAATACCGAGCAACTCGCCAGGCGTGATGCTTTCCCCGGCAAACACGGCGGCACCCAAGGTGATCAGCACCGGCGACGATCCACGTGAAATCGGATAGATCTGCCCCAGGTCGCCGACGCGGTAACTGCGCACCAGAAACAGGTTGTAGCCCACATGCAGCAACCCCGACAGCACCGCGTAGCCCCAGCTTTCAGTTGCAGGGGGAACCATGAACGCTGCGGCGACGACACTGGCGATGGCGATGGCAATGCACATCACCGTCATGGACCACAGCCGGTCGGCGCCGCTGCGCAGCAGCGCATTCCAGCTGGCATGCAGCAGCGCGGCGAAAAGCACGAGGAGGATGAGATGAGTAGGCATGCCCCACTGTAGGCAATCCGGCGCCGGGGCTAAAGCGAAGTCTCCTCAGCGCAGCATGAGCGGAGACTCATGATTCACTCATCCGGTCGTTGGACTTTCAGTGCCTCGCTGACCAGCCATTGGCGAAAGCTGGCGATGTGCGGCTGGGATTCGATGCCCTTGGGGCAGACGAAGTAGTAAGCAAGCGGCGATGGAAGCGGCACATCAAACAGCCGCACCAAACGGCCGTCGCTGATTTCGTTCTCGACATGCCCGCTGCGCACCAATGCAACGCCCTGGCCGAGCAAAGCCGCCTCGACCGTCATGTTGGTATCGCCAAATCTGACGCTTTCCTGGAGCGGCAAATAGGCCAACCCGACGGATTGAAACCACACCTCCCACTTTGGCACCAACTCGGCGCCATCCCGAGTCAGGAGCGGGAAATGCAACAAGTCTGCCGGGCTTTGCGGCGTGCCAACGCGCCGCAGCAGTTCGGGACTGGCCACGGGAAATACCTGCTCCCCAAACAGGAACTCCGAATGCAGGCCTGGGTAATTGCCCTTGCCGAGCCTGATCGCAACATCAGCCTGACCGTGAGAGAAGTGGATGATTTTATCCGTGGTGTCCAGCGAGACCAGCAGCTCGGGATGCTGGCGAGACAGGCGCGGCAAGCGTGGCAGCAGCCATTTGAGCGCGAAGGAATAGGTGGTGCTGACGCTGAGCCGAACCCGGCCCTTTTGCTCGCGCAGATCACCCAAAGTCGCCTCCAGGCTGATGAAAAACTCCCGCACGATGGGCGCCAGCGCAGCCCCCGCTGCCGTGAGGCGTAACGCCTTGCCACGTTCAAACAGCGGCAGCCCCCAAAGCGCCTCAAGGTGTTTGAGCTGGTGGCTGACCGCGCTTTGAGTCACATGCAGTTCCTGTGCGGCTGCAGTAAACGTCGGGTGGCGGGTGGCAACTTCAAAGGCGCGCAAGGTCGCGGTAGGCGGCAGGTCTCTCATCGGGGCAGGATCCAGCGAGTTATAGGAAAAGCGCATGCATGAACGTTAGCTCATGCAGCAGCTAACTTCACTGTACCCATTTGAATCCTCGTCCTTGTTCAATCCGCGCCTACAGAAGCAGCAGCTTTGGCGAATTGACCGACGAGAGGACGCCAGCGCCCTCCCCTCGAACACCCTTTGCTCAGGCAGGTTGCACTGCTTGAGCCTTGCTCGCGTTGCCAGGGCGGATTTTGAACCAGATGGCGTACATCGCCGGCAGGAACACCAACGTCATGATGGTGCCGACCAAAGTACCGCCGATCAGTGTGTAGGCCAGCGTGCCCCAAAAAACAGAATGGGTCAGCGGGATGAATGCCAGGATGGCCGCCATCGCCGTCAGCAGTACCGGGCGGGCCCTCTGTACCGTGGCTTCGATGACTGCTTGAAAGGGATCCAGGCCTTCCTGGGCGTTGTGATGGATCTGCCCGATCAGAATCAGCGTGTTGCGCATCAGGATGCCCGACAGCGCGATCAGCCCAACCAGGGCGTTGATACCAAACGGTTGATGAAATATCAGCAGCGTCGGCACCACGCCAATAAGTCCCAGCGGTGCGGTGAAAAACACCATGATCATTGCCGAGATCGAACGCACCTGGACGATGATGATCAGCAGCGTCAGCGCAATCATGATCGGAACCAACGGCACTATCGCCTGGCCTGCCTTGCCCGACTCCTCGATTGCACCCGCTTGCTCGATCCTATAGCCGGCGGGGAGCGTGGCGATAATCGGCTGCAGTTGCTTGATGATCACACCCGATACATCCGGTGGTTGAAGGCCTTCGTCAATATCGCCACGCACGGTGATCGTCGGTGTACGGTCACGGCGCCTGAGGATCGGATCCTCCATACGCACATCCACCTCTCCGACCTGGGACAGCGGGATCCGCTGGCCCGCGGCGCCCACCAATGTAAACCCTTCAATCCGCGCAGGGTCCAGACGTATATCGCCTGCGGCGCGCCCAACCACCTGCACTGAACGAATGTCTTCACGAACCGACGTGATCGGCACGCCCGCCAGCAGGAATTGCAACTGCTGGGCGACGGCGCTGGAGGTCAGTCCAACCGCCTGCAAGCGATCCTGATCCAGGCTGAAATGCAGGGTCGGCGCCAGCGGGCCCCAGTCGCTGTTGACCGTCCTCATCAGCGGACTCGCTTGCATGACCGCGTGTACACGGCCCGCAATCTCACGCAGCTTCGTCGGGTCAGGCCCCATTACCCTGTAGGCGACGGGATAGGGTGAATACGGACCAAACACAATTTGAGTCGCCCTGACACGGGCCTCTGGGGCGAGCCCGGCAGCGACCGCCTCGCGAAAACGCAGCTTGAGGGTTTCCCGTGCCTCCTGGCTGGACGTCAGCACCACGATCTTGGCGAATGACGGATCCGGCAGTTCTGGCGCCATCGCCAGGAAGAAACGCGGCGCGCCCTGCCCGATATAGGCCGTGACGATTTTTGCCTCGTCCTGCTTTTGCAGCCAGGCCTCGACCTTTTTCGCAGTGGCACTGGTCTGCTCGATGGAGGTTCCGTAGGGCATCTGCACCTCGACCATCACCTCGGGACGGTCTGACGTCGGGAAGAACTGCTTCTTCACCAGGCCCATGCCCAGGACGGCCACGACAAACAGCGTGATAACCGTACCAGCCACCAGCCACTTGAGTTCGATGACCCGGGTCAGGACCCGGCGGAAGCGGTTGTAGCGCGGGGTATCGTAGATAGCCGCATGCCCACCCTCTACCTGCTTGATGTCTGGCAGCAACTTCACGCCCAGGTAAGGGGTGAAAGCCACTGCGACAACCCAGGAAGCGATCAGAGCAATGCCCACGATCCAGAACATGTTGCTGGTGTACTCGCCGGCAGTGGACTGGGCGAAACCGTTGGGCATGAAGCCAACCGCCGTTACCAGTGTGCCAGAAAGCATCGGCGCGGCCGTATGACTCCAGGCATACGCAGAGGCTTTGATCCGGTCGTAGCCCTCCTCCATTTTCACGACCATCATTTCGATAGCAATGATGGCGTCATCTACCAGCAACCCGAGCGCCAGGATCAATGAACCGAGGGTAATACGGTCAAAGTTCTTTCCGGTGGCCGCCATCACCACAAACACGATCGCCAGTGTCAATGGCACGGCAGCTGCGACCACGACGCCCACACGCCAGCCCATGCTGAGGAAGCAAACAAGCATCACCACGAGCAGCGCGACAAAAAACTTGACCATGAACTCGCCAACGGCCGAGTCGATGTTGACGGCTTGATCGGTCACCTTGGTCAGCGTCATGCCCAGTGGCATGCCTTCATTGATCCTGGTCGTCTCGGCGTCCAGCGCCTTGCCCAGGTCCAGGCCGTTCCAGCCTTCGCGCATGATGACCCCCAGCAGCAGGGCCTCTTCTCCGTTACTGCGCACCAGAAAGGTTGCCGGATCTTCATAGCCACGTTCGACAGTGGCCACGTCGGAGAGCTTGAGCGTGCGCCCCTGAACCACAATCGGCGTGTCACGAATCTTCTCCAGCTTATCGAAGGCGCCGTCCAGGCGGAGGAAGACTTGCGGCCCATTTGTTTCAATCGAACCGGCGGGCGTGAGCACGTTTTGGTTATTCAGCGCGGCAAAGATGTCCTGAGGCGCAATGCCCAGGGTGGCCAACCGATCATGGGAGAACGAAACAAATATTCGCTCGGCTTGCTCACCGATGATGTTGACCTTTTTCACGCCCGGCACATGCAACAGTTGCTGGCGCAACGACTCAGCATCACGCACCAGCAGCCGCTGCGGCTCGCCTTTGGCTTTGAGGGCGAACAGCGCAAACGTCACGTCCGAATACTCGTCGTTGACCAAGGGCCCGATTACCCCCGCCGGTAGCTTGGTGGCTTCGTCGTCGAGCTTTTTGCGTGCCTGATAAAACTCTTCCTGCACCTGTGAGGGTGGCGTGCGGTCCAACAACGACACCATGGTGAAAGCAAGACCGGGCCGCGTATAGGTTTCCGAGCGGTCGTACCATTTCAATTCCTGCAGGCGTTTTTCAAGTGGCTCTGCGACCTGGTCCTGCATTTCCTGCGCAGTAGCCCCCGGCCAGGCAGTAATGACCGTCAACTGCTTGACCGTAAACGGTGGATCCTCCGCACGCCCCAGTTGGAAGAACGCCAGGGTGCCCGCAACCGCGATCAGAAAGATCAGGAATACCGTAATGGATCGCTCACGAACGGCGATCGCAGAAATATTAAAGCGGCCTTCGCTCATGGATGACTCCCGGCAACATGGGCGTCATCCTGCTGGGGCACTCTCACGTCCTCTCCATCGCGCAGCAGATGGGCGCCTAACGCGACGATCTGCTCACCGACCTTGAGATCGCCTGCCACGCGTGCGGCATCGTCGCTCAATCCCAGCACCTGAACAGGACGCCAGCTCACCTTTGCCGGCGAGCCTGCGATCACCCACACACCGGTGCCATTGCCCGGGTCATAAAGGGCCGCGATGGGGACTTGCAGCACCTGCCCGTGCGCGGCGCCTTCTGCGATCCCCAGCGTGACCGTCGAACCTATCGGGGCATTGGCCAGCGCGCCCTCAAGCACATATCGCGCCTCAAACGTGCGCGTCACTGGGTCGGCAGAGTCAGAAAGCAGCCTGAGCTTCGCTGTAACAGCCCCTGCGGTACTGCCGTAAAGCGTCGCTTGCGCGCTGGATCCGGCTGCAGGACGCAATGTCTCGGGCAGATGCACGATGGCTTCGCGCTGGCCTGCACGGGCCAGTCGAACCACGGGCTGCCCCGGGCTGACGACTTGCCCGGGCTCTGCGAGTGTTTCCACCACGACACCGTCGGAATCCGCAAATAACACCGCGTAACCGGAAGCATTGCGGGCGACATCGGCCTGGGCTTGTGCGGCGCTGAGCTGCGCCTTTGCGCTATCCGCTGCGGCCTTGACCTGGTCGTAGGCCGATGCAGAAACAGCCCCTGCGGCGACGAGGTCGCGATATCGCGCCTCGTCATCGGTTGTCTGCCTGGCGCGGGCCCTGGCGGCGGTGACCGACTCTTGCTGTGCTCGCGCCTGCAACCCCAGGTCGATAGGGTCAAGGCGCATAAGCGGCTGACCGCGTTTAACGCTCTGGCCGGTATCGACCAGCCGCTCGAGGATCTTGCCGGAGACCCGAAAGCCAAGATCGCCCTGCACGCGGGCCGCCACTACTCCCGTGAATGAACGTGACGTCTCCGATGAGCCCTCAACCGTTCCGGGCCTTACCAGAGGAGCCTGCATGCGCGGATCGTCAATGTTGGATGAGTCACCACACGCCGTCAGGACGAGAGGCAACAAGCAGGCTGCAATGGGGATGGGTCGGAGCCGGAGCATAGGTTCCCTTATTGAATAGAAAGAACAGGGATCATATATTCAGACCGGTGACCATTATTGTCAACGGTCACAAACGAGATTTCAAACGACACAGAAAGATGCACTACCCCGCTACGTGACCGCTCATAACCTCGTTGCAACAAGACTGGGTTGATGCAGGACCGCATACTCCAAAGCAGCACATGACGGAGATGAACGATATTTTTCAGTCATATCTGAATTTAGCCTAGAGGCCTCAATTGACAGAGAGTGACCATAAAGTAATATGGTCACAAATAATGTTCGATTCAAGGAATCCCAATGCGCTCCTTCCGCCCTGCTGCTTTTTTGATCAGCGCCAGCTTGATGACAGGTTGTGCGGTCGGTCCGGACTATCGCCGTCCGGACGCCCCGCTCCCGGATCGTTACCTGGGTCAGTCTTCTGTCGAGCAGAGACCAGGAGCGACGCCTGCCAGCCTCGTCATCTGGTGGGAAGGCTTCGGTGATCCACTGCTCGCCGACTTCGTCGCCAAGGCACTTGAACAGAACCTCGATCTTGCGCAGGCCCAGGCGCGAGTCGCGCAGGCGCGGGCAGGACTAGGCGCCGCCAATGCCGCTTTATGGCCCTCGGGAAACATCAGCGGCCAGGCCGCCCGCGCCTACCAATCAGTCGAGACGCCACTCGGCCAGGTACTGAACTCAACCCCCGGCTATGATCGCTATGGCAGTTCCTACGAGGCCGACCTCAATGCCAGCTGGGAAGTGGATGTCTTTGGCGGCCTGCGACGCGGACGCGAGGCGGCACTTGCCGAGTACCAAGCTTCCGAGGCAGGCGCCGCGGCCACACGACTGGCCATTGCCGCACAGACTGCGGATATCTACATCACTGTCCGCGGACTGCAGGCTCGGCTGGACATCGCGAATCGACAAGTCAAAACCCAGCAGGGGCTGCTGGAGAAAGTCCAATTGCTCTACAGCAAGGGACTTGCCGCCAGCTATGAGGTTCGTCAGACCGAGGGGGCTTTAGCACAGGTCCAAGCCACCGTACCGGTCCTGCAGACCGGTCTGGATGCGGCCATGAATTCACTCGATGTCATGCTCGGCACGCCACCCGGTACTCATCGCACGCAACTTGCCATGGTCGCAAGCATTCCGGCAGCGCCGCAGTTAAAGGCCATGGGAACGCCAGCCGACTTACTGCGCCGCAGACCTGACCTCATTGTCGCCGAGCGCCGCCTTGCCGCCTCAAACGCACGCATCGGGGAGGCGATTGCCGAGTACTACCCTAAGTTCTCTCTGAGCGCATTACTGGGGAGTGCGACGGCTGTATCGGCAGGCAATCTTTTTTCCGGCGGCGCCAGTCAATCGTCAGGCGTACTGGGGCTGCGCTGGAGACTCTTCGACTTTGGCCGCATCAACGCCCAAATCGACCAAGCCAAGGGACAGGAAGCCGAATCCCTGGCCGCTTACCGTCAGTCTGTGTTGCGCGCCACCGAGGATGTCGAGAACGCGCTCTCCTCACTGGTGAATCGGGACGCCCAAGCGTCCACCCTCATTGGAGGCGAGACGTCTCTGACGCAAGCGCGCCAATCGTCGTTCACTGCTTATGAGAAAGGCACGGCCAGCTTGATTGACGTCCTGCACGCTGACGAGACCCTGCTTCAGGCTTCCGACGCTCGGGCGCAGGCACAAACCGAATCGGCACGCGCGGCAGTCGCCGCGTTCAAGGCGCTGGGTGGCGGCTGGCAGCCCTCGGATAGCCGACTGACGAGCCGATGACACCGATGGTTTTCGAGATTCAAACAAGGGGTATGCAAGATGGCAGTGAAAGAAAATTCATGGGTGCTCATTACTGGAGCCTCCAGCGGATTCGGCAAGGAATTTGCCCGACAGTACGCCGCAAAAGGGAAATCGCTGATTCTGGTGGCCCGCAGGCTGAACGAGCTTGAAGCACTCGCGGACGAATTGCGTAGTCGTTTCGACGTCGACGTGATGGTGCAGCAAGCGGATCTTTCATCGATAAATGTGATTATCGATCTGCATCGGCGCCTGCATGACAGCAATACGGTGGTCGATGTCCTGATCAACAATGCGGGTTACGGCTTGCAGGGAGCATTCCTGGATGAGCCCCTGGAAAGCTCCCTGGCGATGATCGACCTGGACGTCGCCAGCCTGACCGCCATCACTCGTCTGTTTGCAGAGGATATGCGGGCCAGGCGCAGGGGGCATATCTTGATGACGGCCAGCCTGCTGTCCTACCAGGGCGTGAAGAGCTTTGCGGTTTACTCTGCCGCCAAGGCTTACGTACTCAGATTCTCCGACGCCCTGCATCGTGAGCTCAAACAAGACGGTGTGGTGGTCACAGCGCTTTGTCCAGGCATGTCGGATACCGGGTTTGCAGCAAGTGCCAAACAAAAGATAACACCGGTCTTGAAGAGGGTCATGATGCAACCCGAGCCTGTAGTGCGAGCGGGGATACAAGCGTTGCACGCAGGCCGCATGAGCGTCGTGCCGGGCTTTGGCAACAAAGCAATTGCGGTCTTGACCTGGGCCACACCCCGTCGACTTCACCAGGGCCTGATGTCGCGCGTAATGGGTGTTTGAGCGGGCCAGGCAATGCCTCCGACGACGGATACCTGATCCACTAGGTATCCGCTCTCAGGCCACGCAGTGAGTCAGAATCGATAGCTGACAGAAGTGCCCAAACCGCTCGCGCTATTTTTATACTTCGAGCTGTAGGCGCCTCTTGAGGCGGATACGTCATTGACCTGCACGCTTTCCTCCCATAGGTAGGAATACGCCACATCGATCGTGACATTCTCTGCCGGCGTCCACCCTGCCCCGACACTGATGACTTTCCGGTCACCGGTAGGGATTCGCGGCCCACGGTTGACGTTGTTGGCGGGGGACTGATCAACCGAGAAGCCGGCACGAAGAACCCACTGATTGTTCAGCTTATACGCCGTGCCGATAGCGTGCGCCCACGTGTCGTGCCAGTTCTGCTCCTCGGTAATACGACTCAGCGTTCCGCTCAACGCCGCAGGCAAACCACTGTTTTCGAACACCAATTCCTTGAAGCGACTCCAGCGCGTCCACGTACTGCCCAGGTAGAGCGTCCAGTCACTGTTGAGTTGATGAGTCACGGAAAAATCGACTGATTCCGGGGTGTCCACATCCAAGGACGCGTCATAGCTCGTACCGCTTACACCCAGCACACTGAAGATGCCGTCGGTGAGCTTGGTCTTGGCATCCAGCCGGTAGCTGACCTTGGAGTGATAGGTCAGACCCAACCGAGTTCGATCTGTCGCTTGCACTAGAATACCCGCGTTAAACCCAAGCGCCGTGTCATCACCGGTGCTTTTGAGTTTTCCGTCATTGCGGCCGGGGCTGAGTGGATTGAGCACCATCCCGGAAAGCTCACCACTGATACGGTTGATGGTCGGTCCGAAACCGATCGAGACCTTGTCGTTGAACGCATAGCTGATGGTGGGCTGAAACGTAAGGGTCGTGACCTCACTTTTGTTGGCGTAGTAGCGGCCGGCGAACCCACTGCCATAATCGGTCATTAGCCCAAACGGCACATAGAAACCCACACCGAACGCCCAGTGCTCATCGATGGGTTTGACGTAGTAACCCATGGGCACTGTGGTGGTCGGCACCATGTCCCCGTCCTCCTGCCCCCCGAATGTGCTGCGCGTCTGGCTTATATGGGCCTTTGCGAAAAGCGTTGCCGCCCCGACGCTGGCCTGCTCTTTTTTCAAGCGAGACATACCGGCCGGATTACCGAAGACGGTACTCGCATCTTCTGCAGATGAAGAACGGCCGGCAAATCCGGAGCCCATCCCACTGATGCTTTGTTCATTGAGAGCGAAACCGCTCGCGAACAGTTGTGTCGACGAGAGGGCAACAGCAAGGCCAAGCGGGGTCCTGCGCAGTATTTTTTTCATTATTAGGACTCGATAGATCATCGGGATAAAGCGGTAGAGAGCGTCACGCCGAGCGCGGGCTACCGGGAGGGGCCGCTGCGCAGCGTTACGAAGATCGTGCGCGCCGCGGCGATTCCTCCAGGATAGGTACAGCATATTTATTCATATGACTATTTATGTCAATAGTCACCAATTCGACAAATGAACATGCGTGGCTAGGCGGCAAATGCTGCGCGGATAATCCACTCAGTTACCTGGTGAGGTTTGATACATGGCTGTGAATGTGGGGATCAGGCCCCGGATTCGAGTTAATACCGCGCCCCGGAAAAGGGTGTCCACCTGGATCGGTGTTCACCATCATCTCAGCGTTGATATCAGAGCAAAGTGATAGAGATGATTAGCGCAGGCTCACGGCATCAAGCTACGCAGAATGAGATTTGAGGTGAGGACCGGAGCCAGCTCGACGAAGTCAAGGTTGTATTGCAAAAGCAACGGATTGACGAAAGGGCGCAGCGCAAGGTGGATCGAATCGACTGTTTCGTCCAAGGGTGTTTTGCGTTCAAATTCGCCGATCTCTCGGCCTTCACGCACAATCTGCAACACGAAGTCCCTGACCAAGGCGTCATATTGCTGAGCGCAGGGCCAGTTCTCAGACGCTGCAAATGCGGCGATGTCATAGAGCTTTCGATCACTGAAGAACAAATTCACCCCGGTAGCGATCAACGTTTTCACCAAACGTCGAAAACGTTCGGTCGGCGAGATGTCCTCTGCATTAATGGCCTGTTCTACGGCCGCGATGATTTCCGCCAGGCAATTGCCACAGATAGCCTCACCAATCGCCTGCTTGGAATCAAAAAACTTGTAGATGTACGCCTTGGAAAACCCGATCGCTTTCGCCAGGTCGGAAACCGTAGTTTTGCTATAGCCGTATTGACTGAAGTGCTGATTGGCCGCCGCGACGATCTGATTCCGGATCTCATGATCGGCTGGGCCACGGATGCTGGGGGAAGCTATGGATGTCTTGTTCATGCGAGCTAGCTTACGCATCCGAAAAGCGCTTGACAACGAGTGACCAAATTATACTTTTGTCACAAGCTCGCAATGATCAGGGTTGGTTTCAGGTCAATTGTCTCTACGCGGAAGGCCAAGCACCTCCCCTATCACTCCCTGTCAGCTTGCCGGATTGCGTGCCATGACGATCCACGTCGCGCCGTCGATCATCACCGACCGCTCGCCGGGGAGGCCCTCGAAGGCGGCGCGAACCGCGGCCCAGGCGCGGGCTCGGATGGCGTCGGGCTGATCAGCGAGCACAAGCGCCAGCGGGCCACCCTCGAATGCCATCTTCACCGCGTCATCGATCGCCGCGTCCCGCGTCACGCCCTCGCCGAACGGGATGGAAGCATCGAAGGGCGTGCTGGTGATATCGGTGAAGCCGGCCGCTGTCAGGATGCGTGCCACGCGCTCCCGGTCGCCAAACGAGAATGGGCCGGGCGCTTCGGGATCGGGCCGTGCGGTCAGCGGGAGGATGCCCTTGAGCGCGCCCATCGGCAGGCGCACCCAATCATTCTCGGCCACACCGCGCCAGCAGACGAAAGCGACCCGCCCGCCCGGCCGGAGCGCGCGTCGCATATGGGCGAACGCCCCTATCGGATCGTCGAAGAACATCACCCCGAAACGCGAGAACAGGAGGTCAAACGCGCCCTCGGGCAACTCGGCGCTGCTGGCATCGGCTACCCGGAACCGGGCCGGCGTATCCGGTGGCGCCAGCGCACGCGCGCGGCCGATCAGTGGTTCGGATATGTCCACGCCCAGCACATGGCCGCCCGCGCCGACGCGGGCGGCCAGAGCCAGGCTCGACGCGCCCGCGCCGCAACCGACGTCAAGCACGCGTTCGCCTGTGGCGGGCGCGGCGGCGTCGATCGCGGCCTGGCCGAATACCGCAAACATGGCGTCGAGCCGGGCCTGGTTAGCGGCCCAGTACTCTCCGCTTTGGCCATTCCAGTCGGCAACCTGATAGGCATTTTGCTCTGTCATGACATCTCCTCGTTTTGATTCGTTTTTAACCAGGCCGTGCAAAAGCCGGGAACGGCGACCTTCTGAGACCGGTGTTCCAGAAGCCCGCGACAACCGAATTGCCCTCAAACCAGCATCGACTGTTGGGCGGAGATACCCGCCGTCGCGCCGTGCGATATTGCCAGGGTGACCGAGGCCATAAGGGGGTTTGCCAGGTCGCCCGCGGCGTAGATGCCGGGCACGCTGGTTTCGCGGCGCTCGTCGACCTTCAGGGCGACGCCCTGGGGCGTATCCACAGTGGCGAGGCCCAGCGACTCATGCAGGCGTGCAGACGGCTTGTTGCGCGGATGCGCGAACAGAATGTCGACCGCGACAGGAGGGCCGGCGTTGAGCCTGACGTTGGCGTTATGGTTCTCGTCATGGTCGATTTCGGTGATCCGGCCATTGACGACAGAGATGCCACGTCGCGCCAGGTCGGCCTGGATGTCGGGTGGAAGGTCATGCCCATTGGCGAAGACCGTCAACGTGTCGGTCCAATCGTGGAACAGCCTGACCTGATTCATCGATTGCGGGCCGGACCAGACGAGGCCCCAATGCTGGCCGGCGACTTCAAAGCCGTCGCAATAGGGGCAAGGCACGATGGAGGTGCCCCAGTTTTCGGCATAGCCCGGAACATCAGGCATCTGGTCAACGACGCCATAGCTCAGGATCAGGCGGCGCGCCCTGAGGCTTTCGCCATCGCCAGTGAGGACGCAGAAATCGTCGATGGCGCCGGAGATGCTCTCGGCACGGGCAGTGACCAACCTGACCGTGGGATAGCGCGCCAGCTGCCGCCGCGCCTCGGCCAGGATCTCCAGCGGTGGCTTGTGATCGTGGCCGAGCAGGCCATGGGAGTGGCCGGCGAAGCGGTTGCGTGGGAGGCCGGTATCGAGAACGGTGACCTGGCGCCGGGCACGACCGAGCTGCAGGGCAGCAGCAAGACCGGCAAAGCTGCCGCCGATGATGATGACGTCATTCATGGTGATGGGCTCCGCGTTGTGGATGAAGGGAGATCGGCTTGCATTTTTAAGATACTTTGAAGTACCCTAATTCAAGAATTAGAATACTGTCAAGTACTGGAATATTTATGACCGAACACAACCAGGGTCGGCGCGGCCGGCCCGCCAACGAGGCGCTTGGCCAAACGATAGTCGACGCCGCGTGCGAGCTTTTTGTGGAATTGGGTTTTCAAGCGACGACAATGGACAAGGTCGCCCAGCGGGCGAAGATATCCAAGCTCAGCATCTATCGGCACTTTGAGAACAAGGAGGCGCTGTACAGCGCGGCCATCGCGGCCCACTGCCATCAGTTTGCACCACAGGCCCTTATTGAAGGCGTCGACGGTTCGGCGGCAGATCAGCTCATGGCGGTGGGAACATTCCTGCTTCGCACGTTGTTGAGCCCGGATGTGCGCAGTGTCGAAGCCATGATCATGGTCGACAAGACGAATCAAAAGTCGTTAAGCAAGCTCCATTACGAAGCCGGCCCCGCCTATGTCGTCGCCCAGATCGAGGCCCTGCTGCGTCAGTTGCACGGAAAGGCGGTGCTGAACGTGCCCGATCCTCTGGGGTCCGCCCGCTTGTTTGCCGCGCTTTTCAAAGGCTCCGATCTCCTGATGATCGCCCGCTTCGATGAGGCGAGAGCAGAGGATGAAATCGAATCCTATTGCCGATCGGCCGTCACCCTGTTCATCGCCGCGCATGGTGGCAACGACCGCGCTGGCGAATAAGCATTTCATTGCTCCAGGCAGCTTGGCCTGAGCCGCCGTCCGGGCCTTTCGTCATATTGGCCCGGTGCGCGCGGCCGAGCTTGCACAGGTTCACGCGTTTTTCGCCGCCAGGTTGGCGAGCGGTGGTCGGCCTTAGGACGGCCAGCCCCTCAAAACACGAAACTATGCCCTAACTCCACCTCCATCCACCCCAAGAACCGCCTGACCCTGGGAAAACTGGAGTGAGCCTTCGGGAACACCAAATGATGGGCGGCAACCGCAGCGCTCAACGCTTCGGGGGCGACTTCAACCAGCGAACCGTTGGCCAGGTATTTTTGCGCCAGCAGCGTGCTTTCAAGGGCGAACCCCAGGCCGTGGCTCGCGGCTTCCAGACTCATGTAGGAGCGGTCGAAACTCAAGGCGTAGGGCTTTTCGGGACGCGCCAGGCCATGCTGGGCGAACCACTCAGGCCACCTGAGCAAGGTTGCTTCGGAAAGGATCAGCTCTTGTGCCAGGAGATCTGCGGCGTTTTTTACCGCGCAGCGCGCGATCAGCTTGGGCGAGGCCAGCACCGCGAAACTTTCGTTGCGTACGGTGCGCACTTCATAGCTGGGCCAATTAGGCCGGCCGTGACGAATATCCACATCGATCTTGTCCTGGCTGAAATGCAGCGACTCATAGGAACACGACAAATTGATCTGGATGTCCGGATTGCTCGCGCGAAACGACTCCAACCGCGGCATCAGCCAGAGCAAGCCAAAGCTGGGGGCCGAATGCAGCCGCAGGCAATCCAGGCTGACGTCACTCGCGGCGCGCTCGGTGGCGACCTCAAGGCTCTGCAACAGACCGGAAATATCCTTCAAGTACTGCTCACCCACTGGCGTCAGGGTCACCCCACGCGCTGCCCGCACAAACAACTGTCGACCAATCATCACCTCCAGCTTGGCCAGTTGATGGCTGATCGCTGACGGTGTGAGGTCGAGCACTTCGGCGGCCCTTGCCAGGTTGCCAAAACGGGCTGTCTGCTCGAAGGCCTGAATGGCTCTCAGCGGTGGCAGATTGGAGGTGGGGATATCGTCCTGGCGCATCGGTAGTCAGCCTATTGTTTTTGGGTCGCGGGCGGATCGTGCCATTCAAGCATTTGCGGTTCGCATTGACGAGTGCTGAATTTTATTCATGTAGCAGTGAGGTTTGCGTTATTGCTCGGCCCGTCGACGGGGACCACTCTGAGCCATCGATCGCTGAATCGAACCATAAAAACAATCAGAGGTATCCCTCATGCTTCTTCAAGGCAAAGTCGCGATTATTACTGGCGCCGCATCCGCACGCGGCATCGGCCGCGCAACCGCGCTCACTTTCGCCCAACACGGCGCCCGCGTTGTCATCCTGGATCTCGACGAGTCCGCCGCCCGTGACGCCGCCGCCACCCTCGGCGAAGGCCACCTGGGCCTGGCTGCCAACGTGGCCGATGAGCAACAAGTCCAGGCAGCGATCGCCAAGGTGCTGGAGCACTACGGCCGTATCGACATACTCGTCAACAATGCCGGCATCACCCAGCCCATCAAGACCCTGGACATTCGCCCGAGCGATTACGACAAGGTCCTGGATGTCAGCCTGCGCGGCACGCTGTTGATGTCCCAGGCGGTGATTCCGGTGATGCGCACTCAGGCTTCGGGCAGCATCGTCTGCATGTCATCCGTATCGGCCCAGCGCGGCGGCGGCATTTTTGGCGGCCCGCACTACAGCGCCGCCAAGGCCGGCGTGCTCGGACTGGGCAAGGCCATGGCCCGCGAATTTGGCGCGGACAACATTCGCGTCAACGCCATTGCGCCAGGCCTGATCCATACCGACATCACCGGGGGCCTGATGCAGGATGAGCGCCGCCACGCAATCATCGAAAGCATCCCCCTGGGTCGGCTTGGTGCCGCGCAGGATGTTGCCAATGCGGCACTGTTTCTCGCCAGCGACTTGTCGTCCTACCTCACCGGCATCACCCTGGATGTCAACGGCGGCATGTTGATCCACTGACCACAGGTGCCAGCACCCGCTGTCCATTAAGTTCTGGATCGAAGATACGTCGGGCCTCAAGCCCGGCGTTCTATAAAAACAAGAGATCAGACCCTCATGATGACCACCATGACGCTCGACACTGTGTCCACAGTGCGCGCAAGCGCGTATCGCAAAACTGCCTGGCGATTGATGCCTTTCCTGATGCTGTGCTACCTGTGCGCCTACCTGGACCGGGTAAACGTCGGGTTTGCAAAGCTGCAGATGATGAATGACCTGTCCCTGAGCGAAACCGTATACGGGCTCGGCGCGGGCATGTTCTTTCTTGGCTATTTCCTCTGCGAAGTGCCGAGCAACCTCATCCTCCACAAAGTCGGTGCCCGGCGCTGGATCGCGCGGATCATGATTTCGTGGGGCATTATCTCCGCCCTCTTCGCCTTCGTGGAAACGGCCTGGCAGTTCTATGCGCTGCGCTTCCTGCTCGGTATCGCCGAAGCCGGGCTCGCACCGGGCCTGCTGCTCTACCTCACCTACTGGTTTCCCTCCTACCGCCGCGCCAAAATGACCGTGCTGTGGTTCATCGCCATCCCGCTCTCCGGCATGATCGGCGGGCCGCTCTCAGGCTACATCATGACCCAGTTCGCCGGCGTGCATGGCTGGGCGGGCTGGCAGTGGATGTTCGTGCTCGAAGCCATTCCGACCGTCATCGTTGGCCTGATGGTGCTGGCTTACCTCAAGGACGGCGTACACCAGGCCACCTGGCTCACCGATGAAGAAAAAGCGCTGGTCAGCAAAGAACTCGCCGAGGACAACAGTCGCAAAGTCACCCATGCATCGGTCGGCGCCTTCCTGCGCGACCGCCGCCTGTGGATTCTCGCCTGCATCTACTTTTGCGTGGTGATGGGCCAGTACGCGATCACCTTCTGGCTGCCGACCCTTATCCGTAATGCCGGTGTTGCCGACCCGATGCACATCGGCTTGCTCACCAGCCTCCCCTACCTGTGCGCCATTGTCGCGATGGTGCTGATGGGGCGCAGCGGCGACAAGCACCAGGAGCGCCGCTGGCATCTGGTGGTGCCGATGCTTGCCGGTGCGCTGGGCCTCACGTTGGCGGCGGTGTTCGGCACCCACCTGATGCTGTCGGTGTTGTGCCTGTGCCTTGCAGCAGCAGGCGTGCTGTCGGCGTCGTCACTGTTCTGGATGCTGCCGACCACCTTGCTCGGTGGCGTCTCCGCCGCTGCCGGGATCGCTGGAATCAACAGCTTTGCCAATCTGGCGGGTTTCTGCTCGCCCTACCTGATTGGTTGGATCACCACCACGACCGGTTCTAGCGCCATCGGCATGTACCTGATTACCGGTGTGCTGTGCATCGGTGCCTGCCTGGTGCTGCGCATTCCTGCCGCTTCGGTCAATCGTTGAGTTAACGGAGAATTTCCATGACTGCCACTTTATCTCGCGCGTCCTCCACCACGCTGGTGCAGCGCGCCCATAACATTCGTCGCCATGCCTTGCGCATGGGCCAAGTCCAGGGCCAGGGCTATGTCGGCCAGGCGCTGGGCGCGGCAGACTTGCTGGCCGTGTCGTACTTTCACGCCTTGAACTACAAGCCCGAAGACCCGGAATGGGAACAGCGTGATCGCTTTTACCTTTCCATCGGCCACTACGCGATCGCCCTGTATGCGGCGCTGATTGAAGCGCAAATCATCCCACTGGATGAACTTGAAACCTACGGTTCGGATGACAGCCGCCTGCCCATGTCCGGCATGGCCGCCTACACCCCCGGCATGGAGATCACCGGCGGCTCCCTGGGCCAGGGGCTGGGCATCGCAGTGGGTGCCTGCCTGGGCTTGAAGCGCAAACAGTCCGCCTCATTCGTCTACAACCTGCTGTCGGACGGCGAGCTGAATGAGGGATCCACCTGGGAAGCGGTCATGTCCGCTTCGCACTGGAAGCTCGACAACCTGATCGCCATTGTCGATGTGAATAACCAGCAAGCCGACGGACACTCCAGCGAAGTGCTGGCATTTGAACCCATCGTTGACCGCTGGCAAGCCTTTGGCTGGTTCACCCAGCGGGTAGACGGTAACGACCTGGATGCCTTGGTCAAGGCGTTCGACGCGGCCCGCAGCCACCCCGGCGCACAACCGCGCGTCATCATTTGCGATACCAAAATGGGCAAAGGCGTGCCGTTCCTGGAAACCCGCGAAAAGACTCACTTCATCCGCGTCGACGAGCATGAATGGGATGTGGCCCTGAACAACCTGGAAGAAGGCAAAACCGTATGAGCAACGCACACAAGACTGACGTTCAGGCACCCGCAGCGGCGAAGAAAAAGCTGACCACCTCGGCGATGATTGCCTCGATTGCCGCTGAAGGCCAGGCCACAAAACCAGCGCCATTCGGTCACGCACTGGCCGCACTCGCGGACCAGCGCCAGGACATCGTGGGTTTATCGGCTGACTTGTCCAAATACACCGACCTGCACATTTTTGCCAAGGCGCATCCGGAGCGTTTCTACCAGATGGGCATGGCCGAGCAACTGTTGATGAGCGCGGCAGCCGGCATGGCTCGGGAGGGGTTCGTGCCCTTCGCTACCACTTACGCGGTGTTTGCTTCGCGCCGGGCCTATGACTTCATCTGCATGGCGATTGCCGAGGAAAACCTCAACGTCAAAATCGTCTGCGGCCTGCCGGGCCTGACCACCGGGTACGGCCCCAGCCACCAGGCAACCGATGATCTGGCGATCTTCCGCGCCATGCCCAACCTGATGATCGTCGACCCCTGCGATGCCCTGGAAATCGAACAAGCCGTGCCCGCCATTGCTGCGCACCAAGGGCCGGTCTACATGCGGTTACTGCGCGGCAACGTACCGCTGGTGCTCGACGAATATGGCTACACATTCGAGATCGGCAAGGCCAAGACCCTGCGTACGGGCAATGAGGTTTTAATCATTTCCACCGGTTTGATGACCATGCGCGCCCTGGAAGCCGCCAAGGAACTACAGGCAGATGGCGTGGATGTCGCGGTGCTTCACGTGCCCACTATCAAGCCTTTGGATGAGCAGACCATTCTGGCTGAAGCCAGAAAGCCGGGACGACTGGTAGTGACGGCCGAAAACCACTCCATCATTGGCGGATTGGGCGAAGCGGTGGCAACCGTGCTGTTGCGCAATGGCGTTACCCCGACGTTCCGGCAAATAGCGTTGCCGGACGCGTTTCTCGATGCGGGAGCGCTTCCGACGTTGCACGATCGCTACGGTATTTCTACCCAGGCTGTGTGTGCGCAGATCAAGGGTTGGCTATAGGGTTTGAACCTGCAAGGGACTGAGTGAGTCCCTTGGCAGTCATTACGTCCCCCCTTCCAAGAAGTCGCTGAAACCCACATAGAACCTGCCTACAGGTGAGACCATTTACGTATTTGCGAGTCCCCATCCAATCTGGTCACCAGAACAGCATCCTCAATGCCAGCGCGACCACGACTAGATTGAAAATTGCCTCCATCCACCGGTCGCCCTTCTTTAGGGCAAACTTCGCGCCGGCATTTGCACCCAATAGCGTGCCAATAATCAGGCAACATCCGTACTGCCAGTCAATGATGCCGCTGACGCCGAAAATCAGTAATGAACCCACGGAGAGGACCAGCCCACCGACTTTGCGGGTACCCACCGATTCGCTGATGCTTTTTCTGAAAAAGATAATGAATAAATACGTCGAGAGTTTGGCTTGCCCACCAAATAACCCGCCGATCATTCCTACGGGGATAAAGAGGATATAGCCAAACAGACGTCTGATCGCTGAGGGAGGTGTTTCGCCGCTACGAGGTTTTTTTATAAGGGACAGTGCGACGAGCAGCAATGTCAGCCCGCCAATTACCTTGTGCAGCAGCGCGGGATCTATTTGAAGAAGCAGGCTCGCGCCTGCCAGAGCCCCAACCAGCCCCAGTACTGCAGCTGGAAAGGCCAGCGCATAATCGACCTTTCCCTGGTTATGGAAGTGCCGCAGTCCGGCAACCATGGTGCCTACCGAGGCCAGGCGCGCAGTGGCGATCGACGACTGAGGTGCAATCCCCAGCCAGATCATCACCGGAACGGTCAAAAACACACTGCCACCGGTGTTGGTCCCGACGAATCCCGTTATTATTCCGAGGAAAATCAGACCGACGCCTGTCAACCACTCATGACCCATCATGTTGAGGTGCTCGCATAAGATTCATGGCACGGCTTACTCACTCAAGTAAACCGGGTCTATCCAGTGATAGCAGTTTCTATTTCGGGAGCCGGCGGTCACATGAAGCTTTGCGGTATGTACGAAGCTGAACTCGCCGATAATCGGGCGGCGTAGCGAACTTTCAGGCCCAGTGATTTTGCATACAGTACACCTCGGCTAATGAGATCTTGTATCTGTGCTTTTGATTTTCTAATTCGATATTTATGTGACGTTTCATTGATACCAGAAAATATGCCTACCCAGTTTGCTCCTGTCGCCGTAACCGCATCAATACCATCTTGATGCGCGCGGGAAGAAGGTAACTTCCTGTTGGTGAGCGTTGATACTGGAAATTAAATGAAATGTACTTGAAGGGTTGCAGCAATATCAAGCATCGCAAATCAGGGCTCCTCAGCCACCAACATGAATAAAACTTCATGGTTTCGCATATTGACTTTCTTAAAGTTACTGACTGCCTGTTCTCGCCCATTGAATCAAAAGAAATTTTATTTATGACACTTTTTCGCACAAGGCAGCTTAGCGCCTGACCTTTTAACCCTCTTATGACTTCCAACAGCTTTGCACTCGGCAAGCTATATATATTTAATCTAACAGAGGACCTGAGATAGATGGCACTGATTAAAAGCCGTCCAGTTGCAGCTTTTCGGGTGCTTGCTTGCTGGAGGGGGTCGGGGGAGGACGTCCCCCCCAGCGACTCGCCGTGCACCTTGGGCAATCGCCGAGAACGGGCGGACAAAGGTCGCGAAACCCACAGGCCGCAGATAGCGCGATAGACGCCTGCGAAACCCGCTAGAAAAACTTAAACCGTAGAATGAGTGATCGGAATGTACTTTTGCGCAGAATTGAGTCATTTAGGGACCTACCTGACTCAGCCCTCAGCACTTTAAAGTACGCCAATCATTCATCTATCGGCGTCTGTATGAATCTCTGGTTTCGACTTCTCCTCATGCTGCTTCGTCAACCTTGGCGCAAACCGGCAAAAGCGCTGGAATCAACCGTCATCCGAATGCGCGTCTGGCCACTGGACCTCGACTTCAATCGACATGTCACCAACGGCCGATATTTCACCCTGGCCGATGTCGGACGCATGGATTTCGTTTTGCGCAGTGGCGCCTATCGAGTAGCTATTAGAGCAAAGGCGCTGCCCATCGTCGGAGACACTTGGGGTAAATTTCGTCGTGAACTTAGACTGTTTGAAGCGTTTGAAATCCATACAAGGATGCTTGGCTGGGACGACAAGTGGAGCTTCATGGAGCATCGATTTGTGAGTAAAGGCAGAGTGATCGGCGTTGTCGTAATGCGAGGTCTATTTCGTTCAGCGAAAGGTATTGTTCCGCCAAGCGAGTTTGTTCGAGAACTGGGACTGCCCGAACGGTCGCCAGAGATGCCGAAATGGCTGGTCTCGTGGTCGCAGAGCTGCGATGCCATGAGCCGCCAACTCAGGGATGAAGAAAGCACCAATGATTGACTTGACGTGCAGTCAGCCCATGACCAGCGCGCTATTGGGACCGTTGATTGCTCCGCCGTTGGTGTGTGCGGCGTAACTTCGCCAGCCCGTGTAATTCGTCAATAACGGGCTGTATGTACTTTTCTCCGTGCAGGTGCTGGAATACCTCGAAGTGGTCCTATCGCCAAGCGCACTTGCTTCTTTATTTCCTCTATGGCCAGGCACGCCTCATGCACGAAGCGTTCGTCGAATACGCCATGCAACTCAAGCTCAATCCCACTTTTGTCATGGTGTATTTGCACATGGCAGTATCGACCACCATATTGGCCGCCGCTGCAAAATAACATCAAATTAAAACCATGACCGAGGAGCTTACGTAATTGATCCTGAAGACTGTCTTGGTGCAAGCCAGATATTTCCAGCTGCCGAGACACACATGGGCCATTGGCGAATTGCTTACTCAACATAACCACCTCCACTTTTATCGGTTACGCAGTGCCAGCACTACTGCGCACTATCACGAACAAGCTTACGACGTACCCAGCCTGAAAAATGTCAGAAGTCGGTAAGGTTATGGTAAATACCACGAGCGCTTCGAGTTACTTCCCACTCTGTTATTTACCCACCTTAACCATAAATTAACGCTACCAAACAGAGCGACCTATTAAGCTTGGCTGATGAGCCTCTCCTGACCCGGCCACTCATGAGGTGATGGCGACCCCTCGAGCCTGCCGGCCCAGTCGAAAACGGCGTACTACCGATATATCATTCTGGAGTGTTTCACTAATGCCTGACGACAACGCTCATTCGGCAAAACATGCCTCGTTCAGTATCGGCCTGGTTAATTATAAAACGCTGCACATGACACGCCTTTGCTTAGGATTGCTACGCGACTACGCTATATACCATCAAGTTCCGGTCTGGATAGTGGATAACGGTTCCGCCGATGAAAGCATCCACTACTTGCGGACACTTGATTGGATCAACTTGGTAGAAAGGATCCCCCACCCTCGAGAAGCTGGATATATCGCGCATGGTAAAGCCCTTGATCTGATTTTGGGATATGTTGAAACTCCGTACTTATTCCTGCTTCATACGGACACATTTGTATTTGATACCGATGTATTCAGTATGATGATGAGCCAAAGCACTGCAACGCCGCGTACAGTGGCAGTCGGTTGTACAGAACAGATCAATCGCGGTTTTTTAAGAAGTGCCTGGCGGTTCGGCACTCGACTGATGAAGTACCACTACCGAACACTCATGCGTTACGTGGGGCTACCCTCTAAAAACCCCAAGCCTTTCAGAGAAACCCACTTGAAAAGTTTTTGCACCTTATGGAACTGCGATGTAATTAAACAACATAACTTGCGCTTCATGATGGATAACCGGGTACCGGGATACGCGCTACAAGACAAGATGGTCAAGCTGGGTTATGCGATCAGCTTTCTGTCAGCACGAAGATTGTTCAGTTATCTGGACCATATTCAAGCCGGCACTGTCGCCGCTAACGGCGGCTATGACACGGACCATCGTCGAAGAAAAACGTATCACGATACCCTGCTGCGCTTTCAAAAAGAGGCGTCAAATGATGCGAAAACGACCAGTATGGAAAAATGATGGTTGCTGATAAGACCGGCCCGCGAGATTCGAACTGAGTGGGAGCGCACAGCTGACTTGAAAATCGAACCTGATGGAACTTTATCCACGGCCCAGCCCATAGGGCGCTTGTTCGATGCTCATCGCTTACTCTGCGGCGCGTCAAGAGGGATCTCGAGGATGAAGGTTGCGCCCTGCCCTTCCCCGTCGCTGTGCACGGTCAAGCGGCCACCCATTTCCTGCGCGGCGAGCGCGCAGCTGTGCAGGCCGAAACCGTGACCGTCTTTGCGAGTCGTGAAGCCATGGGAAAAGATACGCGTCAGGTGTTCTGGCGTAATCCCGTTGCCATTGTCGGCCACCGTGATACGCAAGACTGCCTCGTCAGCGATGAGGGAGGCGCTGAACGTGATGCAAGGGCTGCGATCGACCACGCCGTCTAACGCCTGCCTGGCGTTTCTGATCAGGTTTACCAGAATCAGCAGCACCCGGTGCCGGTCCAGCGACAGCAGGGGCAAGTCGGCAATGTCCTTGACCACCGTCACCTCCTGATTCATCCGTGAGCCGGCACTCATGCGCCAGGCATCATCGATTAATTCCGAGACCGGTATTGTTTCGACGACACTGACGGCAACGGCATAGGACTGCTGGGCAGCGACAATGGTCTTGATGTGGTCAATGCCTTTGGTGAGTTGCTCGAGCTCTTCGATGATGCCCTGCTGTTCTGCCGCCACCGCCTGTGCCAGCTTGAGCAGGTAGTCGGGCAGCATCTTTCCCCGCTGGTCCTGGGTGAGGAAATCGCTCAGCTCATGGATGTGTTCGTTCATCATCTGCGCCACCTTGCCCAGGCTCTGGGCCTTGGAGGTGCGCATCTGGCTGCTGACCAACTCGGCCGAAACGTTCACGCTGTTGAGGACGTTGCCGACATTGTGCAGCACCGTCGTGGCGATCTCGGCCATGCCCGCCTGACGGGATTTCGCATTCAGTTCGGATTGCACCTGGCTCATGCGTAGCGCCGCGCGTACGCGAGCCTTGAGCTCCAATGGCGAGAAAGGTTTGGCGATATAGTCATCGGCGCCACTCTCCAGCCCGGAGATGCAAGCCTCGCTGCCGCCGCGGGCGGTCAACAGGATGACGGGCACATGGGCGAAACCGGCGCTCGCCTTGATTCTGGCGGTCAGGCCAAAGCCGTCAAGCTCCGGCATCATCACATCCGAGAGAACGACATTGATCGGTTGACGCTGCAGCATGGCCCAGGCCTGCTCTCCATCAGCGGCGGTGACGACGCTGTAGTCGTCGCGCAAAAGCTCGCTGAGGTAGCCAAGCATTTCCGGGCTGTCATCGACCACCAGGACCCTGGACTGCGAGGTGCGTTCCGGGTGCTGCTCGTTGTCTGCATCGCCCATGGACGCCTGGTCGTTGCTACTGCCACGGCGGCCGTCATCGAACAGCAAGTGGCGCTGCTCGGTTGTGATCATTGCGGTGGGTGACGATCCCTCATGCAGATGACCGGCTTCGGTCGGTACCGTGTTTTGCTCGGTTCCCCGAGGAAATCGAACAAGGAAGCACGACCCCTTTCCAGGCTCACTGTTGACGCTGACTTCGCCTCCCATCAGTTCGACCAGATCCTTGACCAGGGCCAGGCCGATGCCTGTACCGCTGTAATGCCGCGTGGCGGAATTGTCGATCTGGGAAAAACGCTGGAACAGCAGGGGTAATTTGTCAGGCGCGATGCCAATGCCCGAGTCTTGCACCGCGAGTTCAAATCGCTCGTCATCAAGCGCAGTGACTGCCAGATGCACCGTACCGCCAGCAGGGGTGAACTTGATGGCATTACTCACCAGGTTGAGCAGAATCTTCTCGAAGTGTCGGGGGTCCAGGAACACGGTGCCGAGGGCAGGATCGATGCTGCAGGTCAACGTGCAGCCTTTGCCCTTGGCCACCATGGCGGCGTCCTCGGCCAGTACGCCCACAGCCTTGTTCAAATCAACGGGCGCCGGACACAGCTCAAACTTGCCTGCTTCGGCCTTGGAGAAGTCAAGGATATCGTTCACGCGGTTCATCAGGCGCAGTGCGTTGCGTTGTGCGCGCTCGATTTGCACGCGCCAGTCCGCCGGCGGCGTGATCGCCACCGAGAGCTGCTCCAACGGGGCGAGAATAAGGGTCAAAGGGGTGCGCAGTTCGTGGCTGACCGTGGCGACGAAATCACTCTTTGCCTGGTTGGCCGTCTCGGCCTGGTTGCGCGCCTGAATAAGTGCAACCGCCTGCGCCTCCAGCACCTCGGTCTGTCGGTGCAGCGTGTCGGTCCGTTCGGCGACCATTCTCTCCAGAGAGGCCTGCACCTGCTGTCTTTCGGCTTCGGCCTCGGCCTCCAGCACCCGGATGCGCAAGGCATTCTCCTGGAACACCCGAACGGCGCGAGTCATGATCCCAATCTCATCGCCGCGTCCAGCACTGGCGATTTCGGCGCTCAAGTCGCCGGCTGCCAGCCGGCGCATGACCGAAGCCAGGGCGACGATGGGCTGCGCGACAAACCGCGAGGTGCTCCAGGCGATGGCTCCGGCCAGCAGGATGGCGACGGCGCCAGCGACTATCGTCGCAAGCATGCCGCGATCCTTATGGACCAAGGCGTCTGAACGCGCTTCGCCAGCGAAGCGCGCAACCAACAGGCCAGCGCTGCGTGCCTCGATGCGAACCTGGTCGCGCGCGTCGCCCAAGGCGTTGCTCGCCTGATGGAACCCGGCAAATGCCGCCCGGTAGCCAGCAATCTGATCGCTGACCGTCAGGGGCGTAGCGTTGACCTGCTGCCCCACAGACGAAGGCAGAACCCGGGCGAGACGGGAGAGTTCATCGAGGATGACGCCTACAGAGCTGGCGACCTCGGCCGACGGCGCCAGGCGAAACGACAAGGTCTGCGCTTCCAGGGTGGCAACACGTTCGGCGAAACGCTTGGACAACGCGGCGGCGTTTTGCAGCAAACCGATGGCGGCCTGAATGTCACTGGCGTCATGGGCAATGTGCTCGTCCACTTCAGCCAACATGACTTCAAGGCGCTCTGCCACACCTCCAACAGCCCCCAGATGCCGCAAAGCCTCGCCGCCCCGGAGCCTGGGAGCCTCGCCAAGCTGCTCGAGCGCAAGGCTGGCTGCTGCCACCGCCGTCGCCAACTGTTCCAGGGTCTCCACCTGTTGCGGCGCCCCCATCAACTCACGCAATTGCTCGACCACAGGCGGCAGCGCCGCACAGGCGTTGCGCGCCGCAATGGCGGCGGCACCATCACCGCTCACCAGCACCTGGGCCACATTGGCGGTAATGATGCGTTCGCCGTTGCGCAGGATATCCAGGATGCGATGGGCGCTCTGGGCGTTGCTCACCCGCGCCTGGTGGTCGGCGGCGCGGGAGTCCAGGCCCTTCAGCCCATCGGCGATACCCTGTTCAACGAGGGCCGTCGCCTCTCGCATCCGGGCGTAATGGGCGGTCATATTCTCGGTTTCGCCATCCATGGTCAGGGTCGCCGCCCGCAAGGACGCGATCGCCGCAGCGAGCCTCTCCAGGCTACCCTTGAGCGATTGCGCCTCTGCCGCCGGGATGGCGTTGAGGCCGTTGATAGCGGTCGCGACCAAGCCTTCGGCCTGGGACACGCTGTCCTGGTCGCGGGTGGCAATGAAGTTTTCCACCCGCCCGGTGGCCCCGTTGACCGAGGCCAGAATTTCCGCGGAATGGCTGGCGGAATCCACCGCACGTACCATGCCTCGCAGGCCGTAGAGGTTCACGAGCGATACCGCCAGCATCAGCAACACCAGTGCGGCAACCGCCAGGCCGATCCTGACGGCAATAGGCCTGGCCGTGGCTGATTTGAATGTCAACATGGGGCCTCGCCTCCTAGCCCGCCGCTACTGTTTCGTCACCTCCGGCAAAGGCGCCGGCGGCGCCGTATGGTTGATGGCTGCATCGATCATCGCCGCAACGGAAGCCTGGCCGTAGAACGGATTGGCGGCACCGCCCACCGGCATAGTGGCAAGCCAGGCGTCCAGGTCTTTGGCATCAATACGTACCAGCGGCACCTCGACGAACTTCGGCACTTGCTTGCCCGCCAATATCTGCTGGGCCACCCAGAACCCCATCTGGGAGACGCTCGGGGAGGCAGAGATAGAAACTGTCTCGTAGCCATTGGCATCGCGTTCCTGTTTCCACAGGGCAAGTTCGTCCTGACGGTTCCCCATCACAATGATCGGCAAAGGGCGACCCGCCGCCTTGAACGCCATGGCCGCACCATATCCGTCGCCACCCTGGGTAGCCACGGCATCAATGGCGGGCAGCGACGGCAGCGCCAGCGTCACCTCCCTGCGGGCGACAGAAGCCGTCCAGTTCCCGTATACGGTCTTGACGAATTTCAGGCCCGGATAGTCGCTGGCGGCCTTGCGAATGCCATCACTGATGTTTTTATCCGTGGCATCGCCAGCGATGCCACGGATCTCCAGCAACGTCCCGTTGCCCTTCAGGCGCTCGGCGATGTAGTCCATTTCCACACGGCCCATGGCGGACCAGTTGTAATCCACGGTATAGACACAGGGCTCGGTGACCAGGCTGGCCATGACGACCACCACGATGCCGGCGTTGCAGGCATCGCGGATCACCCCGTTGAGGGCCGTGTCGGAGGCAGCGAGGATCACGATGGCATCGACGCCCTTGACGATCATGTCCTGGATATGGGCTGCCTGTTCCGAAGCCGAGTTATTGGCGCTGACGACGGGAGCCTCACGGATCAAGCCCTCCTTTTGCGCCTGGAGCGCAATTTCCTGCCAGTTGCGCACCATCACCTTGCGAAAATCGCTGCCTGCGTAGGAATTGCTGAAGGCAATGCTGTAGCTCGCCGTAGGGCCGCTGGCGATGCCGTCGGCGGCAGCGTGGGCCGGATTGGCGGCAACCATCGCCAGCCCCGCCACGCAGCCGGCGAAGCGCCTCAAGATCGTGTGGATCGACTGGGTGTTCATGCTGTTCTCCATCGTGCTTGGCATTTACCAACAGTCATCCACCCGCACCGGCTTACAGCCTGGATCGACGGCGTGTTCTGGTTGGAGCAATTGGCCCCCAAATTGGAGATTTTCGAACAGGTGAGGTGTGGGGCAGGCATTGAACGTTTCCCTGTATGCCGCGTGCGGGTTGTTGCGTGAGCCGTTGAAAACGCCTGAAGCCCGCCCACCGGCTGTCTTGCCGATATAAGGCTGCTGGCCAACGTCAATGATTTTGCCCGGGTCGGTGCCCTTGACGGCCGAACATTGAGCCCCGTAGATGGCTCGCATTGGCAATGAGCATAGTATCAAAGTGCCCGCTTTGCTCACGGTCTGTGAACGGATGCGCCGTTCTGAGCCATAGTTTTATGTTTGACTGCCGCCCCACTCAACCTTGCCTGCTGTTCTACGCTTGTTGCTCGACCCACTTATCGGAGACCCGACATGAACCCACACACCACCGCCCTGGTCCTGATCGAATACCAGAACGATTTCACCACCCAAGGCGGCGTGTTCCATGACGCCGTCAAAGACGTCATGCACACGTCCAATATGCTCGCGAACACCGCCACCACGGTTGAACAGGCGCGCACGCTCGGGGTGAAGATCATCCACCTGCCGATCCAGTTCGCCGAGGGCTATCCGGAACTGACCACCCGCGACTACGGGATTCTCAAGGGCGTTGCCGATGGCAGCGCCTTTCGCACCGGCAGTTGGGGCGCCGACATCAGCGAGGCGATTACCCGGGAAGCCGGCGACATTCTCGTGGAGGGCAAGCGCGGGCTGGACGGTTTCGCCACCACGGGCCTGGACCTGGTGCTGCGCAACAACGGCATCCAGACCCTGGTGGTGGCGGGCTTCCTGACCAATTGCTGTGTCGAAGGCACGGTACGATCAGGTTATGAGAAGGGCTATAACGTGGTGACCCTGATCGATTGCACCGCGACCTTCACCGAGGAGCAACAACAGGCTGCCGAACGCTTCACGCTGCCGATGTTTTCCAGGACGTTGCAACACACCGAGTTTCTCGACGGGCTGAACGCCCGCTAGCCATCGCCCAGAAGGCGGCTTTACAGCCGCCTTCGGATTCCCAGCCACCTGCGACACCCTGGCCGGGTTCGTTGATCTGAAACACCTCAGTTGTCAGGGTGTTCGCTCGCCACTGAATCGGCAGCGTCCACATCAGACATATCCTCCTCAAGGGGGGCATCGTCGTCCGGCGGCAGCGGGATCTTATCCTCATCACGCCTCGTGTCGTGCCCTGTCTCGTTGTCCGTGCCGCGCGTTACAGCCTGCTGTGAAATGTTGCCCGGGGCATTCTCATTGATTTCCATGCTGGCTCTCCGTTCTTGGGCTCGGGATATCCGTGCTTAAGGTTGAGAAACGCCATGCCCCCCAGAGTGCCGGGCAACAGACGAATGGACGCGCCCAGGCTGGCACAAGGTGACACTGCCGGCCGGCAGACTGGGAAAAGCCCTCCCGCAAATGCTCAAATCGCTGCCCGCAATTCACGGGGTGACAGGCCATAGTGTGAGCGAAAGCGCACGGCAAAACGTGAGGCCGAGGCGTAGCCGCAGGCGCCGGCAATTTCGCCGATCGGGCGAGACGTTGTCTGCAGCCGTTGTAATGCTGTCGACAGTCGAACGCCCTCCAGAATGTTCCTGAAACTATTCCCCTCGTTCGCCAGTTGGCGACGCAAGGTCGACTCCCCCAGGTTCATGTGCTGTGCGACGCTCGCAACCGTCCAGTCTCGCTCCGGGTTGGCCATTACCAGGTGCTGCACCCGCTCGCACAAGGGATCGTTGCGCCCCATCAGCAAAGGTCCGACCTGGCCGCCAAGGCATAGGCTCAGCAGCACCGCTTCCCCATAATGTGTGCAGAGCGCCTGCGGGGCGTTTGCATGGATGGCGACCAGCAACTGCTCCCATGCCTGGGTGGTGTGCCTGTCCAGGGGAACGCACAGATCGCTCTTCAGTGCACCGCGACCACTCTTGATCTGCTGGCTATATCGGCTGCTGAAGTGACGCAATGTCGAGACGGGAAAGGTCACCGCATCGGCGATGTAGTGACCCTGAGGGCCGGGGAAGTTTGAGATACCCAGCTCGCGCCCGGCCGGCATCAGAATCAGATGCCGAGGCCCTGCGCGCATTTCACGGTCATCCCATTGCAACAGTTTTTCCCCCTGCCGCACTCGACACAAGGTGGTCACGAACACCGGCACCCTGGGCAAGGTAAGGGCATGTCGCGCCCGAATGACACAGGCATCGATAATATTTTCCCGGTGCTGTATGCCGTCACAAGGGCGCATGGTTCTTAACGTCCGTAAGTGGAAGTAATGGTCGCTTTGGCCAGGACGTTGGCGTTGAGCATGTAACCGACCAAGGCTCCGCTGGCCTGGTTGTCGAGCGGTAGCTTATCGACTTTCAAGGCCCACACGGTGAATTGATAGCGATGGGGTTTATCGCCGACAGGAGGGCAAGCGCCACCGAACCCCGGCTGGCCATAATCGGTTCGCCCTTGCACGGCACCCGCAGGCAGATTCGCCCCCACGCCGCTTGGCAAACTATGGGTGGAGGCTGGCAGGTTGACCACCGTCCAATGCCACCAACCGCTGCCGGTGGGGGCATCGGGATCGTAAACGGTGATCGCGTAACTTTTGGTCCCTGCGGGGGCGTTTTTCCACGAAAGCTCAGGAGACGTGTTGCCACCGTCGCAACCGAAGCCCTGGAACACTTCGCGACGGGTCAGCGGGCGGTTGTCAGCAATATCCCGGCTAGTCAGTGAGAAATCCGCAGCGTAGCCACTGAGTGTGACGGCCATGGAGAGTGCAGGCAGGATTGATCTGATGTTCATTGCGGCTCCAGCTGAGTCTTGAAGTGAAGCTCGAGTCTAGGTTGAACAAAACCGGGAGACTGTGCCGAAATGCTCGATAACAGTGCCGAAATGCTCGATTGTCCGGACGAACGATGGCTCTCCACGTGCCCGACGGCCTTCAGATGCTCAAGAGCTCGCTGACGGGCAGTCGATGAGTGGTCTTCATCTCGCGCAGGGAGAGGTTCGAGCGAATACTTGAAACCCCAGGGAGCTTCCTCAGCACTGTTTCGACAAAGCGGCTATAGCTGTCCAGGTCCCGTGCAACCACCTCAAGTAGAAAGTCCGCCTCCCCCGTTGTGTTATGGCAACTCAATACCTGCGGGGCCGCCTGGATAATCTTTTCAAACGTTGCCGTGGCTTCTTCGCTGTGATCCGTGCAGGAGATCTGGACAAACGCCTTCAGGCCCAGCCCGAGTTTCTTTCGATTGAGAATGGCCTGGTATCCCTCGATAACCCCGCATTCTTCCAGCCGTCTTTGCTTGCGCCAACAGGACGCTTCGCTGAGGGACAACTGCTCGGCCAGTTTGACATTCGACAGCTTGCCATCGCGCTGCAAACGTTCCGATATTGCAATGTCCGCTTTATCGAGCTGCTCAATCATGAAATAACCCATCAAATTCAGGCTTAAAAATGAAGGTTAATTTCAATCTTTGCGTTCGGTCAATGGCAACTTGAAGGGTAATTTCAAGGCGCTCATTCATAATGGCAATGCCTGAATCGCCCCTCCAAGCCTAGGTAATTTGAATGAAAGCAGTCGTCTACGAAGCCTTTTCCAAACCGCCGCGCCTGATGAACGTGGCCGATCCATCCCCGGAACGCCATGGCGTGGTGATCCAGGTGCTTGGCACCGGAGTGTGCCGCAGCGACTGGCATGGCTGGAAAGGTCATGACCCCGACATTGAACTGCCCCATGTACCGGGTCATGAGCTGGCCGGCATCGTGGCCGAGGTGGGCAACGACGTCACGCGGTGGAAGGTCGGTGACCGGGTGACCGTGCCGTTCGTGGGTGGCTGTGGTGCCTGTGCGCAGTGCAACAGCGGCAATCAGCAGGTGTGCCACACGCAGTTCCAGCCGGGCTTCACTCATTGGGGGTCGTTTGCCGAGTACGTCGGCATCCACCAGGCCGATCTGAACCTGGTCGCGCTGCCTGAGAGCATGGACTTCGCTACCGCCGCAAGCCTGGGTTGTCGCTTCGCCACCTCATTCCGTGCAGTCGTCGACCAAGGCAATGTCAGCGCCGGTCAGTGGGTCGCGGTACATGGCTGCGGAGGTGTAGGCCTGTCTGCGGTGATGATCGCCCAGGCCATTGGCGCGAACGTGATCGCCATCGACATTTCCCAGGAAAAACTCGACCTGGCACGGGCGCTCGGCGCTGTCGCCACCATCAATGCCCAGTGCGTCGCGGACGTCACCGAAGCCGTGCTGGAAATCACCCAGGGCGGTGCCCACGTCTCGCTGGACGCGTTGGGCCACCCAACCACCTGTTTCAACTCCATCAACAACCTGCGCCGTCGCGGCAAGCACGTCCAGGTCGGGCTGATGCTCGCTGATCACGCCACGCCGGCCATCCCCATGGGCAAGGTTATCGCCCATGAACTTGAGATCTACGGTAGCCACGGCATGCAGGCGCATCGCTATGGCGCCATGATCGAGATGATCACCTCAGGCAAGCTGGCGCCTGAAAAACTCGTGGGTAAAACCATCAGCCTGGAACAGTCCATCGACGCGCTGACGAACATGGACCGGTTCGAGACGGCAGGGGTAACCGTCATAACCGAGTTTTGACCCATGACGCCACCCTGAGCCGCATTGAGCCGCATTGAGCAATAGTTTAGAAATCTCTGAACTATCTATTTGCACTTCCCTATTCTTTCCGCCAAGCGCCTCTCCCTACTATTGGCGGCAACAAAGGAGCCTTTCCACAGAGATGCGGCCCGAAGATTGCCTTTTCTGATTGTCACTGCCGTTTTTTGTGCGTTTCGGTCCGCGCCGAAACGCCGCTGTGTCAATCATGCGAAGGCACCTTTGGAGCAGATCGATGAAGTTGGAAGTATTCCGAACGTTATGGGGCTACACCGCGAGCAAGGCACAAGCGCTCGAAGAGTTGCTTGAAGCCGGGTTCGATGGCATGGAAGCCCGCCTGCCCATGACCGCCAGCGAACGCGCCGAGTTCGCAGCCTTTCTACGCGCCAACCACGTCAGCTATATCAGTACTGTCTTCAGCGCCTACGATGTGCTGCCGGAACAATCGGCGAGCGTCGACGAACACCTGCTGGACCTCGATAAAAAACTCGCTTGGGCGGCTGAGTTGTCACCGCGCTTCATCAACCTGCTGGCTGGCAACGACCGCTGGCCACTGGCACAGCAAGTCGACTTCTTTGGCCGCGCGATGGACGTCGCGCGCAAGCACGGCCAGGTGTGCGCCTTTGAAACCCATCGTGCGCGCTCGTTGTTCAACCCCTGGGTCACCCTCGAGCTGATTCGTCAACTGCCGGACCTGCGCTTCACCAGCGACATCAGTCATTGGGTCGTCACCTGCGAGCGCCTGCTCAACGATCCGGAAGATGACCTCAGCGCTTTCGTCGAGCGCGTTCATCACATTCAAGCCCGGGTTGGTTATGACCAGGGGCCCCAGGTTCCCCACCCCGCCGCCCCCGAGTACGCCCACGCGCTGGCCTTCCATCAGCAGCATTGGGAGGCCATCTGGCGATCCCAGGAAAGTCGCGGCTATCAGGTCAGCACGCTGACGCCGGAGTTCGGTGCCGACGGCTACCTGCATCACCTGCCCTTCACCAATGTGCCGGTGGCCGACCTGTGGTCGCTGAACGTATGGATGGCAAATACCGAGCGCGAGCATTTCCGGCGTTTCAGCGGTGCCTCAACCCGATAAGGAGCGTTACTTCATGCCTGACCAAACGCCAAAGGCCGCCAACTTCAATCGCATTCCGCTGGTGGACATCGCCGGGCTGTACAGCGACGACATCGCACAGCGCCAGGCAGTGGCCGAAGAACTCGGTAACGCCGCCCGCACAGTGGGTTTTCTGTACATCAAGAACCACGGCATCGAGTCGTCGCTGATCGACGGCGTGCGTCACGCGGCGAAGGACCTGTTTGCGCAATCCCTTGCGTACAAGATGCAGCATTACATCGGCACCTCCCGCAGCCACAAGGGGTTTGTGCCTGAAGGCGAAGAGGTCTATGCCAAAGGCAAACCGGACCACAAGGAGGCGTTCGATATCGGTTTTGAAGTGGGCGAAGACGACCCGCTGGTCAGGGCCGGAACCCCCTTGATCGGGGCCAATGAATGGCCGGACCTGCCGGGTTTCCGTCCCGCCGTCGAAGCGTACTACGCTGCGGTGTTTGCGCTGGGGCGTCGCCTGTTCAAGGGCTTCGCGCTCGCATTGGGCCTTGAAGAGGACTATTTCGAGGCAATGGTTACCCGCCCACCGTCGAAACTGCGCCTGATTCACTACCCCTTTGACCTGGCCGCCCAAGACGCACCCGGCATTGGTGCGCATACCGACTACGAGTGCTTCACCATTTTGCTTGCCGACAAGCCAGGCCTCGAGGTGATGAACGATCAGGGCCAATGGATTGATGCGCCGCCCGTGGACGGGGCCTTTGTGGTCAACATCGGCGACATGCTGGAGGTCATGACCGCGGGTACGTTCGTCGCTACGGCTCACCGAGTGCGAACCGTCAGCGAAGAGCGCTACGCCTTCCCACTCTTCTACGCGTGCGACTTCCATACGCAGATCAAGCCACTGCCACAGTTTCTTGAAGGCGCTAAGGATTACGAGGAAATCACCATCGGTGAGCACATGTTCGGCCAAGCGTTGCAGACCTATCAGTACCTGCGCCGCAAAGTCGAACGGGGCGAACTCAAGCTGTACGAGAAAGCGCGCAAGCCATCGAGTTTCGGTCACTTGAAGAGCCAGGCGCAGGACGCGTCCTGATGCAACCCTCAGCCTGGTCACATCGCCCTGTTTAACCACCCGCCCAGCCCTACTTTACCGACGTGGAGTCATCGATGATGCGCAATCCAATCAATCATGCTGTCCGCTTGACCCTGCTGGCCGTCGCACTCCTTGGTGCGGCCGGCGCCCATGCAGCAACGACGGTGACACCCGGCGTACTCAAGGTCGGCATGGAAATCACCTATCCGCCCTTCGAGTCATACGACGAACATAAAAACGTCGTCGGTTCCGACCCCGAGCTGGCGCACCTGCTCGCCAAGCACCTGGACCTCAAGGCCGACTTCGTTGACACCAAGTTTTCCAACCTGATCCTCAGCCTGAACGCCGGCCACTACGACGCGATCATCTCCGGCATGTACATCACGCCCCAGCGGCAGACGCAAGCGCAAACCATCCCGTACGCCAAGACCGGCGCAGCGATCATGGTGCTGAAGGACAGCCCGCTGAAACCGAAAGTACCGGAAGACCTCTGCGGCCTGAAAGTCGGCCTGGAAAAAGGCACCACGTGGGTGACGCAGTTCAACACGCTCTCGACCGACTACTGCACCCCGAATAACAAGGGCGCGATTATGGTCAGCGAGTTCCCGTCCGCACCGGAGGTAACCCAGGCGCTGCTCTCCGGCAATGTGCAGGCTCAGGTGGAGATCGACGGCGCCGCCGGCATGATCGCAGAACGCACCAAGGGCCGCGTCGTGGTGAGCACCGAGCACTCGATCTACCAGCAAACGCTGGGTATTTACGTCAAGAAAGGCAACGACGCGCTCTATCAGGCACTGCTCAAGGCCTTTGAGGCGAGCAAGGCCTCCGGTGAATACACCGCCCTGTTGAAGAAATACAACCTCGAAGAACCGACTAACTGACCCGGTGCAGCCCTGTGGGAGCGCAGCCGCTCCCACAGTCGGCGGCTTTCGCTTGACTGCCCGGCCCAGGTAAAGCCTGTGTCGACGCCAGCAGTTGGAGAGACACATGCAATTTGAATGGCCTTACTTTTTTTCTCTGTTTTCGCTCTCGGACTTCTGGAAAGCCTGCATTACGGTGGTGGAGCTCAGCACGCTGGCCTGGTTCATCGGCATGCTGCTGGGCTTCCTGCTGGCTTCGGCCAAGCTTTCGGCCGCGCGTTGGATCAGCGTGCCGGCGTCGATTTATATCTGGTTCTTTCGCAGCGTGCCGCTGCTGGTACTGGTGGTGTTCGTCTATAACCTGCCGCAGATGTTCCCGGTCACCCGTGGCGTCCTGTCCAACCCGTTCTATTCCGGCCTGTTGGCCCTGGTGGTCACCGAAGCGGCCTATATGGCGGAAATCCACCGTGGTGGCTTGATATCCGTGGCCAAAGGTCAAAAAGAGGCCGGCCGCGCGCTGGGCATCGGCCTGATCGGTTTGCAGCGCCTGATCGTGATCCCCCAGGCGTTCCGCATTTCCCTGCCGACGCTGATCAACGAATACATCACCGTGGTGAAACTGACCTCACTGGTCTCGGTGATTTCCTTGACCGAACTGTTGACCGTGGGCCAGCGCCTTTACGCGCAAAACTTCCTGGTGATGGAAACCCTGTCGGCTGTGGCGGTGTATTACGTGCTGATCGTGACCGTGCTCGGCTGGCTGTTTCATTGGCTGGAACAACACCTGGAACTCAACAACCGCACACCCCGGACGCTGGATGACACCAGCATGGGGCGCCTACGCTCCTCACAACCCGCCCCTCCTTCGGCAAGCGCTCGGAAAGCCTCCGGGCCTGGCTCGGCACCCGCCCTGCAACTGGTCGACATTCACAAGCGCTACGGCCAGCACGCTGTGCTCAAGGGCATCAACCTTGATGTAAATGTGGGTCAGGTGATTTCCATCATCGGCCCATCGGGCTCGGGGAAAACCTCGCTGATTCGCACCGTCAACGCCCTGGAAAGCATCGACCAGGGCGAGATCATTCTGTTCGGCGAAAGCTATATCCACGCCGGTGACAACACCAACACGCAACAAGTACGCCGTGGGGTACAGCACATCGGCATGGTGTTCCAGGGCTTCAACCTGTTTCCCCATCGCACCATTCTCGACAACGTCACCCTCGCGCCGCGCTATCACGGCCGCGACAAGCTCATCAGCGAGCAGCGCGCCTACGCCCTGCTGGACAAGGTCGGACTGCTGGCTCACGCGCACAAGTATCCGCATCAGTTGTCTGGGGGGCAGCAACAACGCGTGGCAATCGCCCGCGCATTGGCCATGGATCCACATATCATGCTGTTTGATGAGCCGACGTCAGCCCTTGACCCGGAACTGGTAGGCGACGTGCTCAAGGTCATCGGCGACCTGGCCAAAGAAGGCATGACCATGCTGATCGTGACCCACGAGATGGACTTCGCCCTGTCCATTTCCGACCGGGTGATTTTCATGGAGGACGGCCTGGTTGCGCTGGATGCGGCGCCTGGGATGATTCGTGCCGATCAGTGCGGCGAGAGAATCAAGGTGTTCATGCGGGTTTGAACCCGGCGTGAGTGGCGCCTGAAATTCGAAACGCAAGCGTCGCTGATCAGCGCCACTCAACGTACCCTCAGCGCCTGGCCTTGAGCCGGACACTGGCAAAGGTCGACTCCCCTCGCGCCTGCTCCAGGGCACTCATTGGCATCGGAACCGGTACGGCGCGAATCATCGGCCTCAACATGCCGGCTCGCTCGCCCGCCGTCACCAGGCGCTCGTCGCTGGGCGGCACGCCAAAGTACTCGCGGTAGCATTTGGAGAAATGCGGCGTGGACACAAACCCGCAGAGCAAGGCCAGCTCCACGATGGAAATGGGGGTTTGCTTGAGCAACTGACGCGCGCGGATCAGCCGCAACCGCAGGTAGTAGCGCGAGGGCGAACAGTGCAGGTACTTCTGGAACATGCGCTCAAGCTGCCGGCGTGACAGGGCCACATACTCGGCCAATTCATCCAGGTCGATCGGTTCTTCCAGGTTGGCCTCCATCAGCGCGACGATTTCCTGCAGCTTCGGTTGCTGGGTGCCGAGCATATGCTTGAGCGGCACGCGCTGATGATCCTGCTCGTTGCGCATGCGCTCGTACACGAACATGTCCGAAATCGCCGCCGACAACTCATGCCCATGCTCACGCCCGATCAGGTGCAGCATCATGTCCATGGGCGCGGTGCCGCCCGAGCTGGTCAGGCGATCGCGGTCGAGGGTGAACACGCTGGCGCTGAGGCTCACCCGTGGAAAGGCTTCCTGCATGGCCGCCAGCCACTCCCAATGCACGCTGCATTCAAACCCGTCGAGCAGCCCCGCACGGGCCAATACCCAACTTCCGGTACAAATACCACCCAGGCGCTTGGAATAACGCGCCTGGGTCCGCAGCCACTTCATCAGTTCGTCGCTCAGGGTATGTTGAATACCCGTGCCGCCGCACACCACGACGATATCCGCAGAGGGCGCAGCGGCTATGGAACAGTCCGGCGTGATGGGCATGCCGTCGCTGGCCCACACAGGATGACCGTCGACACTGGCGGTGTGCCAACGATAAAGCTCCTGGCCTGCCAGTTGGTTGGCCATGCGCAGCGGCTCTACCGCCGACGCCAACGAGATCAGGGTGAACTGATCCAGCAGCACGAATACCAAACAGGTGACCGGCCGGGGGTTCATGGGCGCGAAGCCAGGGGGATCGATTTTTGGGTGCGGTCCGGCTGCCGCGCCGTGATCACGCCGACCAGGGAAATCAGCAAGGCCAGGCCGATGGTCGACGACACCTCGAAGCGGTGCTCAGGCGTCAGCAGCATCACCGCCAATGCGCAACAGATGAAGACGATAACCACCCAGGTCAGCCAGGGAAACAGCCACATCTTGAACGTCAGGGTGACATTGCGGCGTTGCAGGACCTTGCGCATGCGCAGTTGCGACACGGCGATCACCAGGTACACCAGCAAGGCGATGGCACCCGAGCTGGCCAGCAGAAACTGGAACAATCCGGCGGGCATGAAGTAACTGAGCAAGGTCACGCCAGCCCCGAGGATCGTGCTGGCGATCACGGCGGCCCTCGGCACACTCGCGGCGGAGGTCTTTTTCATCAGCGTGGGCGCATCCCCGCGCTTGCCCAGGGAGTACAGCATGCGTGAAGCAATGTAGATGGACGAGTTCATGCAGCTCGCCACGGCAATCAACACCACCACGTCCACCAGTAACTTGGCGTGGGGAATGTTCATCAGCTCCAGGGCGCGCTGATAAGAACCTACCGACGCCAACAGCGGGTCATTCCACGGCACCACGGAAATCACCACGAAGATCGACAACACATAGAACACGCCGATGCGCCACATCACCGAGCGCGTGGCCCGGGCGATATTCTGCGCCGGGTTATTGGACTCGGCAGCCGCGATGGTGACGGCTTCCGTGCCGATAAAGCTGAACATGATGGTGATGAATGCCCCGACCACCGCCGACAGGCCGTTAGGCGCGAAACCGCCGTGCTCTTCCATCAGGCGACTCAAGCCACTGGCCTCCCGCTCGGGAATCCAGCCCATCAGCACCGCGCCTCCCAGGCCGATAAAGCCGATGATCGCCACCACCTTGGCCATGGCAAACCAGAACTCGAATTCACCGTACTTGGAGACGCTGAACAAATTGGTAACCACCAACAAAAAGATCGACAACAAGGCGAACAGCCAGGCGTCGATCTGCGGGAACCACTGGTTGAGGATATGCCCGGCCGCCAGGGCTTCGATGGGAATCACCAGCACCCAGAACCACCAGTACAGCCAGCCGATCGTAAACCCGGCCCAGCGGCCGATGGCCTGGTCGGCGTAGGTCGAGAATGAGCCGGTGTCGGGGTTGGCCACCGCCATCTCCCCCAGCATGCGCATGACCAGCACCACCAACAGGCCGGAAAACAGATACGCCAGCATCACCGCTGGGCCTGCCGCCGCAATGGCGTGCCCGGAGCCGACAAACAACCCCGCGCCGATAATGCCTGCAATGGAGAGCATGGTGACATGACGCGGCTTGAAGCCCTGCGCCAGCTGGCCGTTGGAATCCTTGGAAATCAGGCTATTCATCGTTGTTTTTTATTCTCTGTGATCGACGTTAAGACGTACTGACTGGAAGGTCAGGCGATCATCATTTCTTAATGACGGGTCACAGTACGCGGCCTGCGCGCCGCAAAAATAGCCTCATAGCGGCACGCCGGTGCCTGATATCGACATTGGCGGGCAGCCGCCGCTCATTGCCTCGGCGGGTCAAGGTTCGCCAGAAAGCCTGCAATCAGCGCGTTGAACACCGCGCCCTGATCGTCGTGCACATAGTGGCTCGCGTCGGCGACCTCCACCGTCCGCACATGGGGGTTGCTGGCCCTCATCGCCTGCAGCGTCGCCGGCGGCAGGAAGTCCGAGCGACCACCGCGAATGAACAGGCTGGGGCAATCCAGCGCGCGCACCGCTGGCCACAGGTCCGTCGGCTCGATACTCAGGCGGGCCTGGGCAATCCCCTGCTGATCATGGCGCCAGCCAATCACACCGTCGCGCTCCTGCATCGAATGCGCCAGCCTCGACGCCAGGCCCTGCTCCGACAACCCTGGGCGCGAAGCCCTCCAGAACGCGCGGGCCGCGTCCCAATTGTCGAACTGCAACGGCGTCTGGCCCATCTCGCGGCGGATACGTGCGGCGCCATCGCCCTGGGTTGAAGAGCCGGGGCCGATGTCCTCGATCAGCAACCCCAGCAAGCGTCCCGGATGTTGCCGCGCATACTCGAGGGCGTTGGCGCCGCCCAATGAATGCCCGAGCAGGACAAAGCGCTGCAGGCCGACATGGGCGATCAGATCCTCAAGGTCCTCGACATAGGATTGGGTGTGATACGTGGAGGGCTCGGCCCAGTCGCTCAACCCACGACCACGCTGGTCGAGGGCATAGATGCAGTAGCCCTCCCCCAGGGCTTGCACCAGCGACTCCCAGGTCTGGGCATAGGCGCGCAGGCCGTGCAACAGCACCAGGGGCACGCCACTCGATGCGCCCCAGCGCAAATAGTGCAGGCGCAGGCCCGAACGGTTGGTGAAGAAACAGCTGTCTGCAGGCATGGGCTTGCTCCTTTAGAAACGGTCGAAGCGATAAGGGCTTGGGTCAATGATCGGCGCATGCCCACTGACCAGGTCCGCGGCGAGATGACCCGCCGCCGGCGATGTACCGAAGCCGTGCCCCGAGAAACCGGTGGCCACGGTCAGCCCCGGAATCTGCGCGACCGGGCCGATGACCGGGTTGGAATCGGGTGTCACGTCGATAGTGCCGGCCCAGGCCTGGGCGATCCGTGCCTGTTCAAACACCGGCCAGGCCGCCATCAGGTTGTTCATCGCGTCGTTATTGAGCTGCGGGTTGGCCGCGGGATCCTGCACCCTGACGCGCTCGAACGGGCTGACGCTGTCGGCGCGCCAACGCCGCGCCAGGGCCAGGTCATTGATGAACGGCTTGCCCAGCGACACGTTCAGCACACTGCGTTGCGCACGGAACTGCGGCATGTATTGCTTGGCGAGCAGCAGATGGTCGAGGGTCAGGAACGCATCCAACTTGCCCCGTTGGGTAATGATGAAACCGCCGTCCTGGTGCTTGCGAAACGAAAAGTCCGGCGCGCCGACCGCGATCTGCGTCGGCCCCTCCATGGGGTGGGTACGCAGCACCGAGCAGGTCAGGGGCAAGGTCGGCAACGCCACACCGAGGTTGCCCAGAAAGCGCCTCGACCACATGCCCCCCGCCAGCAGCACATGATCACAACGGATTTCGCCCTTTTCCGTGACCACACCGCTGACCGCGCCGCCCGACATCTGCAGCGTACGCACCGCGCACTGCTCGATGATCACCACGCCTCTGTCCATGGCGGCCCTGGCAATCGCGCTGCTGGCCAGCGTCGGTTCGGCACGCGCATCGGAAGGGGTAAAGATGCCGCCGGCCCAGTCACCCGTGCCGCCTGGCACCAGCGCGTCGATCTCACGCTTGCTGAGCAGGCGTGAATCCAGCGACAAATGCTCCACCGACGTGAGCCAGCCCTCGTGCATTGCCATTTGCGCCGGGGTGCGCCCGACAAACATGATGCCTTCCTGGCGATACCCCACATCCGCCCCTACCCGCTCGGGCATCTGCGCCCACAAGCGGTCGGCGGCCAGGGCCAGCGGGATGTCGGCCGCGTGGCGGCTGGTCTTGCGCACCCAGCCCAGGTTGCGGGACGACTGTTCGGCGGCGATCCGGCCTTTTTCCAGGACCACCACGGCGATATTGCGCTCAGCCAAGGTCAGCGCAGCCGTGAGGCCGATGATCCCGCCGCCAATGATGACGACGGCGGTCGCGCTGGGAAACACGGTGGAGGTTGTCACGGGCGCTATTGTCGGTGCCATGGTCAGGACTCGGTAAACGAATAAGGGCGGCCAGGCCTGTGCATGGCCGCGTGACGATTATTGCGACAGGCGAATGAGATCGACCTGCGCCTTCGACGCGTTGCGATACGCCGTCACTTCCAGCTCTACCTTGTAGACCGTCGAGCCCAGTGGCGGGCAGGTCACGGTGCTGGCCGGGTCGACGCCGCGAAACTTCTCGCCGATCAGGCCCATCACCGCCGGCACGTCCTTGGGGTCCTGGATGAACACCCGCGAACACACCACGTCGGCCAGGCTCGAATCGACAGCCTTGAGGGCCGATTCGATGTTGGCGAACACCTGGTGCGCCTGTTCCAGGACATCCTCCGGGATCAGCTTGGTCTGGGGGTTACGGCCGGCGGTGTTGGACACGTAGATCCAGTTGTCCACGCACACCAGGCGCGAATAACTGGCCTGGTCTTCGAACGGTGAACCGGTCTTGAGCTTGGTGATTTTTGTCATGTCGAATGCCTCGTCAAAGTGAATGAAGCTACGGCTCAGCGCAGCTCCGGGGTTTCCCACAGGTTCAAGGTCACGCCGATGCCGTGCTTGACGGCGTTGCGGTACACCACCGTGCCCCAGGCCACGTCTTCGACGGGCATGCCGCCCACCGACATGATGATGATTTCCTCATCGTTCCTGCGGCCAGGCGCGGCCCCGGCGATGATCTTGCCGATGTCTTCGACGTCATCGAGCTGCATCTTGCCTTCGGCAATCATGTCCATGAAGCGCACGCCAATGACCGGCACGTTGTGATGCGCAGGCTTGGGCAATTCCTCGAACCAGGCCTGGTACAGACCGGTGTTGTCGAGCACCTTGCGTACGTCGGGCTGCTCCATTCCCGCGTCGAGGGAGCAAGACGCCGGCATCGCGAGGAAAGCGCCTGGCTTGACCCACTCACGCCGCACAATTGGGTAGATCGAGGGGTCGCCCGTGGCACCGGAGCTACAATAAGTAACAAGGTCCGAGTCGCGGACCACCGCTTCGAGGGTGTCGACCACCTCTATCGTGGTGATCTGCGGATACGTCTGTTCCACCCACGCAATAAAGTTGTCGAGGCTCTGCTGGCCACGGCCCTTGAGCTTCAGGGTGTCGATATGCGGGCACACCGCGATGAAGGCCGCCAGGGTGGTCTTGCCCATCACGCCCGGGCCAAGCAGGCCGACGACTTTCGAGTCCTTGCGCGCCAGGTGGCGTGCGCCCACGCCGGGGATCGCACCGGTGCGGTACGCCGACAGCAGGTTGGCCGACATATGGGCCAACGGCGCGCCGGTGTCGGGGTCGTTCAGGGTGAACATCAGGATCGAACGCGGCAGGCCTTTTTCGCGGTTGGCTATATTGGAGCCGTACCATTTCACCCCGGCGGTGCAGAAACTGCCGCCCAGGTAGGCCGGCATGGCCATCATGCGCCGATCCGCCGTGGGCTTGGGCATGTTCGGGAACGGCGAATCCTGCGGGAAAATCACCATCGCGCCATGGGAATCATTGTTCGGGCCGGCCATGCGGTAGTCACCGGCATACAGCAGGCCGAACATTTCCTCCATGGTGTTCACGCAGGCCAGCATGTCGGTCACACCCGCGCGGATCATGTCCTGCTCGGAGAGGTAGATAAAATCGATTTTTGTAGTTGCAGACATAGTCATTCTCGGGCTGAAGGTGATATCGCTGCGGTAGGCGCAGCTCCACGCTGTCGAGATCGAGTATCGGGCGGGGGATGGCGGCGGTATTGTAAATTTCGGACATGCCGCTCAGTCGGGCATGACGATAGTTGGCGCGATTAATGCGTTAATTTTTCCCTGGCGCTGCCTGCCCAAGGAGCAACCATGATCAAACCGAGTGTGCCGACTCCCCGGCTCCACACCGCGAACGAACAACCCTGGTTCGTGCTCAACTCTTCACGCTATTCAGTGATGCCGTCCGCGCACCCGGCGATCTCGCATTTCTATGCCTTCGATGTGGCGCAATCGACCAACCTGCTGGCCGTGCCGGATGGCTGCGTGGATATCCTGTTCGACTGTGATGCGACGCGACCGACTGCGCGCATCTGCGGCACCCCGCTGGTGGCCCAGGCGGTCGAACTGCACCAGCACCACCACTATTTCGGCGTGCGCTTTTCGCCAGGTGTGATCCCCGGCTTCGTCAATGTACTGGCCGAAGAGTTGACCGAGCGGGAGCTCGATCTGCTGGAAGTCTCCGAGTTCGCCCAACGCCTCTTCGAAAGCATCGTCCAGGCCCCGTTGCTGGGCGACCAGATGCGGCTGTTCAACGACTACCTGACCCCGCGCCTGATGGGCAAGACGTCGCGACTCACCGCCATGATCATCCAGCAGGCGCTGCACCATCGCGGCGATATCCGCATCCAGCAACTCGAAGACCTCAGCGGCTACACCAGCCGAACCCTGCACCGCCAGTTCAACCAGGACACCGGCATGTCACCCAAGGCGTTTTGCCGGATCATCCGCTGCCAGGCGGCCCTGGACACCCTCAATACCCAGCACGATGTATCGTTTTCGCAGTTGGCCCTCGACCTGGGGTTTTCCGACCAATCCCACTTCCTGCGCGACTTCAAGAAACTGGTCAGCACCACCCCCTGCGACTACCAGCGCACCATGACGCAAAACGCCTACACCGACAGGATCAGCTACGCCTGATCACGCTGTTTGCGAATAAACCCGCGTCTCCATCGTTTCTCCATAAAACCTCCCATGAAAGCGCATGCTCGTGGTGCACAGTAGCCTTCGTCGCCCCATGGTAATTCGCCATACTGCGATGACCGAACAGCACGACCGAGCCGACCATGACTGAATCACACCCTGTATCGACACCGACGGACCTCGCGTCCCCACGCCAGGCGTTGGTACTGATCGCCGAAGACGAGCCGGAAATCGCCGACATCCTCGCGGCCTATCTCAAGCGCAGCGGCTTCCAGACCGCCCATGCCCTGGATGGGCGCCGTGCCCTTGAACTGCATCAATCCCTCAAGCCCGACCTGGTGCTGCTGGACGTGCTGATGCCGAAGCTGGATGGCTGGATGGTCCTGGCCGAGATCCGCCACCGGGGCACCACACCGGTGATCATGCTGACCGCCCAGGACCAGGACATGGACAAACTCATGGGCCTGCGCATCGGTGCCGACGACTACATCGTCAAGCCGTTCAACCCCGCCGAGGTCGTCGCCAGGACCCAGGCGGTGCTGCGTCGCTCCCTCGATCATGGCTACGGCGCCCACCAGCGCGTGCTGCGGGTGAATGCCTTTGAAATCGACATCGACAGCCATGAAGTCAGCGTGCAGGTCGGTGCCCACACGCACAGGCTCAACCTGACGGTGACCGAGTTCAGATTGTTGGCGCAACTGGCCAAGGCCCCCAAGCGCGTATTCAGTCGCGCCGAGTTGCTGGCCCTGTGTTCGCCCGAGAGCGACAGCCTGGAGCGCACCGTCGACAGCCATATCAGCAAGTTGCGGCGCAAAATCGAAGACCTCGGCCTCCAGGGCGTACCGGCCAGCATCCGTGGGGTCGGCTACCGGTTCGGGAGCCAGCCATGAAGACCGCCAACAGTTTGAGCCGGCAGATCATCGTGTCGATGTCCGCCGTGGTGCTCTGCGTGATTGCCCTGGCCGTGGTCGGCTCCTACGTGTTTTACGCGTTGCTCTGGACGTTCTGGCCGCCGTCGGATCTGGACGTGGACGAATGGCTGCCCACCGGCATGGAGTGGGCCTGGATGGCGCTGATCACCTGCATCAGCCTGGCGGTGGGCGCCGTGGTGGCGATCAAACTGTCCCGGCGCATTCTGATGCCCTTGAACTCGGTCGCGGCCAGCCTTCGCCGCCTCGCCGATGGTGACCTCGATGCCCGGGCGACGGCGTCCGACCGCTCACTGGCAGAGGCCACCTTGCTGGTGGATGACTTCAACAGCATGGCCCAACGCTTGAAACGCATGGCGCAAGAGCAGTCGTTCTGGAACGCCGCGATTGCACATGAACTGCGCACCCCGCTGACCATCCTGCGCGGCCGCCTGCAAGGGTTGGCGGAAGGCGTGTTCACCCCGGACCAGGCGCAGTTCTACAGCCTGCTGAGCCAGGTCGAAGGCCTGACGCGCCTGATCGAGGACCTGCGGGTCGTGGGCCTGGCGGACAACGGCTACCTCGAAGTGCAGATCCAGAGTGCCGACCTGGCCGAGGAGATCAAGGCCGACGCCTGCCTGTTCGAACCGGGCCTGCAGGCCTGCGGGTTCGTGCTGCACCTGGACCTGCTCGAACGGCCTGTGCAGTGTGATCCGGCGCGGATTCGCCAAGCCTTGCTGGCCATGCTCGACAACCTGAAACGCCATGCAACCCCCGGCAACGTCACGGTGCGCCTGGGCAACCAGGATGGCCTGAATACCTTGAGTGTCGCGGACGAAGGCCCGGGGATCGCAGAAGCGTTTGCAACGCACATCTTTGAGCCGTTCCAGCGCGGCGAAAGCTCGCGCTCCCGCGCCCAGGGCGGCAGCGGCCTGGGGCTCGCCGTCGTACGCGCGATTGCCCTGTCCCATGGAGGTCGCGCGACCTGCCGGAACCTCGACAACGGCGGCACCTTATTCGAGCTGAGCTGGCCCGACCAGTTGGTCGCCATCTAACCCCAACCGCCCCCAGGTGAAGGCATGCGCCTCTGTATTTTCAGGGTCAATCGGTACCGCCACTTTGCCTTGCTCGACGCACAAGGACGTTGCATTGCTTTCAAGAGCTGCGAAGGGATTCCACAGAACGGCGAATGGGTGCAAGTCAACGAAGTCAACCTGGCCTGGTTGAATCGCGCGCTGCCTGCGCGCGCCATGACCAGGCCACACACCCGCCTCTTGTAGTCAGCCTGGAATTGCCTGTATGCCTTTCAACTATCGTGACCGAAACGTGATTGACGTGGCGCTGCTTGAAGACTCGGTACGGCTCTATGGCGCCAAGCTCAAGCGGTTGCAGCGCTTCTGGATTCCCCTGCAGAAACAGGCGCCACGCCTGGTGTTGTCACTATGGGTCCTTGGGGTTGTCGCATCGCTGTTCAGCCAGTCCTACTACCACTGGTTATTTACCGCGCCGGCGATTTGCCTGCTGATCACCCTGGAAATCGTGATCGAAGAAGTGCAGATCGACTTGTTACTGATGACCGAGGAAACGCGCTATCTGCTCGACATCACCCGCGGTCTTTATACCGGGACCCTGAGTTCCCGCCCCCCTACTTTGCGTAAACCAGGTGGCCCATGCCCTCCGTCACACCTCCACTACTGATCGAGCAGAGCCGCAAAATCGGTCAACAATCCGCCAGCCAGACACTCAAGGCGATCGCCAAGGCCTACCCCGGCAAATTGTCCGGCACCCTGTCGCTGGTGGCGCTGGAAAACGCGCTGCTGCTGGCCTACCCGTTGTTTGCGGGGTTTGCCGTCGACGCGATTATCCGTGGCGACACCGGCAATGCCCTGCTCTACGCCGCCGTGGTCCTCGGCTTCTGGGTGGTGGGCGCCGCCCGACGGGCCCTGGACACCCGCACCTTTACGCGTATCTACGCCGACCTTGCCGTGCCGGTGATTCTTAACCAGCGCCTGCAACGTCACAGCACTTCAACGTCCGCCGCGCGGGTGGTGCTGGCACGGGAGTTCGTCGATTTCTTCGAAAAACACGTGCCCACCATTGCGACGGCGCTGGTCTCGATCATCGGCGCGGCGGCCATGTTGCTGGTAATCGAACCCTGGGTCGGCCTGGCGTGCCTGGTGGCACTGGGCCTGTGCCTGGTGGTGGTGCCTGGCTTTGCACGGCGCAACCAGCGCTTGCATGAGCGGCTGAACAACCGCCTGGAAAAGGAAATCAGCCTGGTGGAAAAGGTCGGCGCCCCCACGCTGCGCCGCCACTATCAGGTGCTGTCGCGGCTGCGTATCGGGCTGTCGGACCGTGAGGCGGTTGCCTTCCTCACCATCGGCATCCTTGCGGCCCTGCTGTTCGTGGTCGCCATCAGCCAGTTGGCGCTGGCGCCCGCGGTGAAGGCCGGCCATATCTATGCGGTGATGACGTACCTGTGGACGTTCGTCAGTTGCCTGGATGAAGCCCCCAGCGTGGTCGACCAATTGGCCCGGCTCAAGGACATCGGCAAACGCGTGGACCCGGGACTGGATGACACGCCAGCCTGACCCCTCGTCTATTCAGCCGACCGCCCGCCGGGTGTGCGAAGGCGACTCGCCAAACAACTCGCGGTAATGGGCGGCAAAGTGGCTCAGGTGGAAAAAGCCCATCGCCACCGCCACATCACCGACGTTCTGGCTGCAGGCCGGCGTTGCGATCAGGCGTCGACGCACCGCATTCAGGCGCAGGTTGCGCAGGTACTCGACCGGGCGCATGCCGGTCACCGCCTGGAAACTGTTCTGCAGGGTGCGCCGGCTGACCCGCAGGTGTTCGCACAGGTCGAGGATGCTCAGCGGGGTATCGCCGCTGGCATCGATCAACTCCTGGCAACGCTTGACCAGGTACGCACTCACGGCGAAATTGCCGCGGCGGCAGCGCACCTCATCGGTGGCATTGCTGAACAGATCGAGAAAGGCGCCAAGCAGCTCGTCTTCGAGCATCTTTTCGGCGCAGGCACTGATAGGGTCCGTCTGTTGCAATAGGTGACGAAACAGCGGGTAGATACGCTGGCGTATCCGCAACAGTAACGCGTCATCCACGCAAATCTGGGAACGGGTGGTGACGCGCTTGAGTTGGTCGCTGGACAATTCGAAAGCGGCGAGTTTGGCAAAACGTACGGTGTCGACGTTAAGCGCGAAGAAATGCGTGCCTTCGGGCGCATGCAGCACAAACTCCTCGCCATCGCGCAACAGCACCACGTTGTGCGCGCCCACCTGCTGCCCCTGTACCACCGGTGCACTGCCCAACGACATGGCCACGCACAGTCGTCCTTTAGGCGCAAAGCCACGCTGCACCACGCGCTTGTCCAGCACTTCCTGGAAGATCTGAAAGCGCTCGGCAGACAATTGGCGCAGCCCACTGGTCAGGCAGCCCCGCCCCAGTTGGTCATACACTTGCCGCCAGCCCTGGATGGAGCCGGCGTGCAATTGAGGGTCATTGAAGGTTCGAACTTCAGCAAGCATGGTCGTCGTTCCTCGGGGGCCCCGTTGTCGTATCGGCCTGAAGGGGACTGGAGTCATCCTTGACGGCAGCTAGGGCTCACACTGCGGCAGTGTCCGCAGTGAAAAGCAAAGCCAGTTCCGTGCCAAACATCTGCAGGCGGTAGGTGCAGGGCTGGATATTCATCGGCGCCAACAGCGCGCCAGACAGCACCACCTGCCCGGCCTCCACCGGTTGACCATCGGCCAGCAGCCGGCGTATCAGCCAGCACAGATTGGCCAGCGGTGGATCTTCCCGGCCCTGGGTCTCCCCTTCGCCGCAGATCGCGCCTGCGCATTCCAGGCGGAACGCCACGTTGGCATGTTCAACAGGGTCGAAAACGGTTCTGGGTCCCAGGCAATACAAGCCCGCTGCCGCGTTGTCGGCCAGAAAGGCCCCTACCCCGAACGTCCACTCCTGCCAACGGCAGTCGGCAATCTCGAACGCGGGTGCCACCTCGGCAATTGCGGCCAGGATCTCCTCATCGCTGTAGTCACCTGGCGCCAGGCTGCGACCCAGCACAATCGCCACTTCGACTTCCAGCTTGGGCTGGATCAACCGTGAAAGCGCCACCGCCGTGTTCGACGGCACGCGCATCTGATCGGTCAGGCCGCCATACACCGGTTCGTCAATGCCGAAGCGCCGTTGTGCGGCGCTGCCAGCGAAGGCGATCTTCCAACCACTGAACTGTTCGCCCGCCGCCAGGCGCGCATCCAGCGCCTGGCGTTGCAGTGCGTAGCCGCCGCGCAGGTCCAACGCTTCAGGGGCCAGTGGCGCAATCGCTTGCACCGTACGCGTGGCCTGGTCTAACTGACTCAATACGCCCGTATCGATGCTCATGACAGTTGCCCCGCTAACTTGCGTAATACCGCGTCAAGTCGCTCCGGCGTGGTGATGGCGGCAACAAACCGGTCAGGACGCACCACAACGACGCAGTCACGCACCCTGGAGAACCATTCGCCGAGGCGGTTATCCACGTCCTCCACGCTGATGGCGTCCGTGGCCGTCAAGGGCTGGTGGCGGCCCAGGCCGCTGCGCGAGCGATTGACCTGGATAAAACGCGTGTCCCAGCGCGCCCAGAACCTTGCCATGTCTTCGCTCAGTGGCTCACGGGGATTGACCCGGTAACCCAGCACCGCATAGGAATTGCCCAGCACGTCATCCAGGCGCCGACGCTGGCCCTGGGCGTCTTCGATAAACGGCTGCACAAACAGCTGGCCCACCAGGTCGTCTTCACGCAGTTCGGCACGTTCGTGATAGACCAGCCCTTTGGTGAGGGTGGCCTTGGGTTTGAACTTGAACTCCAGCAGGTGCGAACGCAGGTTATCGACGCTGTTCACCGCCTGGAACAACCAGTCGCGCACGCCGGCCATCAACGGGTTGGTCAGCCCCAGTACCGTGCCCATATTGTCGGCCAGGGCCACCAGTTCGGTGGCGTGTCCGCGACGTTCCTGGTCGTAGCTGGCAAGGATCCCATGGGCCGCACGCCCCTGGATGATCGCCGCCAGTTTCCAGGCCACGTTGGCCACGTCGCGCAACCCGGAATTAAGGCCCTGCCCGGCCCAGGGTGGCGATATATGCGCGGCATCGCCGACCAGTGCCACACGCCCCTGGACAAACCGAGCCGCCACGCGCGAATGGTGGGTGTAGGCGCGGATACGGATGATATTCAGCGCGTCCACGGCGTCGCCGATATGCCCCCGGATCAGGTCGCGGATGGTGTTCTCGTCACACATCTTCGCCTCGTCCTCGCCCTCCATCAGCATGAATTCCCAGCGCCGCTGCTGGTACGGCAGGTAGATGCACACGAAGGGCCGCTGCGGGTCGGCGTGCAGGGCGGTGTACGGCGCATCCAGGGTGTCATTGGCGGTATCGACCACGACCCATTTGCGCGCATGGGTCAGCCCCAGCAGTTCGACGCCGAGCTTTTTGCGTACGGTGGAGCGCCCGCCGTCGGCGCCGATCACGTAATCGGCGCGCAGCTGATAGACCTCGCCCTGGGCATCGCGCACCTGCAGGGTCACGCCCTCCCCATCCTGTTCCAGCTCCAGCATTTCATGGCCCTGGCGCAACACCACAGTGCTGCGCTGCCCCAGGGTTTCGCGCAGCGTGCCTTCGAGCAACTGCTGCATGAAAATGTTGCGCATCGGCCAGCCGTACTGCGCGGCACTTGGCTTGACCTCGGCAAAACACACGCCCCGCGCGTTGTAATAACGCAGCGGCACATCGCAGATCATGTCACGCACTGCCAATTCGGCGATGCCGATCGCCTGCAACACGCGCAGCGCTTCATCATCCATGCCCACCGCGCGTGGGTAAGGCAGTATGCAGTCGGCAAGCTCAAGGACGACGCAGTCGATACCGTACATCCCCATATAGTGCGCGGCCGTGATCCCATTGGGCCCGCCCCCGACAATCACAACCTGGGTCTTCTCCTGCTTCATCGCTGTTCACCGCTTTCTTGTTGTGGTTTTAAACCGGCGTTGCCAAGGCCCGCACACGTGTCATCAGTGCAGCCCGTCAACGCCCTGGATGTCTTCGGCACGCAGGCCACCCAGCCGTGCGTGCAGGCGCCCGCGCGTGGCGAAGGCCCAGATCACGATGACTTCGTCCGGCGCGGGGCCGTCGCCGAACATCAGCGACATGCTGTCGTAGTGGGAACGTACGTAGAGCGCATCCTTGTGCGCCAGGGGGACGTCAATGGTCGAACCCGGGCCGCCGCGCTTGCCGGTGGAAGGCACCCACGACTTGCCACCGCCCAGTGCGACGCGAATCGGGTCGGCGGCCGGGTTGGTCAGGAACGCGTTGCCGTGCTCGTATTCGCCCGCGCTGCCCACCAGGATCGCCTTACCATAGCTGACAATCTCATGGGCACCGGCCAGTGCCTGTATGCGCCGGCCGAACTCTTCGCCCAGCAACGGCGAAGGGTCGACCAGTTCGGCGAGCGACTCGCTGTAGCGACCGGCATAGGGGTTGGCGATCACGGCGGCGATCGCGTACTTGAACAGGGGCTCGCCATCGGCCAGCTGGCCGGTTTCGTTGGCCAGGGTTTCTTCGACAAAGCTGTACCATTTGCGGATGTGATACGTAGCAAAATTCGCGGTTTTCATCAGGGTTGCCTCAAAGTGGGTCGAGTGGATCCAGGTTGAAATGTCGGCTCGGCGCGCCGGCGGCCTTGAACCGGGCCTTGCCGCGCGCATCGTCGTGTTCGGTCTCGAGGAAGAACTCCATGCGATTGCCGTCGGGGTCGTTGAAATACACGCCATGGCCGATCTCGTGATCGGTGATCTTCACCACCTCGACGCCCTTGCCCAGCAACATGCCGTAGAGCTGGCGCAGGGTGGTCATGTCCCCGGCGATTTCCAGGCCGTAGTGCTGCAGGCCCAACCCGCCTTGATGGGCGCCGGGGTCGGCGCGAATCAGGGCGATGTCGTGGTGCTTGCCGCCAAATGCCATCATGACCCAGCTCTCGCCCCGGGCACTTTCGTGCATGCCCAGGATGTCGGCGTACCAGCGTGCCGACACGTCAGGGTCACTGACCCACAGCGATAAGTGAGTCCGCAGGATCTCGATCTTCATGGCGCTATCCCTCAGTGCTTTTTGACGATGGATTGATGCCCGGACTTGATCTGCGCAACCGCAGGCGTCCAGAGCACATCAGCGATCTCGCTGAATTCCCGCCAATGCTTCTGCCAGCCGTCACCGCCATTGTCGGAGGTGAACAAATGCCCGTACTTGGTGCCCGCCACGATCTGTCGCGGGTTGGCCGGGTTGAAGGCAATCGCCCAGACACAGGAGTTGGGCTGCTGTGGCAGCGGCAGCACGTTCCAAGTGAGTGCGGCATCACGGGACACCAGGATCTTGCTGGTGGTGCCGGGGGTGCCATCGGAAATACTCAGGTACAGCTCGTTCTGCGTGCCCAACGGCGCGTTCATGGCGCGTATGTAGTACAGGCCGAAGGCTTCGCGACCGATGATGCCGGTCCAGGTCAGCCCCTCGTCCAGGCTGCGGTACACCGCATTGACGCAGACCACCACGATGACTTTCTCGCCGTGGTTGGGCAGCACCAGGATGTTGTGGACGTCGGAGTTGTAGTCCCACAGCAGCCGGTCGTCGACGCGGGTCCAACTGTCGCCGCCGTCGCGGGAATGGAACAGCCCGCCCTCCTCCAGGCCGAACCACAACTGGTTGCGGTCAGTGGGGTCATAGGCGAAGGCCAGCAGGCGTGGGCGGCTGACGCCATCGCAGAACTCGGGGATTTCCACCGGGGCGCGATCCCAGCTCAGGCCGCCGTCCAGGGTGCGCCACAACACGGCACGCGAAGGCGCGCCGGTGCCGACGAAAATTCGTTGTGCATCCTGCGGGTCAACCGCAACTTTCCACACGGTCTGCCCGTTGAAAGGCGAATCGATGCGCTGCCAATGCCCACCGGTATCGTGGCTCACACACAAGCCCACATCGGTACCGGCATAGATCCGCTCGGGCGTGTCGGGGTGCAGGCTCAAGGATCGGGTGATCGCATCGAACTCCAGGTCCTGCCCCAGGCCCAGGCGATGCCAGGTACGGCCATCGTCGGCACTGCGGATCACCGCTTGCCCGACGGTGGCGACCAAAAGGGTTCCATTACTCATCTGTGATACTCCTCAGATATAGATGCCACGGGTCAAACCGCCGTCGATGCCGATGGATTCACCGGTCACCGCAGCCGCTTTCGGCGACGCCAGGAAGCCAATCAGCCAGCCCATTTCAATCGGTGCGAGGGTGCGGCGAATCGGTGTCGCGTCGATGTAGGCCTGCTCGACCTGCTGCGCGGTCTTGCCTTGCTTGACGGCTTCGCGGTCGTACAGCTCCTGGATATGCGGGGTATCCACCACGCCCGGGTGGATCAGGTTGACCGTGATCCCCGACGGGCCGAGCTGGTCGGACAGGGTCTTGGTCATGTGCGCGATCGCCAGGTTGCGCATGCCCGAAAGCACCTTGCTGCTGCGCCCGGTGAGGCCGCCGATGTTGATGATGCGTCCGAAGCCGGCCGCCTTCATGTGCGGGGTCACGGCCTTGGCGCAGCGGAAGTAGCCGATCACCTTGGTGTTGAGGTCCGACAGCAACTCATCGTCGCCGGCGTGTTCGATGTCATTGCGCACCACACCCGATGGCGCCGCGGCCCCGTTGACCAGGATGTCGATACGGCCGAAATGCTTGTGCGCCGCCTCGACCATCTCCGACACGGCCTTCATGTCATTGGTGTCGCAGAACAGCGGCAGCACTTCATTGCCGGTCTGTGCACTGATCTCTTCGGCCGCCAGTTGCAGGAACGCCATGCGCCGCGCGCAGATCACCACCTTGCAGCCTTCCTCGGAGAGAAAACGTGCGACTTCCTTGCCGATGCCCATACCGCCACCGGTGACAATGGCCACGCGGCCTTTCAATTCCAGATCCATAGCAATTACCTCGTGTGATTATTCAGTTCAGGCCAGATCGACAAACACGCTTTTGGTCTCGGTGTAGGCATCGATCACGTTCTTGCCCATTTCCCGGCCCCAGCCGGATTGTTTGTAGCCACCGAACGGTGAAGAGGGATCGACCACGTTCCAACAGTTGATCCATACCGAACCGGCCTTGAGCTGTGCCGCCACGCGGTGCGCCGAACGCAGGTCGCGGGTCCACAGGCCGGCGGCGAGGCCATACGGCGAATCGTTGGCGCGCAGCACCAAGTCGTCGATGTCGGTCCAGCTCATGACGGTCAGTACCGGGCCGAAGATTTCTTCGCGGGCCACGCAGGCGCGCTCGGCACGGTCGAGGAACACGCTCGGTTGAATGAAATGCCCATGCTCCAGGTGCGGGGGGCGCTCGCCGCCACAGATCAGTTCGGCACCCTCCTCCCGGCCCCGCTGCAGGTAACCCTTGACGGTGTTCAACTGCCGCGCGGACACCAACGGCCCCATGCTGTTGGCCGGGTCCAGGCCATTGCCCAGCACATAGGCGGCGGCATGGCGCTGCAATTCTCCGAGCACCTGGTCGAGCACACTGGCGTGCACATACAGGCGCGAGCCGGCCGTACATACCTGGCCCTGGTTATAGAAAATCCCATCGGCGGCGCCCTTGGCGGCGCGCACGATGTCGGCGTCGGGCAGGATGATGTTCGGCGACTTGCCGCCCAGCTCCAGCGAGACCTTTTTCATGTTGCCGGTGGCCGCCTGGGCGATCAGCCGCCCAACCTGGGTCGAGCCGGTAAAGGCGATCTTGTCCACGTCGGGGTGCTGTGCCAGCGGTGCACCCGTGTCGGCACCCAGGCCGGTGATCAGGTTGACGACGCCGGCGGGGAAACCTGCGGCCTCGATCAGTTGCACCAGGCGGATCGCGACCAGCGGGGTCTGCTCGGCGGGCTTGAGCACCGCCACGCAACCGGTGGCCAACGCCGGGCCGAGCTTCCACACGCACATGGTCAACGGGAAGTTCCACGGCACGATCAGCGCGCAGACCCCCACCGGTTCGCGCAACGTGTAGTTGAGCATCGGCGCGCCGCTGGCCGGGGATACGGGCAGCGTGCTGCCTTCGATCTTGGTGGGCCAGCCGGCGAAGTAGCGAATGATGTTTGCCGCGCTGGCCGCCTCACCGCGCGCGTTGGCGATAGGCTTGCCGTTCTCCAGGGTGATCAGTTGCGCCAGTTCCTCGCGGTGCTGGTCCAACAGATCGGCCAGGCGAAACAGCAACAGGCCGCGCTGCGCCGGTGACTGCAAGGCCCACGTGCCGGTGAAGGCTGCGCGGGCGGCCGCGACGGCCGCATTCACATCGCGTTCATCGCCCTGGGCGACTTCGGCCAGGGTCTGTTCGGTGGCCGGGTTTTCCACGGCAAAGCGACGACCGCTGGCGGCGTCCTGCCAGGTGCCGCCGATGAACAGGCGACCGGGCTGCGCCAGGAACGCCTGGACGGCAGGTAATAATTCGGGCTGATGCATAGTCGACTCCTTCACAGCGCCATTTCGATCAGGCAAGGGCCGCGGTCGGCCTTGGCATTGGCCAGGGCCCGTTGCAGTTCGGCATTGGTCTGGACCGTGCAGGCCGGGACCCCGTAGCCTTTGGCCAGGGCCTTCCAGTCAATACGCGGGCTGTCGAGCACGGTCAGGCGCAGGGCCTGGGGGTCCATTTCGGTCATGCCGAAACGGCGAAGTTCGTTCTGCAAAATCGCGTAGCGATGGTTGGCGGCAATCAGGATCACCACCGGCAACTGCTCGCGGGCGATGCTCCACAGGGTCTGGATGGTGTACTGGGCACTGCCGTCGGATTGCAGGCAGAACACGCTATTGCCGCGTTCCGCCAAAGCGGCGCCGAAGCCCACCGGAATCCCCTGGCCGATCGCGCCACCGGTATTGGTCAATACCCGATGCCGCGCGGCGCGGGCGGAGGCGGTAAAGAAGGGGTAGCCGCAGGTGCCGCCCTCGACCGAGACAATGCTGTCGTGGGGCAGTGACGCGGCCAGCACTTGGCCAATGGACTGCGGTGTCAGTTCGGCATGGCCGGGCGGCAGTTCGATACCCTCCGGCGTCGGCACGTAGGCCGGTGCGGCCAGGGCATCGGCCAGCGCCGTCAGCGCGCCGGCGACATCGTCACCGACCTCGGCCAGGCTCAGCAGGCGCTCACGCTCGGCGAGGCGCGACGGGATGCCTTCGTAGCCAAAATAACTGATGGGCTCCGGCACGCCCGCACAGATGACCAGGTCGTACTGCTCAAGGATTTCAATCGCCACTTCCGGGAAATACGGCAGGCGATCCAGGTCAGGCAAGCCACCGCCACGGTAGCTCAGGCGCGGAAAGGTCTCGGCAAACAGGCGTACGCCGGGCAGTTGCGCCAGGCGTCCCGCCGCTTCCAGGCCCGCGACCGACAAGCCCTCATCGCCGACGATAAACACCAGCCGCTGGCCGTCACGCAATGCCTGCGCCACGGTTTCGACCCGGTCACCGGCAAACCGGCGAACCGGCGCGCGCAGAGGTGCGAACACACCGTTATGGGTCACTGCGTGGGCCTGCAGGTCCATGGGCAGGATCAGGCTGGCGATCTGGCCTTTGGCCTGCCAGGCCGCACGCACGGCTTCCTGCAGATCCTCACCGATACCGGCAGCGGTGCGCGAGGTGCGCACCCAACCGGAAACGGCACCGGCCAGGGCCTGGATGTCGCTGGCCAAGGGCGGATCGTAGTTGACATGCCAGGAGGCGTGATCGCCGATGACGTTGACGATCGGCGTATTGGCCCGACGCGCGTTGTGCAGGTTGGCGATGCCATTGGCAAAGCCCGGCCCCAGGTGGGTCAGGGTCATGGCCGGCTTGCCGGCGATCCGGCCATAGCCGTCCGCAGCCCCCGTGCAGACCCCTTCGAACAGCGACAACACCGGCTTGAGAGCAGGTGCGCTGGCCATGGCGGCCACCAGGGGAATCTCGGTGGTCCCGGGGTTGGCGAAGCAGTACTCGATACCGCTTGCCGCTGCCGCATTCACTATCAGTTGCGCACCATTCATTTTCAGCCCTCTTGCTTGAGCATTTGCAGTGATGAGATTTATCACATACAAATCCGCAACCAACAAGAACTTTATGTACGCTTTTCTCATTTAATGAGATTTATGAGATTTTAATAGCCTCAAAAGCTAACCCGCGATTGCGTTTTTCTCTCACTGCGGTAGTGTTGCGCCAGCGCTTGGGCAACCGGGTCCCCGTGGGGACGCCACAAGCGCCCTTCCCTTTCTTTTAGGAACACAATGAGCAGCCTGAGCAAATTGCTGAGCATCCTCGACCTGTTCGGTCCGCAAATGCTGAAGATCGACCCCGACACCATTGCCGAGCGCATGGGCCTGTCACGGGCGACCGTGTACCGCTACGTCAAGGATTTGTGTGACGCCGGCCTGCTGACCCGCGTGGACGCCGGCAGCTACGGCCTGGGCCCGCGGGTCATCGAGCTGGACTGGATGATGCGCCAGTACGACCCGATCCTTCTCGCCGGGCGCGAGCTGATGCACGAGCTGTCGGCGCAAACGGGCCTGGCGGTGTTCGCCAGCGTGTTTTACGACGGGCGCATCATCAACACCTACATCGCCGAACCCACCGACACCTATCACTTCGCGTTCGGGCGCGGGCAACCGCTGCCGTTTTTCCGCGGGGCACAATCGAAGGTCTTGATCGCCTTCCAGAAAGGACGCCGCCTGCAACGCCTGTTCGACGAGCACATGGCCAACGACCCGGACAGCCCGTATGACTGGGCGGGCTTCTCCAGGGCCGCGAAAAAAATCCGCAAGGACGGTTACTGCCTGACCCACGACGAACTCAACCTGGGCTTGACCGGTATCGCTGCGCCGATCATCCAGGCGGACCTCGACGAGGTGGTCGGCAGCCTGTCGGCCGTCGGCACCACCCAGAACTTCAAGCTGCTGCGCCAGGAAACCGTGATCGAAATGGTCATGGACACCACCCGGCGGATTGCCGAAAACATGCGCAACCCGCCGAGCCACACCGCCCCCTAGGCGTCATGCTCAGAACGGCACGGCCACCGTCAACTGGCTGTACAGGTTGGTGCCGTTGCCGCCGACCTGATTGCCCCCGGTGGTCGCGTCCTGCCTGGGTGTGTACAGCCCCACCAGCGGGGTGATGATCACGTGCGGGTTGACCGCCCACTCGGCGTACACATCCAACTCACGGCCATCGAGGTTCAACGCGTTGCTTTTGCGCACGGTGGCGTAGTCGAAATACAGCGCGCCCAGGCTCAGGTTTTCCAGTGGGGTTGCCTTCAGCCCGACATGGTGGATGCGGGTATTGGTGTTGAACGGCCCGGCGTAATTGCCGGCCACTTCGCCCTGGAACCAGGTGCCGTAGCCCGTGCTCTGGCCGGTGAACAGTGCATCCCAGTTCTGCGAATAGCGGGTGTAGCGATACGTCACCTTGGGCGCCCAGGCGATATCGGCGAAGGTGTAGCCCGCTTCGCCGTACCAGGCTTTTTCTGGCCCGGCGTCCTTGTCCTGCCAGGCGTACTCGAACGCCAGGCTGACGTTCTTGATGCCCGCATCGCCTTCACCGCGCACGCTATAAATGTTCATGCCCTTGCGCTGGCGTTGAAAATCGCTGGCCCATTGATCGTTCACGTCCAGGCCATGGACCCAGGTCAAGCCGAGCGTCCCCGGTTGGGCGGTGTAATCCAGGGTACCGGCGGCCAACTCGGTCTCGGCCTGGATGCGGTTGTCGGACTTGAGCCACAACACGCTGCCATGCAGGCCATCCTGCCCCCCCAGGCGCACCACCGCGGTTTGGTCGAACGCGTGCCGGGCCGCCAGGTAGTAGGCGCCCCCACGGTTCAAGGTGCCATCCGCCGGGCCCTTGCCCGGGTTCAGCCCATCGTCGTTGATCAGGAACCCTCGGCCGACCTTGACGACCTGGCGCCCGCCGGAAATATCCACGCCGTCCTGACCGAGTGCCGGGAACAGATCGCCGGAGCGCCAGCCCAGGTAGGCGTCTTCAATCTTCGTGGTGCGCTCGGTGCCGAGGCTGTTGCCACCCGGATCGCCATCGCCCCACGTGGCGGAGCTGACCAGGGCAAATGCCCCGTAGGCGCGGCCAATGCCGCCGAGTGCCTGGTCGCCACTCAAGCCATACTTGATAAAGCCTTCACGCCAACTGGAGCCGCCCGGCGTGCCGTCGTAGTTCTTGCGACTGTTGAACTGACCGAACACCGCGGTCATGTCGGCGTTGAGGTGACGGCTCTCATCGCTGTACAGCTCATAAGCGTGCACCTGACTGATAGCGCCGAGCGCCAGGGTGCACACAAGCGTGCAACCGAATACGGGATGACGGGATAGATAACGCATGGCTCAAACTCCTTCTTCGACAGCCTGCTTGCGCACAAACAACAGTTGCTGCCCCGTGAACTCCAGCAGCCCCTCCAGGCCGAACTCGACACCGAATCCCGACATCTTGCTGCCGCCAAACGGCGTGTTCGGCTGGATCTGGGCGTGGCAGTTGACCCATGCCACACCACTCTCCAGGCGACTGGCCAAGGCCTGGGCCTGCTCGACATCCGGCCCCCAGACCGAGCCGCCGAGGCCCATATCACCGGCATTGGCGCGCTTCAGGACATCCTCGACATCCCGGTAGGCAATCAACGGCAACACCGGGCCGAACTGTTCTTCGTCGACCAGGCGATGGCCGTCGGTCACGTCTGCAACCAGCGTCGGCGGATAGAAATAGCCCGGATGGTCCAGGCGCGCACCGCCACATAACACGCGCGCACCCTGTGCCCGTGCGTCGTCGACCAATGCCTCCACCAGTTCCAGTTGCTCAAGGTTCTGCACCGGCCCGAAGGTGACACCGGCGTCCAGGCCGTCGCCCACGACCTGGCGCGCCGCAATGTGCGTCAGCGCGTCGGCAAAAGCCTCGTACTGCGACTCATGGATATACAGGCGCTTGAGCGCAGCACAGGTCTGGCCCATGTTGAGAAAGGCCGCCTGGAAAATTTCCTCGGCCACGGCCTCCACGGAGGTCCCCGGCAATACGATGGCGGCGTCGTTACCACCGAGTTCCAGGGTCAGGCGCTTGAGGTTGCTGGCGGCACCGCGCATCACGCTTTGCCCGGTGGCCGTGGAACCGGTGAACACGATCTTCTGGATCCCCGGGTGCGAGGTGATCGCACTGCCGAAGCCCTGCTCGCCGGTCACGCAGTTGATGACGCCACGGGGCACATGCCGGGCAATGATCTCGGCCAGGCCCAGGGTGCTCAGCGGCGTCAGGCTCGACGGTTTGCTGATCACGCAGTTGCCGGCACGCAGCGCCGGCATGATGTGCCAGACGGCAATCATGAACGGCCAGTTCCAGGGGGTGATCGACGCCACCACGCCCAAGGGTTTGCGGTGCAGCTCAATGCGCTGGGTGGGCGTTTCTTCCACCCGTTCCACCGCAATTTCCTGCCCGGCCGCGTAGCGCGTCCAGGCGGCGGCGCCCATGACCTCGGAAAAGGCCAGCTCCAGCGGCTTGCCCTGTTCCAGCACAATCAGCCGGGCCAGTGATGGGGCCTCCTGCTCGATATCGGCGGCAATCGCCAACAAACGTTCACAGCGATCAGGGTGGCTGCTGTGGCGCCAGCTCTTGAAGGCCAACTGCGCGGCGTTCACCGCCTGGTCGAGTTGCCCCAGGGAACCGGCCGGGCACTGGGCGAACACGGCCCCGGTGGCCGGGTTGATCACATCGAACCGGCCTTCTTCACCGGCCACCTGGATCCCATCGATGAGCATTTTATAGTTGTGCATTTGAAACCTTCCTTTCACACGCTGGCGCGCCATGCCGAGCAACGGCAGGCTGCGATTGTCTGGTTAGTCGAGCGATAAAAACGCGGGGGCCTTAAAGCTTGTGGCTGCCCAAGGCCAGGAAGCGTTGCGGCGAGCTGTTGCGCAGTCGCGCGGCGAGCACGATGCCGATGATCAAGGCCGCCGGAATAATCGCGCAGAGGCTATAGGACAGCAGTTGGCTGGCGCCGGTCAGCACATCGAAATGCACCACCGCCAACACCAACACCATCACCAGCGCCAGGCTCGAAATACCGGGCAGGATCCGTCCACGCAGCAGCCCGACCTTAAGCTCGGGATGGCGATGAAAGTAGACGCACACCGACACCGAGGTCAGCGCCATCAACAGGATCACGCACAACGTGGCCAGGTTGGACAGCCAGGCAAACAGTTGCAGGATGGGATCGGCATCCATCGCGGCAAATATCAGCACCACGACCGCAGCGATCAAACTCTGCAACGCCGAGCCCATATGCGGGCTCTGGTGCACGCGATGGGTGGTGCCCAACAGGCTGTGCAACAGGCCGTCGCGGCCGATGGCGTAGAAGTAACGCGCGGCGGCGTTGTGAAAGGCCAACAGCCCGGCATAAATACTGACCATGAACAGCACGCGGATGATCTGGGTCAGCTGCGGGCCGACAAAGTGGTCGGACATCCCATAGATAAAAGTCGTCGGGTCCTGCAGGGACTGCAGCAGCGGCACGATTTTGTCCGCCCCCACGCCCACCACCATCGACCACACCGACAGCGCGTAGAAACCACCGATCAGCAACACCGAACAGTAGGTGGCAATCGGGATACTGCGCTTGGGGTTCCTGGCCTCTTCGCCGTAGATAGTGGTGGCCTCGAAGCCGATAAAGGCGGCGAAGCAGAACAGCAAGCCGATTGACGGCGTACCACTGAACACATGACGACTGCTGAACGAGTCCAGGTTGATGCCGCTGTCGCCGCCGGACTTGAGGATCGCGAAGTCCAGGACCAGGATCGCCAGGTACTCGGCGATCACCACCACCGACAGCACCCGTGCCGACAGGTCAATCTTGCGATAGCCCAGGATCGCGATGCTCACCATCGCCATCAGCGAGTAGGCCCACCAGGGCAGCACCAGGCCGAAGGCGGTTTCCATGGTGCCACTGACCACGCCACCGAACATCCCGTACAACCCGACCTGCAGGATGTTATAGGCGAACATCGCCAGCACCCCGGCCGCGCCACCGGCCAGGCCGCCCAGCCCACGGGCGGTGAACGCGTAGAAACCGCCGGCATTGGTCAGATGGCGCGCCATGGTGGTGTAGCCCACCGAGAACGCCAGCAGCACCAACAAGGCCAGGATCAGCAACGCCGGGGTGCCCGCACCGTTACCCAGCATGATGCCGATGGGGAAGCCGCCGGCGATCACACTGAGCGGGCTTGCCGCCGATATCACGAAGAAGATGATGAAGCCCACACCCAGGGCACCACGCTTGAGCTCCGTAGAGCTGTTGACCGGGATAGATACACTCATGTTGTTGACCTTATTGTATGAGGCAGTCGCTTTTGGGTTGGCCCGACCACACCGCATCGGCACCGGTTAGCGTTTTGTTTTAGTTGCGCGCTGAATTTGATCCTATGCCCGCCCTGGAACGGCTCGCTATCCCAAATCGGTAGCATCCAAAGCCCCGCCCCAAAACAGGTCGGGGCCGCCCGATCCCTCCTCGCGCTGTTGCCGATTTGGGATAGCCACCCGGCCTGTCATGCCCGCACCCTAGCCTCACCCGTGCTATGCGCGGATGCCGGCAACAAGAATAAGAACGTGCCCATCACCGCCAACGCCTCCGTAGGAAGCCCCAGCCATGCGTCCAGCCCATCTCACCCTCCAATGGCGTATCACCCTGCTGAGCGGACTTTGCCTGCTGGCAGTCGTGGGCGCGCTGATTGGCGCCAGCGCCTACCAGAATCAAACCAGTGCAAAGCTGCTCAAGGAGCAGAGCAGCACGTTGCTGACACAGGCCGCGCTGGAACGCTTGCAGGCCCAGGCCGTGGCTCATGGCCAACAGGTGGAGCGGTTTTTCAATGAAACCGCGCTGTATGGCGAAGGGTTCGCCCAGCAGGTTCTGCAACTGCGCGAGCAAACCCTCAATGGACGCCTGACGGTCGTGCAGTTGCGTCAAGCCCTGGTCGGCATCGCCCGAGAAGCCCTCAGGCAGCGCGAAAAAGTCCTCGGCCTGTACGTGATCATGCTGCCCGACGCACTGGCCGGCAGCGACGCCGACTGGCGCGACCAACGCGCCCTGGCCGCGAATGAAACCGGGCGCTTTGCGCTGTACTGGTCCCAGAGCCAGCCGGGGCAACTGGTGCAGGAGGTGTTGAGCGAGGCACAAATCGCCGCCAACACTGCGCCCCCCGGCAGCGCACCGGCAAACGCCTGGTACGCCTGCCCTCAGGCGCAACGACAGGTGTGTGTGGTCGAGCCGTACACCATCGAAGTGGAAGGCCACAAAGCCCTGATGAGCAGCATTTCCATCCCCCTGATCGTCGACGGCAACGTGCTCGGCGTGGTGGGCATGGATATCAGCCTCGACACCTTGCAGAAACTGGCCGCCAACCTCAGCCAGGACCTGTACCAGGGCGACAGCGAGGTCACCCTGGTGTCGGCTTCGGGTCAAGTGGCGGGACGCAGCGGCGATGTCGCAGGGGAAACCCTGGACATCCGCCAAGCCGTGCAAACGGCAGCGGGCACCCCAGCCTGGCAACTGCAGATCAAGGTCCCGCAGGCACGGGTGCAGGCCTCCGCCCGGCAGATGCAGAGCGAACTGGACGACAAAAGCCGTGAGTCCAACTGGCTCAACCTTGGCCTGGGCATCCTGGCCAGCAGCCTGGGGATGCTGCTGATCTGGCTGGCGGCCTACGGCGTGACTCGCCCATTGCTGAAGATGGCCGAGCTGCTCGATGCCATTGTCGAAGGCGACGGGGACCTGACCCAGCGCCTGCCCGTCGGGCGACGCGACGAGCTGGGCCGCCTGGCCAATGGTTTCAACCGTTTCCTCGACACCTTGCAGCCGATTATTCGTGCCATCCAGACCGCGTCCCTGGACACCCGCGACAGCGCCGACACCTCGTCCGGCATTGCCCGCGAAGTCAGTGCCGGTATGCAGCGCCAATACCGCGAAGTGGAGCTGGCCGCCACCGCGCTGCACGAAATGAGCGCCAGTGCCCAGGAAGTGGCCCGTCACTCCCACAGCGCCGCCGACGCCGCCACCGCCGCCGAAAACGCGAGCCGCTCAGGCCAGGCGGTGTTCTCCACCGCCGAACGCAGCATCGAGGCCCTCGACCAACGCCTGGAAACCACCCTCCAGCAAGTCAACGCCCTGGCCGACAGCAGCAACCAGATCGGTCAGGTACTGGACGTGATCAGCGCCATCGCGCAACAGACCAACCTGCTGGCGTTGAATGCGGCCATCGAAGCGGCCCGGGCCGGCGAACAGGGTCGCGGTTTTACGGTGGTGGCCGATGAAGTCAGGCACCTGGCCAGCAACACCCAGAGTTCGGTCGAACAGGTGCGTACAGTGATCGAAACGTTGCAACAGCTGAGCCAGGCGGTGGTACACAGCACCCAACTGAGCCGCGAGCAAGCCGGCGGCAGCGTACTCCAGGTGCAACAGACCCGAGTGGCGCTGGGGCATATTTCCCAGGCCGTGGATGTGATCGAACAGATGAATCAGCAGATCGCCAGTGCGGCCCTGGAGCAGAGCAGCGTGGTGGACGATATCAGCCATCGCGTCAGCGACATCCGCGGTATCAGCGAAACACTCGCCGGGCGCATGCACGAGGCGTCGCAGGCCAGTGACGCATTGCATCAGATGGCCAATCACCAACAACAGCTGGTCGGGCATTTCCGCGTGTAATGGCGTGCTGCTGGTCAGGCGGAGCAGGCAGGCACCGCCGCCCACGCCTTAAAGCTTGTGGCTGCCCAAGGCCAGGAACCGCTGCGGCGACGCCTTGCGCAGCCGCGCCGCGAGGAATACACCGCCCAGCAACGCCAGGGGAATGATCGCGCAGAGGCCGTAGGACAGCAGCTGGCTGGCTCCGGTCAGCACATCGAAATGCACCACCGCCAACACCAGCACGGCCACGAGCGCCAGGCACGAGAAACCGGGGAGGATCTGCCCACGCCAGAGCCCGACCTTGAGCTGCGGATGGCGCCGGAAGAACACCAGCACCGCGGCCGAGGTCAGCGCCATCAGCAGGATCACGCACAGTGTGGCCAGGTTGGATAGCCAGGCAAACAGCTGCAGGATCGGATCGGCATCCAGCGCCGCGAAAATCAACACCACCACGGCCGAGATCAGGCTCTGCAAGGCCGAGCCCATATGCGGGCTCTGGTGCACCCGATGGGTGGTGCCCAACTGGCTGTGCAACAAGCCGTCACGGCCGATGGCGTAGAAGTAACGGGCGGCGGCGTTGTGAAAGGCCAGCAGGCCGGCATAGATGCTGACCATGAACAGCACGCGGATAACCTGGGTCAGCTGCGGGCCGACAAAATGGTCGGACATGCCATAGATAAACGTAGTCGGGTCCTGCAAGGCCTGCAGCATCGGCACGATCTTGTCCGCGCCCACGCCCACCACCATCGACCAGACCGACAACGCGTAGAAACCGCCGATCAGCAACACCGAGCAGTAGGTCGCAATCGGAATGGTGCGCTGCGGGTCCCGGGCTTCTTCACCGTAGATGGTGGTGGCCTCGAAGCCGATAAAGGCGGCGAAGCAGAACAGCAGGCCGATTGACGGCGTGCCGCTGAACACATGGCGGCTGCTGAACGAATCCAGGTTGATGCCGCTGTCGCCACCGGACTTGAGCATGGCGAAATCCAGGACCAGGATCGCCAGGTACTCGGCGATCACCATCACCGACAATACCCGCGCGGACAGGTCGATCTTGCGATACCCCAGGATCGCGATGCTTGCCATCGCCATCAGCGAATAGGACCACCACGGCAGCACCAGGCCGAAGGCGGCTTCCATGGTGCCGCTGACCACCCCGCCGAACATGCCGTACAAGCCGACCTGCAGGATGTTATAGGCAAACATCGCCAGCACCCCGGCCGCGCCACCGGCCAGGCCGCCCAGCCCACGGGCGGTGAACGCGTAGAAACCGCCGGCATTGGTCAAGTGGCGCGCCATGGTGGTGTAGCCCACCGAAAACGCCAGCAGCACCAGCAAGGCCAGGATCAGCAACGCCGGGGTGCCCGCGCCGTTACCCAGCATGATGCCGATGGGGAAGCCGCCGGCGATCACACTCAGCGGGCTTGCCGCCGACACCACGAAGAAGATGATAAAGCCCACACCCAGGGCGCCACGCTTGAGCTCCGTGGAGCTGTTGATCGAGTTGGATACACTCATGCTGTTGACCTTATTGTATGAGGCAGTCGCTGTAGGATCGGTGCAGCCGGTTGTCGACCGATACCGAATAGCTTGTCGTTGTTGTTGCACGCTGGCATCGATCCTATGCCTGCCCTACAGCGTGCCGGTATCCCAAATCGGTAACGCAAGCGCCCACGGCGAAACACCTGCACATCCCGAGCGGACGACGCAGGCTGATTCCGATCTTGCTAAAGGCTTGGGTTCAGGCTCGCACGTTGCCGGTAATGGCGGCGCGGGTCGTGTGGGACGGCAACTGCGCGAACAGTTCCTGGTACTCCGCGGCAAAATGGCTCAGGTGGTAGAAACCCCACTGGGCGGCGGCGTCCCCAATCGACAGCTCCGATGCCCGGGTAGACATCAAGGTTCGGCGTACGCCGTTGAGCCTCACTGAGCGCAGGTAATTCAGCGGTGTGGTCTCGGCGACCGAGCGGAAGCTGTTCTGCACCGTGCGCCGACTCACCTGGAGACGCTGGCATAAATCGATCACGCTGGGCACGTTGATCATTTCGGTCGTGGCCAGGCGATGACATTTCTCGACGATAAAGCTGCGCGTGGAACTGGGGCTGCGCTGCTGCTTGTCACAGGCCGGGTCGGTCATCAGTTGCAGCAGCTCGCCGAGCATGGCTTGTTCCAGCGCCGACTCACGCTCGCGCGTGTAGTCGAGGTCATCGTTTACCAGGGCCTCGGAGAACAATGCCAGCAATCGACGCCGGGCCTGGGCGAAACGCTGGGGAGACACCTTTATCACCGGTTGGCGCAGCAACCGATTGAGTTCTTTCGCCGACGCCGTCTGTTCCAGCGCCTCTTCGAACAATTCACGCTCAAAGGTAATGGACAAAAGCTCCATGCCCATCGGCATATGGAACATGAACTCCTCGCCACCGTGGAGGAAGAACAGGCTGCTGTCATCCACCTCGCGGCCCTGCATGCGAACCGAGCCGGGCACATTGATCGGCACCGCAAAACACATCTTGTCGCGAGGCGCCACGCCGTTCTGCACCACACGCTGGTTGATCTGCTCGAGGAACAGGTGGCAACCGGTCGTCGTCAGTTGCATCAGCGAACTCTCGGCCGAACCGGCGGTGAGCTGGCTGTAGTCCTGGCTCCACTGCTGGATGGTGGCTGCGTGGACGTGGATATCGCGGAAATGGCTGATCGTCTGGTTTTTCATTGGGGGGTGTGCCTCTACCAACATTCTTTTTTTTAGATCGCCGATGCCTTTGATACTCGCACATCGGTCACATCCTGCAAATTGTTTATGCGCTGGAATGCCCGCGTCTCATGTGCCGATTCGGGCTACCGGCCGGGAACCCGCGGCGGAGATGATCGGCACACTTAAATCGACATTCCAGAGAGACCGTCATGAGTGAAGCCAACTTTCAAGCCCTGCACTTCGCGGATGCCCCGCACATTGTCTCCGGCACACTGCCCGGCCCCAAGACCCTCGAGGCCCTGGCGCTGTCGGCGCGCACCGAGTCGATGGCACGCGGCGGCGGCCGCATGCCGGTGGCCATGGACCGCGCCTTCGGTGCGACCTTCAAAGACCCCGACGGCAACACCTACATCGACCTGTCTGCCGGCGTGGGCGTCAGCAGCGTCGGCCGCTGCCACCCCAAAGTGGTGCAGGCGATTCGCGAACAGTCCGAAGTGCTGATGCACGCCCTGGAAATCAACAGCACACGGCGCACCGAGTTGGCGGCCAAGCTCTCCGAGATCGCCCCCGATGGCTTGCGTGGCGACTGCGTGACCTTCTTCACCCAGAGCGGCAGCGATGCGCTGGAGGCCGCGATCAAGTTTGCCCGGCGCATTACCGGACGCCACCAGATCATCGCCTTCCATGGCGGCTACCACGGCGTGTGGCATGCCTCGGGCGCGCTGACCACCGGCACGGCCTACCGCAAGGGCTTCGGTGCCCAGATGGGGGGCGTAATCCACGCGCCCTACCCGTACGCCTACCGTTTCCCCTTCGACACCACCCACAAAAGCGCCGAGCAGATCGCCGGCGAGTACATCGATTACCTGTTGAACACCCCATACACGGCCGCCGATGACGTGGCAGCCGTGATCGTGGAGCCGGTGCAGGGCGAAGGCGGCTACGTGCCACCCTCGCCGGAATTCCTGCAATTGCTGCGCCAGGCCTGCGACCGCAGCGGCACATTGCTGATTGTCGATGAAGTGCAATCCGGCGCAGGACGCACCGGCAAGATGTGGGCGGTCGAACATTCCGGCGTGAAGCCCGACATGCTCACCTTCGGCAAGGGCATCGGCAGCGACCTGCCCATGGCCGGCCTGATCATGCGCTCGGACCTGGCGGCCAAGATTCCCGACGGCTCGATGCCCAACACCTTTGCCGCCAACTCGTTGTCGGCGGCCGTGGCGTTGACCAACATCAGCATCCTGCAGGATCCACAACTCGACCTGCTCAACCGCGCCCACACGTTGGGGCTGGAAGCCCAGGCGCATATTCGCGGCTTCAACAGCCCGCTGGTCGGCGAAGTGCGCGGGCGCGGCCTGATGATCGGTATCGAACTGGTCGAGGATCCGCTCACCAAGGCGCCCCTGGCGGGCGAAAAGATCGGCCAGTTGATGGGCTACCTGCTCAACCACGGCGTGCTGATGATCCCCTGCGGCCGCTACAGCAACGTGATGCGCGTGATGCCCTCGCTGACGATCTCCCGCGAACTGTTCTTCAAGGCCCTGGACATCTTCGGCGACGCCCTGGCGTCCCTCAAGGCGTGAGCCTGCCCACTACTCGAGGACCGCAACATGACTGAGCACTTGAATCATTTCATCGAAGGTACGCCCTGCGAAGCCTTCGACCGCCGCCGTTTCGACCTGGTCAACCCCGTGACCGAGCAGGCGTATGGCAGCTCCGCCCGTGGCACCCGCGAAGACGTGGAACGTGCCGTGGCGGCGGCACGCCACCAACTGGAAAGGGGCGGCTGGAGCCAACTTGGCGGCGCCCAGCGTGGCCGACTGTTGGCGAAACTGGCCGACCTGGTCGAGCGCGACAGCGAACGGCTGGCCGATCTGGACGCCAATGCCATCGGCCGCTCGCCCATCGAACCGCGCCGGATGGACCTGCCCAACGCGATCGCCAACCTGCGCGCCGCCGCCGGCTGGGCCAATCAGCTCGAAGGTCGCACCATTCCCACCGGCGGTTACTTCGGCACCAAAACCCTGTCGTACACGGTGCGCGAGCCCGTCGGCGTAGTCGGTGCCATCGTGCCCTGGAACTCGCCGCTGATGATCACCGTGTGGAAGCTCGCCGCGTTGCTGGCGGCGGGCTGTACCGTGGTGGTCAAGCCTTCGGAGGAAACCCCGCAGTCGGCCCTGCACCTGGCGCTGCTGGCGCAGGAAGCCGGCTTCCCGGACGGCGTGATCAACGTGGTCACCGGCTACGGCAACGAAGTCGGTCGCGCCCTGTGCGAGCACCCGAATGTGGCCAAGATCAGCTTCACCGGCAGCCCCGAGGCCGGGCGTGAAATCCAGCGCACGGCCGGCGTGCTGTTCAAGCGCGTGGCCCTGGAACTGGGCGGCAAGAGCCCGCAGATTGTGTTCGACGATGCGTCCTTCGACGATGCCCTGCGCGGCTGTGCACTCGGCCTGTTCGCCAACCAGGGCCAGGTGTGTGCCGCCGGCTCGCGGATCCTGGTGCAGCGCAGCCTCGCCGAGCGTTTCGGCGCCGCGCTGGCCGAGGCCGCACACGCAGTGAACGTCGGCGACCCGCGCGAGCCCGGGGTACAGATGGGCCCGGTGGCCAAGAAAGCCCAGTTCGATCGCGTCAACCGCTACATTCAGCGGGGCATCGACCAGGGGGCAACACTGCTCGCCGGCGGCGTCTCGGCGCCCGAGCAGGGCTGGTTCGTGCGCCCGACGATCTTCGCCAACGCCCGCAACGACATGGACATCGCCCGGGACGAGATTTTCGGGCCGGTCGGCACGCTGATCACGTTCGACAGCGAAGACGAAGCGATCGCCCTCGCCAACGACAGCGCCTACGGCCTGGCGGCCACGGTCTGGACCGGCGACCTGGCCAGGGCGCACCGTGTGGCGGCGGCGGTAAAGGCCGGCGCCGTCGGTATCAACTGCTGGAGCCCGCTGGACGCCAACCTGCCTTGGGGCGGCGTCAAGACCAGCGGTATCGGGCGTGAAGGCGGGTTCAGCGGCGCGCTGGCCTATACCGAGGAGAAAGTCATCACCGTGCTGCTGCCGGCCTGAGCACACGCGCTGTCCTGACCGAGCCACCCTCCAACGTCGAGGGTGGCCATTCCACCGTGCATCGCTCCCTGGAGAGCTTGATATGAACCCAATGGATCAACCGACAATCGATCGCTACCCGACGTCCCTGCGCCTGTTGCACTGGCTGCGGGCCGTACTGGTGCTGGGCCTGCTCTGGGCAGGCTGGCATATGACCGGCATGAATGATGAGGTGGCGAGCAAATTCGAGCTCTATTACCCGTGGCACAAGTCCTTCGGCGTGTTGACGTTCCTGGTGGTGCTGACTCAGCTCGCCGTGCGCTTTCGTACCCCCAGGCTGCCGCAGCCGCTGGAAACCCTGGCCGGGTATGAACGGTTCCTGTCACGCCTGACGCAGCGCGTCATGTATGTCCTGCTGGTGATCGTGCCGCTGATGGGTTACTCCATGTCGAGCACCTTTACGATGAGCGACGGGGTGTTCTTTTTCGGGGTCAACCTGCCGGAGCTGTTGCCGAAGAATGACGATTGGTTCGTGGTGTTCCAGTGGCTGCACAAAGTCCTCGCCTACACACTGCTGGTGCTGATCGTGCTGCATGTCGCAGGCGCCCTCAAGCACCGCTTCTACGACCGCGATCCGCGCAACGACGTGCTGCGCCGGATGCTCTGAATGAATGGTGCAGGCAAGGGACATGAAATAACCCCGGCAGCCATCCATGCGCCTGGCCGGCCCCTAGGCCCGCGCCCCGATCAACACCAGCACCCCACCCCACTGCGTCACCCTGATCGGCAAGCTTTGCTCCAAGGCCTCCAGGGTCTGGCGCGCATCATCCAGCGGGAACCGGCCACTCACGCGCAGCTGCGCCACCGCTGCATCCAGGCGTACGATGCCCTTGCGGTAGGGTCGGATCGCTTCCACCACGCTGGCCAGCGTCTGGTTGCGCACCACCAGCCAGCCGTCGAGCCAGGCGGTTTCGGTGGCGGCCATGGGCACTTGGGTGAGGATGCGCTGGTGGTCGAACAGCGTGCTCTGGTGCATGGCCACTCGTTGCTGGGCACCGCCGTCGAAGTGCAGCACCGCGTCGGCATCCAGGGTGACCAGGCGCATCGCGCCGTCCTGTTCACTCAGCATCAGGCGGCCCGTGGTGGCACTGATATGGGCGGCGCGGGTCTTGACCTGCAGCGGACGCCGCAGGTTCACCAGCATTTCGCCGGTGCGCAGTTCAAGGCTGTGCGCGTCCCCGGCCAACGTCGAGACCACCTCGCTGCGGGCATTGAGCTTGAGGGTGCTGCCATCGGCCAGTTGCCAGGTGCGACGCTCGGCGGTGCCGGTGGCGTAGGTCTGCCCCGCGTCTTCAAAACGCCAGCCCCACCCCGCGCCCGCCGCCAATCCCAGCGCACACAGGCTGGTACGCAGGAATGCGCGACGGCTGTTGGGTTGCTCCAGGCTACGCAGCAACTGCGCGCTGGAGCGCCCGCGCCAGGGTGAGGCCTTGAGCTGATCGAGGCCGGCGAGCAGTTGCGCGTATACCTGGCGATGATGGGCCGAGGTGCCCCGCCATTCATCCAGCGCCTGCTGCTGGGCGGGGCTGAAGTCGCCGGACTGGATCTGCACCAGCCAGCCAATGGCTTCCTCGGCCACCGGGTCGTTCAAAGGCTGTTTGCTCACTCGCTCAACCCCAGGTAACAGGCGCGCAGGGCCTGGGTCATCAATTGGTGGATGCGCCCCAGGGACAGGCCCAGGCGTTCACTGATCTGCGTGTAGGTCATGCCGTCCAACTGGCTGTGCACGAACACCGCCTTGGCTTGCCCCGACAGGCCGTCCAGCAGCCGGTCGATGGCCAACAGGCTCTCGATCAGAATCAGCTGTTCCTGGGGCGATGGGTGCACGTGTTCGGGCACATCGGCGAGGATCTGCAAGTAGGCTTTTTCCAGGTCGCGCCGGCGCCAGCTCTCGTACATCAGCCGCTGGGCGATGGTGGTCAGCAGCGCGCGCGGTTCGCGAATGGCCGTGGGGTCGGGCAGCATCCACACCTTGAGGAAGGTCTCGGCGGCGATGTCCTCGGCGCTGTGGCTGCAACCGGTGCGGTACGACAAACGCGCACACAACCAGCTGTAGTGCTGCTGGAAAATCTGGCCGATAAGGCGGGTCTTGAGCAAAGCATTCGGGTCCATAGGTCCATAATCTTCATGGACTGCACACGCCAGCGGACAAGTGGTGGTGGGCCTGTCGGTTTGAGGTAGACCTGCGTCCGGGCAGGTGAGTCCAGTTTGCCCCAGGGGGCTTCACCAGATAAAAGAATAAAAAAAGCCATCAAGCTGCATTTTTTGCATAACCTTCGGCGCTTTACGGACACACCAAAGCACCGCCTGCGGGCCGCGCAGGCGGTGCTGGGCCTGGCTCAGTGAGCAGCCAGTTGCGCCTCGCTGCGTTCCTGTTCGCGCAATGGGCGTACCAGCCAGGTGACCACCACGGTCAGCACCAGCAGGATCACGGCCAGCGCCCAGAGCACACCATGGAAGGCGCTGTCATAGCCGCCGATAAACAGGCTGTGCACCGTCGCCGCCTGCTCCGCGCCCAGGGTTTGCAGGGACCCGGTGAGGTTGCCGGCGGCGACGTCGTCGATCCAGCGTTGCAGGGTCGCCGGGTCGGGCGCCAGGCGGCTCAGCGTGCCGCGCAACTGGCTGTCGAGCAAGGTCGCCAGCAGCGAGCCATACAAGGCCACCGCAATCGCTTCACTGCCCAGGCGGAAGGTGTTGAGCAGGCCCGCCGCCATCCCGGCCTTTTGCTCCGGCACGGTCTTGAGCGCCAGGCCATCCACCAGCCCGGCCGACAAGCCCATGCCGATGCCCACCAGCAACAGCGGCACTGCCAGTTGCCACAGCGCCACACCGACCTGGCTGACCAGCGCCAACGCCACCACACCGACCAGCAACGCAATCAGGCTGGCCTTGAGAATGCCGATCGCCGACACCCCGCGTGCCGCCCACTTGCCCGCCAGGATCGGGCAAAACAGCATCGGCACCGTCAGCAGCAACATCGCCAGGCCCGCATGGGTCGCGCTCAATTGCAGCACGCCGAACAGGTAGCTCGGCAGGTACGTGAGCAAGGTCACAAAACCGAACGACGCCGCCACGGTGACCAGCGCCAGGCCGACGAAGGGCCCGCGCGCCAGCAGCGACAGGTCGAGCATCGGCTGCAGGTGGCGACGCTCCTGCCAGGTAAACACCGCCAACAGCACCACGGCGACCGCCACCAGGCCGAGTACACCGCGGCTGGTCCAGCCCCATTGCGAGCCCTGCACAATCGCCACCATCAGCGCCAGCAAGGCCAGCACAAACAGCGTCGCCCCCGGCACATCGAAGCGCGCGGTGCGCTCAGCCAACACGCCATCGCGGGTAATCAACGGGCTGCCCAGCAGCACGATCACCAGGGTGACCCCATGGGCCCAGAAAATCGCGCGCCAGCCGACGCTGTCCAGCAGCAGGCCGGACAAGGTCGGGCCCAGGCTCACGCCCAGGCCGGCAACGGTGCCGAACAGGGCAAACGCGCGCAGCCGCGCCGGGCCGCTGAAGTGGGTGGACAAAATCGCGATGCCGCAGGAAAAGATCGCCGCCGCCCCGATGCCCGCCAGCCCCCGCGCCGCGTCCAGCAACCAGGCGCTCTCGGCCACGGCGGACAGCACCGAGGCCACCACGTACAGCGAAGCGCCGGCGACAAAACAGCGTTTGCGCCCGAGCCGATCCGCCAGCGCGCCCCACGCCAGGGTGAAGCAGGCAAACGCCAGGTTGAACGCATTGACCACCCATTGCAGGCTGGTCAGCGGCGCCTGGATGTCGGCGCCGATGGCCGGCAACGCGAGCGCCGTACCCGAGATGGAACTGGGCACGACGAAGATCGCCAGCAGGATGATGGTCAGTAAAGCCGTATCGGCAAAGGTCGTTTTCATGGGTCCTTCCAAGGTCAGGTTGAAGTGAAGCCGTGCACCGGCAAGCGGGCAGGACGGCGCAGGATGATGCCGTCGACCCAGGGCACCTGGTCCGCCGGCACCGCCAGGCGCAGGTTCGGGAAGCGCTGCACGAGAATCTGCAGCACCGTGGTAATTTCCAGGCGCGCCAGGGCGGCGCCCATGCAGTTGTGCATGCCGTAGCCGAACTGCAAATGCCGCGCGCCTTTACGGTCCAGGCGGATCGTCAGGGGCTCGGGGAACGCCGCCGGATCACGGTTGGCGGCAAACGCATCGGCGTAAATGATGCTGCCTGCGGGAATCAGCCCCCACGGCCCTTCCAAGTCGACGCTGGCCAGGCGCGGGAAGGTCGAGATGGTGCCCAGGGGAATCAGGCGCAGCAGCTCCTCGACCGCCTCCGGGATCAGCCCCGGATCGTCGACCAATTGCTGCCACAGCTCGGGGGCCGCCAACAGGGTGTACACCGATTTGGTCAGCACCGTGAGGATGTTCTGGTCGCCGCCGATCAATACCCCCAGGAGGATGCCCACCAGCTCCTTGTCGTTCAGCGGCGGCTCGCTGTCGGCACGGGTCGCGACGAAGCGCTGGATCAGCCCATCGGGATCGGTGGGCCGCGCACCGGTGACCAGGTCCGTCAGGTAGTTGTACACGCCCCAGAACTGGTTCAGCAGTTCCGGCACATCAGCGTCCGACGCCACCTGCACGGTGTGGCTGAGGGGCCGGTAATACTCACGGTCACTCAAGGGGATGCCGAGCAACTGGCAATCCACGGTGGCGGGGATGTGGTCAAGCACCTGGGCAAACAGATCGGCACCGGGCGCCTGGCGTTGCAGTACATCGAGGCGTTCATGGGTGGCGTGTTCCACCTTGTCACGCAGCAACGCCACGCCACTGGGGCTGAAGTCCCGGGCCACCACCTTGCGCAGGCGACCATGGTCGGGGATGTCGTTGTTGAGCAGCAGTTCAGGCGGCGTGATGGTCGGCAAAAAGCTCGCGCCATCTTCTTCGTTGCACGGTGCGCGTATCGCGCGGTTATCCAGCAGCAACGCCTGCACGTGTTCGTAACGGGTCAGGTGAAAGGCCAGGTGGCCGCTGGGCAGCAGAATCCTCGGCAGGCCATTGGCGGGGCTGGCGGGTTGATAGGCCGGCGGTGCATCCAACTGCGGGATGCGCGCCACGGTGACCTCGGGTCTGGCGATCACGGCGATATTCATCAGGCAGGCTCCACGGCAGGTTGCAACAGGCTGACACCGGTGAGGCGCTGCAGCTGGGCGAGCGCCTGGTGGTTGTCGATGAAGTGCAGCACTTGCCAGCCAAGCGCGGCGGCGGCTTCGATGTTTTCCGCGACGTCGTCGATCAACAGGCTGTGCTGCGGTGCGACGCCCGAGCGCGCAGTCGCCACCTGGAAGAACGCCGGCTCCGGCTTGCGGCTGCGCTCCTGGCTGGAATCGACAATCAGGTCCACCACCTCATCCAGGCCCACCATCGCCCGCCAATGCCGCTCCCACTCCACCACGTTGTTGGTAAGGATGCCGACGCGAAAACCGGCACGCTTCAGCGCGCGCACGGCGGCCACCAGCGGCGCATTGGCCGGCACCCCGGCGAACCATTGCGCGCCGAAGGTGTGCAGGTGAGCGCGGGATAAATCGACCTGCGGGTCACGGCGGCGCAGGGCCTGCGCCAGGCGCTCGCCCCACTCGCGCTCGGTGAGCAAGGCACTCTCCACCGGCGCGAGCATGGGCACGCCCAACTCATCGGCCACATCGCCCATGGCCTGTTGCAGCACGTGCGGGGCCAGGCCGGTCTTGACCTGGTATTGCTCGAACAGCGCCGGAATCGGCGGCGACAGCACCCCACCGAAATCGAACCAGATAAATTGCAGGTCGCTCATCGCACACCTCCCGCCACCAGGGCCAAGGGTTGGCTGGCGACCAGCGGCAGCAACTCGAGCTCAGCGGTGGCAATCACCGCGCCGCCCTGCTCGACCTCCAGCGCCAGGGTGATGCGACCGTGTTCGTCACGGGCCAGGGAGGTCAGGTCCGCACGGACCCGGGTAGGCAAACCAAACTCACCGAAGCGAGTAAACACCACATGGCAGCGGGATAACAGCAACTGCTCGGGGCCGACCTGCAACTGCCGGTCCGCCGCCACCAGCGCCACTTGGCGGAAGCCTTCGAGCAACAGCATGCCGGGGATATGGTCGAGGGGGTGGTCGAAGATCGCCGGGTTGTTCAGGTCGACGATCAGCGGCGCCACCAGCGTCGCGGCGCCCTGCTCCAGTTCACGGCCGAGCACCACATTGTTCAGCCAGTGACGCCCTACGGCGGATGGACTCAAGGGTGGCGGCAACTGTGCCAATGGGTCGGCGTTGGCGGGAATCGCCGCCAGGCCACGGGCACGCATCTTGTTCCAGGCCGCGCCGCTCATCCAGCGAATGCTCATGCGTTCGTGGCGTGCAGCCACTTCGCCATTGATGCTCAGGGACATGTTCAGGGTCACGCCACTGCGCTCGCCGTGGCGCAGGTATTCATCCACCACGTAGACATCGATCTCGGCGGATGCCGGACGATCCCCCACCACCAATAAACTCCGGTCGGTCACGCGGGTCACACTGTCCAGGTAGATAAACTTGTCCTGGGCGCTGACGTCGAGGAACGCATGGGAGATATAAATTGACGCCTGGCGGAATACTTCCAGCAATAACAGCATGTCGTAGTGTGCGGCGCGGTGGGTATGTTCACTGAAGTAACTGTGGGTACGCGGAAGTTGGGCGCTGCAGCGAAAGTGTCCTTCCTTTACCAGTTCCGCGCCGGTCAGGAACACTTCGCTGACGGCGGCACGGTGCACCATGCTGCGCGGCACGGTGTTTTCGCAGCGAATAGCCAGGGCTTCAGACATAGCAATCTCCTCCTTTGATTACTGCGAGAAGGCTAAGCTGAAACGTTTTTTCGCCACAACTGACCGAACGGCTAGGTCGTTGGACATGAACCTGTAGAACTTGCACTTCAGACATGGGCATCTGTCTCCTGATGAGCTTCTCCGTAAGCGTGCAGACCGCCGTACACGTTCATCGCGGTGAACGTTGTATGCTTTGCGCGGACAACCCGTTCTGGCTGTCAGTACCCTTGTGCAGATAGTCCCTTATATTTTCACTGTGCACTTAGACCTATTTGATCGAAGCTTATAAGCGCAACTAAATCATCTAGACACCCAACTAATCGTTCTAACTTAGTAGTGAAAATCCACACGCGAAGTTGCTCAAGGTCGTAAAGAACATCACGACCCGGAGCAGATTGGCATGTTGAAAACAGGATTCACCCTGGCGCCTTTGGCGTGTGCATTGGCCATGGGCGGGCTGACGATGCCGAGCCTGGCGTTGGCGCAAAACGACGCGGCGACGGTACAACGGGTGATTGACTTCAATATCCCCGCAGGCCCCCTGGATGAGGTGCTGCTGAGCATCTCCCAGCAAAGCGGCCACCCTATCGCCTTCGACCCGCCGCTGGTGGAAGGCCGTGGGAGCCGCGCGATCCAGGGCCGACTGAGCCAGGAACAGGCGCTGGGCATTGCCTTGGGCGGCTCCCCGTTGGGCTTCAGCCAGACGGCCAGCGGTGCAGTGTTGATCCATCGACTGGCCAGCCCGGCAGCGGCAGCCAACAGCGAACCGCTGGCGCCACGCCTGAAATCCGTGGAGGTGATCGGCACCCGGCGCAGCGACGTCACCGCGCTGCAAAGCGCGGCACCCGTGGATGTGATCAGCAGCGAGCAGTTGCAGCGCGCCGGCACCGATAACCTGGCCAAGGCCCTGGAAACCCTGGTGCCGTCGGTGAACTACCCGCAGGTCAACGGCACCGATGGCGTGTCGTCGCAGCGGCCGGTGTCGTTACGTGGGTTGGCCGCCGACCAGGTGCTGGTGCTGGTCAATGGCAAGCGTCGGCATGCCTCGGCGTTCGTCAACACCAAGGCCACCCTGGGGCGTGGCTCACAGGCGGTGGACCTGTCGACGATTCCCGTCAGCGCCGTCGACCATATCGAAGTACTCCGCGATGGCGCCTCGGCCCAATACGGTTCGGATGCGATTGCCGGGGTGGTCAATATCGTGCTCAAGGAGCAGGACCACGGCGGCGCCGTGCAAAGCACCTTCGGCCAGTACACCAAGGGCGATGGCTTTCGCCGGTCGGTGGGGGGGTGGAGCGGTTTCACCTTGCCCGGCGATGGCTTTCTCACCCTCAGCGGCGAAGGCCTGCGCAGCGAACGCACCTCCACCGGCGGCACCGATGGCCGGCAGTTCTACCCCAGCGGCGACGCCCGTGAAGCGGATGCCGACCGCCATTGGCGCTACGGCTCGCCGGGCCTCGAGGACTGGAACCTGGCGCTGAACAGCGGCCTGTCCCTGAGCGACACGGTCGACCTGTACGGCTTCGCCACCTACCAGGACCGTACCGGCGAATCCCAGGCAACCTTTCGCCGCCCCATCGACCCCAACAACCTGGTGGCCGTGTACCCCAACGGTTTCCTGCCACTGCTCGACGTGCGCTCGCGGGATGCCTCGGTCACCGGCGGCGTGAAGATTCGCGATGAGCAACTTGGCAGCTTTGACCTCAGTGCCAACTACGGGCGCAACCGCATCGACTATCACCTCAGCGATTCGCTCAACGCCAGCCTCGGCGCCGCGAGCCCGACGAGCTTCAATGCCGGGGCGCTGGTCAATGAGCAAACCAACGTCGGCCTCGACCATATCAAGGAATTCAAGGTCGGCTGGGGCGCGGGCCCGCTGGTTTTCTCCAGCGGCCTGGCGTGGCGCAACGAAGCCTATGAAGTGATCGCCGGCGACCTCGCCTCCTGGACCCACGGCAGCGCCCTGCCCGCCCGTGCCGGCGGCGCCCAGGGCTTCCCCGGCACCCAGGACAGCGACGAAGGCCGTTATGCCCGCCACGTGTTCGGCGGCTACCTGGGCCTGGAGCAGCAAGTCACCGACAAACTGCAACTGGGCCTGGCCGGGCGCAGCGAGCACTACGACGATTTCGGCACCACCAGCACCGGCAAGTTCTCCGCGCGCTACGACTTCACCCCGCAGTGGGGCCTGCGCTCGACCCTGAGCAGCGGCTACCGCGCGCCCACCCTGGGGCAGATCGGTACCTCGGCGACCCAGACCGAGTTCAAGGCCGGCGACCCCACCGCCTACCAGGTCGGCACCGTCAGCGTGAACACCCCGGTCGCCCGCGCCTTGGGCGCCAGTGACCTGAAGCCGGAAAAATCCACCAGCCTGTCCCTCGGCGTGGTCTGGCAGCCGCTCGAGCGTGCAAGTGTCAGCCTCGATGCGTACCACATCCGCATCAAGGACCGCATTGCCCTGTCGGAAACCCTCAGCGGCCCCCAGGTCAGCCAGATCCTCGCCAACCAAGGCTATGGCAACTACTCCGGGGTGAGTTTTTTCACCAATGCACTGGACACCAAGACCAGCGGCGTGGACCTCGCCGCCCACTATCGCCTGGACCTGGCCGACGCCAGCCAGTTGACCCTCAACGGCGCCTTCAACTACAGCAAGACCCAGGTCACCGACATCAAGGACAACCCCGGCCCGCTGGCCGGCACCGGCATCACCCTGATCAATCGTGAAGCCCTGAGCTATGTGGAAAGCGCCTCGCCCAACAGCAAGCTGATCCTCGGTGCCGACTGGCGCAAGGGCGCCTGGCAGGCGAGCGTCAACACGATTCGCTACGGCACCTACACCCTCGACTCCAACCTTGGCGAAGCCCGCGACCAGACCTTTTCGGCGCAATGGGTGAGCAACGCCAGCCTGTCCTACGACATCAACCAGGCGCTCACCCTGACCCTGGGCGGCAACAATATTTTCGACAGCTACCCGGACAAGATCGACGTGGCCAACCGCTTTGTCGGCGGGCGCGTGGCCTACCAGAGCATCTCCCCGGCCGGTGCCGAAGGCGCCTTCTACTACGTGAAAGCCGACTACCGCTTCTGACTCAACCAAGGAGTTCCCATGAGCTTTGATCCTGTGCGTTTTACCCAAGTGTTCGAACACGACTTTGCCCTGGCCAAGCAACTGCTGATCAAGCACCAGGTGTTGTCGAGCAATGAGGCGGGCAATATCAGCCTGCGCATTCCCGGCGAAGCACGGCTAGTGATCGCCTCGCTCAGCGGCGCCGACAGTGGCGTGGCGGCGATTGTCGATTTCGACCTGCAACACAGCCAGGGCAGCCTCACCGATAACCTCAAGGAAGTGGCGGCGCTGCACGTGGCGATCTACCGCGAGCGGCCCTTGGTGAATGCGGTGATTCACACGCACTCGCCGTACCTCACCGCCTTCGCGATTGCCGGGCGAGCGTTGCGTCCCCACGCCACGCAGTTGCTGGGGATTCTGGATGAAGACCAGGAGGTGCCGCTGACGGCGTGGGGGCCGCGGTATGCGCCGGAGCCGGTGGTGGCGGCGTTACGCGAGCATCCGCGTGCGCCGGCGGCGTTGCTGGCCAATCACGGGCCGTTTGCCTGGTCGGAACGGGACGTGTTGGCGGCGACGCGGTTGTTGGTGAACCTGGAAGAAGCGGCCTACCTGACCTTCCTGGCGCAGCAGCTCGGTACGCCGCAGCCCTTTCCCAGCGGCGCGGCGCAGCGGTCGCGCCTGGGCTGGAGTGCGACATGAGTGCGCTCACTCGTCGCCCTGATAAAAGTGGGAGGGACGGTGCGACGATTCGACTTGCCTCCGGCCCTTACGACAGGTCACTTTGGCAGCGGGCGCTGTTGGTTATTTTTGCATTCGGCGCACTCCACGCCCACGCCGAACCCCTGCTGGAACGGGCCCAATCCCGTGGCACCCTCAACGTCTGCACCAGCGACGAATTCCCCCCCTTCAAGACCTTCGATGCCCAAGGCAAGCCCGGCGGGTTGATCCTGGACCTGATCGTCGACCTGCAACAGCAGCTGTCTGCCAAGGTCGGCCAGCCGCTCAAGCTGCAACTTGTGCAAGTCAATCCGCTGAACCGCTTGCTGTTTCTCGAACAGGGCCGTTGCGAGGTGCTGGTCACGTCCCTGCTCGACACCCCCGCACGGCGGCGCGAAGTGGATTTTGCCAGCCCCGGTTTCTACAGCTCGGCCGCCACCGTGTTTGCGCCGAAAAGCACCGCCGTGCCGGACTGGCAAAGCCTGCGCGGCAAGACCCTGTGTGCGCCCGCCACCAGTGTGTGGGTGCGCCCGTTTGAAACGCGCTACGGCGTGCAGTTCGCCTCGTTCAACGGCACGGCCGAAGTGCGCAAGGCGGTGGCCGACAGCCGTTGCCTGGGGGCGATGGGTGACGATGCGTTGTACAGCGCCCTGGCGCGCCAGCCGGAATGGGCCGACTACGAGGTCAAACTGCCGGGCCAGGACCCGGCGCCGTGGGGCATTGCTTTGCGCAAGGGTCAGCCGGCGTTGTTGGCGGCGCTGTCGAGTATTGTGGAAGGCTGGCATGCCCAGGGCGTGATCATCGGCCTGGAGCAGCGCTACGGCCTGGCGCCGAATGCCTGGGTAGCGCAGCAGCATGCGCGGGCCAGCCATGAGTGAGGCCAACCTGCGCCTGTGGCTGGAACAGCATGGCCTGTCGCTGAGCATCCTGTGGGACCCGATGGATCGCCAGCGCTTCCTGCTCGGCCTGGGCCTGACGCTGTTGCTGTCGGTGGCGAGTATTGCGCTGTCCCTGGTGATCGGTGTGTGGGGAGCCGCCGGCCTGGGTTCGCGCCGCTCGCTGTGGCGCCGGTTGAGCGCGGCGTACGTCGCGTTGTTTCGCAACACGCCGCTGTTGGTGCAGCTGTTCTTTTTCTACTTCGGCGTCGGCGCCTGGCTGCCGCTGGCGGACGACACCAGTGTGCGGCTGCTCAACGGCACGCAATGGGCAATCATCGTGATCGCCCTGCACAGCGGCGCGTTCCAGGCCGAGAACCTGCGCGCCGGGATCGATGCCGTGCCCCGCGCCACCCTCGACGCGGCCGCCGCCCTCGGCATGCAAGGCGCCACGGTACTGCGCCATATCGTACTGCCGCTGGCGCTGCGCAACAGCCTGCCGGCCATGGGCAATACGGTGGTGCAAACCATCAAGTCGACCTCGATTGCCTACGCGATTGCGGTGCCGGAATTGCTCTATGCGAGCAATCGAATCTGGTCGGACAACTTCAACGTCGCCGAGATGATGCAGGTGTTGCTGCTGGTCTGGTTGCTGCTGATCGGCACCAGCAGTTGGCTGCTGCGCCGCCTGGAAAACCACTTGCGCCTGCCAGGCCAGGAGTTGCCCGATGCTGCCTGAACCGTCCTGGCCCGCGCTGTTGTGGCAGTGGGCGCCGGCGCTGCTGCAAGGCTTCGGCCTGAATATCCTCATGGGCGTCACCGCGATGCTGGTGGCCACGCTGGCCGGTGTCGTGCTCGGCAGCCTGCAGGTCAGCGCCCGGCCGCGCCTGCGCCGTAGTGCCGGGCAGCTGAGCCGCCTGCTGCGCAACCTGCCGTGGCTGGTGGTGATGTTCTACGTGGCCTACCTGTTGCCCTATGAAGTGCACTGGGCCGGGCGCTGGTGGCAATTGCCGGATTGGCTCAAGGTCGCGCTGGGCCTGGCCTTGCCCGCTGTGGGCTATGTCTCGGAGATCGTGCGCGGCGCCGTGCGCGCGGTGCCGATGGGGCAATGGGAAGCCGCCCAGGCCCTGGGCATGCATCACGGCCAGGCGCTGCGCCACGTGATCATCCCGCAGACCCTGCCCAGCCTGATGGCGCCGTGGATGAACCTGTATTGCGCGGTGACCATGTCCACCTCCCTGGCCAACCTGCTGGGGGTGGAAGAGCTGATGACCACCGTGCAATCGCACCTGTCCACCCAACTGCGCAACGACCTGCTGCTGCCCGCCTACGGCTTGGTGTTCATCGCCTTCTTTGTCTACATCTACCCCCTCTCCCGCCTGGCCAAACGGCTGGAGCGCACATGAGCACTGACCCCATGCATGACGATACCCTGCTGACCCAGTTGGGACGCGACCCCGCCAGCCACGAAGGCAGCGTCAACACCCCGGTGTATCGCAGCTCGACCTTTATCTGGCCCGACACCGGCACCCTCGAAAACCACCTGCAACAGGCCGCCGACCCGCACTATCGCGGGCATATCTACGGCCGTAACGGCAACCCCACCACCGCCGCGTTCGAAGACGCCGTGGCGCAGCTGGAAGGCGGCTTTCGCGGGCTGATCATGCCCAGCGGCCTGGCGGCGATTGTCGGCGCGGTGCTGGCCGTGGCGCGGGCCGGCGACCATATCCTGGTGACCGACAATTGCTATTGGCATGCGCGCCAGGTGTTCGACCAGATCCTGCCGCGCTATGGCATTGAGGCCACGTACTTCGCGCCGATGCTCGGTGCCGACATCGCCGGGTTGCTGCGCCCGAATACGCGCCTGGTGTACGCCGAAGCACCCGGTTCCAGCACCTTCGAGGTCCAGGACATTCCCGCTCTGGCCCGCGTCGCCCATGCCCACGGCGCACTGCTGATGCTCGACAACACCTGGGCCACGCCGCTGTTCTTCAAGGCGTTCGCCCATGGCGTGGACATCTCGATTCATGCCGCCACCAAGTACCTGGTGGGCCATAGCGACGCCATGCTCGGCGTGATCGTCACCACTGAAACCCTGTATTCGACGGTGCGCGAGACCGTCCGTCAACTCGGCTATATCGCCAGCGCCGACGACGCCTACCTGGGCCTGCGTGGCCTGCGCACCCTGGGTGTACGCCTGCGCCAGCACCAGCGCTCGGCGCTCACCGTCGCGCAGTGGCTGCAACAGCGTCCCGAAGTGGCCCAGGTGCTGCACCCGGCGCTGCCGGGGGCCGTCGGGCACGCGCTGTTCAAGCGTGACTTCCTCGGTTCCACCGGGCTGTTCGGCGTGGTTCTAAAGCCGCGTTTCGAGCCCCAAACCAAGGCCTTCCTGGAAAGCCTGCAGTTGTTCGCCATGGGCGCCAGCTGGGGCGGTTTCGAGAGTCTGATTCGCCAACAGCAACGCCACCCTTCGGCACAGATTGAACCAGGCGTGTTGCTGCGCCTGCACGTAGGCCTTGAAGCCGTCGAGGACCTGCTCGCCGACCTGCAACAAGGCCTCGAACGCCTGAGCGCCACCCCCCATTCACCAAGGAGTCTGCCATGAGCCAAACACTGCCCACCCACTACAGCATTTGCCCGCTGCTGGTCGCGTCCAACATTGCCGTTGAACTCGGTTGGCTGGACGAGGAATACCAACGCGTCGGCGCCGACGCGATCTACCTGCGCTCACTGCCCGACAACCTCGGTTGGCTGCCGCACTTCACCCATGGCGAAGCGCGCTTGATTCGCGATGGCGGCGCGGTGCCGGCCTTGTGGGCGCGCGCCGACCAGGCCGATACGTTGCTGGTGGCCAGCACCGCCACCCAACGCGCCGGGCAGATCCTGGTGCGTGCCGAGGGGCGTATCCGCCAGGTCGCCGACCTGTTCGGCAAGCGCATCGGCGTACCGGTGAGCCGCAACAAGGCGCGGGTCGATGTGCTCAAGGCGCTGGCCGAGCATGGCCTGTTCAATGCCCTGCAACTGGCCGGGCTGGAGCCGTCGCAAGTGCGCCTGATCGAGCTGGAGGATGAAGGTGATCCGCAGACCTTGCTGCCGGCGGTGCGGCCTTCGGCGTTCTGGTCGCAACTGCATGGGCTGCATGGCCAACCCGGGCATGAGGTGCAGGCCCTGGCCGAAGGCCGTGTGGACGCGCTGCATGTCGCCGCCGGGCACGTGCCGGCCCTGCTCGCCAGCGGTGAATTCACAGTAATCGAAGACCTGGAACGCTACCCGGACTGGACCCTGAAAAACCACAACGGCCCCTACGCCACCACCGTCAACCGTGCCTTTGCCGAAGAGCATCCCCAGGTGGTGGTGGCGTTCCTGCGCGCCGCGATCCGCGCCGGGCGCTGGATCAACCAGCACCGCGATGCCGCCGCCGAGCTGTTCACCCGCGTGACCTTCCTGCCGGACGCCGGGTTTATCCGCCGCGCCATCGCCGAGCTGGATTTTGTGCCGAACCTGGCGCCGCAGAACCTGGCGGCCCTGGAGCTGAAGAAGGACTTCCTGGTGCAGCGCGGCTTTCTGCAAAACGACTTCAGCGTGCACGAGTGGGCCCAACCCGGGTTTCTCGCCCAAGCCCACGCCGGGCTTTAACGCCACACCTTTGCCAAGGACAGACAATGATTGCTCAGTACCGCAAGACCCTGCTGGCCGGCCTGTTGGTCGCCGATTCAAGTTGGGCGGCGCAGGCCGCCGACTCCACCGAACCGCAACTGAGCAAAGTCGAGGTGGTCGGTGCCCGCGTGACTGAAGCCAGCGCCGCCATTGGCGAAGACAAGATCAGCAATACCCTGAGCATCTCGCACCAGGCGTTGCTGTCGGCGCCGGCCGGCACTTCGGGGCTGAAAATGCTCGAGGCGCTGCCCGGCTTCAACGTGCAGGTCAACGATGCGCTGGGCCTGTATGAGTTCGGCAACTCGGTGTTCGTGCGTGCCTTTAACCTGCAGCAGATCGGCTTTTCCATCGACGGTGTGCCCCTGGGACGTACCGATCAGTTCGGCGGCAGCCCGATCTATCGCTACGTCGACAATGAAAACACCGAGCGGGTCACTGCCTCCACCGGCGCGGGCGACGTGTCGCAATCGGGCTATGCGTCCCTGGGCCCGTATGTGGATTACCAGACCAGCAACCCCACGCTCGATCCGGGCGCCAGCCTGTCCTACACCCTCGGCAGCGACAGCCTGCGGCGCAGTTTCGTCAAGCTGCAAAGCGGTGAATACCAGGGCCTGTCGGCGTACTTCAGCCGCTCGAAAATCGACGGTGACCTGTGGCGCGGCCCCGGCACCATCGACCGTGAACACCTGGAAGCCAAGGTGCGCTATCGCTTCGGTGAACGTGACGAGGTGTGGCTGCGCGCCGTGCACAACGCGTTCTACGACTACGACTCGCCCTACGTGAGCAGCGCCCAGTACGACGGCAGCGCCAATGACCCGTTCGGTCGCTCGGGCCGTTACTTCGCCTACCTCGGCAGCCTGCCCGACTTACCCGAGAGCGTGCCCGGCGTGCGCTACAGCAACACCAACTACAACCAGTTCTACAAACAGGCGGTGAACCAGCGCCGCGACACCTTGTACAGCCTGGGCGGCCAGTTCGAGATCCGCCCGGACCTGCTCAACTACACCACCCTCTACTACGAGGCCAAGAAAGGCTTTGGCGTGTCCCCCGAGGCCTACGCCACTTCCCTGGCGCTGCACACTGCCGAAAACAACGTGGATGGCCTGTTCGCCCCCCGCGGTGTGCAATACGGCTTGTCGTCCCTCAGCGGCCATCGCTTCGGCGGGCGCACCGGGCTGCAATGGGACATCGGCCAGCACCAGATCGACACCGGTGTGTGGGCCGAGACCGATGTGTTCAACCGCCAGCAGGCGCGCTACAACCTCACCGACGGCAGCCCGGCCGGCGAGCCGCTGTTCAATGAGCCGGTGCACCTGCAAGGGGATTTCAGCTCCACGCGCAATTCGTTGCAGTACCACCTCAAGGACACCTGGACCCTGCTCGACGACCGTCTGCGCCTGCAGTTCGGTTTCAAGAGCCTGCACCTCAAGTACCGCATCGAGGGCTATCGCAACGCCGGCGACTACATCAACGACCGCCAGCCGCGCCTGGCCACCCAGTGGAACGACGCCTTCCTGCCCCAGGCCGGGCTGGTCTACAACCTCACCGATGACACCCAGGTATTTGCTTCCTATTCGGAAAACATGGCCCTGCCCCGTGGCGCCGACGACATCTTCCGCGCGGCCAGCCCCAGCGCGCCGCCACCGGAGGCGGAACGGGCGAAGAACTACGAGGTGGGCTATCGCATCAACCGCCCGACCTTCAACGCGGCCTGGGCGCTGTACCGCACCGACTTCGACAACCGCCTGCAAGCCTTCGCCTCAGCCGTGCCCGGCAGCAGCCAGGTGGAAACCTACTACCAGAATGTCGGCAAGGTGCAGGCCTACGGCAGCGAGCTGAGCGGGCAATGGAAACCCCCGGTCCTGGCCGACAAGGTGGTGCTCAACGGTAACCTGACCTACAACACCTCCACGTTCCGGAACGACGCCGGTGGCCTTTCGATCAAAGGCAACGAGGTGCCCGACAGCCCGCGCTGGCTGGCCCAGGCCGGGGTTACCTATGAGCTGGCGCCATGGGCACTGCTGAACTTTTCGGCACGCTATATCGGCGAGCGCTACAGCAACTTCACCAACAGTGAATCGGTGCCCGGCTACACCCTGTACAACGCCTACCTGGATCTGGGGGGCGAGCGCCTGCACTACGGCCCGCTGAAGAATGTGAAGGTGCGCTTCAATGTCGACAACCTGTTCGACAAGGATTACCTCGGCTACATCCTCACCAGCACCAGTGGCCCCGCCGTGTTCCGCCCGGGTTCGCCGCGCACCTTCCAAAGCACCTTGAGCATGGAGTTCTGAGCATGAACACGCGCCTGCTGCTGCTCGCCTTGCTGCCACTGTTGGCCCACGCCGACACCGCCGTCAGCCCCGCCACCCTGGCCCTGCACCAACGCCTGCTGGTACTGGACAGCCACCTGGACACGCCGCTGACCCTGACCCGCCCCGGCTGGAACATCCTCGAGCGCCACGACTATCGCCAGGACGGCAGCCAGGTCGACCTGCCGCGCATGCGCGAAGGCGGCCTGGATGGGGGTTTCTTCGCCGTCTACACGCCCCAGGGCCCACGCACCGAGGAAGGCCGCGCCTACGCCAGCGCCTATGGCCTGGCCACCCTCACCCGCATCCGCGATGTGATCGACCGTAACCCCGACAGCTTCGCCCTGGCCCTGACCGCCGCCGACGCCCGGCGTATTGCGGCCCAGGGCAAGCGCGTGGTGTTTATCAGCATGGAAAACGCCGACCCGCTCAGCTCCGATCCCGAGTTGCTCGACACTTACTACCGCCAAGGCCTGCGCATGCTCGGCCTGGTGCATTTCATGAACAACGACCTGGCCGACTCGGCCACCGCACTGCCGGAATGGAAAGGCCTGAGCCCCAAGGGCCGCGACCTGGTGCAACGGGCCAACCGCCTGGGCATCCTGCTGGACGTGTCCCACGCCAGCGACGCGGTGTTCGACCAGATGCTGGCGCTGTCCAGCGCCCCACTCATCGCCTCCCACTCCAGCAGCCGCGCGGTCAACCCGCACCCGCGCAACCTCGACGATGCCCGCGTGCGCCAACTGGCGGCCAAGGGCGGGGTGATCCAGGTCAACGCCTACAGCGACTACCTGATCCCCCTCACGCCCAACCCGGACCGCAACAAAGCCATGGCCGCGCTCGGCGCACGCTTCCACAACCTTGCCGCCCTCAGCCCGGAGCAGGTCAAGGCGCTCTATCAGGAGCGCGACAGCCTCAACCAACGCTTCGCCCAACCCAAGGCCAGCCTCGATGTGTTCATGAAGCACCTGCTGCACCTGCTCGAGGTGGTCGGCCCGGATCACGTCGGCATCGGTGCCGACTGGGACGGCGGCGGTGGCGTAAGCGGGCTGGAAGATGTGAGCCAGTTGCCGGTGATTACCCAGCGGTTGCTGGATGCCGGGTATAGCGAGGCGCAGATCGCCAATATCTGGAGCGGGAATTTGTTGCGGGTGTTGCAGGCGGCACAATCCGCCGCCCTATAGCCTTTACCTACTGCCACCCTCCCCCCATCACCTTATACAAACTCACCCGATTACTCTGCTCCGCCAGGCGCAGGGTGATCAGGTCCTGCTGGGCGCTGTACAGCGAGCGTTGGGAATCCAGGGCTTCGAGGTAGCTTTGCGAGCCGGCGCGGTAGAGCGCGTCGGACAGGTCGTAGCTCTTTTGGCTCGCCTCGGTCAGCGCTTGCTGGGCGGTGAGACGCTGGTCCAGGGTGCTGCGCACGGCCAGGGCGTCGGCGACTTCCTTGAATGCGGTTTGCAGGGTTTGCTGGTAGGTCTGCACCTGGATCTCTTTCTCGACCTTGGCCGCATCCAGGGTCGCGCGGTTGCTGCCGGCATCGAAGATCGGCAGGCTGATGCTCGGGGCGAAGGTCCACGCGCCGCTGCCGGCCTTGAACAGGCTGGACAGTGACGCACTAGCGGAGCCCGCATTCGCAGTGAGGCTGATGCTGGGGAAAAACGCCGCGCGGGCCGCGCCAATGTCGATGTTCGCGGACTTGAGGCTGTGCTCCGCCGCCAGTACGTCGGGGCGCCGCTGCAACAGGCTCGACGGCAGCTCGGCCGGCACCTGCACCAACGCCGCTGCCGATCGCAGGTGGGCGTCGGGCAGCAAGGCGTCGGGGATTTCGCTGCCGACCAGCAGGCGCAGGGCGTTACGGTCCTGGAGGATCTGGCTCTGATACTCGGCCACATCGACCCGCGCCGATTCGACGGTGGTTTGCGCCTGGGCCACGGCCAACGCCGTGGAGCCACCCAGCGCGTGGCTGCGCTGGGTCAGTTCGTAGGTGGACTGCTGGCTGGCCAGGGTCTGCTCGGCCAGTTGCAGGTGCTCGTTGTCGGCGGCCAGGGTCAGCCAGGCGGTGGCCACTTCGGCCACCAGGCTGATTTGCGTGCTGCGCCGGGTTTCGGTCAGCGCCAGGTAGTCTTCCAGCGCTTCGTCCTGCAGGTTCTGCACGCGGCCGAACACGTCGACCTCATAGCTGCTCAGGCCCAATTGCGCGCTGTAGTCGTGGCTGGTCACGGCCGTGCCGCTGCTGGACAGCGAGCCCGGCGTGCGGCTGTGGGTACCGCTGACGCTGGCGTCGAGGGTCGGGAACGCTGCTGCGCGCTGGATGCGGTATTGCGCCTGGGCTTTCTCGATATTCAGGCTGGCCAGGCGCAGGTCGCGGTTATTGGCCAGGGCCAGAGTTTGCAGGTGTGCCAGGCGGCGGTCGGTAAAGAACTGCTGCCACTGGATGTCGGCCGGCACCTCACCCTGCACACCCGCTTGCCATTCGCCAGGCACCGGTGCCTCGGGTTGCTGGTAGTGTGGCGCCAGGTTGATGCAGCCACTCAAGACCACTGCGGCCACTAACGGGAAGAGAAAGCGGGTCATGCGTCACCTTTTTCGACAATGGGCGTCGTGCTGACACGGCCAAAGCGGCGACGGATCAACACAAAAAACAGCGGTACAAAGAAGATCCCCAGCACCGTGGCGCTGAACATGCCGCCCAGCACACCGGTGCCGATGGCCCGGCGCCCGGCGGAACCTGCGCCACTGCTCACGGCCAGGGGCAGCACGCCGAACATGAAGGCCAGGGACGTCATCAGGATCGGCCGCAGGCGCTGGCGCACGGCGATCAGCGTCGCCTCGCGCAGGCTGTTGCCCTGCTCCTGCAGGTGCTTGGCAAACTCGACGATCAGGATCGCGTTCTTCGCTGCCAGCCCTACGGTGGTCAGCAGGCCGACCTGGAAGTACACGTCATTGCTCAACCCCGTAAAGCGTGTGGCCCACACCGCGCCGACGATACCCAGGGGCACTACCAGGATCACCGAGAACGGCACCGACCAGCTCTCGTACAACGCGGCCAGGCACAGGAACACAAACAGGATGGACACCGCATACAGCAACGGCGCCTGGGACCCGGAAAGACGCAACTGGTACGACTGGCCGGTCCACTCGTAGCCGATGCCATCGGGCAGTTGCCGGGCAATCGCCTCCACCGCGTCCATCGCCGCGCCGGAGCTCACACCGGGTGCCGGGTCGCCGACCACTTCCAGGGAGGATGTGCCGTTGTAGCGCTCCAGCAACGGCGAGCCATAGCTCCAGGCACTGCTGGCAAATGACGAAAACGGCACCATTTCATCGTTGCTGTTGCGCACGAACCAGTGGTCCAGATCGGCCGCTTGCATCCGCGTGCGGGCTTCGCCCTGCACGTAGACCTTCTTCACGCGGCCCTGGTTGAGGAAGTCGTTCACATAGGTACCGCCCAACGCCGTGGACAAGGTGCTGTTGATGTCGCTGGTGCTCAGGCTCAGGGCCCCCGCCTTGCGGTCATCGATGCTGATTTTGAGTTGCGGTGCATCGTCCAGGCCATTGCTGCGCACGCCCAGCAGGCGCGGGTCTTGCCTGGCCAGCGCGATGAACTGCTCGCGCGCCGCCACCAATGCGTCGTGGCCAAGGCCGGCGAGGTCCTTGAGCTGCAAATCAAACCCCGAACTCTGGCCGAGGCCGCGCACGGCGGGCGGTTGCATCACGAACACATCGGCGTCCCCAATACTCGCCAGGGCCAACGTGGCACGTTGGGCAATCGTGGCGGCATCGTTCGAGCGCTCACTCCAGTCCTTCAAGCGAATAAACGCCCGTGCGGTGTTCTGGCTGTTGCCGCCCATGCCCAGGCCGCTGATGCTGATCATCGCCTCGACTTCCGGCTGCTTGAGCATGTACGCCTCGAACTGCTGCAACACCGCCTGGGTGCGGCTGTCGGTAGCGCCCACCGGCAGCTGGATTTGCGCCATGAGAATGCCCTGGTCCTCATCCGGCAGAAACGAAGTAGGCAAGCTGGCATAACCCGCCGCCATGGCTGCGGCGATCAGCACATACACCACCAGGCTGCGCCATGAGCGTTGCAGGACAGCGCCGACCAACGCTTCATAGGCGCTGGAACAGCGTTCGAAGGAACGGTTGAACCAACCGAAGAAGCCCCGTTGAACCGCATGCCCCGGCTTGAGCAGCGTGGCGCACAGTGCCGGCGTGAGGGTCATCGCCACCACCACCGACAGCACCATGGCCGAGACGATGGTCACCGAGAACTGCCGATAGATGATCCCGGTGGAACCGCCAAAAAACGCCATGGGAATAAACACCGCGCTCAGCACCAGGGCGATGCCGACCAGTGCACTGGTGATTTCATCCATCGATTGACGCGTGGCCGCCAGGGCCGACAAGCCCTGCTCGGCCATCACTCGTTCGACGTTTTCCACCACCACAATGGCATCGTCGACCAGCAAGCCAATGGCCAGGACCATGGCAAACATGGTCAGGGTATTGATCGAGTAACCGAACAATGCCAACACGCCAAACGTGCCCAGCAACACCACCGGCACAGTGATCGCCGGGATCAGCGTGGCCCGCAGGTTTTGCAGGAACAGAAACATGATCAGCACCACCAGCACGATGGCCTCGCCCAGGGACTTGACCACTTCCTCGATGGACAGGCTCACAAAGGGCGTGGTGTCGTAGGCGATCACGTTCTTCAATTGCATTTCGGTGGGGTAAAACGGCGCCAGTTCCTTGAGCTTGGCCTTGACCGCCTCGCCCACCTCCAGCGCATTGGCGCCCGCCGCCAGTTGCACCCCCATGGCGGCGGCCGGCTTGCCGTTGAGGGCCGAGTTGATGTCATAGCTCTCGCTGCCCAACTCCACGCTCGCCACATCACCGAGCAGCACGACCGCGCCGTCGCTGCCGGACTTGACCACCACATTGCGGAACTCCTCGGCCGTCTGCAGTTTGCTGCGCGCGCTGATGGTGGCATTGAGTTGCTGGCCCTTCACCGCCGGCAATGCGCCGAGTTGGCCGGCTGAGACCTCGGTGTTTTGCGCCTCCAGCGCAGTGCTCACATCCGACGGCATCAGCGCGTATTTTTCCAACAGCGCCGGGTCCAGCCAGATGCGCATGGCGTAGCCCGAACCGAGGGTCTGCACGTCGCCCACGCCGTCGATACGGCTGATGGAGTCGAGCAAGGTGCTAGAGATGTAGTCACCGATCTGGGTGCCGGTGACGCTGGGGTTGTCCGAGGCCAGGGCGGCAATCATCAGGAAGTCCGAGCCGCCCTTGGTCACGGTCAGGCCTTCGCTCTGCACCGACTGCGGCAAGCGCGACTCGGCCTGTTGCAGCTTGTTCTGCACCTGCATCTGCGCCACATCGGGGTCGGTGCCGGCGCCAAAGGTCAGGCTGATACTGGCGCTGCCCGCCGAACTGCTGGAGGCCGACATATAGGTCAGGTTGTCCAGGCCTTTCATCTGTTGCTCGATGACCTGGGTCACCGAGTCTTCGACGGTCTTGGCCGAAGCGCCGGTGTAGGTGGCGGAAATACGCACGGTGGGCGGCGCGATGTCCGGGTACTGCTCCAGCGGCAACTGGCTGATGGATAACGCGCCGCCGAGCATGATCACGATGGCGATGACCCAGGCGAAAATCGGTCGATCGATAAAGAAACGCGCCATGTTCAACCCTCCTGCGCCAGGGCACCGGCACCGGCATCGGCGGCCTGGGTCTGGACCACGGCGCCGATGCGGACTTTCTGGCCACCTTCGACGATCACCTGGTCACCGGCCTGCAAACCCGCCGTCACCCACCACTGGTTGCCCACGGCGCGGTCAACGCTGAGCACGCGTTGCTCGACCTTGCCGTCAACCACCAGCAACACCGAGGTCACGCCGCTGGCGCTGCGGCTTACGGCTTTTTGCGGGATCAGGATCGCCTGGTCATCCCGGGCCTGCTCCAACACGCCACGCACGTACATGCCGGGCAGCAGCACATGCTCGGGGTTGTCGAACACCGCACGCAAGGTCACGGTGCTGGTGCCCTGGTTGACGCTGACCCCGCTGAACTTGAGGCGGCCGTCGTGGTTGTAGGTGCTGCCGTCATCCAGCGTGAGGCTGATGCGGGCCTCGCCGTCGCCGTTGGCCTGCAACACGCCACGGGCCAGGTCGCGCTTGAGGGCGAGCAATTCAGTGGTGGACTGGGTCACATCCACATAGATCGGGTCGAGTTGCTGCACGGTAGTGAGTGCGGTGTCCTGGTTGGCCACCACCAGTGCGCCGGGGGTGACCGTGGACGTCTCGATACGCCCGGCCACCGGCGAGCTGATGCGGGTGTAGGCCAGGTTGATGCGGGCGGTGTCGAGGTCGGCCTGGGCCACCTGGACGTCAGCGGCGGCGGTCAGCAGGGTGGCCTGGGAATCTTCGTTGGTTTGCTGGCTGATGGCGTCGATCTTCACCAACCGGGCGTTACGCGCGGCGGTGGTCTGTGCCGACTTCAAGGTGGCGCGCGCCTTGGCCAGGCTCGCCTGGGCCTCAGCCAATGCCGCCTTGTAGGGTGCCGCATCCAGTTGGTACAGCGCCTGCCCGACCTTGACCTCGGCGCCTTCGACAAACAGGCGCTGCTGCACGATACCGCCGACCTGCGGGCGAATCTCGGCGACCATAAACGCCTGGGTGCGCCCGGCCAGTTCAGTGGTCATGACCTGGCGCTTGGGCTGCACAGTGATCACCGAGACCTTGGGGGTGGCGACTGCGGGCGCGGGGTCGCCAGCCGAGCAGCCGCCGAGCAGCACCAGAATGATGAACGACAGGAGTACCGCGGCGGTTACCAGGTATTTGGCGAAAAGTTTGGTCGACATAGTTGCCTCTGCAAGACGGGGTGGTGCAAGCCTTACCGTCATGCTGCTAGGCAAATGTGCAGGAAAATTGAAGATTGCCCGCCTGGGTTGAATCTTTCCTCCATGGGGCCCTAAATGGGCGGGTCCACTCTTTTACGGCCCTTGTTCATGAAGTCGAGTATCTCCACCAAACTGTTTGTCGCCGTATCGGCCGGTGTGCTGCTGGTCATCCTCAGCATGGGCCTGGCCACCGGCTGGAGTTTTGGCCGCGGGTTTCTTGGCTATATCAATGAACAGGCGCTGGAGCGCATGGCCACGGTGGTGCCGCGCCTGGCCAGTGCTTATGCGCGTGAAGGCAATTGGGCGTTCATGCGCAACCGCCCGGATCGCTGGTTCGACATCATGCGCCCAGACCCCGACGAAGAACGGGTCACCAATGACCTGCGTACACCGCTGGCCTCGGACTTGACGGGTGCGCTATTTCGCATCGCCCTGCTCGACAAGGACCGCAAGCGCGTCACCGGCTACACCGCGATTGGTGAGGATGCACTGGTGAGCCCCATTGTGGTCGCGGGCGAAACCGTGGGCTGGCTGGCCGTGACCCCGTTCCAGAGCGTGACCGAAGCCGGTGGCGAACGCTTCCAGCAATACCAGCTGCGCACCAGCCTGGTGATGGGCGTGTTCTCGCTGCTGCTGGCGATGCTGATTGCCTGGTGGATCGCACGCACGCTACTGGAGCCGGTCAAGCGCGTGGCCGCCGCCACCCACCGCCTGGCCAGCGGCGACTACAGCAGCCGCGTGGCCGTGGCCTCCAACGACGAAGTCGGCCAACTGGCCCGCGACTTCAACCAGTTGGCCTATACCCTGGAGCGCAACGAAAAAATGCGCCGGGAGTTCATGGCAGATGTCTCCCACGAACTGCGCACGCCGCTGTCGGTGCTGCGCGGCGAGCTGGAGGCGATCGAGGACGGTGTGCGCAGCCTGGACCCGAATACGATGAAATCCCTGCTCGGCGAAGTCGGCATGCTCAGCAAGCTGGTGGATGACCTGTATGAGTTGTCCCTGGCGGACATCGGCGCACTGACCTATCGCAAGGCCCCGTGCATGCTGAACGACGTGCTCGACAACAGCCTGGCGATGTACCGGGAACGCTTCGCCGCCCGCCAGTTGCAGCTCGACCTGGAGCTGCCGCGCGAGCCCGTGGCGCTGCTGGCGGATGCCAGTCGGCTGCAGCAATTGTTTTCCAACCTGCTGGAAAATGCGCTGCGCTACACCGACGTCAATGGCAGGTTGCGCATCAGTGTGGGGGTCGACCGCGACACGGTGCGTATCGACTTTCTCGACTCCGGGCCGGGCGTGTCCGCAAGCCAGTTGCCACGCTTGTTCGAGCGGTTCTACCGTGGCGAGTCATCACGCAACCGCGAGCATGGCGGCGCCGGCCTGGGCCTGGCAATCTGCCGCAGCATCGCCAACGCCCACGATGGCAGCCTGGTTGCCGACCACTCGCCCTACGGCGGCCTGTGGCTGACCCTGCGCCTGCCCCGGAGCCTGTGAACCATGCACGATGAGCCGCCGATCCTGATCGTCGAAGACGAACCCAAGCTCGCCGCCCTGATGCGGGACTACCTGGAGGCCGCCGGCTATACCACCCGGTGCCTGGACAATGGCCTGCACGTGGTGCCCGCCGTGCGCGTCCACGAGCCCAGGTTGATCCTGCTCGACCTGATGCTGCCCGGCCGTGACGGCATGCAGCTGTGCCAGGACCTGCGCGGTTTCAGCGCGGTGCCGATCATCATGATCACCGCCCGCGTCGAAGAAGTGGACCGCCTGCTCGGCCTGGAACTGGGTGCCGACGACTACATCTGCAAACCCTTCAGCCCCCGTGAAGTGGTGGCCCGGGTCAAGGCCATCCTGCGCCGCAGCCCACAGTTGCTGGGCACCGGGGCGCCGCGCCTGCTGATCGACGAAGCCCGCTACCAGGCCTCGCTGGACGGCATCGCGCTGGACCTCACGCCCCTGGAACTGCGCCTGCTCAACACCTTCGCCCGCGCCGCCGGCCGTGTGTTTTCCCGCGACCAGTTGCTGGATCACCTCTACTCCGACCACCGCGTGGTCACCGACCGCACGGTGGACAGCCATATCCGCAACCTGCGGCGCAAGCTGGAACAGGTATGCCCGGGGGAAACGCCGATTGAGTCGTTGTATGGGGTGGGGTATCGGTTTCAGTTGGCTGAAAAGCAGCCACAGGCCTGACAACCCCCCTCCCCACATTGGGTTCTTCGGTGCTTGGAAGATTGACGTTACATCGGCGTGCTGCTGATAACCCGCAGCGCCAACCCCTCGTACGCATCCAGGGTAATGGTGAACTCGCCCTCCGCCGTCAGGTCGCCCTCCACCCGTTCGTTGATGATGTCCACCACCATCCCCGCCGCGATATCCGGCAGGTTCAGGGTTTCGGTGATCGGCGTGGCGCCGAAGTTCAGCGCGGTGATTTGCGTGCCTCTGCCGGCCGGCAATTCGTGGACCATGATCAGCAGGCCGGGGTTCTGCACGTCGGGCACCAGTATCTGGCGGCTGGCGGCGATGTCGTAGGCGCGGCGCACGGCGAGGATCTTTTGCAGTTGCGAGGCGAACGAGTCCGGGTCCTGCAACTGGCTGTTGAGGCTGCCGTAGAGGCTTTTCGAGCGCGGCATCTGGCCGGCCGACAATGCTGCGTCCGGGTTCAGGTCCACCAGGTCGTAGGCGCCGCGATGAATCCAGCGGGTATCGCCATCCTGCATCAAGTGCTCGACGTCCTCGGCGGCCAACGGCAGCGCGCCTACCAGGTCCCAGCCGGACAAGGCGAACACCCCCGGCTGCATGGCGTTGTACATCACCAGCAGTAAATGGATCTGGCGAATCTGTTGGATGTCGGCAGCACTGATCGCCTCCAGGTCGCGAATGCCCAACGCCGCCGTGATGATGCTGGCGGTGGTGCAGGACACGCCATTGGTCACGAACTTGAGGTTATAGGGCGCGTGCTCGCCGGCCAGGCGTTCGTACATCTGCTCACGGATGTGCTCGCGCAGGATATTGCCGGGGAATGTCTGCCCCTGGTAAAGGAAGGTGTCGTGGGCATGCAGGGTCCAGAAGTGCACCAGCTCCAGGGTCAGCTCATCGTGGTTCTGCAACGCATGGATCAGCGAGCCGGGGTCGATGCCCTGGCGGTGCATTTCGCGCAGCATCAGGCGCAGGAATTCGGCATCGCCCATCAACAGCGCGTGCTGGTACGCCGGACGGGTGATGAAGTCATAGGACAGGTCGGCGCCGCCGTGGGACATCGACGCAATGTCATCCACCGTGAGGTTCAACTCCTGGAAGCTGAAACCGCCGGCCTTGCGAATCGCCCCGCCCAGCAGCTGGTTGCCGGTGATCGACAGCGGATGGCTCTCGGACCAGGCCGTGCCATCGAGGGTGCGTTCCACGCCGAGGAAACCATTGGCGTCCAGGCGCAGGATTTTCGCACCCATCACGTCGATGGCGTGCAAGGCGTCACCGATGATCATCTGCTGCGCGGCGAAGGTCGGGTCGAGCCAGTTCAGCGACGGCTGGCCTTCCTTGAAGTAGTGCAGGTACACCCAGCGACGCGGCTTGCCATCCACGCCGATGACCACCGGCGTGGTGCTCCAGTCGGTTTCCTTGACGCCGGGCTCGAAGAAGATCACCCGCTGCAACTGGCCGACGATATAGTGCTTGTCGCGCAGGGCGTCCACCTGGGCCGGGCTGAGGTTCTGCGCATCACGACCCTCGGCCACATCGGGCAGCAGCGACCAGTCTTCCTCGCGGATCTCCACCATATGGTAAAGGCCGGGGTAATCCTCGTAGGCCATCTCCGCCAGACGAAAGTCCGCACCCTTGCCGGTGTGGGACGGAATCACGTCGTCGATGATCACCGCATTGTGCGCCGCCGCCATGCGCGTCAACGCCTGCAACTGCGCCTCGGTGCCCAACTGCGGGTCGATCTCGAAGCTGATGCGGTCGAAATTGCCGTCGATGGTCGGCGTGTGCCGGGTGCCGGTCAGGCCACCGGATTTTTTCAGCGGGCCGTTATGAATGCCCTGGATGCCGATCTTCGACAGCGCATGCCACAGCGTTTCATCCCCCAGCGCCTCCAGCACCGTACCGCCCTCGCGCGTCACAATCGACGCCGGGTAGGCGGTAAACCACACCGACGACAAGGCCGAGGCATCACGGGGCCGAGTCTGCGCATACGGCTGTTGCCACAACCGGCCCTGGCCCGAATAGAGCTTGGCGCGCTGGCGGGCCGCGTGCAGCATCGATTGTTCCACCAGCCAGTTCACATGGTTGTTTTCAGCCGCGGTCATAAGCTTGGTACCTGTCGTGGTTAAACATTACTCGTGAACATATGAGGGCTCGGTGGGCCATTCGTTGCATTGCAATGTGGCGTGCCTGAGCGGGGGATCGGGCGTTCAGCAGGTTTCCCGATACTGCCTCGGCGTAAACCCCGTCGATGCCTTGAACTGCCGGGTGAACGCGCTGTGGTCGGTATAGCCGCATTGCAGCGCGACCTCAGTGATCGGCATGTCGCTGTGCAACAACCGATGGGCGTGTTCCAAGCGTACTTTCTGGATCATCTGCCGGGGTGTCAGGTGGAACACGCGCTTGCAGTAGCGCTCCAGTTGCGCCACGGAAATCCCGGCGATGCGCGTCAGTTCGCCAAGGGTGACGCGGCGGTTGAAGTGCATGCGGATATGCTCGTCCACGGCAGCCAGGCGTTGGTAGGCCGGGTGGGTTTCGCTGGCCGATTGCAGGTCGACCGAGATCCCGGCCAGGCCGATGATGCGGCCTTCGTGGTTGTACAGCGGCCATTTGTGGGTCAGGCACCAGCCGGGTTCGCGGCTGCCGTACAGGTGCAGTTCGAGTTGGTCCTCCAACACAAAGCCCTGCTGCAGCACGCGCCGGTCCTGCTCGGTGTAGCCCGGCCCCAATGGTGCGGGAAAGACGTCGGCGCTGGTCTTGCCCAGCAATGGTTGCAGCTGCTTGAGGCCGCAGCGCTGCACCAGGGTGCGGTTGGCAAGGACGTAACGAGCGTCTGTGTCCTTGATGAAGATGGCAGCATTGGGGATCACATCCAGCATCGGCAGCAGCTGCCCCACACCGGCCAGTAGCTGCTCGATGCTGTGGAGAGGACTGGCCCCTTGGCAAAGGCTCGCAAACGCGCGTTGAAGCATGAGTGTCTCTCCCCGGCTGTCACCTTGATGGCAAGCAGATTGCCCCATGCCCGGGGTGCTGTCGAGCAGGGCGAACTGTGCTGATTTCGTCATCGATGCCGGCAAAAAACATCAATCGCCGGCCCGCTTGTGCGTTCACGATAGGGCCACTGCATGCCTATCCCTACACTCACAAGAAGGCAGCCCACAGCTCTTATTGATGGAGCGCGTTATGAAGCGACTGCATGTGATCGACTCCCACACCGGCGGCGAACCCACGCGCCTGGTAATGACCGGCTTCCCCGCGCTCAAGGGCGCGAGCATCGCCGACCAGTTGGAAAACCTGCGCACGGAGCACGATCCATGGCGCCGCGCGTGCCTGCTGGAACCCCGTGGCAATGAGGTACTGGTCGGCGCGCTGTACTGCGCGCCCGTTACCCCAGGCGCCACCTGCGGGGTGATCTTTTTCAACAACGCCGGTTACCTGGGCATGTGCGGCCACGGCACCATCGGCCTGGTGGCGTCCCTGCAGCACTTGGGGCTTATCCAGCCGGGCGTGCACACCCTCGACACCCCGGTGGGGCCGGTGGCCGCGACCTTGCACGACGACGGTGCCGTGACCCTGCGCAACGTGCCTGCCTATCGCTATCGCCAGCAGGTGACGGTGGATGTGCCGGGGCATGGCGCAGTCCAGGGCGATATTGCCTGGGGCGGCAACTGGTTCTTCCTGGTGTCCGAGCACGGCATGGCGCTGGCAATGGACAACGTCGACGCTCTCACCGACTACACCTGGGCGATGCTCAAGGCCCTCGAGGCCCAGGGCATCCACGGTGCAGACGGCGCCCTGATCGACCATGTCGAACTGTTCGCCGACGACGCCCACGCCGACAGCCGCAACTTCGTCATGTGCCCCGGCAAAGCCTACGATCGCTCCCCCTGCGGCACCGGTACCAGCGCCAAGCTGGCGTGCCTGGCCGCCGACGGAAAACTCGCCCCCGGTGATACCTGGGTACAAGCCAGCATCACCGGCAGCCGCTTCGAAGGCCGATATGAATGGGACGGCACACGTGTCATCCCCTTCATCACCGGCCGCGCCTACATGACCGCCGACAGCACCTTGCTGATCGACGAGCAGGACCCGTTTGCCTGGGGCATCTGAGCCCATCCCTTTTGATTGAACGCTGTAAGGAGCTAGGACAATGAGCGACAACATCTTCACCGGTTGCGTCCCCGCGCTGATGACCCCGTGCACCGCCGCGCGCAAGCCGGACTTCGACGCGCTGGTCGCCAAGGGCCGCGAGTTGATCGATATCGGCATGAGCGCCGTGGTGTATTGCGGTTCCATGGGCGACTGGCCGTTGCTCACCGAAGCCGAGCGCCAGGAAGGCGTGTCACGCCTGGTGGCGGCGGGCGTGCCGACCATTGTCGGTACCGGTGCGGTGAACAGCCGCGAGGCGGTGGCCCACGCCGCCCACGCGGCCAAGGTCGGCGCCCAGGGCTTGATGGTGATCCCGCGCGTGCTGTCCCGAGGTGCGTCCGCCACCGCGCAAAAGGCGCACTTCTCGGCGATCCTCAAGGCCGCGCCCAACCTGCCGGCGGTGATCTACAACAGCCCTTACTACGGCTTTGCCACCCGCGCGGAGTTGTTCTTCGAACTGCGCCGCGAACACCCGAACCTGATCGGCTTCAAGGAGTTCGGTGGCGCTGCCGACCTGCGCTATGCCGCCGAGCACATCACCTCCCAGGACGACAGCGTGACCCTGATGGTCGGCGTCGATACCCAGGTGGTGCACGGTTTCGTCAACTGCAACGCCACGGGTGCGATCACCGGCGTCGGCAATGCCTTGCCCCGCGAAGTGCTGCACCTGGTGGCCCTGAGCAAGCAAGCCGCCAAGGGCGATGCCAAGGCCCGGCGCCAGGCCCGGGAACTGGAAGCGGCGCTGGCGGTGCTGTCTTCCTTCGATGAAGGCTGTGACCTGGTGCTGTATTACAAGCACCTGATGGTGCTTAACGGCGACACGGGCTACGCCCTGCACTTCAACGAAACCGACGTGCTCAGCGATGCCCAGCGGCGTTACGCCGAAACCCAGTACGCGCTGTTTTGCCAGTGGTATGCCAACTGGTCGAGAGAGGCGTAGCGGATGCACGACCCTGACCCTGCGGATATCACCGTAATCGGAGCCGGCATCATTGGCGTTGCCTGCGCCCTGCAGCTGGCGCGCCAGGGGCGGAAAGTGCGGGTGATCGACCAGCAGGCGCCCGGCATGGGCGCCTCCTACGGCAACGCCGGGCACTTGGCGACCGAGCAAGTGTTCCCGATCGCCGACCTGTCGATCCTCAAACGCTTGCCCGCCATGCTCACGGACCCCATGGGCCCGCTGCGCCTGGACTGGAAATACCTGTCACGCGCCCTGCCCTGGTTCATCCGCCTGCTGCTGAACCTGCGCCCGGCGAGTTACCAGGGCACGGTGACGGGTCTGCGCGCGCTCAATGAAGCGAGCCTTGGCGCCTGGCAACGGTTGCTGGCCAGTATTCAGCGCCCGGAGCTGTTGCGCGAAGATGGCTCGCTGCTGGTGTTCGAACGTTCAGACTCCCGCGCGGCCATCGATGGGTTGCAACAGCGTATGCGGCAGCAAAACGTGCCGGTGGATTTCTGGTCGGCGGATGCCATTCGAGGGATTGCCCCGCAATTGAGCACCCGGATCCAGGGCGGCCTGTTTTTCCCGCGAACAGGGCACTTCCTCGACCCTTACCGGTTGGTCTGCGAATTGGTGGAGGCGGCCAAGGCCAGTGGCGTGCAGTTCCTCCAACGCCAGGTGCTGGATGCGCGGGTTGAAGGCGATGGCGTCACAGTGAGCACCGATCAAGGTACCTTTGCCGCCCGCCAGGTCCTGATCGCCTGTGGCGCCCACTCGGCCGGACTCACCGCCGCCCTGACCGGCAAAAAAGTCCCGCTGGACACCGAACGGGGCTATCACCTGATGCTGCCCCATGAACAGCAGCGCCTGCCGTTTGCCGTTACGTCCCTGGAGCGCAAGTTCATCATGACGCCCATGAAAGGCGGCCTGCGCCTGGCCGGCACCGTGGAATTCGCCGGCCTCGATCGCCCGCCGAACATGGAACGGGCGTGGCAGTTGCATCGGTTGAGCCAGGGGTTGTTTCGTGAAGACCTGAGTGCAGAGGACGCGACGCCGTGGATGGGCTTCAGACCATCGCTGCCGGATTCGCTGCCGATTATTGATCGGGTGTGTGACGGGAAGGTGCTGCTTGCGTTTGGGCATCAGCATCTGGGACTGACCCAGGCGGCGGTGACGGCGGAGATGGTGGGGCAAATGGCGTCGGGGGCGCCTGAGTTTTCAGGGCTGCCGGCGCTAGGGGCGTATCGACTGGGGCGGTTTTGAGAAGAACCGCCACCTCCAAGCACAGCAACTTGCACACGCTATTTCATGTGGTGAGCGGGCTTGCCCCGCGTGGGGGGCGAAGCGCCCCTGATCAAGACGAATGCCGAGTCTCAGGCACTCCTCTGCGCCTGGTTTTTTGGGGCTGCTGCGCAGCCCAACGCGGGACAAGCCCGCTCACCACAAGAATGCGCTCGCCTGAAATTATTTATGCAGGGCTCAAGACTTTAGTGTGAAACTTTAACCCTTTAAAATCAGTAAGTTATTTTAATTTTTATAAGAGTTTGCTCCCGCTGGACTGCGCAGCAGTCCCCTTTTTTGGGCCGCTTCGCGGCCCAACGGGAGCAAGCTCCCTCGCCACGGGGGTTACCGTTTGCTGTGCGACAGCGCTAAGCCGAAGATTCAGCGGGACCTCCCGTATTTGTGCCGACTTCACTGAACGAGACTACCGGTCGAGGCCGCCTACAAGGCATCCGCCATGCCTTGGATTTCCTCGCACCTTACTTGACCAACCGCTTCTCCTTGGAGGGGCGATATCCGAAATACGAGCTGTAGCATTTGCTGAAATGGCTCGGCGAGACAAACCCGCACGCCACCAGCACCTCCACCTGTGACAGTTCGGTGTGCTGCAACAGCCGGCGTGCTTCGGTGACGCGCAGTTCCATGTAGTAGCGCTGCGGCGTGGTGCCCAGTTGTTCCTTGAACAGGCGCTCCAGTTGGCGGCGCGAGCGGCCGGCGTAGACGGCAAGTTGGTCGAGTTCCAGCGGTTCTTCGAGGTTGGCGTCCATCAGCTTGACCACTTCGCGCAGGGGCGCGCTGACGCTGACGTTTTCGGTGGGTTTGATGCGCCGGTAACGCGATTCTTCGAAGGCCAGGATGTCTTCGATACCTTCGACCAGGGCTTTGTCATGCAAGCTTTTGATCCAGTCCAGGGCCATGTGGAAGGCGCCGGAGGGGCTCGACGCGGTGAGGCGGTCGCGGTCGATCACGTAGGGTTCGCTGGTGACGTGGGTGGCCTTGGACACTTCCGCCAGGGCCGGGCGGTGTTCGGGGTGGATGGCGCAGCGGTAGCCCTGCAGCAGGCCGGCGCGGCCGAGGAACCATGCGCCGTTCCACAACCCCGCTAGGCTCACGCCCTGCTCGGCGGCACTACGCAGCAGTTGGATCAATTGATCGTCAGCCTTGAGCTCGGTGCGAAAGCCGCCGCAGATCACCAGCAGATCCAGGCCTTGCAGCGCGGGCGCATCGAGACGCACGTCGGGGCGGATCACCAGGCCCAGGTCGCTGATAACTTCCCCGTCGTCACAACCGAAGGTGCGCGTGGCGAACAGATCAGGTCGCAGCAGGTTGGCGGTGACCACGGTGTCGAGGGTCTGGGTGAAAGCCGGCAGGGAGAAGTGTTCGAGCAGCAGGAAGCCGACGCGGGTGACCGATGCCGGCTGGGAGGTTTCGTTGAGGTAGCGCAGGTTCTTGCCTTTCATGCCACCGCTGAACTGGCGTCTTTCCATCGAGGGTTGGCCCACTTTTATTGTTGATGCAATGGGCGCCATCTTAGGGGGAAAAACGCTGGCTGTCTCAGGCACTGATCTTGAAAAAACCACAGGCCCCAAAAGCCCGTGGCAGAACCCTCGCCGGCGCATCTGATACGGTTTTTTCTTTGCTATCTGCGCCTGTATTGAAACGCCGCCTGGGCGGACAATGGCCCCCATCCCCACCCCCTTCCCTTCGGAGGCCTTATGACCAAGATGGCGATTTTCCTGTTCGGTTTTTTAGTGCTGACCATCGGCATCGGGCTGCTGGCGACCATCTCGCCGGTTTAGCGCCTAGCCGGCAAACAACATCGGGTACAGCGACAGCACCAGCAACCCGGCCATTGACCAGTTGAACAGCCTTACCCAGCGCGGTTCGCGCAGCACATTGCGCAAGCCGCTGCCACACCCGACCCACACGCACACACTGGGCAGGTTGACCACGGCAAAGACCAGCGCGATCACCAGCACGTTGGTGACATAACCCTCGGCCGGCGTATAGGTGGTGATGGCCCCGAGCGCCATGATCCACGCCTTGGGGTTCACCCACTGAAACGCCGCCGCGCCCAAGAACGTCATGGGCTTGCCGTGCTCCTCATTGCTATCGGACATGCCGCCCGCCGTGGCGATCTTCCAGGCCAGGTACAGCAAGTACGCCGCGCCCACATAGCGCAACACTGTGTAGGCCCACGGGAAGACCTTGAACACTTCACCCAGGCCCAGGCCGACCGAAATCACCAGCAGCATGAAGCCGATACTGATCCCCAGCGCATGGGGCATCGAGCGGCGAAACCCGAAGTTCACCCCCGAGGCAAGCAACATGGTGTTATTCGGCCCTGGGGTGATCGAGGACACGAAGGCGAACAGCACAAAGGCCGACAGCAGGCTGGTAGACATGGACATGGTGCGGCATCCGAGCGATGTGGTAGGCCTGCGACAGTAGTGGGTTATGCCGCCCGGCGCCCCGTACAGCCAGGCACGGATCGAGGCATACACTTCAGGTTCAAATGGCTCCGGCGTTTTCACAAAGCTTTCACAGACGCCCCCTTATGGTGAACCCAGCTCCTAATGAACATCCCTTTTAGCCCGTGCTCCCCATCGCGGGCTTTTCTTTGCCTGGGATTTATCCGGGGCAAAAAAAAGAGGCAGGCCATTGTTCATGGCCTGCCTCCCGTTCACTGACTGTCAGCGCGGACCGCCACCAGGGCCGCCGCCTTGACCATGACCACCACCGCCATGGCCACCACCCCCGCCACCGCCCGGCGGCATGAATATCCAGCAGCCCGACAAGGTCGACAACAGCGCGACAACAACAGCCGCCTTGGTTAGGTAATTCAACTTCATGACAACGCTCTCTGCTTTACAAGGTTGGGTGTACGTCAAGTAAGACCGCGTTAAATGAAGTCCGTCATGGGTTTCGTGTAACGTCTTGGTAGGGTTTGTGTTGGGGTGGATACACGTCATTCGTTGATGCGAGTAAGGCCAATTTTGATACCTGATCAGCACCAAAGGGAGAAGTCGATGAAAGAGTTGATACAGGGCCTCGATGGACCCAGAACCGCCCAGCAGGAATTGTTTTATGACCTGGACGATGCAGCTGCAGTGATTGGCTGGTCTGTGGTTGAACTGACAGCCCTGGCAAACAGCAGCAGGACACCGAGTGAGGCGTTGGCGCTAATGAAGATCTGCACGTTGCTGGCAACTCAGCGGGATAAAATCGCCAGGTACGCGGATGAAGTGAAGGCGCAGCGCATCAGCAGGTCAGAGGCTGAGTGCTGAAGATTGAGGTCGGTACGCTCAAGAATGAGGGCCTCGACTCGGAAATGTAGCCAGCCCTCAATCTTTGCGTCAGTGAAGAGTGCGAGCCAGCGGGAGCCGACTCGATAAGCTCATTCGACAGCAGCGTCAGGTTGAGCGTTTGTCGTCGAGATCATGTAGTTTTTTAACACCCTTCCCCGTCTTTCGCTCGTATTGATGATGAAAAAACCAAACGACCAAAAGTAGCATCGCTAGACCAAAAATGAATAGCAACAGCTCTATTGCGGGACCTTCGTGTGAAAACATTTTCGTTCCTCATCCTGAAGTAGCGTGACTTGAAAACAGCCACAACCGAAATTATTCGTAACAATACGAACATTTCCAGGGTAGTCGCCAACACGGGCCATGACAACCTTAAAAGCCTCCTGACCCTTGATCTAGACACGTCACTCGTCGAAAACCCTTCGAGCGCGGGAGCGACACGGGGCAACGCTGTACACAACGGGAAGGGAATGGCGCCTGCACAGGCGGATGCGGAGGGAGGCAGATCGGCCTGCTCGAGAGGTTGGCACCCGGGCCTTTTCTTCCACCCAATAAAAAACCCCGTAGACGTTAATCTACGGGGTTTTCAAGAGTGGAGGCCGAGGTCGGAATCGAACCGGCGTAGGCGGATTTGCAATCCGCTGCATAACCATTTTGCTACTCGGCCTCAAACGATCAATGCCCTTGTCGCTGACATTCACCGTATAAAAACTTGAGTGGGCCATAGAGCCCTACCTCTACTCTAACTCATTGAATACATTGAAGTTTTTAATGCTTCGTTGCGTTCGATGGGCGCCATTATGTACTCATTTGCTTTTGCCTGCAACCCCTTGATTTCAAAAATATTTCGTAGTGGCATCAAGGGGTTGCGCGCCTGCCCTACTCCTTGATGAGCTGCTGCTGGTACTGCGGATCGGCCTTGATCTGGGCGTCGGTGAACGGCAGTGGGCGGAGTTTTTTCTGCGCGAAGGCTTGGGTCTGGTCCTTGGCGTAGGGGGATGCCGGGTTGCTGGACAGGGAAAACGCGAGCACGCCCTGGGCGTGGGGGCCCTGGTCGTCGAAGGTGACGATCTGCAGGTAGCTGCTGCCGCTGACCACTTCGCGCTTGCCGTCGGCCCGGGGCACGGTTTGCATGGCGTTGTAGATCCCCAGCGCCTGCGGGCCGCCGTGGATCGGGGTTTGGCCGCTGACCTGGATATCGCCCCATTTGCTGTCGGCGTTGAGGCCGAGTTTGGCCACGGCTGCGCTGGAGGCCAGCATGGCTTCGCGCAGGGCCTTGGCCACGGGGGCACGCTCGATGGCCAGGCCCCGTGGGGTGGTCAGGGGTTGGGCCGGATCGAACGCGACGCGCCAGGCATCAGGGATTTGCTGCAGGTGCTCAAACAGGTTGATGAAGTGCACCAGGCCCAGGCCGCTGTCGAGGTTGGCGCGTCGGTCCCAGTCGTTGAGGCTGGTGCACAGCGACTTCAGCGCAGTCGCGTCGGTGCCGAGGTGTTTGGCGCAGAACTCCAGCAGGTCGGGCATGACCTGCCCGGCCAGGTACACCTCGTTGTCCATGACCATGTTTTGCAGGTCGGCGACGCTGATCGGTTGCGTCTCCAGGGATTGCAGGCGTTGCAGGGCGAAGCGTGCGCGCGGGCCGAGGCCGATGTGGTCCTGGCTGATCACCGGGGAGAAGCCGGTCAACGGTGCCTTGGGGTTGGCCAGCCACGCCGAATCGTTAGAGTGCTGCACGTAGTCGCTACGCTCCAGCTGCGGCAACTGGTCGGCGGGGAAGATGCCGGCCTGGGCGGCGCGCGGGTCGACGTCCCAGGCACAGGCACTGCGGGCACCGTCGAGCATGATCATCTGCAGGCCGGCACGCGGGTCGCTGCATTGCGCCAGTTTGGCCGCGCTGACGTTGGGCACCACCGACAGGTTCATGTACAGGCTCTGGCCCTGGTCATCGGCAGCCAGGGTATTGACCCACGGGATACCTTGCAGAGTGTGCACCGAGTTTTGCAGGTCCTTGAGGCTCGTGGCACGGTTCATGGCGTACCACTGTTGGAGGACGCGGTCGTTGCCCAGGTTGGCATCGCGCAGGCTGAAGGCGTGGTGGGTGTCCCAATCCAGCTTGCCGGGCCATTGCACCACGGGGCCGAACTGCGAGCTGTAGACCGGATGGGTCACCGGCTTCACGCTGCCGTCCGCTTGCCTGGCCTGGACCGTCACCGAGGTTTTTTCCAGGGGGATGGATTTTCCATCCAGCATATAGCGCGTGGAGTCCTTGGGATCCAACGTCAGACGATACAGGGTGAAGTGCTTGGACGTATCCACCGTGTGCGTCCACGCCACATGCTGGTTGAAGCCGATATTGATCACCGGCAGGCCGGGCAGCGCGGCGCCCATCACATCCAGCTGGCCGGGGATGGTCAGGTGCATTTCATAAAAGCGCATGCCGCCCACCCACGGGAAATGCGGGTTGGCCAGCAACATGCCACGGCCATTGAACGAGCGTTCGCGCCCCACCGCCACGGCATTGCTGCCGCGATCCAGGCTGAAGCGCTGTTGATTGGCGGCGGCCAATTCGAATGCCTTGGCGCTGGGTTGCACACTCGCGGTTGCCTGGGGCGGCGCGGCGCCGACCAGGGCTTCGGCGAACTGGCCGACACCGCCCTCCACCAACAACCTGCGGGTCAATTTCACCAGGTCTTCAACCACCAGCGGCCGCACCCAGGCCGCCTGGCACTGGGCGGGTGCGCCCTGCTCTTTCAGGTAACGGTTGTAGCCGGCCACGTAGCCTTGCATGCGCTGTTGGATCTGCGGGCTTTGCGCCTTCCAGAAAGCAGCCACCGCGCTCGGTGTATTCAGCCAGGTGAAAAACACGTCGCTGGCCAGGTTGTTGCGCTCTTCCAGGGTCGACTGCTCGGGGCCGAAGTACCGGGCCCGCTCGCCGTTCACGGTAACCACTTCATTGGCCAGCAGGCACAGGTTGTCCTGGGCATAGGCATAACCGATCCCGAAGCCCAGGCCGCGTTCGTCATTGGCGCGAATATGCGGCACGCCGAAACTGGTGCGGCGGATATCCGCCGACGCCTGCGTCATCGACTCCCGTGCCGTTGCAGCCAGGCTCACCCCCAGCAACAGCCCCGTCACGCACACCCTGGCCAACCCGTTGGAAATAATCACACAGACTCCGCAGTCAAATTGAACACCCTCACAGGGGTAACCACCCCACCGTAAGGACGCAAAAAACCGGGAGAAATTTAACCCTGGGGCGGGTTTATCCGAGGCGTCGCAGATGTGACAAAGCCGATACCGACAAATTTTCTACATCACACCCTTCATGATTTTGCACGCTCGTTCGTCTTATTGACTAAGAGCGCCATCATTTTCCTGATCAGGCTCTGATAAGGAGTTTTTGCATGTACAACCCGCAAGTGCCCACGGACGGACATTCACCCGCAGCCGACAGCCAATTTGGCAACGGCGCCCAAGCGTTCGGCAAAACCCCCGAACAGCAAGGCAACCAGCGTATTCGCCACCTGCTCAAGTGTTTCGGCCTGCGCACCAGCCTGATCCGGCTGAAGGTCATCGACGCCCTGCTCACCGCCGCCGACAACCAGCGCACCCTGGGGGTACGCGGCGTGCACAGCCACTTGCTGGAGCTGGGGATCCCGTTGTCGTTCCTGAGTGTGCGCGAGGTGCTCAAGCGCCTGTGCAGCGAAGGCGTGATCACCCTCAACGCGGATAAAAGCTACAGCCTCCATGAAGAGGCTGCCAAGGTACTCGACGCTCGAAGCTGAGGCTGGCCTTAAAGCTTGACCTTGCGGCGCATGATGCCGTTGATCACCACCACGACGACCGCGACGGCGATGGCGATGGTCTGGAACGTCTTCTCACTGATAAACCCGATGTTCTGCAGGTAGGACAGGCCAAACATCGTCGCCAATACCGCCAGGGCGATCAGGATCGAGTATTTCAAGCGTTGCTTTTGGGTCATGACGGGTTCCTGAACCGGAAGAATGTATTCACTGTGTATCGCCGAACACACCAGGCACATACCCGGCGACGGGATGCACAGGGTCGACGGGGTCTTATGTTACAGGTGATGAAAAGCTTTGGCTCGTCCGGTGTACCGTTCACCACGACGGCGGCGGGCTTCACCTTTGAATGGACGAGGGCTTTGAAACCTTTCACGCAAGCATCTACATGCAGCCTTACACACTGCATGCCTTCGAGGAGGAACCCCGGCAGGTGTTTTCCGCACCCAAAAGGGCGCCTGGGGAACAGGGAACCTCCTACTGACAGGCGCCTTTGTTGATACGTCAAAAAAGGTACCCACCCATGCAAAGTATCCTTCCCGTATCCATTCAACAGCCTCAGCATTTTCTACCTGCAACCCCAGGTGACAGCCAAAACCAGCCATCGTCCGGCTCCCAACACGCCACGCCTGCACAGACACCCCGCCACAATGCCGCCAATACAGAATTGGCGCGGGTGATAGCATACAAACAGAACCTGCGGACCCTGGGCCAAGCACTCACCGAAATCGCCACGCGCCTGGGCACGAGCGCAACGCCCCAGGCTATCCTGGGCGCGCTGAAAACCACGACCATCGATATTCATCCCGAGTCCTTCTCATCCGACGCCCATACAACCGTCACGCTTGAGGCTTACATCAGATCGTCCGGCCTGAGCATACCCTCCCGCCACGATTTCCTGACCGTCTTGGCGGAATCGGTGCTCAGCAGAGCCCAGGAACACCATCTGGGAAACTTTGGCGGCGCACTGTCCTGGCCGCTGCCCTTGAGTGCCGATGGGCAACGCTCATTGGTGAATGCCGCCAGGCGCTTTGTGGACCAACATCCAAACCCATCACACATCGGTAGCCAGACTGTGCTGGAGTACCTGAACAGCAACCAGCCACTGCCCAGTGTGGCCGCGCGGGACCCGGTCAAGGCGTTGGAAACGCTCCTTGCCACGCCGCGTGCGCAGGCGTTTGGCCAAGCCTTGCAGACTGAGTTGAACGGTATTGCTACAAACTCCAGCGTGAACGACTACACCTTGGCCGCCATGAACCTGTTGCTGGACCCGCAATCCACGCCTCCTCACGCAAACAGGGTGGCGGGCTTCGATCTGGCCCAGCAAAGCCACTGGGGCAAACCCGCTTCAGCGGTGTTCGGCCACCTCAGCGAGTATTTGAGTCGCACCCACCGCACCACGCCCGAAATGGCCAAGGTCGGCGCTTACCTGTTACTGGCCAGGAAGGCGCCGGAGTTGCTGATCAAAGACCTCCCCGCCAATTTGACCTATGGCAGCCCGGCCTGGGTAAGCCTCTCCATCGCGGCAGCGACGATAGAAGCGCAGACACCAGGCAAAGTACCCAACATGACCTTTGCCCAAGTCATGCTGAAAGCCAAGGATGCCGGCCAGGAAGATATGGCCGTGACCCAGCAGGCACAGGCCGCCGCGTTGCGGACCTGGGGCGTCGTCAACGGCGTGCTCTCTGAAGATGAAGCCGCTCGGTACAACACCAGCGACATCGAAAAGGTCAGGAGCGCCTTCAACCTGCAGGCCGATGCGCGGGTCGAGGCCAGCGACCAGATCGAAACGACATTCCCCAGCCGCAAGGAAATTGCCCTGGCCGAGCTAAAGGAAAGGTTTGGCGAGGACTTGCCGTTTGAAGAGAAACTCCTGACTGTCAAGGACAACAGACAGCCCTTCGCCCAACCGCTCTATGACCCCAATAGGGCGCCCGCCGGCCGACACTCGTTACTGGATATCGCGATGAGCGGGCTGCACATGTATGAATGGGAAACACAACATCCCGAGATCAAAACGGCCATACAAGGCAAGTCCCTCAAATTTGACGTAAACACCGTATTCAATAACGACCTCAAGCAGGCCATAGAAGATCGCAAAGAGGGCATCACCACGGCCGTCAAGCAAATGATCAGCCAACTCCCGATTGACGATCGGCAGAAGCTGGAATATGGGAAGCTTGAGTTCTATCAGAACCATACCTACACCTTGGGTATGGGCTTTAGCGGCCGAACCCTGACAGAAAAAAATCACAAGTTATTCATCAAGTCCACGGGGGTAAAGGGCCAAACAGTTTATGAGATGGATTTAAAGCAAGGCACCGTCAACCGCGCTCCCGACACCGTCTTGACCCAAGAGCGCGAGCGTGACGCCAACCGGCTCTTTCCCATAGAGGCGTTCACCCCCGAAGACGTACCTGATACAGTGTTTGAACAAAACAAGCCAGCCCAAGACCCATTGCCCGTTCCCAACAGTTTCTCCAGCACTCGAACGCAGGCCATCGCCGACGCGTTTGTCAAACACTTGGACATCGATAACGAAGATGTGATCAAGCAGGCCAAGGGCGCAACCACCTTCGACCGGCAAATGGAAACCCAGTCGAAACTCGCCGAGTTTTTCCTTGACCTGATTCCATTGAAATCGGCGATCCAGAACTTTGTGAATGGCAACTACCTGGATGGCGCAGTCGACCTGGGCATGGATATTTTCGGTTTCGTCACCGCCGGTGCGGGCGCGGCGGCGAAAGTGGCCAAAGTCGGATCCAAGGCCATCAGCGCGACGACCAAGGCCCTCAAGGTCACCAAAATACTCGGCACTGCCGTCATTGGCGAACTCAATCCTTTAAGTGGGGTGGGCGATCTGGTACAGGGTGGCGCCAGGCTGATCGGCAAGGGCGTGGACAAGATCAAGGCCCTCGGTGACGCCTCCGATTTGACCAGGGCCGTCAGCCGCGAGCATGGGCCCATCACACGCGGCACATTCAAGGTCGCGGACCAGACCTATGAGGCAGACACGATCCTGTCCAATGGGCAACGGTATGCCTACGATCCGGTCAAGATGAAGCCTTACGGCTTACCGCTGGAAGAGTTCAAGCCTGCGAACGGTCTTGGGCCCCAGTCTCCCGACGTGAGCAAACTGCCACATCGACCGGGATTCGCAAGGGAACACCGATATGACCCCATCGGCCGGCACCACCACCCCAATGATGGCATTACAAAGACAGACCACTTGCCTGAGGGGGAGTATGTCAGCAGCATTAAAGGTGCAAGCAGTGATGCCCATTTCACTCCCAGCAGAAAAGCAGCTACCCGGGAGAAATTCAATCAGGAAATGAGCGATTTCTATCGCCGCATGGCATCTGGCGAGCGTCCTGACCGCCCCCTCATTCCTGAGATCAACGGCGAGGTCAGACCTTCGGAGTTGCTCGACACGGCGCTAGACGCTGCCGATGGTTTGGTCTTCGGTGAGAAACACAGCGAAATGGCGAGCTTCCAGGTACTTTACGACAACCTGGACACCTTCAAGAAAAAAGACGTGAAGAAGCTCTATATGGAGGCCACGTTTTATGACGCACAAATGAAACTTGTCGATGACGGCATCGGTTTCCTCGGGGACGGTATCACCCAACGCTTTCCGTCATTCAAACAATTGGTCAAGAAGTTCACCGACAATGGCATAGAGATTATGCCGCTGGATCACCCCTACCTGACACGGCACAAAGATGAGCGTGAGGTGTTTAAAAAGATCAATAGGGAAGAACAGCATGTGCCAAGGCTCAATGAATTCAACTACTACGCCGCACAGACCATCCGACAAAACTCCGCAGGGGAAAAATGGATTGCCCTTATGGGAAATGCCCACATGAACACCAGTCAGGGTGTCCCTGGTGTGGCAGAGCTGACAGGCGGGATTGGTGTTGGGGTACTCAAAAGGAACAATCCAGGCCCCAGCGTCGGCATGAGGAACACCGACCACGCTCCGAACCCGGAATTGCTGATAGGACCCAATGATTGGCCGGGCGACCTGCAGATTTTCAAACAAGTCAAAAGTCCACCCCAGCGCTGATCCAATTTATAGGCCCGATATGAAGAGCAATGAGGCCCGGTGAGTGACCGGGCCTCCCTGGCTAATCACCCCTCATGCACCCACCGCTGATGAACCCCGCGTGCAAGCGCATCCAGGGCAAACCCCAGCAGCCCGATCAGCAACACCATCGCCATCAGTTCCGAATAGGCCAGGCGATCACGGGTATCCAGGATGTAGTAGCCAAGCCCCGCGCTGACCCCAAGCATTTCGCAGGGCACCAGCACGATCCACAGGATCCCGATGGCCAGGCGCACGCCGGTCAGTACGTGGCCCACCACGCCGGGGATGATCACCCGGCGCAAGGTTTCCCAGCGCGTGGCGCTCAGGCTGCTGCTCAACTGCAGCCAGCGCGGGTCGAGCTGGCGCACGCCGGCGGCGGTGTTGAGCATGATCGGCCACACCGCGGCAAACGCCAGCAGGAAGTAGATCGGCTGGTCCCCTACCCCCATCAGCATCACCACGATAGGCATCCAGGACAGCGGCGAGATCATCCGCAGAAACTGGAAGGCCGGCGTGGTCGCCGCCTCCAGGTTGCGCGAACTGCCCACCAGCAGCCCCAGCGGCACCCCCACCAGCAAGGCCAGGAACAGCCCGACGAAAATGCGCTTGAGGCTCACGACGATATGCAGATACAGCTCACCGCGCCCCAGCAATTCCCACAGGCTGCTGAAGGTGGCGGCCAGCGAAAAGCGCGCCGCCAGGCCGCCGCCATCGCCCCACACCTTCACCCCCAGCCACCACAGCAACAACAGGCCGGCCAGGCCACTCAACCCGAGCAACCAGCCCGGGACTCTGCGGTTGTTCAAACGCCAATCTCCTCGGTCCGCTCAAAGCCCTCGGGCAAGCCGAAGGTGCCCATGCCGCCCACCGCTTCGATGGCGTTGCGCACGAAGCGGTCATCCACCAGATCCTTGGCGACAAAGGCCGGGTCCAGGTCGGCGAGGAATTTCTTGTCCCCCTCGATCAGGGTGTCCTTCAAGCGTCGCACCAATTCTTCGGTGTAGCTGGGGAATGGATAGGGCTGGAAGTCGATGCGGTGCTCGTCCCAGTCGGCATGCCGGATCGCGCCATCGGCCAGGTAGGCCGCGCGGTCGGCAGCGGCTGGCGCCAGGACTTTGCTCAACACCGGCTCGGCATGTGGCGTGTAGCGGTTCGGGCCGTCTTTGGACAGCAGTTTCACCGCCTCTGCGCGGTTATCACGGGTCCACACCTGGGCCTTGACGATCGCATTCACGACTTTCTGCGACCACTCCGGGCGATTGTTCAGGTCGTGTTCGTGCATGAACACCACGCAGCACGCGTGATTGCGCCACACGTCGCCGGTAAACCGCTGCACACGCCCGACCTTGAGGTTCTCCGCCAGGGCGTTGAACGGCTCGGCGACGATATAACCGTCGATGCGCTGGCTGGCCAGGGCCGGCGGCATGTCCGAAGGCGGCAGCACGATCAGGTTGACTTCGTTGGCGCCAATTGCACTGCCGGCGGCACGCGCCACCGGGGTCAGGCCGTTGTCACGGAACAGTTGCTGCACCACCACGTTATGGATCGAATACCAGAACGGGATCGCCACCGACTTGCCGCCCAGTTGCTTCACCTCGGTAATGCCCGGTGCCACGGTGAGCCCCGAACCGCCCACATGGTTCCACGCCACCACCTTGGCCGGCACCTGGCTGCCATAGCGTGCCCACACGGTCATCGGCGACAGCAGGTGGATCACGTTGACCTGCCCGGAGATAAACGCCTCGATCACCTGCGCCCAACTGCGCAGCAACACCGGACGCTCGGCCTTGATGCCTTCGGCTTCGAACAGGCCGTTGTTATGCGCCACCAGCAAGGGCGTTGCGTCGGTGATCGGCAGGTAGCCGATGCGCACCGGCGCATCCGGCTCGCTGGCGGCGCGGGCCTGCAGGCTGCTCAGCAGCGGCAAGGCGCCGGCTGCACTGAGTACCGCGGAAAGTTTGAGAAAGTCACGGCGCGAGTGGGTCAGGTCATCCAGGCACATGGCTGGGCTCCAGCAGGTCAAGGGGTTGGGGTTGAGGGCGGCTCGCCTGCCGTAGGGTTTTGAGAATCTCGATGCGCAGCGCGCCGATGGCTTCCACCTGTTCTTCCCGTGGTTGCGGCAGGTCGATGCGCCATTCGCCCAGCGTCCGCGCCGGGCGGTTGCCCAGCAGCAGGATGCGGTCGGACAACAGCAGTGCTTCGTCGATGTCATGGGTGATCAACACCGCCGCCGACCCCTGCTCACGGTTGACCTTGAGCAACAGGTGCTGCATATCGGCACGGGTCACTTCATCCAGCGCACCGAAGGGCTCATCCAGCAACAGCACCTGGGGCTGGCGTGCCAGGCAACGGGCCAACGCGGTGCGCTGGGCCATGCCGCCGGACAGTTGCGCCGGAAATTGCTGGCGGGCGTGCTCCAGGCCAACCGCCGCGATGGCGTGGTCGACGCGCCGGCGGCGCTCATCTGCGCCCAGGTGCGGCTGGCGGGCGAAATCCAGGCCGAACGCGACGTTCTTTTCCAGGCTCAACCACGGCAACAGGCTGGGGTCCTGGAACGCTACGGCCACACGTGGATGGGGGCCGCTCAACGGCTCGCCCAATACCTGCACCTTGCCATCCTGGGGCGCCTGCAAACCGGCGAGCACCCGCAACAGGCTGGACTTGCCGACCCCGCTGGGGCCCAGGATCGACACCACTTCACCGCGCTGCAATTGCAGGTCGAAGCCTTGCAGCACCGGGCCGCCGGCGTACCCCAGGCCAATGCCCCGGGCACTCAATACCACCGGGCTCACAGGTTGGCCTGGCGTTGCAACTCAGTGCGCAATTGCACCAGGCTGGGCGTGACGATCGGCACAAACGCCGACTCCCGCCAGCGCCGCGCAAACCCACTGCCATGGGCCGTGAGGTAAGCCTTGCCGCCACTGGCCTGCAGTTCCAGCTGCACCGCGCTGGCGGCAGTTTCGGCCAGGCCGATGCGCAACTTGAACAACGCCACCGGCTCAGCGGCGAAGCGCCCGGCGAGCAGGCCATTCTGCAGCTCGGTCACCAGGTGATCCAAGGTCCCGCGCAACCCTTCGAGTTCTTCGCGCAGCACCGTGCGGGCCGCGCCCAGGTGATGGGCGACTTCCGCCAGCGAGCGCCGGGCCAGGCCGATCGACATACCGCACTGCAAACCCAGGAACGCCGGGCGCACGGCCGGCAGGAACTTGCGAGCATCCTCGTGCAGCAACCAGTCTCGACTCAGCTCGACACCTTCCAGGCCCAGGGCTGCGGTGTTGCTCGATTGCAGGCCGAGCAGCTCCAGGTCGCCGGAACGTTGCAGGCCCGCCACCGAATCCGGAATCGCCAGGATAAACGGCGCGCCACCACCGGCATGCTCCACCGCCGCTGCCGCGACAAAGCCGTTCTTGCGCAGATTGGTCACCCAGTGCAGGCGACCGTTGAGGGTCCAGCCGTGATCATTCGGCTCGGCGCTGATCTGCAGCGTCTCGATGCCCGACAGGAACTTCATCGCATTCGACAAACCGGTGGCCCCCGCCAGCCTGCCACTGAGCAGGTCCGGCAGCAGTTGCTCGCGCAGCCGCTCATTCGGGCTCTGCAGCAGATACTCGATAAACGAGCGCTGGCCCCAGCACACAAACGCCGCCGCCAACGAATGGCTGGCGACATTGGCAATGGCCTCGACGGCGCCGGCCACATCGCCGCCCAGGCCGCCGAAGGCTTTTGGCACACCGATACGCAGTACGTTGGCCTCAGCCAGCCGGGGCAGCACTTCCTGGGGGTCGCAACTGCCCACATCCAGGGCCTGCGCTTGAACATCGAGCCAACGGCTCAAGATCGGGTCAAGCATTCATGTTTCTCCTTGTCAAAGCAGCAGGGCCACCCGCCCTTCAGCTGGCCGGTTTTTCCCAACGGTATTGCGCCAGCTCCGGGTTCAACGGGGTACGGGCAAACACGTTAGCGAAGTTGCACAGGGTTGCCAGGCTCACCCCCAAAATAACTTCCAGGGCCTGGCCTTCGGTGTAACCGGCGGCGCGGAACGCGTCAAATCCGGCGTCGCTGACATCGCCACGGGTGGCAATGACTTCCCGGGTAAAGGCAGCGAGTGTCTCATACCGGGCATTGGGCAATTCGCCGCGCTGGCGCAGGGCGTCGATCACCTCTTCCGGCAGCTTGGCCTTGTTGCGCGCCACGGCGGTGTGGCCGGCGACGCAGAAATCGCAGCCGTGGGTAGTGGCGGCAATCAACTGCACCACTTCGCGATCGGCCAAGCTCAGCTCGGCCTTGGCGTTCAGGCCCGAGACGGTGATGTAGGCTTCCAACGCCGCCGGGGCATTGGCCAACACACCCAGCAGATTGGGGATGAAGCCCGAGGCTTTCAGCGCGTTTTCCAGCAACGGCTTGGCGGCAGGTGGCGCGGTTTGCGGGGTGAGCAGCGGTACACGGGACATGGAGCGGTCTCCTGAGGGTTCGTGTATCCAGTCTGTTGGTTATAAGAAATCCTCTCAATAGGCTAAAGTAGCGATTACTTGCTCTTGAGTCTTTCCATTAGATGAATTCTTCCAGTGCACTTGTCGATTGGTTATTAGACAGCCTCGAACTCAACACCAGCCTGTTCCATGTCGGGCGCTATTGCGGCGATTGGCATGCCAGCACCCACGGCCTGGCGCGCGCGAGTTTCCACCTGATCGTGCAAGGCGAGTGCTGGCTGCATATCGCCGGCGAACCCACAGCCGTAGCGTTGAACAACGGCGACGCGGTGTTCCTGCTACGTGATCTGGAATACCGGTTGTCCGGAGCAGCCACGGCGGCCGGCGCACAGGAATGTCCGCGACGCCCGATGCTGCCCCTGGACAGCGGCGCCAGCGACGGCGTGGGGCTGGTGTGCGGGTTCTTTCACTTCCAGTCGGGCTTGTCGGCGATGATCGTCGATACCCTGCCCGCGTGGATCGTCCTGCGGGCCGGCGACCCCTCGCTGACGGCGGCCCGCAACCTGTTCGAGCTGATCCTGCAGGAGTGCCAGCGCGACCCGGCGCCTTCCGCGGCGTTGCTCGAGCGCCTGTGCCACCTGTTGTTTCTGTATGTATTGCGCCAGCAAGTGCTGGATAACCACGCACTCGGTGGCCTCGCCGCACTGGGGCGCCAGCCGGCGTTCGCGAACCTGCTGGAACAATTGATTGCTCGCCCGGCAGACGCCTGGACCCTGGAAAGCATGGCGGCCTGCACCGGCTTGTCGCGCTCGGCGTTTTTCAAGCGCTTCACTGAGTTGTGCGGGCAGTCGCCCGGCCAGGTGCTGCTGATGATGCGCATGCGCCACGCCTGCCAATTGTTCAAGCAGGACCAGACCGTCGCGGATGTCGCAGTGGCGGTGGGTTATCAGTCCGTGGCGGCGTTTACCCGCGCCTTCCACAAAGTGACCGGGCAGCAACCCGGCGCTTATCGCAAGGCCCAGGCCTAGCGTTGCAAACCGGTGCCCGGCTGGCCGCACAGTTCGACCAGCCAGTCCACAAACACCCTGACCCGCTGTGACAACTGGCGATGGGGCGGATACAGCGCCGTCAGCGCCATTTTCGGCACCGGCAACTGCGCCAGCACGGGCACCAGGCGGCCCTCGGCCAGTTGCCGCATCGCATGATAGTGCGGCGCCTGAATCAGGCCGTAGCCGGCTTCGCACGCGGCGAAATAACCATCGGAACTGTTGACCGCCACACGCTTGGGCAACTGGATCGGGTGCACGGCGTTGTCGACCAGGAACTCCAGGCCGAACCGCTTGCCGCTGGCCGTGGAGACATACTCGACCATCTGGTGATTGGCCAGATCGTCGAGGCCCGCCGGTATGCCCATGCGTTCCAGATACCCAGGGCTCGCCAGGGTCAACTGGTCCATCATCGCCAAGGGCCTGGCCACCAGCGACTCATCCAGCGCCGGACCGCCGCGCAGCACGCAATCCACACCTTCGCGGATCAGGTCCACCGGGCGGTCGTTCAGGCCGATGTCCAATTCGATTTGCGGATAGCGCGCGGTGAACGCCGGCAATGCGGGAATCACAATCAAACGCCCGATCCCCGAGGGCATATCCACGCTCAGGGTGCCGCGTGGGTTCTGGCGGCGAGTGGAGAACACCGCCTCGGTTTCCTCCAGGTCGGTGAGCAGCTGTACGCAGCGCTGGTAATACGCCGCGCCGTCCAGGGTCGGGCTGACCTGGCGCGTGGTGCGCTGCAGCAACTGCACGCCCAGGTGCGCCTCCAGTTGCTTGATCAGGATGGTCACCGACGCGCGCGGCAGTTGCAGGCTGTCGGCGGCCTTGGCAAATCCGCCCAACTCGACAATCCGGGTAAACACCCGCATGGCGTTAAAACGATCCAAGGGCCGGCTCCAGGAGGATTATTTAGAAATTACCAATAGTGATAGTGCTTTTAGCCGGTTTATCCCGGTTTTGTCGAGGGTAACAATGGCGTCCTACCTCATCAGGAGCTGCACCCATGCACACTCGTCAACTCGGTAAGAACGGTCCCCACGTCAGTGCCATCGGCCTCGGCTGCATGGGCATGAGTGACTTCTACACCTCGGGCAGCGACACCCGGGAGGCCATCGCCACCCTGCACCGTGCCGTGGAATTGGGCGTCACCTTGCTCGACACCGCCGACATGTACGGCCCCCATACCAATGAAGAATTGATTGGCAAAGCCATTGCCGGCAAACGCGACCGGGTGTTCCTGGCCAGTAAGTTCGGCTTTGTGCGTGACCCATCGAACCCAGAGGTGCGCGGCGTGAATGGCCGGCCCGAATATATTCGCCAGGCCATCGACGGCACCTTGAAGCGCCTCGGCGTGGAGACCCTCGACCTGTATTACCAGCACCGTATCGACCCCGAGGTGGCAGTCGAAGAAAGCGTAGGCGCCATGGCCGAGCTGGTCGCCCAAGGCAAGGTGCGTTACCTGGGGCTGAGCGAGGTCAGCGCCACCACCTTGGAGCGTGCGCACAAGGTGCATCCGATCAGCGCCCTGCAAAGCGAATACTCCCTGTGGAGCCGTGACCAGGAAGACAACGGCTGCCTGGCTGCCTGCGCACGCCTGGGTGTCGCGTTCGTACCTTACAGCCCGCTGGGGCGTGGCTTTCTCACCGGGGCCCTGAAAAGCCCGGATGACTTCGCCGAAGACGATTACCGCCGCTCCAGCCCGCGCTTCCAGGGCGAGAACTTTGCACACAACCTGCGACTGGTAGAGCGGGTCCAGGCCCTCGCCGCCGAAAAAGGCGTAACCGCCGGGCAACTGGCATTGGCCTGGGTACTGGCACAGGGTGATTACCTGATCCCCATTCCGGGCACCAAGCAGCGCAAGTATCTGGAAGAAAACGTCGCCGCCCTGGACATCACATTGAACCCGGCCGAGCTGGCGGCACTGGCATCTGTGTTCCCGTCGGGCGCTGTGGCGGGGCCACGCTACCCCGAGACGTCCATGGGGCTGGTGCACCAATAACGCTCAACCCGGGCGCAGCTGTCGAGGCTGCGCCCAGGAAATATCCTGCACCATGACCGGCTCCGGCAGCGGGAACGTTTCGACGCGTGCCTCCACGTAATGGAAAGGCCTGATAGGCAATCAGGATTATCTGACAACCCTCGTGAAGGACTCACTTATGCTCTCTGCGCTCACCTCCCCAACCGTTCCCACGGCTCGGTCCGCCGTTGCTACGGCTCACGACAAGCCTGAACCTTCGCCCTATGACCCGCCCACCGACCTGGCGCCAGGCCTCTACAATGAACGTTCCCACACCCTGCATATCGACGGCGATATCAAGTTCGGCCGGTTAATCGTATGGAATACATCAGACCCCGAAAACCCGAAGATCGAGTTGAATCTGCTTACGGTGGAAACCGGTGACGGCGCGGATTGCGTACACGTGCGCAACTGGCCTGGCAACCGGCTGCAGGTGTGTATCAACGGCAAGTCATATGGTTTCGACAATCACGTCAAACAAGGCCCGCCACAGGGCCTTTGGATCGAGACCAAAGGCGGCAATGACACGGTGATCATCGACGATGACGTCAAGCTGCGGGTGGACATTGAAGGCGGCGATGGCCATGACTACATCCAGGCCGGAGGCGGCAGGAGCAGATTGTACGGCGGCAATGGTAACGATGTGCTGCGACTGGGCAGCGGCCTGGGCCTTGCAGCCGGCAACGACGGTGACGACACGATCATCGGCGGAAGCGGCAATGCCGTGATGTACGGTAATAACGGCAAGGATCGTCTCTATGCCGGATATGGTCCCTCGACCAAGCAGAGCTACCTGGATGGGGGTGATGGCAATGACCACCTCTACGCCGGCAGCGGGCACACCGTTGCCCATGGCGGCAACGGCAATGATGATCTTATCGGGCATGACCGCACGACCTTCTACACCGGCAAAGGCCGCGACCGTATCTGGAATAACCGGCGCAAGGATCTGATTTACGCCAATGCCCATGACCGGTTCGACCGCAGCAAAGGCTCGACTTTCACCGAGGTCAAACCCAGCAACGCCGGCAAGCAAGCGTTTACCGTGGCCGAAGGAACGCTGGGATTCAACCAGCAAGTGAGCGATGACCTCGAGTTTCTACGCAGTTCGCCGCTTGGCCAGCAAGCCCTGGCGAAAATGGACGAACTGGCGGAGATCAATGGCGCAAAGGTCGAGATCAGGCAGGTGACCTTAGGTTACACCAGCTACGATTTTGGCAGCGCTGAGTCGGATAGCCAGACGTCCGAGGAAGAGGAAAACATCGATGAGACACAATATGGCACCCTCAAGGACGGCGTTCCCGGCGCCCGCGCCAGGCATGCCTCGATCGCCTATGACCCCTACGCAGTCCTTGAGAGTACTGACCGCACCAACACCCTGGTGCCCGTCACCACCCTGTTCCATGAAAACGGCCATGCGTTCAATGGCGCCAACGGCACATTCCTCGGCGGTGAAGACAAAGAGCAGTTGCAATCCGGAGCGTGGGTGCCGGTTCGAAATGACGAACGCCAGGTCATTGGCATTCCCAGCAACGCAACACCCGCAGACCTCGACAACGACCCGTCTACGCCGCCGAGCACGGTCAATCCGCGACCTTTCATGGAGAACGCCTTGAACCAGGAGATGGGTAAACCGCTAAGAAAAACACACAAATTCGAGCACAGTGATCAGGGCGACGGCATCTGATGAGCCGGGCGTAGCGAGCCAGCGGCCGGCCTCGCTACGTGCCCGCCCAATAAACTTTGCACCATGGTACCTAAAGACGTGCCAATCCCCGCCGATACCCCTACGAAGCTCCAAAAAAGCCGCGTCGATAATAAACGCTTCGTAAGGACGACCCCATGCCCCCACTGCGTTCCATCCAAGCCCGCTATACCCTGTTCCTGGTGCTGTTCGTCCTGGTGTTATTCGTGTTGACGGTCGTCGGCATCGGCCAACTGGTCGCGCCCACGCTGCGCCATACCGAGGAACAGGTGGTGCTCAACCGCATCAGTGAGGTGGCCGAGCAGATCCAGGGCGAACTTAACAAGGTTCAGTCCCAGCAACGCACCATCACCCAGACCATTCCCCTGCTCGACAGCGATGCCATCGACAAGGTCCTGCCGGGCCTGGTCGACCAATATGGTGAGCTGAAGGTCTTCGGCGGCGGTATCTGGCCGCTGCCCAACCAGCGCACGCCGGGGCGCAACAAGCACAGCACCTTCTGGCACCGCGATGCCTCGGGCAAGCTGGCAGTGAACACCTTCTGGAACAGCGACCCCGCCCCCAACTATTACGACCAGAGCTGGTACAAGGGCGGCCTCGCGTCGCCACGCGGCCAATGTGCCTGGGCTGCGGCCTATAAGGACGACGCCAGCCAGGAGCCGCGCACCAACTGCGCCATGGCGATTCAGCGTGACGGCGCTGCGTACGGCGTGGCCACCATCGACGTGACCCTGGGCTTCTTCAACGAACTGGTTGCGAGCAAGGAAAAGGACATCGGCGGGCAGATGCTGATCGTCGAAGGCGACGGCAAGATCATCAGCAACAGCACGCGCCTGAGCAGCCCGGTGGTGTTGAAGAACATCAGTGAATTGACCGGCACCTCGGCCTTTGCCGCCCAGGTCAGCAAGGCCCTGGCCCATCGCGACCAAGCCTTGCAGCGCAACGAGTTCGACAACCAGGGCGTGGCCAGCACCTTCTACATGCGCCCCATCGAAGGCACGCCGTGGTTCCTCGCCACCGCCCTGCCCACCTCGCTGATCACGGCCCAACGCGATGACGTACTCGGCAGCCTGGCCCTGTTGCAGATCCCCATGGTGTTGCTGCTGGTGCTGCTGGCGGTGTATGCGATTCGCCAATTGGTGCAGCGCATGAAAATCCTGAAGGCCAACATCGACGCACTGTCCACCGGCGATGCCGACCTGACGCGGCGCATCACCATCCGCGCCGAAGACGAACTGGGCGCCATCGGCCATTCGGTGAACCGCTTTATCGTCTACCTGCAAGACATGATCGGCGAAGTGACCCAGGCCACCGGTGCCATGTCATCGGGCCTTGAGCAATTGCAGCAAACCTCGGCGCACACCAACAGCATCCTGGTGCGCCACGCCTCGGAGACCGACCAGACCGTTACCGCCATCACCGAGATGAGCTCCACCGCCGATACGGTGGCGCAGAACGCGGCGCAAACCGCTTCGTTCACCCAGCGCGCCAACGAACACGCCGACCGCTCCCGCGTGGTGGTGGGTGAAGCGTCCACCAGCGTCAGTGCACTGATCGGCGAAGTCGCCAGCGCCACTCACACCGTCGAGAACATGCGCCAGGACGCCGCGCGCATCACCGAAACCCTCGGCGTGATCGGCGCGATTGCCGGCCAGACCAACCTGCTGGCCCTCAACGCCGCGATTGAAGCCGCGCGGGCCGGCGAGCAGGGTCGTGGTTTTGCGGTGGTGGCCGACGAAGTCCGCGCCCTGGCGGCGCGTACCCAGGCCAGCACTTCGCAGATCAATGAAATGCTTGCGCGCCTGACCACCGGTGTCAGTTCGTCGGTAGCGGCCATGGAGAACACCCAGGCCAGCTGCCAGTCGGCGGCGGATGCAACGGCACGGGTGAACACCGGCCTCGACGAGATGGCCGGTTCGGTCAGCCATATCAATGACCTCAGCACCCAGATCGCCACCGCTGCCGAGCAGCAAAGCGCGGTGACCGAGGAGATCAACCGCAGCATGGTGCATATCCGACATATGGTCGAAGAGCTGGTGCAGAGCGGCCATGCCACGCAAACCAATACACAAAGCCTGCTGGACGCCAATGGCCGGGTGATTGCGTTGATGAGCCGGTTCAAGGTGCGCTGATAAATGGCTGAAACACTCCCGTGCAATGTGCGGGAGTGGGACTATTCTGACAATTCACAGCCACACAGGAGGTGTGCCATGCGCGCTGTCGAGCAGTCGGTCCGCTTGGATCGGATCAGTCAGGAACGTTTTATCCAGGCCCCTATCGATGCCGTCTACGACTATGTGACCCAACCGGATCGCTGGCACGAATGGCACCCCACCTCCCTCGGTGCCGACACCGGCACCAGCGGCCCCCTCCCAGCCGGCGCGCGCTTTACCGAAATGATCGACCTGCTCGGAGTGCGCGTGCCCATGAGCTACCGCGTGCAGATCGCCCGGCGTCCCGACGAGTTCAAGACAGTGTTCACCTCACTGGCCGTCGACGGCTCGATCCACTACTTTTTGCAGCCCTTTCGCGACGGCACCCTGTTCAAGCGCGTGCTGACCTATGAAACCGAATTGCAGTTGGCCAGCCTCCATGAACGCATGATCGAGCTGTCGGCGATTGCACTGGACCGGCTCAAGCAACGGATGGAAAACTCGCTCTCCGTATAATTTTGAAACATTAACCCGACGTCCCATGGATAAAAGCAGGGAGAATGCCCGGCTTACTGCCCGGTATTGGACGAGACTTCCATGAAAACCCCATTGCGATTGGCCCTGCTTTCAGTGCTGTTCACCACCACCCTGGCCCAGGCCGCCGACCTGATCCCCATCGATGTGCACCGCGACGCCAATTGTGGCTGCTGCAAAAAGTGGATCAGCCACCTGGAAAGCAACGGCTTCAAGGTCAACGACCATGTCGAAGCCGACATGAGCGCGGTCAAGCAGCGGCTGGGCGTGGCCCCGCGCCTGGGCTCGTGCCATACCGCCGTGATCGACGGCAAGTTCGTCGAAGGTCATGTGCCCGCCGAGCAGGTACTGGCCTTGCGCAAGCGCGACGACCTGCTGGGTATCGCCGCGCCCGGCATGCCCATGGGTTCGCCCGGTATGGAAATGGACGGCCATGCCGAGGCCTATCAAGTCATCGGCCTGACCCGCGACGGCCAGGATGTGGTGGTGGCGGACTACCCGGCGCACTGATCGGTGCCGATGGGTTACCTGGGGCTGTTTCTCGCCGCATTCGGCGCGGCGACGTTGCTGCCCCTGCAATCGGAGGCGGTGCTGGTCGGCCTGTTGATCAGCGGGCATTACAGCCCGTGGCTGCTGCTGGGTATCGCCACCCTGGGCAATGTCCTCGGCTCGCTGGTCAATTGGTGGCTGGGGCGCTGGGTGGAGCACTTCAAGCAGCGTCGCTGGTTTCCGGTCAGCGACAAGCAGCTGGAAAAGGCCCGCCATCATTACCAGCGCTGGGGGCATTGGACGCTGCTGCTCAGTTGGGTGCCGGTCATTGGCGACCCGCTGACGTTGGTGGCCGGGGTGATGCGTGAGCCGTTGTGGCGGTTCCTGCTGCTGGTGACCCTGGCCAAGGGCCTGCGTTACGCGGTGCTCGCCGCCGTGACCTTGCAGTGGGTGTTAATCCCCCGTTAATCCCGCGCAAAGAGCATCCGAGCACCCTGTTCGGAGCCCCGCCCATGCCTCTACCCCGTGCTTTTTGCATCGCCGGCCTGTTGACGGCCAGCATCGCCCCGGCGTTCGCCGCCAGCTATGGCCCTGAGCTGCAAGGCTTCCAATACCCCTACCCCCTCGAACATTTCCAATTCCAATCCCAAGGCAAATCCTTGCAAATGGGCTACATGGACGTGCCGGCCAAAGGGCAACCCAACGGTCGCAGCGTAGTGCTGATGCATGGCAAGAACTTTTGCGGCGCCACCTGGGAAGGCACGATCAAGGCCCTGAGCGACGCCGGATATCGGGTGATTGCTCCGGACCAGATCGGTTTCTGCAGCGCCAGCAAGCCCGACCACTATCAGTACAGCTTCCAGCAATTGGCCCTCAACACCCATCAACTGCTGGAAAAGCTCGGCATCCAAAAGGCCACACTCATTGGCCATTCCACCGGCGGCATGCTCGCCACCCGCTACGCGCTGATGTACCCCGAACAGACCGAGCAGCTTGGGCTAGTCAATCCGATTGGCCTGGAAGACTGGAAAGCCTTGGGCGTGCCCTCGCTCAGCGTCGACCAATGGTATGCGCGGGAGCAAAAAGTCAGCGCCGAGGGGATTCGCAAGTACCAGCTCAACACCTATTACGTAGGGCGCTGGAAGCCTGAGTACGAGCGTTGGGTAGACATGTATGCGGGCCTGAGCAATGGCCCCGGGCACACGCTGGTCGCATGGAACTCGGCGTTGATTTACGACATGATCTTCACCCAGCCGGTGTACTACGAGTTCAAGAACCTGCAGATGCCCACCCTGTTGCTCATCGGCACCGCCGACACCACCGCCATCGGCAAAGACGTTGCGCCGCCGGCGGTCAAGGCCAGGATCGGCAACTACGCGGTATTGGGCAAGCAAGTGGCCAAGCTGATTCCCCACGCCACACTGGTGGAGTTTCCAGGCCTGGGCCATGCGCCGCAGATGGAAGAGCCGGCGAAGTTTCACCAGGCGCTGTTGCAGGGCTTGAACGCCCTTTAATCCAACTTTTTTCGAGGCACGCGTGCATGTCGGTACAGATCGCAGTCATTGATGATTGGCAGAATGTCGCCCGTGGTGTGGTGGATTGGTCGGCGCTGGAGGCCGTGGGGCGGGTGCACTTCCTGCACGACTATCCGGCCGATACCGCCACGATGATTAAGCGTTTGAAGGGGTTCGCGGTCATTTGCGTCATGCGTGAACGCTCGACCTTCGACCAAGCGCTGTTGCAGGGTTTACCCAACCTCAAGTTGCTGGTGACCGGCGGCATGCGCAACGCCGCCATCGACATAGCCGCCGCCAAGGCCCTGGGTATCCAGGTGTGCGGCACCGACAGCTACAAGCAGGCGGCGCCGGAACTGACCTGGGCGCTGATCATGGCGTCTACGCGCAATCTGCTGGCCGAGGCCAACTCATTGCGCGCGGGTGGCTGGCAGGTGGGACTGGGCGGCGACCTGAATGGCAAGACCCTGGGCATTCTCGGCCTGGGCAGCATTGGCCAGAAGGTTGCGCAGTTCGCCCAGGTGTTTGGCATGCGGGTGATTGCCTGGAGTGAAAACCTCACGCCGCAACGCGCAGCCGACGCCGGAGTGACCTGGGTCAGCAAGCGCGAACTGTTTGAGCAGGCCGACATTCTCAGCGTTCATTTGGTGCTCAGCGACCGCAGCCGTGGCCTGGTCGACTCCGAGGCATTGAGCTGGATGAAGCGGACGGCCCGGTTGGTGAACACCGCGCGCGGGCCGATTGTGGATGAGCAGGCGCTGGTGCAGGCATTGACCACTGGTCGCCTGGCGGGCGCGGCGCTGGATGTGTACGCCGAAGAGCCGCTGCCGTTGGATCACCCGTTTCGACACCTGCCCAACGTACTTGCCACGCCCCATGTGGGGTACGTGAGTGAGCAGAACTACCGGCAGTTCTATGAGCAGATGATCGAAGATATCCAGGCCTGGGCCGAGGGGGCACCCATTCGGGTGCTGGGCTGACGCACCAATAAGGTGCGCCCCGCACTAATGGTGTGAGCGTAATCTTCGTGGTGAGCAGGCTTGCCCTGCGCTGGGGCGCGAAGCGGCCCTGAAAACCGGCAACGGGGTGGCAGGCCGCCAAATCGTTTGGGAGCGCTTCGCACTCCAGCGCAGGGCAAGCCTGCTCACTACAACCTCTCGCCTTCGTCAATCGCATATGGTTACAAGTTTTTTGTCCTACAAAATTCCCGCACAAACCCTACAGGCTCTGGAATCTGTCCTAGACTGATGACCGATGGGTCCCTTCCAAAACAAAAACCCCGCAAAAAATCTAAACTTTCGAACTCTGCCATAGGTCAGGTCTAGGGTAAGGCGCGCACAAGCGGTGCATACCAGATGCCGTCTATCTATTCTTTTTTGCTTACCGTGCAACTGGCATACGCCTTGCCAGTTTGTTATTGCGCTTGTGCGCCTGGCCGCAGGATGCGGTCATCGGAGCTAATGGCAGCGGGCCATTAGCCGACCAACACGTGGAGATAGCTATGATCAGTGCCGCTGCAAGTATTCAGGGAGAGCGTGTTAGTCAGCCAGTTGGCGGGTCGACAGCTTTAGTCGACCTCAACACGGTGCGGCCGGTCCCGAGTCATAACCCCAATCGCAAGAAAGTCCTGTTCGTGACGTCCGAGTTCGCCGACTTGGTGAAAACCGGTGGCCTGGGCGATGTGTCCGCGGCCCTGCCCCGCGCCATGGCCCACCTGCATGATGTGCGCGTCCTGATCCCCGGTTACCCGCAGGTGATGGAAAGCGACAACCCGATCCATATCATCGGTGAGCTGGGTGGCCACGCCGCGCTGCCGCCGTGCAAGATCGGGCGCATGGACCTCAAGGACGGCCTGGTCATCTATGTGCTGATCTGCCCCGAGCTCTACGAGCGCGAAGGCACGCCCTACGGCGCCAACAACGGCCGCGACTGGCCGGACAACCATATTCGCTTCGCCCGCCTGGGCCTGGCCGCCGCCGACATGGCCGCCAACCTGGCCCAGATCCACTGGTGCCCGGACTTGGTGCACGCCCACGACTGGCCGGCCGGCCTGGCCCCCGCCTATATGCACTGGCGTGGGTCACGCACCCCGACCCTGTTCACCATCCATAACCTCGCCTATCAAGGCGTGGTCAGCCTGGCCTCGACGCCGGAGCTGGGTATCCCGCCCCACGCGTTGCAGCAGGAAGGCATGGAGTTCTACGGCAAGATGTCGTTCCTCAAGGCCGGCATGGCGTACTCCAGCCATATCACCACCGTGAGTGCGACCTACGCCCAGGAAATCACCACCCCGGAATTCGGCTGCGGCCTCGACGGTTTCCTCGCCGCCAAGACCCAGCAGGGCCTGCTCAGTGGCATCCCCAACGGCATCGATGAAAGCTGGGAAACCTCCACCGACACGCACCTGACCCACAACTTCAATATCGGTGACTGGGAAGGCAAGGCCATCAACGCCGACCACGTGCGCGAGCTGTTCGGCCTGCATGACTCCACCGGCCCGCTGTTCGCGGTGGTTTCGCGCCTGGTCTACCAGAAAGGCCTGGACCTCACCGAAGCGGTGGCGAGCTTTATCGTCGAGAACGGCGGGCAGATCGCCATTATCGGGCGCGGCGAGCCGGAAGAAGAACAGGCTATGCGTGACCTGGCGCTGCGCTTCCCGGGCCAGGTCGGTGTGCGCATCGGCTTCAACGAGACCGACGCGCGGCGCATGTTCGCCGGCAGTGACTTCCTGCTGATGCCATCGCGCTACGAGCCCTGCGGCCTGAGCCAGATGTATGCCCAGCGCTTCGGCTCGCTGCCCGTGGCTCGCAACACCGGCGGGCTGGCGGACACCATCGAGAATGGCGTCACCGGCTTCCTGTTCAATGAATCCACCGTAGAAAGCTACGAAGAAGCCCTGAGCCGTGCGTTCCGGGTCTTCGCCAATAAAGGCCTGCTCAACGCCATGCGCAGCCGCGCCATGACTCAACCCTTCAACTGGTGCCAGGCGGTGGAACCCTACGCCGAGCTGTATGAACAACTGGTGGCCAAGGCCTTGGGGAAATCGACTAAATAATCAAGGGAGGTCTTCATAGATGCCGTTACGGACTTTGGAAACCTGGCCCCACGGCGCAATCATGCTGGACGCGCAACACACGCGTTTTGCCTTGTGGGCGCCAGACGCGTTTTATGTCAGCGTTGAATTGGAAAACGGTAAATCCATCGCCATGCTGCCCCAGGCAGATGGCTGGTTCGAGACTGAAGTGAAATGCCCGGCGGGCACGCGCTACCGCTACAACATTGATGGGGAAATGGATGTTCCCGACCCCGCGTCCCGGGCCCAGGCCTCGGACGTGCATGGCTGGAGCCTGGTGGTCGACCCGCTCGCCTACACCTGGCGTCACGCCAACTGGCAAGGCCGCCCCTGGCACGAAGCCGTGATCTACGAAGTGCACGTCGGCGCGATGGGGGGCTACGCCGAAGTCGAAAAGCACCTGCCACGCCTGGCCGAGCTGGGCGTCACCGCGATTGAATTGATGCCACTGGCGCAATTTCCCGGTGAGCGCAATTGGGGGTATGACGGTGTGCTGCCCTACGCACCACAGTCCTCCTACGGCTCGCCCGAGCAACTCAAGCACCTGGTCGACAGCGCCCACGCACACGGGCTCGCTGTGATCCTCGACGTGGTCTACAACCACTTCGGCCCCGACGGCAATTACCTCGGCCAATACGCCAAAGGCTTCTTCCAGGAAGATGTGCATACGCCGTGGGGCGCCGGGATCGACTTCGAGCGCCGCGAAGTGCGGAATTTCTTCCTCGATAACGCGCTGATGTGGCTGCTGGAGTACCGCTTCGACGGCCTGCGCCTGGACGCGGTGCACGCCATCGACAACCCCGGTTTCCTCCAGGAACTCGCGCATCGGGTACGCCAGCAGGTGGATACCGGTCGGCATGTATGGCTGATGCTGGAAAACGAGCTGAACCAGGCCAGCCTGCTCAAGCAGGATTTCGACGCGCAATGGAATGATGACTTCCATAACGTATTGCACGTGTTGCTGACCGGCGAAACCGATGCCTATTACAGCGACTTTGCCCAGGACCCCACGGCCAAGCTTGCCCGGTGCCTGGGCGAAGGGTTCATCTACCAGGGCCAAACCACCCGCCATGGCCACGAGCGCGGCGAACCGAGCGCTGAACTACCGCCCACGGCCTTCGTCGCATTCCTGCAGAACCACGACCAGATCGGCAACCGCGCCCTGGGCGAGCGCCTGCACCAGCTCTGCTCGCCCCAGGCGCTCAAGGCTGCAACCGCCCTGCTGCTGTTGTCGCCGATGATTCCGCTGATGTTCATGGGGGATGAGGCGAACGCGAGCGAGCCGTTCCTGTTTTTTACCGACCACCACGGTGAACTGGCTGAAGCGGTACGCGAAGGCCGACGCAATGAATTTGCCGACTTCGCCGCGTTCCATGACCCCGAGCGCCGTGAACGCATCCCGGATCCCAACGCACTGTCGACATTCGCGCAATCGGCCCCGGTGATCGCCGACACCCCACACGCCGAGCTCTACCGCCACCTGCTGGGCCTGCGCCATCGCCATATCGTGCCGCACCTGCCTGGCGCCGTGGCATTGGGCGCGCAGGTGCTGGCCTACGCCGCCGTCAGTGCGCGCTGGCGCCTGGGCAACGGCAGCCTGTTGCAGATCGACCTGAACCTGAGCGCCACGCCGCTGGATCACCCGGCCACCGCACCGGTCCTGTTTGAAACGCCGGCCCTGCAAGGTGCGCAACTGCCGCCCTTCAGCGCCCGCGTCACCTTATCCCCTGTTGGAGAGCACCCTTGAGCGAAGCGAACCTGGAAATCCTCGCCAGCCGCGCGGGCCTGGCCGTCGATTGGATCGACGCAAACGGCCGCCCGCAACGAGTGACACCCGACGCCCTGCGCGCGGTTCTCAAAGGCCTGGGCCACCCGGCCGACAGCGATGCCGACATCAACGCCAGCCTGCTTGAATTGGAGCGGGTGCAACAAGACAAGCACCTGCCGCCGCTGATGACCGTCGACAGCGGTGAAGGCCTCGACCTGGCGCGCTACTTCGAACCCGACACCCTGTGCCGGGTCAACCTCGAAGACGGCGAAAGCCTGGAACTGCGCCTCGACGGCGATGCCGTGCTGCCCGGGGTTATCGCCTTGGGCTACCACCAGGTGCAGATCGACAACCAGAGCTTTACCCTGGCGGTTGCGCCCACCCATTGCTACAGCGTGGCCGAAGCGGTGGACAACCAACCCGCCCGCGCCTGGGGCCTGAGCGCCCAGCTGTATTCACTGCGCCGTTTGGGCGATGGCGGTTTCGGCGACACCCTGGCCCTGGAACACCTGGTCCGTTCCGCCGCCGAACGCGGCGCCGATGCCCTGGCGATCAGCCCGATGCACGCGATGTTCAGCGCCGACACCGAGCGCTACAGCCCGTACTCGCCGTCCAGCCGCCTGTTCCTCAACAGCCTATACGCCTCGCCTGCCTGCATTCTCGGTGAACGTGAGGTGCGCAACGCGATTGAAGCCCTTGGCCTGGAAGAAGAGCTGCACGGGCTGGAACAGCACAGTCTTATCGACTGGCCGGCCGCTGCGCGGGCCAAACAACGCCTGTTGCGCGTTCTGTATGAAGACTTCCGTCACGGCCATCACCCGCAGCATGCCGACTTCCTGAGCTTTCGCCAGGCCGGTGGCGAGGCGCTGGAAAACCATTGTCGCTTCGAAGCCGTGCAGGCTGTGCGCGCCGCTGCAGGCGAGGACCTTGACTGGCGCCACTGGCCTGAAGAGTGGCGCTCGCCGCAAAGCCCGGCGCTGGTGGCGTTCGCCGAGGAGCACCACGCCGAGATCGGCTTCTACGCCTTTGGCCAATGGCTGATCGCCCGTTGCCTGGAGCGCGCCCAGCAAGCCGCCAAAGGCAGCGGCATGGGCGTCGGCTTGATCGCCGACCTGGCCGTCGGCGCCGACGGCGGTGGCAGCCAGGCCTGGAGCCGCCAGGATGAGTTGCTGGCCGACCTGACCGTGGGCGCGCCACCCGATATCCTGAACCGCGCCGGTCAGGGTTGGGGCATTTCCGCGTTTTCGCCCGAAGGTCTCAAGCGCAACGGTTTCCGCGCGTTTATCGAGATGCTGCGGGCCAACTTCGCCCATGCCGGCGGCTTGCGCATCGACCATGTAATGGGCCTGCAACGCCTGTGGGTGATCCCCATGGACGCCTCGCCGCGTGAGGGCGCTTACCTGTATTACCCGGTAGACGACCTGTTGCGCCTGCTGGCGCTGGAATCCCACCGCCACCAGGCGATCGTGCTCGGTGAAGACCTCGGCACGGTGCCCGATGGGCTGCGCGAAAAACTCAGCGGCCGCTCGATCCTCGGTATGCGCGTGCTGTTGTTCGAACAGGGCCACGATGGCCAGTTCAAGCCGATCCTCGACTGGCCGGACAACGCCCTGGCCACCACCAGCACCCACGATTTACCGACCCTCAACGGTTGGTGGCACAGCCGTGATATCGACTGGAACGTCCAGTTGGGCCTGATCGATGCGCCCACCGTGGAGCAATGGAGCGAACACCGCCTGCGTGAACGCCAGGCGCTGCGCCAGGCCTTGAGCCAGGACCCGCAGAACTTCGTCGATGAGATCCGCAATGAAACCGACCACATGATCGACGCCAGCGTGCGCTACCTCGGCCACACCCGAGCGCCGTTGGTGCTGTTGCCGCTGGAAGACGCCCTGGGCCTGGAAGAACAGGCCAACCTGCCCGGCACCACCGGCACCCACCCCAATTGGCGCCGCCGTCTGCCGGGCGAGGCCTCCAGCCTGCTCGACAACGCCGGTGCCGCGCGCCGCCTTGAACTGCTGGCCGTCGCGCGCAACCAAGCCTACGAGCGTGACCGATGAAAGCCCTGCCCCTGCGCGCTACCCAGCGCCTGCAATTCCACAAAGGTTTTACCCTGGACGATGCGGTGCCGCTGGTGCCGTACTTCGCCCAGCTCGGCATCAGCCATCTCTATGCCTCGCCCTTGCTGAGTGCGCGTGCCGGTTCCATGCACGGCTACGATGTGGTCGACCCCACCAGCGTCAACCCCGAGCTGGGTGGCGAAGCCGCCTTGCGCCGGTTGGTCGCGGCCCTGCGCGAGCACGATATGGGGCTGATCCTCGATATCGTCTCCAACCATATGGCCGTGGGCGGCGCCGACAACCCTTGGTGGCTGGACCTGTTGGAATGGGGCCGGCTGAGTCCCTACAGCGAGTTTTTCGATATCCAGTGGCACTCCCCCGATCCGCTGCTCAAGGGCCAATTGCTCATGCCCTTCCTCGGCAGCGACTACGGCGAAGCCTTGCAGAGCGGCACGCTGACGCTGCATTTCGATGCCGCCCACGGCGCGTTTCATGTTGAGCATTACGAACATCGCTTCCCGATCTGCCCACGGGATTACGCGGCGATCCTCGGCACCGACGAGCTGCTAAAACCCCTGGCCGACCGTTTCAGCGCCCTGGCCTATCAGGATGACGCCTACGCCGAAGCCGCCTGGCTCAAGCAGGCGTTGGCCGAGCGTGCCACCGAAGTCCTCGAGCTTATCGAACGCCGACTGACCGAGTTCGACGGACGCACGCCGGAGGGCTTCAACCGTCTGCACCACTTGCTCGAGCAACAGGCCTACCGCCTGGCCAGCTGGCGCACGGCGGCGGACGATATCAACTGGCGGCGCTTCTTCGACGTCAACGAACTGGGCGGGCTGCGCGTGGAGCGCACGGCGGTGTTCGAAGCCACCCACGGCAAGATCTTCGAACTGATCAGCCAAGGCCTGGTGGATGGCCTGCGCATCGACCACATCGACGGCCTGGCCGACCCGCGCGGTTACTGCCGCAAGCTGCGCCGTCGAGTGGATTCGCTGTCGCCCGAGCGGCACTTGCCGATCTTCGTCGAAAAAATCCTCGGCGAGGGGGAAACCCTTCGCGAAGACTGGCAAGTGGACGGCACCACCGGCTACGAATTCATGAACCAGTTGTCGTTGCTACAACACCATCCCGAGGGGTTTGCGCCGCTGGCCGAGTTGTGGACACGCCACAGCGAACGGCCCTCGGCGTTTATCGAAGAGGCGCGGCTGGCCCGCCAGCAAATCCTCAACGGCTCCCTGGGCGGCGACTTTGAAAGCGTGGCCCAGGCCCTGTTGCAAGTGGCCCGCGACGACGTGATGACCCGCGACCTGACCCTCGGCGCGATCCGTCGCGCATTGCAGGAACTGATCGTGCACTTCCCGGTGTACCGCACCTATATCAGTGCCCGTGGTCGCAGCGCAGATGACGACAAGGTGTTCCAGCAGGCCATGGACGGCGCCCGCACGACCCTTGGCGAGGGCGACTGGCCGGTGCTCGAGCATCTGGAAAATTGGCTCGGCGGCCAACCCTGGCGCAATCGCCCGGTGGGCCGCGAACGCAAGATGCTCAAGCATGCCTGTGTGCGCTTCCAGCAACTGACCTCGCCGGCAGCGGCCAAGGCCGTGGAAGACACCGCGTTCTACCGCTCGGCCGTGCTGCTGTCGCGCAACGATGTGGGCTTCAGTACCGAGCAGTTCAGCGCGCCGTTGGCCGAGTTTCATGCCATCAACCAACAGCGCTTGCAGGCCTTCCCCGACAACCTGCTGGCCACCGCCACCCATGACCATAAGCGCGGCGAAGATACCCGCGCGCGCCTGGCCGTGCTCAGCGAGTGTGCGCCGTGGTACGTCGAGCAGGTGGAGCATTGGCGTACCCTGGCGGCGCCGTTGCGCGACGACGCGACCACACCGTCGGCCGGCGATGAACTGATCCTGTACCAGGTGTTGCTGGGCAGCTGGCCGCTGGACCAGGCCGAGGACTTCGAGGGCTATCACCAGCGCCTGTGGCAGTGGCAACAAAAAGCTCTGCGCGAAGCCAAGTTGCAGAGCAGCTGGAGCGCGCCCAATGAGGCCTATGAACAGGGTGTCGAGGCTTTTCTTACCCGCCTGCTGCTCACGGAGGAAGGTCGGCCCCTGCGCAGTGCGATCAATAACGCCGCCCAGGCCATCGCCCCCGCCGGCGCACTGAATGGGCTGGCGCAAACCTTGCTTCGCCTTACCGTGCCGGGTGTGCCGGACCTGTACCAGGGCGATGAGTTCTGGGACTTCAGCCTGGTGGACCCGGACAACCGTCGCCCGGTGGATTTCACCGCGCGTCAACAGGCACTCAATACCCCGCCGGACATCGGCGAACTGTTGTTCAACTGGCGTGACGGGCGTATCAAGCAAACCTTGATTGCCCACGTATTGGCCTTGCGCAAGGCCCATCCGCAGGTGTTCCGCAGCGGACGCTATACAGCGCTGGAAGTGGTCGGCCAACACGCCGAGCGGGTGGTCGCATTCTGCCGCGAACACCAGGGCAAACGCGTGCTGGTGGTGGTGCCACGCTGGTCCCATGAGCTGCTTGAAAACGGTGTGCGTCCCCAGATCAATGCGCGGGTTTGGGGCGATACACGGGTGAAATTACCGTTCGCCGCACCAACGCAAAACTGGAAGGGACTTTTTCATACAGGCGCAGTCACACCAGACAAGGAGCTGTTGATCAGCACTGCCCTGGGGGATTTCCCGGTCAATGTCTTTATCAATCCTGATGATCAAGAAAGCTGAAAATTTTCTGTGAGGAGCATTGTGATGAGTACTGAAGACAAACGCATACGCGAACTGGCGCATCAGATCTGGGAGTCTGAAGGCAAACCCCACGGGGAAGACGCGCGCCACTGGGAGATGGCGCGCAAGCTGGCCGAAGCCGAAGCGCTGACGCCGAGCAAACCCAAGCCCGCCGCCAAGCCCAAGACCGCCCCCAAGCCTGCGGCGAAAGCCAAGCCAGCGGCGCCAGCCGCGAGCAAGCCGGCGCCGCCGGCGGCCAAGAAGCCACCCGCGCCGAAAAAGCCCAAGGCTTAACGCGCACGGCGCCATCGACCTTTTGCCGGCGCGGTCGGCAAAAGGTGATTTCACTCTTCTTATCATCCGCTGAAAACTCGTCAGCACGGCCGCGTTCGGCCCGAAAAAATAGCCTTGCAGGAGCAACTCAATGAGCAAACCCCATAAGACCCCTTCGACGCCGGGCAGCGAGCCGTCGCGGATTCGTGAAGGTTTGCCCTTCCCCCTCGGCGCGACCTGGGATGGCCTGGGTGTCAACTTTGCGCTGTTCTCGGCCAACGCCGAGAAAGTCGAACTGTGCCTGTTCGACGACACCGGCGAAGTGGAACTCGAGCGCATCGAATTGCCCGAATACACCGACGAAATTTTCCACGGCTACTTGCCCGACGCCCACCCTGGGCTGATCTACGGCTACCGTGTGTACGGGCCTTACGACCCGGCCAATGGTCATCGCTTCAACCACAACAAACTGCTGATCGACCCCTACGCCAAACAGTTGGTGGGCGAACTCAAATGGTCCGAAGCGCTGTTCGGCTACACCATCGGCCACCCGGATGACGACCTCAGTTTCGACGAGCGCGACAGCGCGCCCTTCGTGCCCAAGTGCAAGGTCATCGACCCGGCGCACACCTGGGGTAACGACCAGCCGGTGCGGGTGCCGTGGGACCGTACGATCATCTACGAAACCCACCTGCGCGGCATCAGCATGCGCCACCCTTCGGTGGGCGAAGACGTGCGCGGCACCTGTGCCGGGTTGATGGAAGATGATGTGCTCAAGCACATCCGCCAGTTGGGCATCTCGTCGGTGGAGTTGCTGCCGGTGCACGCCTTCGTCAACGACCAGCACCTGCTGGAAAAAGGCATGACCAACTACTGGGGCTACAACAGCATTGCCTTCTTCGCCCCCGACCCGCGCTACCTGGCCAGCGGCAAGATCGCCGAGTTCAAGGAGATGGTCGCGCACCTGCACGAGCAGAAGCTGGAAGTGATCCTCGACGTGGTCTACAACCACACCGCCGAAGGCAACGAGCGCGGCCCGACCCTGTCCATGCGCGGCATCGACAACGCCTCGTACTACCGGCTGATGCCCGATGACAAGCGCTTCTACATCAACGACTCCGGCACCGGCAACACCCTGGACCTGAGCCACCCGTGCGTGCTGCAGATGGTCACCGACTCCCTGCGTTACTGGGCCAACGAGATGCACGTCGACGGCTTCCGCTTCGACCTCGCGACCATCCTCGGCCGCTACCGCGATGGCTTCGATGAACGCCACAGCTTCCTCGTGGCCTGCCGCCAGGACCCGGTGCTGCGCCAGCTGAAACTGATTGCTGAGCCCTGGGACTGCGGCCCCGGTGGCTACCAGGTGGGCAACTTCCCGCCCGGCTGGGTTGAATGGAACGACCGGTTCCGCGACACCGTACGCGCGTTCTGGAAAGGCGATGACGGCCAACTGGCAGACTTCGCCGGGCGCATGACCGCCTCGGGCGAGATGTTCAACCACCGTGGCCGGCGCCCGTACAGTTCGGTGAACTTCATCACCGCCCATGACGGTTTCACCCTGCATGACCTGGTGTCGTACAACGACAAGCACAACGAAGCCAACGACGAAAACAACCAGGACGGCAGCAATAACAACCTGTCCTGGAACCACGGCGTCGAGGGCCCCACCGACGACCCGGAAATCAACGCACTGCGCCTGCGCCAGATGCGCAACTTCTTCGCCACGCTGCTGCTGGCCCAAGGCACGCCGATGATCGTCGCCGGTGATGAGTTCGCACGTACCCAGCACGGCAACAACAATGCCTACTGCCAGGACAGCGAGATCGGCTGGGTCAACTGGGACCTGGACGAGGACGGCAAGGCGTTGCTCAAGTTCGTCAAGCGCCTGATCAAGCTGCGCCTGGCCTACCCGATCCTGCGTCGTGGGCGCTTCCTCGTGGGCGACTACAACGAAGACATCGGCGTCAAGGACGTCACCTGGCTGTCGCCGGATGGCAACGAGATGACCACCGAGCAGTGGGAAGACAGCCACGGCCGTTGCCTGGGCATGCTGATGGATGGCCGCGCCCAGGAAACCGGGATTCGCCGCGCCGGTGCCGACGCCACCTTGTTGCTGGTGGTGAACGCCCACCACGACGTGGTCAATTTCCGCCTGCCGCCGGTGCCGGAGGGTGAGTTCTGGACCTGCATGCTCGACACCAACGAGCCGGCGGTACGTGGCCAGGAACGCTTCGAGTTCGACCACGAGTACGGCGTGACCGGCCGCTCGCTGCTGCTGTTCGAACTGCAGCGTGACGACGAGGTGTGACATGGCTCTGCATGGATTCCTTCAAGGCTTCCAGGACTATGCGGACACGCAGGACCTGGCCAAGGCCCTGAGGGCACTTCAGGAGGAAGGCCTCGATCAGTTGCCGCTGCCTGGCAGCGGCGACACCCTGGGGCGGTTCAGCCGCCTGGCGCAGGTGGCTGGCCATGACCTGCGCCTGTGCAAGCTGTTCGAAGGCCACACCGATGCGTTGGCGATCATTGCCGAGCTGCGTAGCCCGGCGCCGCCTTTGGGCAGCCTGTGGGGCATGTGGGCTGCAGAACCGCCGAATGCCAAGGTGCAGGTGCGCTGCGAGGGCCATCGCCTGCGTCTGGACGGGCGTAAAGCCTGGTGTTCCGGGGCGGCGGTGGTCAGCCATGGTTTGTTGACGGCATGGGATGAACAAGGCGGCCAGCAATTGGTGGCTGTGCAGATGGACCAACCGGGGATCACGGTCACCCACGACGGTTGGAATGCCGTGGGCATGGCCGCCACCGGCAGCGTCGAGGTCGTCTTTGACGGCGCCCATGGCCTTGCCGTGGGCGGCCCCGGCGACTACCTCGGGCGCCCTGGGTTCTGGCAAGGCGGCATCGGTATCGCCGCCTGCTGGTACGGTGCGGCACAACGCCTGGCCGAGGTGTTGCGCGATCACTGTGGCAAGCGCTCGGAGCCCCACGCCCTCGCCCACTTGGGGGCGGTCGACAGCGCCTTGAACAGCGCGGCCTGCGTGCTGCGGGCCAGCGCGGAGCAGATCGACCGCTACCCCAGGGCCGATGCCCGGCAACTGGCCCAGCAGGTGCGCGCGAGCATCGAGGACACCGTCGAGCAGGTCATGCGGCATGTGGGCAGAGCCGTGGGCGCGGGTCCGTACTGCAAGGATCCGCACTTCGCGCAGTTGATGGCGGACCTGCCGGTGTATGTCCGCCAGAGCCATGCCGAACGCGACCTGGCCGGCCTCGGCGAACTGGTCGCCGGGGAACCGACAGGGAGGTGGCAGTTATGAAACCCAACCCGATCGTCGGCCAGGGCACGCCCCTGCAACGCTGGCAGGACTCGCCGCTGATGGCCGAACTGCCGCAGATCAGCGTCGAACAATTGGTGCCCGAGGGCCACCGCGCGGTGATCATCGCCCCGCACCCGGATGACGAAGTGCTGGGCTGTGGCGGCCTGTTGCAAGGCTTGGCCGAACTGGGCAGGTCCATTCAATTGATTTCGGTCACCGATGGCAGCGCGAGTCACCCTGGTTCCACCCACTGGTCGGTGGAGCGCTTGAGCGTGGTGCGCCCCCAGGAATCGGCCCAGGCCCTGCATCGCCTGGGTGTGCCGTTGCACAGCCTGAAATGGTTGCGGGCCGGCTTCAGCGACAGCCAGGTGGCGGCGCGAGAGGAGCAGCTCAGCGCCTTTATCCAGCGCCACCTCAAATCCACGGATGTGGTGTTTACCACCTGGCGCGAAGACGGCCATTGCGACCATGAGGCCGTGGGCCGCGCGAGCGCCAGGGCGGCGCACGCGATGGGTGCGACCCTCTATGAGCTGCCGGTGTGGACCTGGCACTGGGCGTCCCCCGAGAACAGCCAAGTGCCCTGGCACCGTGCCCGCAAAATCCCCCTGAGCTGTGAAGCCGTCGCGCGCAAGCGCCACGCCATCCATGCGTTCGCCAGCCAGCTGGAGGGTGACCCGCAGATCGGCCTGCCGCCGGTGCTGGCGCCCTATGTGGTGGAGCGTCTGCTACAACCTTTTGAAGTGGTATTCGTATGAGTGTGGCGACGCCGTATTTCGATCAACTGTTTGCCGGTAACGACGACCCCTGGGCCTTTCGCCAACGCTGGTACGAGCGCCGCAAACGTGCGCTGACCCTGGCACTCTTGACCCGGCCGCGCTATGCCTCGGTGTTCGAGCCCGGTTGCGCCAATGGCGAATTGAGCTTCGAGCTGGCCCCGCGCTGTGATCACCTTTTGTGTTGCGACACCGCCTCGGCCGCCGTCGCCCTGGCACGCAGCCGCCTGCTGGGCTTTGCCCATGCCCGGGTGGAGCAGAGCCGCCTGCCCGCGCAATGGCCGCCCGGCGAATTCGATCTGATCGTCTTGAGCGAGCTGTGCTACTACCTCGACCGCGATGACCTGTGCCGCTTGATCGATCGCGCCCTCAACAGCCTCACCGCCAACGGCCAGGTGTTGGCCTGCCACTGGCGTCCGCCGATCGACGGGTGCCCACAGACCGCCGAACAGGTGCATGCCCTGCTCCATGAGCGGCTGGGGATGCCCCTGGTCGCCACCCACCACGAACCCGACTTTCTACTCGACCTGTGGAGCCGTGACGGCACGTCGGTTGCCACCCTTGAGGGCCTGCGATGATTGGCATTCTGATCCCGGTACATAACGAAGAGGCGCTGCTCGGCGAGTGTCTGGAGGCCGCATTGGTGGCTGCCCGTCATCCAGGCCTGCTGGGTGAAGCGGTGCAGATCCTGGTGCTGCTCGACAGTTGCAGCGATGCCAGTGCGGCGATTGCCGAGGGGTTCCCGGTGCAGCGCCTGGAGGTGCAGGCGCGCAATGTGGGCCATGTGCGCGGGGTGGGTGCACGACATCTGCTCAACCAGGGTGCGCGCTGGATCTCATGCACCGACGCCGACAGCCGCGTGGCCCCCGATTGGCTGGTGGCCCAGTTGGCGCTGGGCGCCGACGCGGTGTGCGGCACCGTAACCGTCGACGCCTGGAGCGAAGGGTTCGATCCGGCGGCGCAGATCCGTTACCAGGCGGCGTACCACGCCCGTGACGGCCACCGGCATATCCATGGCGCCAACCTGGGTATCAGTGCCGGGGCCTATGTGCGCGCCGGAGGGTTCGAACCGCTGGCCTGTCACGAAGATGTGCAATTGGTGCGCGACCTCGAACGCTGCGGGGCGTCCATCGCCTGGAGCCACGCCCCGCAGGTCATCACCAGCGCGCGCCTGGAGGCCCGTGCCCAGGGCGGGTTCGGCGATTATTTGAAGAGCCTGATGTGCGCGTCTTGAAAAAAACGACATTGCAAAATGTAAAAGCGACCAATCCTTGTCTATGCTGATGACGCCTTGCTGGTAATTCAGGGTTGGATTACCACGCGTGCACCACGGCGGAGTCTGTGGTGAATAAATAGAGTCGTCCCGTCAACGGGGCACGACCCAGCATCAACCGACAAGGACGTAACGCCCATGAAGCCTGCCTCCCTCAGTGAAGGCCGTCGCGGCCCCGCGCAAATCTGGAACAGCGCACCGCAGTTGGCGCAAATCCCGCCTATCTCTACCGCCTCCCTGGTGCCCGCTGGCGCGCGCGTGGTGATCATCGCGCCGCATCCCGGCGACGAGGTGGTGGCCTGCGGCGGTCTACTGCAATTGCTCAGCACCCTGGAACACCCCCTGCAAATGATCTCCATCACGGACGGCAGTGCCAGCCACCCGGGTTCCCACGTATGGCCGGCCAGCCGCCTGAGTGTGGTGCGGCCCCAGGAAAGCGCCGAGGCGCTGCGCCGCCTGGGTATGCCCTTGCACAGCCTGAAGTGGATTCGCGGCGGTTTCTGCGACAACGCCCTCGCCGCCCGCGAACCGCAACTGAGCCAATTCATCGCGCGCTACCTGCAACCGGGCGACGTGGTGTTTTCCACCTGGCGCAACGACGGCAATGACGACCATGAGGCCGTCGGCCGTGCCAGCGCCAACGCCTGCAGCCTGGTGGGCGCGCAACTCTATGAACTGCCGATCTGGGCCTGGCACTGCCCCGCCCGCGAGGGTGCGACGATCCCCTGGCAACGGGCGCGCAAGGTGCGCCTGGACACCTGGACCGTGGCGCGCAAGCTCCACGCCGTCCATGCGTATGCCAGCCAGTTGGCGGGCGATCCGCAGATCGGCCTGGCGCCCATATTGGCCCAAGTGCTGCTGGAGCGTATGCGCGAGCCTTACGAGATTGTGTTTGCGTAAGGCACGAAAGGGAGCGAGCAACCCGCCGCTCCCGTCAGCCGTACATTTACTCCTCGGACTCCCGGCACTTGATGAGGTATCGACTGGCATCCTGCCAGCGAGCGTCGTCACGCAATGTTGCTTGGGCTTCGTCGACGCTTTCGGCTTCGACTGATTCATCTGCCTGCTTGGCGTCGGCCCCTTGCCCGGCGTTGATCGTCGTGTCGTAGATCGCGCAGTCAAACAGCGCGGCCCAGCTCTGGCTGGGCAAAATCATCAATATCAGGGACGCGCACAATGCTTTTACTGTTTGGGTATTCACGATAGCACTCCTTGTAGATGTGGCGGCCTCACAGGCCATTCGCCAGGCACGTCGACTACAGGATCATCCGTTGGCTACGCCCTTGAGACCCGCAAGGCCCCTGCCCTCTATATTCATCCACTACCGTTTCGTTCCCGGTCCATCCAGCATAGCCAAGCCAATGCTGCGCCATAACTCGTCTACACCTGTTATTTCTGACAGTGGCGGCCCGCAGGATGGGTGGCTATGGTGCAAAAAGCGCTGCACAGCTTGAGGTGCAGTCGAGAAAGCCATGCCAACCCCTTGCATTGGCCGGTGTTTTCGAACAGGTAACCCGTCGTCCCTGATCCGTATCGCGTCACGTTGTCATGGTCTGGCCTGCACCGGCCTTTGCCGGTGCCGGGGCAACTTTCCCCTCGCACGAGGATGGATCATGCGCTCACGGACTCTGACCCTGCTGTACCTGATTGCCTTGGCGACGTTGCCGCCCGCGTCTTACGGGGCGTGCACCATCAGCAACACCGCCGGCGATGACCTTTCTTCCTGCGACAGCGGCACGGCACCGGGCTTTACCGACAACGCGGGCAACAACACCCTGAACATCAGCGCCACGGGACGGATTACCGGGAATGTCACCTACGGCGCCGGCAACGATCTGGTGGATGTGAACGGGCCGAGCGCCGGGATCGACGGCAACCTCAACCAGGGCGATGGCAGTAATATTTTCCGGCTCAACCTGGGCAGCATCACCGGCAGCGTCAGCCAGGGCTCGGGGGCAGATGTAGCGCAGATCAGCGGCGGCCAGGCCGGCGCCGTCAGCCAGGGCGCAGGCGTCGACAGCTACGCCCAGAGCGGCGGCACCATTGCCTCACTGGCCCAGGGCGATGGCCTGGACACCTTCAACATGAGTGGCGGCACCATCACCGGAGCCTTCGAGGATGGCGACCAGGCCAAGATGAGCGGCGGCACCATCGGCCGGGTCGACATGAAGCTCGACAACAACCTGTTCGATATGTCGGGTGGCAGCATCATCGCCAACCTGGTAACGGGCTTCGGCAACGACACCATCCTGATCTCGGGCTCGGCCTTTATCGGCGGCAACATCAGTGTCAGCGGGGGCAACGATCACGTGGCAGTGTCCGGTGGCGACGTCAACGGCCAGATACTCCTCAGCTTTGGCAACGATGACTTCGAATGGACCGGTGGCAACCTGCATTCGTTCGTACTGCTGGGCGCCGGTGACGACACGGCGGTGCTGCAAAACCTGGTCAACACCCAACTGGCCGCGGCGCAGTTGATCGACGGTGGCCTGGGTATCGACACGCTCACACTGGACAATACCAAGGCCGGCGATCCGGGCCTGTTTCCCAACTGGGAAAACATCCGCCTGGACAACCAGTCGCAGCTGACCCTGGGCGGAACGCTGAAACTGGGTGACAGCGCCACCGGTACCGGTAGCCTGACCATCGACGGAACCAGTGAACTGTTGATCAGCACCGGAGTGATCGACCCGTTTACGGCCGGCCAACGGGTGAACGTCACCAACAGTGGCACCCTCAACATGACCACCGGCAACACCCGGACCAACGACACCTTGACCATCAATGGCAATTACACCGGCGACAATGGGCGGCTTGCGCTGCAAAGCGCCTTGGGTGCGGACGATTCCCCCAGCGACAAACTGATCATCAACCAGGGCACCCTCGCCGGGACCACGGCCATCAGTGTCACCAACCTCGGCGGCGCGGGTGCGGCTACCCTGCAGGACGGCATCCAGGTGGTGCAGGCCCTCAACGGCGCGTCTGGCAGTGGCAGCGCGTTTACGCTGGCCGGGCCTGTATCAGCCGGGGCGTTCGACTACTACCTGTTCAAGGGCGGCGTAACGGCCGGCACGGCAGAGAACTACTACCTGCGCTCGACGATCCCCGTGGTGCCGCCTGACCCGGTGATAATCGTGCCGTTACCCACTCCGGTTCCCGGTGAACCACCGCTGCCGCCCAATCCCGGGACCAAACCGATCCCTATTTATCGTCCGGAAGTGCCGATCTACGCCGCGCTGTTTCCCGCCGCGCAGCAACTCGTGCAGGGCATGCTCGGCACCTTTCACCAGCGCATGGGTGACCAGAGCCAGCAACTGCACAGCGGTGCATTCACCTCAGGTTGGGGGCGGTTCTACGGCAGCAGCTCGCGTCAGGGCTTCACCGGGACGGTCAGCCCATCGCTCGACAGTTCGGTGACCGGCTTCCAAGTGGGTACCGACCTGTATGCCAGCACCTACGACAATGGCCTGACCCAACGCAGCGGGTTCTTTGTCGGCCACAGCACCCTCAAAGGTAACGTCAAAGGCTTCAACGGCGGCTGGCAGGACAAGGACGCCGGCAAGACCACCTTGCGCGGGGACAGCCTGGGGATCTACTGGACGCTGATCGGCGCCAACCAGGCCTACCTCGACCTGGTATTGATGGGCACCCGCTTCGATGGCAATAACGAGTCGGATCGTGGCGTGAAGATGGACACCCATGGGCACAACGTCACTGCCTCCGCCGAGGTCGGCTGGCCGTTTGCATGGGTGGCTGACTGGGTGGTTGAACCCCAGGCACAACTGATCATCGGCAGGACCAGACTGGATAAGCAAAACGACGGGATCTCCGACGTCGCCTATGACGCCGACACCAACGTCACCAGCCGCCTCGGGGTGCGCCTGCGTGGCGACTACCGGGTGCGTGGCATGCCGCTGCAGCCCTACGTCCGTACCAACGTCTGGCACAGCAGCGCCGGGCAGAACACCGTCACCTTCAACGGTGTGACGGCCATCGACACCGAGCAGAAGTCCACCACCCTGGACCTGAGCGCCGGCGCCACGCTGAAGGTGGCCACGGGCATCAGCCTGTACGGCGAGGTGGGCTACAACCGCAACCTGGGCAGCAACACCTTCAACGGCCGCCAGGGCACATTTGGCCTGAGAATGGAGTTCTGAGCACCCCGTGAATCACCTGTGGTCGGGGTTGACCACACCGGCCGCCTTGAAGCGTGAAAACTGAAAGGCAATGCCCAGCCAGATAAACCAGGCCGGCATCACGCACAGCGCCAGGCGTGTATCCGGCCGCAACGCCAGCAGGCACAACACGAAGACCAGGAATGCCAGGGAAAACCACGCCATCGGCACACCGCCGGGCATCTTGTAGAGAGACCTGGCGTGCAGGTCCGGGCGCTTTTTACGGTAGGCGATGTAGGACGCGAGGATGGTCGACCAGGTGAAAATCACCAGGATCGCCGACACCGTCGACACAATCGTGAAGGCGGTCATCACTTCCGGCACCACAAACAGCAACACCAGGCCCAGCAGCATCAGCAAGGTGGTGAAGGCCAGGCTGATAAACGGCACGCTGCTTTTCGACAAGCGCCCAAAGATACCCGGCGCGTCCCCCAGGTCGGCCAGGCCGAACAACATGCGGCTGGCGGAGAACACCCCACTGTTGGCCGACGATGCCGCCGAGGTCAGCACCACGAAATTGACGATCCCCGCCGCAGCTGGAAAGCCCGCCACCAGGAACAGTTCCACGAACGGGCTTTTGCTCGGCGACACCTGTTGCCACGAAGTGACCGCGATGATGCACGCCAGGGCCAGCACGTAGAACAGGATGATGCGCAGCGGAATCGAGTTGATCGCCTTGGGCAAGGTCTTCTCCGGTGCTCGGGTTTCGGCGGCTGCGGTGCCGATCAGTTCGGTGCCGGCAAAGGAAAAGATCGCCATCTGGAAGCCGGCGAAAAAACCGAACAGGCCATTGGGAAACGCCGCCTGTTTGTCCAGCAAGTGGCTCACGGAGGCCGTGACCCCGGTGGGCGAGACAAACGAACTGGCAATCAGCACCACGCTGACACCGATCAGGGTCAGCACCGCGATGATCTTGATGATCGCGAACCAGAATTCCACTTCGCCGAACAGCCTGACCGTCAGCACGTTCAACGCGAACAGCGTCAACAGCATGCCCACCGCCGGCATCCAGGCCGGCACATGGGGGAACCAGTACTGGAAAAACCCGCCGACCACCACCGCGTCCCCCACCACCGCCACGCTCCAGCTCAGCCAGTACGACCAGCCGAGAAAGAATGCCGCACGCGGGCCCAGGTACGCGCCGGCAAAGTCAGCAAAGCTCTTGAAGTTGAGGTTGGACAGCAGCAGCTCACCCATGGCGCGCATCACGAAGTACACGAACAGCCCGATGATCATGTAGATCAGGATGATCGAGGTGCCGGACAACGCGATGATCTTGCCGGAGCCCATGAACAGGCCGGTGCCGATCGCACCGCCCATGGCCATCAGCTGGATGTGGCGGTTGTTCAGGGTGCGTTGCAACGCAGGCTTCTCACACAGCCCGGACGTGGTTGTTTTCATCACAAAACCTCTTGTTATGTTTTTGAGTTTTGGCAGAAAAAAGAATCGAGCGAGTGTTGTTATTAGGTCAGGCAATCTTGCTTTCGAAGCCGTGCAGAACGTTGACGGCGTTGATGCCGATCTCGTCGACCATGTAGCCGCCTTCCATCACGAACAGCGTCGGCACGCCCACGCCGGCGATGATCTCGCCCATGCTGAGGAAGTCCTGGCTGTCGAGGAGGAAGTGGCTGATGGGGTCGTCCTTGAAGGTGTCGACGCCGAGGGAGATCACCAGCACCTCGGGGGCGAAGTGTTTGAGCTGCTGGCAGGCGTGGATCAGCGCGGTTTTGTACTGGCCCCACGTGGTGTTTTTCGGTAAGGGGTAGTTCAGGTTGAAGCCCTCCCCGGCACCTGCGCCGCGTTCGCTGTCGGCGCCGGAAAAATACGGATAGGACACCGACGGGTCGCCGTGCAGGGAGATGAACAGCACATCCGCGCGGTCGTAGAAAATATTCTGCGTGCCGTTACCGTGGTGGAAATCCACATCCAGCACCGCCACGCGCCTGGCGCCTTGGGTGATGGCCTGTTGCGCGGCAATCGCGGCATTGTTGAGGTAGCAATAACCGCCCATGTATTCGCGGGCCGCGTGGTGCCCCGGTGGGCGGCACAGGGCGAAGGCGCTGTGATGGCCCTCGTCGATCAGCGCCAGTCCGGTGAGGGCTATGTCCGCGCTGGTCTTGACCGCCTGCCAGGTGGTGGCGGTGATCGGCGAGCCGGCGTCCATGGCGAAGAAACCCAGCTTGCCGTCGATAAAGTCCGGCACCTGCCCATTGGCCAGGTCGCGCACCGGCCACACCAGCGGCAGCGCGTCATGGCGGCGGCCGATGGCGGTCCATTCGGCCCAGGCGGTTTCGAGGAAGCTGACGTAGCGCTCGCTGTGGGCGTTGACGTAGCAGGCGCGCTCGAAGCTGCGCGGCACGATGATATCGCCCAGCCCAACGTGCCGGACGCGGTCACGCACGGTGTCGGCGCGGCTGGGTTGTTCGAATGAGGGCTTGAGCACGCCGTCCTTGAGTTCGGTGCCGTGGTGCAAACGGTGGTCATCACTAAAAACAGTCAGCATTTGGATACATCCGCCAGAAAAAGACAGGGTCTATTTTGTTCTGGATGAGCAGGGCTTTCTTTGCTTTTACTTCTGACACTGATAGCTTTATCGGGTGTTTTTACCCTGGTTACAGCCAAATATGAAAAATAAAACCAAGCAGGTCGTTCTGGACGACACCGATCTCGCCATCCTCGCCCTGCTGCAGGAAGACGCGAGTATTTCCAACGCCCAACTGAGCGAGCGCCTGGCCCTGAGCCTCACCCCTTGCTGGCGGCGGCGCAAACGCCTGGAGGAAGAAGGCGTGATCAAGGACTACCAGGCGAACTTGGATCGCAAGTTGCTCGGCCTGGACATCATGGCGTTTGTGCATGTGCGTTTTGCGATCCACACCGACCATGCGCCGGATGCGTTCGAGGCGGTGGTCAAAGAGCTGCCTCAGGTGCTGGCATGCCACAAGATCACCGGCGACGCGGATTACCTCTTGCAGGTGCTGGCGGAGGATCTGGACAGCTACAGCGAATTTGTCGAAAGCGTGCTGCGACGGCAGCTGGGGATTGCGTCGATCCAGTCGAGCCTGGCGCTGCGCGAGGTGAAGGCGACGAGTCGGATGGCCATTCCGAAGCGCGATTGAGCACGCAAAAAAAGAACTCGCCGACGGCAGGTAATGGCCAAAAGCCTGCCCTGCAGATGTGAAAAATTCGTTAACTAATTCTCCCCAAAGACTTTTTCCGACAGATTTAATCTGTCAAACTAATGCGAATAATTATCAACAGATTTATTATTCGCCAAGGACGGCACTTAGGGGAGAGTCCGTTCCATGTCTGTGCAACAACACGGCGGTAAAGGTTTTACACCCAGTCTGATCGCTTTGGCGGTGTGTCTCGCCACCTCGCACGCGGCCTTCGCCGCCGACGCTGAAACGCCTGCAACCACGTTGGAGCTTGGGGCCACCCGGATCTCCGGCGAGCAACAACTGGGCGAAACCACCGAGGGCACGCAGTCCTACACCACCGGCGCGATGAAAACCGCGACCAAACTGCCCCTCACCCTGCGTGAAACCCCGCAGGCCGTTACCGTCATCACACGCCAGCGCATGGATGACCAGGCAATGACCAGCATCAACGACGTGGTCAATGCCACGCCTGGGCTATTCCTCAACTATTCCAGCGGCCCAGGCCGGCAGTCCTACACCTCACGCGGTTTCGACATCGACAACCTGATGTACGACGGCATCCCCAGCGGCTACAACGGCGTTTCCGTAGGCGCCCAGCCGAACCTGGCGATGTTCGACCGTGTGGAGGTCGTGCGTGGCGCCACCGGCCTGGTGACCGGTGCGGGCAACCCGTCGGCGGCCATCAACCTGGTCCGCAAGCGGCCGCTGGACGAACAGAAAGTCACCCTCACCGGCGCCGCCGGCAGCTGGGACGACTACCGTGGCGAGCTCGACGCCTCCAGTCCGCTCAATGACAGCGGCACCTGGCGCGGCCGGGTGGTCACCTCCTACCGCGACGCCAACAGCTTCATCGACAACGCCGAGTCCTATCACGGCCTGTTCTATGCCGTCACCGAGGCCGACCTGAGCGAAGACACCACACTGACCCTCGGCTTCTCGAACCAGAAGGACAAGACCAACTACTTCTGGGGCTCGTCGATGATCGGCCAGGACGGCCATCACCTGGACCTGCCGCGCTCCTACAATCCCGGTACCGACTGGGAGAACAAGGACCAGGAAATCAACACGGTCTTCGCCGAACTGCGCCAGCGCCTGGCCAATGACTGGAAGCTTCAGGTCAACGCCAATTACGCCGAACAGAACGCGTTGTTTTCCGGTTCCTACCAGTCGCGCTGGGTCAACAACACCCTGGCGCGCACGGTCTACCAGGCCGCCTACGATGAAAACCAGGCCGGTGTCGACGCCTTTGCCAGCGGCCCGTTCCAGGCATTCGGGCGCACCCATGAACTGGTGGTGGGCGCCAGCCGACGCATCTACGACATGACCACCCACAACTACAGCCCCTACGACACCAACTGGCCCCTCACCGCGGGCAAACCGGACTTCGTCCACACCACCAACGACCGTGAAGTCACCACCCAGGACGGTGTCTACGTGACCACGCGCCTGAGCCTGGCGGACCCGTTGAAGCTGATACTCGGCGGGCGCCTGGACTGGTATGACTACGATGCCCATGGCAGCAATGACGGCGACTATCACGTCACCCGCAACCTCACCCGCTACGCGGGGCTGATCTACGAGCTGGACGATCACCACTCGGTGTACGTCAGCTACAGCGACATCTTTACGCCGCAGAGCGCCAAGGACACCTCCGGCACTCCGGTCAAGCCGATTGTCGGCAAAAACTACGAGGTCGGCATCAAGGGCGAATACCTGGGTGGCGCGCTGAATGCGAGCGTGGCGCTGTTCCGTGTCGACCAGGAAAACCGCGCCACCCAGGTGACCGTGCAAAACTGCCCACAGACAGAGTGCTATGAGGCCTCCGGAGAGATTCGCAGCCAGGGGATCGACTTCGAACTGCAAGGCGCGCTGACCGAGAACTGGCAGGTCGGCGGTGGCTACACCTACGCGCGTACCCACACCATCAAGGATGAAGCCAACCCGCAGAAGGTCAACAAGCAGTACGACACAGACGTTCCGGAGCACCTGTTCAAGCTGACCACCCGCTACAACTTCCAGGGCCCGCTGGAGAAACTGCGCGTGGGCGGCAACATCTCCTGGCAAAGCCGCCTGTACAACGACGTCAAGCTGGCTGACGGCAGCACCTACCGCCTCCAACAGGGCGCCTACGCCGTCACCGACCTGATGGCCGGCTACAAGGTCAACGACCACCTCGACCTGCAGCTCAACGCCAACAACATCTTCGACCGCCGCTATTACTCCAGCATCGCCAACTCCGTGAGCTATGGCGGCGACGCCTACGGCACCCCACGCAACATGATGCTGACGGCCAAGTACAGCTTCTGATCCACCTGGCAAAAGGGGGTCCTAATGTGGGAGGGGGCTTGCTCCCGATAGCGGTGGGTCAGTCAAGAATGCTGTGACTGTGCTACCGCTATCGGGAGCAAGCCCCCTCCCACATTGACCCCGCTTGCCACCAGGAATGTGTTCTGCCCCCTCCGAACGCGTTCGCGCTTAAAGTCCCCTCCCCCAATGCCGATAAGCTTTTTGCTTCCCTGCACCTGCAAAGTGCCTGATACCGGCTTTGCTCTGTACCCGCGGGCCGTAGTGGCACGCCGCATGCTTTGATCCTTGCCAGACCACATGGAGTAAGAGTGAATGCCCGCACGCGCACGTTTCCTGGAGCACTACCGCAAGGCCGACCGTATCATGCTGGCATTGATCTGGCTGATGACGCTGTTCTCCGTCGGGCTTGCGTTCTGGCACGACACCCTGACCCAGGCGATTGTCGTCGGGGGCGGTACCAGCACGGTGCTCACCGCGCTCTACCGCGCCATCGGCGGCACACGGGTGATGCGTTGCGCATTGGGCGCGGGCTTGATGGTCATGGCGGCGCTGCACATCAACCAGGCCCAGGGTGTGATCGAAGCACACTTCGGGATTTTCGCGCTGCTGGCGGTGCTGACGTTCTATCGAGACTGGCTGCCGATCCTGGTGGCCGCCCTGACGATTGCCGTGCACCACGTGGTGTTCCATGCGTTGCAGCATCAAGGCTTCCCGGTGTTCGTGATGGCGCATCACGGCGGTTGGACCATGGTGTTTGTCCACGCCTTCTACGTCGTGATGGAAACCATCGCCCTGCTCTACCTCGCGGTGAACAGCCAGGCCGAGGCGGTGGAAAGCGAGGAAATGCTGGAAAAAATGCTCGCCGTCACCACCCAATTCACCGTGGACAGCGCCAAAGGTGAAGGCAAGGTGCACGTCTCCCTTGCCAAGCGCTTTGACCATTTCCTGCAACAAATCACCCACCTCATCGACGGCGTCGCCCGCGACTCCCACGGCCTCGGCCAACTCGGCCAGGAACTGGCCCACGCCAGCGGTACCCTGGAAAAAGGCGCTCGCCACCAACTGGCCGAAATCGCGCAAATGACCGACTCCATGCAGCGCATGGAAGACGCCATGGGCCACATTACGGTGCACGTCGAAGAAGCGGCTGAACACGCGGGCGTCGCCAGCCAACAAATCCTGCGTGGCCAGGAAAGCGTCGGCCGCGCCCAACACGAAATCACCCAACTGGCCACACGCCTGGAAGGCACCCACCACACCGTCCAAGGCCTGGCGGTCCAGGCCGAACAAATCGGCTCGGTACTGGAAGTCATCAGCAGCATCGCCAACCAGACCAACCTCCTCGCCCTCAACGCCGCCATCGAAGCCGCCCGCGCCGGCGAACAAGGTCGCGGCTTCGCCGTCGTCGCCGACGAAGTGCGCAGCCTGGCGCAACGCACCGCCGTCTCCACCCAGGAAATCAAAACCATCATCGAAGGCCTGCAGCAAGGCAGCCGCCAGGCCGTGGAAGCCATGCACGACAGCCGCCAGGGCGTGGAACGGTGTGTGGAGGACAGTCAGCTGGCAGTGGAAATGCTGCGAGCGGTGGGCAATGACATTACCCAGATCGATGCGCTGAATGGACGGATTGTCTCCACCACACGCGAACAGACTTCGGCGAATCAGGCGATTGTCGGGCGCTTGCAGTCGGTGCAGAGCATTGCGCAGAGCACGGCGGAGGATGTGGAGATGTTGGCCAGGAGCAGCGAGCAGTTGCCGCCGATTGCGGTGCGGTTGGATGCGTTGGGGCGGCGGTTTCATCAGTGATAGTTTGGGGCTCGCCATCGGCCGGAAGCCATCACGGGTCTCGTCTTGACGGCCCGGGCCGCCCCTGGTCCTGAGCGTTCGCTTAGTCTTGCTTGACCAGCTCGACCCTGCGTTTTTCAGCTTTGCCTGCCTCGGTGGCGTTGTCGGCCACCGGGTCAGCCTCGCCAAATCCGGCCGCAGATAACCTCGCTGCGTCGATGCCCTTGGCGGTGATGGCGGCCTCGACGGCCTTGGCGCGGCCGTATGACAGTGTCTTGTTGTGCGCGGGATCACCGGTGTGATCGGTGTAGCCGTTAATGGCCAGTTTCAACGACGTATTTTGCTTGAGTAACAACAACACTTGTTCGATCTGTGGCTGTGAACCCGGAAGGATGCGGGTCTGGTCAGTCGCAAAGTTGATGTGCAATGCCACCTTGCCGGTTTTATCTATCTGCGCTTTCAGTTCACTGGCCGGCAACAGGCTGGCCGTTATTTGCAGCGGTTTGGTTTCGGCAATCAGCAGGCCGCCGCCGAACGCGTAGCTGCACAAATGAATCCAGATATCGCGGTCGGCGCGATGGATAACAAACACCTGCGCGGCGTTATTCCAAATGTCCCCCAGGCCACTGTTGTATTTGAGCGCGAAGTCCCGCGGCCATTCTTTGATCTTCTGGCCTGGGTCTTCCGGAATCCTGCCATCGAAGATCTTGCTGCCGCCCAACGAGGACACGACGGACTCGAGGTTGCGTTGCAATTCCAGGTCGGAGAACGCCTTGCCCTGCGCGGCGTCGATATGGGCTGACCAGACCTTGCCTTCTACCACTGCCAGGCGATCCCCGGTCCAGAAGGGTACCTGATCAAAGTCGGAGACATCGGGCGCGGTGGCGATGACATATCCGTCGGGAAGGGCGATGTAGGGAAAGGCGCCCAACGGCACGTTCGACACCTTAAGGCTCGCGGCATCGAATACCGTGTTGTCTGGTCCCTGCTCGAATGACGAGGCTTGAACACTCAGCCCCAGGGTGACGATTAAAACCAGGGTAGTCGCTGCTGTTTTTTTCACTAACGTCATGTTATTCCCGCAAATCCTTAGCACCCAGGGTGATGGTCGAGCGGATAAAGGGTGCTGCTGTCGTTGGCTGCTTATAAAACCGGGGCTATCGAGATAACTCAATAGCACAGCTGCCCTATTGCATCGCGCGTTAGCGCTGGATCACAGTTGTTCGCGCTCTAACAGGTCTTTTCTACGCTATTCGACGCTGCCGATCATATTGAACAGGGATGCTTTTTTTTGAAACCTATAACCACCAGAAAAATTGAAATGAACGCTGCGCTGGCGATGGCCTTGATCTCGCTGTTAACCACCAGCGCTACCTGGACCGAGGCAGCGGTTGGTGCAACGGCCTCCTCGGCACCGTGTACCAATGAAGCGGATTTCCAGGCCGGCACCGTTGTGGAGTCTGAAAGTCGCGACAACACCTCTGCGGTAACCAATCGTAGTAAAACCGAAACGCTGGGCCCTGAAGACTTCGCCGGGGCCAACCCGGTGGCGTCATTACACACCACGTTCATAAGCAATTCGCCGGTGTATTTGACGACCACCTTTGCGCAAATCAAGGACGGCCAGTTGATTCGCTATGGTGATCGGCACGGTGCCGGGCCTTCGTTGACCACGACCCTTTACACCCCTCCTCCCACCACGCCGCTGGATTTACAACCCGGGCAGACAGTCACCGTCAGTTACAAGAACCAGGTCGTCAGCGGCGGCACCACGCTTGAGTTTGGGGTATCAGAAAAGCTGACCTACCACGGCCGCGAAACGATCAAGACAGCACTCGGGACGTTCGAGACCTGTCGCTTCACCAATGAAATTTCCACTGGATCAACGTCCGGTCAACAACCGACCCAGAAGGTCGTGGTGCAGAATTGGTTTGCTGCCGAAGGGCCCTACCGTGGGCAATCAATCAGGTCGGCCAGCCTCTCCGGAACCAATGGAGGACAGGAGCGGCTCGTTGAAGTGGTCAAGATGCGATATGAGACGCGAGCCAACTAGGTAGCTTTATGCCCAGGCGATGAGAAGGAGGATAGCACTGCCCTTCCTGGCAACGGGTTCAAGCACGCTGTTTGTGCCGCAATTGCATCGAGCAAAATGTACTTAATTGCTTAATGGCCTTTAGTAACTAGTACAGGTGTACTAGTTCAGCTGTTCTATATCATAAGTTGTATGAGTCGGACATGATCAAAGCGTGTTTTCATTGATCTGGACGGGTTGTGCTTGCTGATATGAGTTGCCGAATTGTGGTGGCGGACGAACACCCACTTTATCGAGAGGGCATGACAGGACTACTGGAGTGCTTAATACCTGGAGCAAAAATAAAACAGGCAGGAAACCTGGAGGAAGTCTGGGCTCTCCTGAATCGCTGGCAACCTGTCGCCATGCTGTTTATCGAAGTATATTTGCCAGGGCTTTGCTCCTTGAAAGAGCTTGCAAAACTGTGCGAGGAAAGAGGCACTACTGCAGTCGTTGTTGTTTCGACAGTCGATGACAGCGTGGTCATTACCCGAGTGATGGAGGCCGGCGCCAATGGTTTTATTGGCAAGAACATTTCAGCCGAAGAGGTACGTAACGCCATCAACGATATTCGTAACGGCCAAGTAGTGGTCAAATACGAACCGGCCGAATCGCCATCATTTGAAAGTGATCACGCGATGGGCAAACTGACGTCGCGGCAGCGGGAAGTCTGGCATTTGATCGCACAAGGTAAAACCAACAAGGAAATTGCCGCTGAACTGGAAATCTCTCCCTATACCGTGCGTATTCACGTGTCTTCGCTGATACGTGCCTTGAACGTACCCAATAGAGCAGTAGCCGCCGCGCGTTTCGCGGGGCGCTACACCTGCTAGTCCCGTAATGGATCTATGGGTAACTCACACTTCATTGACTTGACCTGTTCAAGCAACACGTTACGCAGTTCCGGCGGTCGCACGGGTTTGGCCAGTACCGAGATATTGAATGCGTGCAGTGATTGACGGATGCGCTCGATTTCATGCCCGGTGATGACCAATGCCGGTATCTCTTGACCCCGGAACTCGCGTATTGCCGCGATACATTCAGCCCCCGAGACCTTTGTGCCCAGGTCGAAGTCGGCAATGATGATGTCGCAATCGCTGGCCAGGGTATCCGCATCACTGTGGGTCTCGACGACGCAGCCCCATTTCTCCAGCAGGGCCTTGGTGGCCAGCAACACATTGGCGTCGTCTTCAATCAGGCATATCCGGAGTCCGTTCAGGCGCTCATGGGCGCTTTTCATCCGAGGCGCGACGACCTTTGGGGCTGCGTGTTTCAACCCGCTGATTGCCACCTGGGTGCCGCGCCCGGGCGTGGAGCGAATATGTACATCGACATTGAGCAACTGGCTGATGCGCTTGACGATGGACAAGCCCAACCCCAGGCCCTCGACATCCTTGTCGCGTGCGTGGCGCACCCGGTAGAACTCCTTGAATACGTCCGGCAGATGTTCGGCGGCGATACCACAGCCCTTATCGTAGACCACCACGGCCAAGCCCTTTGCCTGGCGTCTGACACCGATCAGCACGGGCTCTCCCGATGCGTACTTGATCGCATTGGACACCAGGTTCTGCACCATGGTGGTCAACAGCCCCCCATTGACACTCACCCAGTGCTCGCAAGGGCGCAGGCGCAGTTCAATCCCGGCCCAGCGTGCGGCCTCGGTGTTCTGTTTGACGACCTCCTGCAGCAGTGCGCCCAGGTTCACCGGTTCCGCTTGCGGCTCCAGCTTCCCGTTGTCGAGGGTGTAGATATCCAGGATCGAACGGAACAGCTGAGAGACGGTGTGCAGCGAGCGGTCGATGTTGTCCACCAGGCGCAGTTCTTCGCCGCCCAGATTCGCGTCACGCAGGCACGCGGTGAACAGGCCGATGGAGTGGATGGGCTGGCGCAGGTCGTGGCTGGCCTGGGCGAGAAAGCGTGATTTCTCCTGATTGGCGGCGATTGCCTCTTCCGACGCGATACGCGTGCGTTTGAGCAGAATGTGCGCATAGGTCGGCACGACGATGGTGGTCACGATCAGCATTAGGAACATGTAGGGCTGTGCGCGCCAGAAGGGGTTGAACAAGAAAATAACGATAAGGGTAGACAACGCGATCACGGTTGCCAGGGCCAGATAGTGTGAGCCGAAACGCATGCCATTACCCAGGGTTACCCAGAGCAGCGCGGCATAGATAGGCAATGCACCTTCGCCTCCCAGCACCATGGCGAAAGCGATACCGGTGTAGTCATGAAGCATTGAGAGCAAGCGCCGCCAAAAAAAGTGCCCTGGCCAGCGCTTGATCACCATGCGCAGGAATATCGACACCACGATGAATGTCGAGATATACACGATGATGGGCGTGTAGGCTGCGGTATCGCTGGGGCGCAGCCCGCTCAGTACGATGATGTACAGCAGCGCACAGGCGCTGACGGTCAGGCGTAACGTGGCCTGATTGAGTTCGCTGTTCTTTTCCACGCGTTCAACCTCATGGACCATGGGGGATGCATCGCTGGATGCCGCCCCCTTGAGAACAATAAGGCGTAGGTTGGCGTGTTAAGGCATCAAACGACACGGCGTGTCGTATCAGAAGTGGAACGTGTCAGTAAAGCCTGTAGTAATCCACCACGTCATCCACGAAGTAAATTATCAACCTCGTTCCCTTGGTCTGGCTTTGAGCTTTTTTCGTGCCCGTCACACTGCCGACATCATTGGCGACACCTTGAGCCTTGGACACTTGCGACGAGGCGTCGTACATCTTCAGGCTTGTCTCGGTCGAGACATATTTGTGGGCCAGGGTCATGTACTTTTCCAGGCCCTCCTGGTTTTTATCATAGGTCCAGTTGGACCCGTTGCTTCTGCTCGTTGAATCAAGTTCCTCTTCGGCTGGAGCGCCGAACAATTGCGTCACCTGAGTCTTGGTAGTTTTTCCCGGGATGATGGTTTTCTTCAGGTAAGCAACATCGTACTTTTGTGCTCCAGGATTTAAGGAATTCATCAAATCCCCAGTGTTAGCACAGCCTCCCAGGCCTGCGGTCAGTATGCACAGCGTGAATCCGATTCTAAGTAGTTTTCCATATTTCAAGCACATAGACTTACCTTGAGTTGTGATTAATACCATTCCATTTCGACCGGGTGCACGGTGAAGTTGACACAACGTAGTGCAACTAATCGAGCCTTTGGATTCACACGCGGGCAAACACACTGGAACACTTCAACGCTGAAGTTAAAGTGCATTCCGGTGTGCGCTCGGGCTCAAAGCCTTTAAGACTTTTTCGAGCGTGTACAGCTTATGAGGGCGCGTGAGCTGACGCTATAGTACAAGTGTGCTATAGGCGGCCAACAGGGACTTGTCTAGCATAGCCAGATGGACATTAATGGCTTGAATTAATGTAATAAATTACTCGCCAGTTGATGTAATGCCCGATTATTGAAGCCGCATGAATGGAGTCGAAATATGAAATCATGGATCACCGTCTTATCCATTCTGATGCTGTCCGGGTGTGCGGGTTCTCCCTTGAGTAATCTGGTCATGAACCAGCGTTATCAAACGACATCGGACATTACTGCTTCATGGGTAGGTGCATCCGAAGATGAATTGGTGACGTCATGGGGGGCGCCAAAAAACAGCCATGGCCTCAGTGATGGCAACTCGAAAATCATCGGCTACGACTACGTATGGCTTACAAACGGCAGCCATTCGATGGAATGGGGTTATGTGCCTGATTACGCCCGTTGCGAACAGCGGTTCATGATTGAAAAGGGCGTGGTGACCCGCTGGTATTCATCTGGCGACTGTCCAAAAAGGCCTAAAGGCGCCAAGTTGATCCCCGGTAACACCCCCGTGCCCCAACCCACGCTCTAATGGTCATTGCACCGTCTTGATTCACGTATCGAGCTTGCCCGGCCACCCACTGGCACCGGGAAAGTTACTGAATTGAGCCGCCGCCGCCGCACGGGTGGGCACACCCAGGGATTTAAGCAGAGTGGAAACATGGATGCGTACGGTGAACGGGGAGATCCCCAGTTGCTTGGCTATTTCCTTATTGGTCTTGCCCGCCGCAACCAGGCCGAGCACTTGCCGCTGGCGGGCGGTGAGTGAGGCAAGGCTTGGGTCCAGCAGGGGATTTTCGGGGTTGTACTTCACCACGACTTCCCCTTCCCGAATCGCCAGGATGGCTTCGGCAATGCCTGCCGGATCAACGTTTTTGCCGATAAAGCCATCAGCGCCTTGGGCGATGACCTGGGAAATAATGTCCAGGTCATCGACCATCGACACCACAATGATCGAGGTGCGCTTGAACTCGTTGCGCAGCTGGCCTATGACCTGCATAGACGTGATACCGGGAAAGCGCAGGTCCAGAATCAACGAATCAACTTCTGCGCCCGCACGCGCCAGCGCCAGTACTTCATCCAGATTGCCCGCCTGCTCTATTATCGCTGTCGGCATAAGCCGTTCTATGGTTCTCAGCATACCTTCGCGAAACAGAGGATGGTCATCTGCCACTATGATTCTGTGCGTCATGTCAAGGTCCATCTCACCTCAGGTCCGGCGCATCGTAACGCAAACTGTAACGCCAGGTTTCAACTTTTAAGCGACTTCTTACCCTGGAGAATCGCAATGAACATGACGGAAAAGAACAGTGAGCTGGACCAGGCCACGTTGCGGTTGACGGTCAGCACCTGTGCTTCGCTGTACATCTTTGTGGTGGCCCTCCTTCCTTCAAGTGACTTCGCCACCTATGTACCGATCATGTGGTACATGGCGTTTTTCATCAGCGTGGCAGTCCCCCTGCGCATGGCGATCAAGCGCTGGCCAGGGCACTTTTTCTGGCGCCGATTGTTCGCCATGGCCCATGACTATACCGGCATCGCTTTCGCCATGATCGTGGGTGGAGAAGGCGCGTTGCCGGTTTATGCCGCGTTGCTCTGGGTCACATTGGGCAATGGCATGCGCTTTGGCTCGCGCTACTTGACCGCCGCGACACTCATCGCGCTGAGCATGCTGGTCATGATCTTCATGCTCACCCCCTTCTGGCGCGCACAGCCCTACATGTTCCTGATGCTGATCGTGACCACCATCGTCGTGCCGGCCTATGCGCACATTCTGCTCAAGCGCACGCGTATCGCATCGGAAGAGGCGATCGCCGCCAATCAGGAGAAATCACGCTTTCTCGCCCAGGCCAGCCACGACCTGCGCCAGCCCATCCACTCCATCGGCCTGTTCACCGCATGCCTGCGTGACGCGAATCTGGGCGGCGAAGAACTGCGACTGGTGGACAACATCGACCGCTCGCTGCATACCGTCTCTCAATTGTTCCGTTCGATCCTGGATATCTACACCCTCGACAACGGAAAGCTGGAGCCGCAAGCGGAGCCGGTGAACCTGGGCGCGCTGCTGCGGGACGTCGTCAAACAGAACACCGAGGCCGCGCGCTGGGCCGGGGTTCAACTGCGCCTGCGTCCTTGCGAGCACTGGGTGAATGTCAATGCGGGGCTGTTGACCACCATGGTGCAGAACCTGGTGTCGAATACGCTCAAATACGCGTCCGGCCAACCGGTCCTGATCGGTGTGCGTCCCAGAGGCAAGGGCTTGGCCATTGTCATCTACGACAAGGGACGCGGCATCGCCGCTGAACATCTGCCGGACGTATTCAAGGAGTTTTACCGGGTGCGCCACGCACGCGACAAGGATGTCGAAGGCCTGGGGTTGGGCTTGTCCATCGTCAAGCGCATCAGCCAGTTGCTCAATCTGGATATCCAGTTGGACTCCCGACTCGGCCAAGGCACCCGCGCCACTATCCAACGCCTGGAAAGCGTCGCGCCGGGCACCGAGACACAACGGCCAGCGCCCACGCAAAGCCGTCTGCAGGGTCTGCGGGTCTGCCTGGTGGAAGACGATTCCAACGTACTGATGGCGACCTCGGCCTTGCTGGAAAAATGGGGATGCGAGGTAGAAAGTCATAGCGATGGACTGAACGTGACCACGGAATGCGACATCATCATTGCCGACTTCGACCTGGGCCCTAGGATTTCAGGCGCCGAGTGTATCGCCGCGATTCGCGAACAGCGTGGTTGGGAAGTACCGGCCATGATCATGACCGGCCATGAAATCGAGCGTATCCGCAGCACATTGATCCATATGAATATCTCCATCCTGTCCAAGCCCGTGCGTCCGCCTGAATTGCGAACGACCTTGCTCGAACTGACCAAGCATTTCGCCAGGGAAATGGGTTAGCTGGAGGATGTCCATGCCCAGACATATCGAAGAACGTCCGTCCGACCACTGCAACAGAATCGCTCAGCAGCGGTCGCTCAGCTGTTCAGCGACATCGGCTTGTCTCCACCCGGAGGCAATCCAAACATCTTGCGCACCCCATTGAGAAACGCGCCATAAGGCCGGCCCAGAACCAGCATCATCAACGCCGCACCGAGCGTGCCGCGCACCAGCCCACTTCCCGATGCACCACTGAAGGCAATGATCGCTGCATAGATGGGCACCTGGAAGCTGACGAGGGCAAGGCTGTCCCATAGCAACCTGGAAACCCGACCCTGACTGGCGCGCGTCATCACCCAATCCCGCCATAGGCCGTAAGGTCTCGCGACCGGCACCATCAGCACTGCGCCCAGAAGGCGCGCATGAAGGACCTGATCCCAGGCCATGCCGGCAATGAAACGTTCATTGATGATGCCGGTGATTGTGAAAAACACGATCAGCGCTGTTGTGTCTGCAAAAAACGCAGTCCGGCCCATTGACTGTTGCGAACGTTGAAGCACATCACATCTCCTGTCCTGGCTTGGACAAACAAAGCGCTGGACCTTGATTCACGCACGACGCCAGCTCAGCCAACAGTGCCAACCTTCAGCTCGGTTACTCGGCCCACCATGATTCAGCTATTCGGCGGCGCATCTTCCCGATGTGACAGCGGCTGCACCGCCAGGTGCGGAGATTCGCCGAAGAACTCGATCAGCAGTTCGGTGAGCACGCGTATTTTCCGGGCGGGATGCGGACCCGGCGGGCGGAGGATGTAGGCCCCGGCCGGTGGTGGTGGATGGTTTGTCATGATCGGTACCAGTGCGCCGGATGCCACGTGTTCATGGGTGAGGCAGTCAGGCAGGTAGGCGACGCCGAGGCCAGCGATCGCGGCGGCAACAAGGGCGATGCCGTTGTCGGCCTTGAAGCGTCCTTGTGGACGAACCGTGATGATCTTGTCGCCGTCCATGAACTGCCAGGCTTCAGTGCCTTGCAGAAGCGCCTGATGGTCGACCAGGTCGTCCGGCGTCGCGGGGGCACCGTGCGCCTTGATGTAATCCGTGCTCGCGACGAGCTTGGTATAGACCGGGCCAATACGCCTTGCGATCAAGTTGGAGTCCTTCAGATACCCCACGCGAATGGCGCAATCGTAGCCCTCGGTGATGAGGTCAACGAAGCGATCGCTGTAGCAAGTCTGCATATGCAACTGAGGGTGACGGCGTGCCATTTCCGCCAGCACCGGTGCGAAATGAGTCGGGCCAAACGACAGCGGGACGGCCACGCGCAGGCGGCCGCGAAGCGCACCGGCAGGCAGGATCGTTTCCTTGGCGATGTCGATCTCGGTGCAGACTCTGGCGGCGTAGTCCCTGAATGTCGCGCCGGACTCAGTGAGTGCCGCCCCGCGAGTGGAGCGTGCCAGCAGTTGCACGCCCAGTTCGCTTTCAAGCCGAGCCAGGCGACGACTGACGATCGACTTCGATACGCCAAGACGCACTGCAGCCTGCGAAATGCCCCCGGCATCGGCCACCTCCACGAAGGTCTGTAGTTCTTCGATATCCATGCTTGCGTTCCCCATCATGCGACACAGCACATCGCGCGATGCTACTACTGCGTCGAACATGGGAACAGCACAATGGATTTTCCAGGCACAGCATCCTCTACCCGTGTCCTGGAATCCATTACCCGCACGGGCTCAGGCCCTTTTACCAACGTGCCCCCATAAAAAGGATTTGCCCATGGCAAGCGAGACTCTGCGCAACCCTCATACCGACCCACTACTGACCCCGGAAAACTCAGCGTTGATCATCATCGATTATCAGCCTGTTCAGGTTTCCTCGATCCGCTCGATGCCGCGTGACGAACTCGTCTTCAACATCACCAGCGTCGCCAGGGCGGCGGTCAACTACAACCTTCCGATCATCCATTCCACCGTCAATGTAGCGACCGGTCGCAACAAACCGCCGATCCAGGAACTGCAAGAGGTACTCGGCCACCTGCCGACCTATGACCGCACCTCGATCAACAGTTGGGAGGACATGGAATTCAAACAGGCGGTCAAGGCACTTGGGCGTAGGAAACTCATCATGACGGCGCTCTGGACCGAGGCCTGCCTGACATTCCCGGTGCTCGACGCTATCCAGGAAGGCTATGAAGTGTATGTGCCGGTCGACGCGGTTGGCGGCACATCGCTCGCCGCACACGAGGCGGCGCTACGCAGAATGGAGCAGGCGGGCGCGAAGCTCATCAGCCGCGTGCAGATGTATTGCGAACTGCAGCGCGACTGGGCGCGAGAAGTGACCGTGCCGGGCTTTATGGGCGTGTTCGAGAACTTCGACGGGTTCAACGCTGAAAAGGCTCTGGAGGAAGCGGGCAAGAAAACCTGATCAAAGGGCAGTTGATGATTGCGTGATGGCCCTGGCCTGATGTGGCGTTCATCGGTCAACGCTTGCGTGCCCAGGTTTCAGCCGCAGAAGAAGCGCCAGCAAGTTAAATCAAATCAACTCAACCCGCGCTGGCATCATTGCGATCCAGCGCGTCAGCATCAGGGCCGCCTGGCAGTTCATTACCGCTTCACACACACAAACAACGCATTGCCGGTCACGCCCGCCCAGGGCGTGATCCGCTCATAGTCATGCTCGAACACCTGCACCTCAAAGTACGGCTGTAACAGCCCCTGCAACTCCGTGAAGCTCAACGCCACCATGGTGTGCTCATCCTGCCAGGCCTGGGTCACCCCCGCCGTGGTCTTCTCGATACTCAGGCGCAGTGCCTGTTGCTCCCCTTCTCCGCGGTAATGCCAGCCGGAGCCGAAGGTGAAATGACTGCCTTCAAACTCCACGCTATGGCGTACCAGCAAGCGGTTGTCGATATGCAGTTTGTCCACCGCGTTGAAGCAGAACACGCCGTTGTCGGCGAGTGCGCCGTGCACGCTGGCGAGGCAGGCGCGCAGTTGCGCGAGCCCGGGGTTGTAGTGGGTCGAGTACAGGAAGCAGGTGATCAGGTCTTGCGGTTCGTCCACCTGGAAACCGGCCATGTCCTGGCGGCTGAACCGTGCCTCGGGGCAGCGCAGTTGGGCGAGGTCCAGCATCGGTTGGCTGATGTCCAGGCCGGTGCTGCGGTAGCCGAAGTCGAGGAAGTGGCGCACATGGGGCCCGGTGCCGCAGGCAAGGTCCAGATGGCGGCGCCCGTCATTGCCGAACAACTGGTGCAGGCGGCGCACGCTGTGGCTCTGCGCGCGGTAGTCGATGTCGGCGCACATCAGGTCGTAGTAGATGGACAGGTCGGTGTACAGCGCGTTGGAGGACATAAGTGGCCAGAGGGTTCGGCGGGAATTTCGCGCCGGCATGGTAACCCAGTCCCGGGTGTAAACCGCTACACTCGCCCCTCAACCATCCGCCAAGGAGGCAACCATGAGCGTTCGCGGTCTAGACCGACAGATCGACAATATCGAGTTCAACGTGGGCGATATCGCCCGCAGCAAAGCCTTCTACGGCGCAGTGTTCGGCTGGACATTCGTCGACTACGGCCCCACCTACACCGAGTTCAGCGATGGCAGGCTGACCGGCGGGTTCACTACCGCAGAACCCGTTCGACCGGGTGGCCCGCTGGTGATCCTGTACGCGGATGATCTTGAAGGCACGCAGCAGCGGCTCAAATCCGCAGGCGCCGTGATCAGCCGCGAGACCTTTTCGTTCCCCGGTGGCAGCAGGTTTCACTTCATTGACCCGGATGGTTATGAACTGGCGGTGTGGACCGCTCAGCCGTAGCTGGCCGCAACACCAGGCGTGGAAGCGCAGTTGCGCTCCCACAGGCTGGCGAGCGCCGCTATTGCAACGGCACATAAATATCGGTCTGCCATTGATCCTGCGGTGTCTCGGGGAAAATGCTCAGGTATTCGAAAAACAACGGCTGGTCCCGAAGCTCCTCGCCGCTGCCAGGCAGCCAGTCGCGGTAGATCGGATAGATCGACTCTGCGATGTGATCCGGCGAACCCACGTGACGCACCACCACACAGCGCCCGCCGGGGATGACGCGTTCAGTGACGCCGAACTCATTCGCGGCCAGCGCCTGGTGAATCTCGCCGCAAATGGCAAACCGGAACTCATCGGCCGGGGTCGTATCAGGATTGTCGAAGGGAATACCGAAGCTGCGACTTGAAGCCACCGGCGACTGCCCGCTGTGCATGCGCCACGCAATGAATGTCTGCACGCTTTCATTCACGCGCCCTGGGGCGCCGCGGTGCTCGAATGCGGCCACCTTGACCGCAGGAAACTCCACAATTCGTACCTGCATGATGATGCTCCTGGAAAAGTAAGGGACGCTGAATACCCCGCGCCAGAGCTGCCAATCCGGTCGTTTCCGGAATGCGCTCGGCGCCATGCCGAACGCTCGCCTGAACGCCCTGGCAAAGGCTTCAGGACTTTCGAAGCCAGCCCCCAGCGCCGCCTCAAGCACCGAATAATCAGCGCGGGAAGACAAGTCATGTGCCGCGTGGCGCAGGCGCATCAGTTGCACATAGCGCGCAACCGGCATGCCCATGAACGCGGTGAATTGCCGATGGAAGTGAAACACCGAAAAATGCGCCACCTCGCTCAGCGCCTTCACCGACAAGTCACCTTCAAGATTCGCGTCGATATAGGCGAGTACGGCGTCGAAGCGCTGTGTGTAGGCGGCGTTGCCTGGCAAGTCAGACACGGGTTGCAAGCTCCGGGATAGGCGTTGGACGATAGGATCGACTATACCGACAGCCTGCGCCTAGCCGTGCTTGCTGAGGTGGAGGTGCCAGCACGGATTACAAAGGAAGCCTGGCAATCACCTTGATCTCGAACTGGTACCCATACAGCCACGTAACCCCCACGCCAGTCAGCGTCGGGTGCGGCGCCTCGCCCCAGAACTCCGGCACCACCTTCCAGATCGTCTCGAACCTGGATTCGGGATCGACGATAAACACCGTCACGTCGATCACATCGTCAAAGGTGCAGCCGGCAGACCCCAGGATCGCATTCAGGTTGTTGAACGCCAGACGGACCTGATCCTCCAGATCGGGCTCGGGCGAGCCGTCTGCATGGCTGCCGACCTGCCCCGACACGAATAAAAAGCCATTGGACTTAATGGCCGGTGAATAGCGATTGCGCTCATACAGCGCCTGGCGTCCAGGCGGAAAAACCACATTGCGCTGCGTCATGGAAGCCTCCTTCAAAGGGTCGAGATTGACCCGCAATTAACGATGGGCAGACTCTAGGGGCTTGTGCCAGGACGATAAACCAGCAACTTTAGCCAGCACTGTTTGTGAAACCCAAACAATCGATCGCCGAGGCCTTAATGGACCGTTTTGATGCAATGCAGGCATTTGCTCGCGTGGTGGAGGCCGGCAGCTTCACCAAGGCCGCCGAGACCCTGCACATGAGCAAGACCACCGTTACGCAACTGGTGCAGCAGTTGGAGGCACGCCTGCGGGTCAAATTGCTTAACCGCACCACACGCAAAGTCAACGTCACGGCCGACGGTGCCGTGTACTACGAACGCGTGCTGCAGCTGCTGGCCGATATGGACGACGCCGAGACCAGCCTGTCCGGCGCGGCAACCCTGCCCAGGGGCCGCCTGCGCGTGGATGTGCCGAGCCCACTGGCCAGCATGATCCTCGTCCCCGCGTTGCCTGGGTTTTACGCCCGCTACCCGGACATCCAGATCGACATGGGCGTCAGCGATCGTATCGTCGATATGATCGATGAGAACGTCGATTGCGTGGTGCGCGGCGGTGAACTCACCGACCAATCCCTGATGGCCCGGCGTGTAGGCGACCTGGCGCTCGGCGTGTTTGCCGCCCCGAGCTACCTGGCACGCTTAGGTACGCCCGCCCACCCACGGGAACTGGAAGATGCCAACCATCGTATCGTCGGCTTCCTGTGGGCCCGCACCGGCAAACCCCTGCCCTATGCCATGCGCAAGCACCAGGAAAGTCTCCAGATCAAGGGCCGCTACGCCCTGGCGGTCGATGATGGCAATGCCTACCTCGCCGCCGGCCTGGCGGGCCTTGGCGTGCTGTGGCTGCCCAGCTACATGTCGAAAGCCTTCGAGGACCGGGGCGAATTAGTGCCCTTGTTCAAGGACTGGCACCTTGATCCGATGCCGCTTTACGTGGCCTTTCCGCCAAACCGGCATATCAGCCTCAAGCTGCGCGTGTTTATCGAATGGGTGGCTGAGTTGCTGGCCGTGCATGCCCCTGTCAGTGGGCGACAGGATGGGTGCTGATGGACGCGTGTATGGGTTCGCTGATCGACCGGAACAAGCAACCTCTACTGCCTTTCAAGGCTTCTCTTCAATCGGCGCAGATGACTACTGACGATCACTTTATGGGCGAGCCCTACCGGTAACATGTAGATGCGTCCATAGAGGTTATGCGTGACGACCGATGATGTGAAGGTGAGCACACGATCTGTTATCGAAAGGCAGATCATGACATCCAGATGGCTGTCACGCTCGGTAAGAACCAGGATATCGGAGGCGCTGTGCTCCACCAGAAAGAAATCCAGGTGTTCGCCTGCGTGTACCGTTTTTCGCGCAACGCCGGAGAACCCGCCGATTCGCTTCACACCGAATAACGAAGAAATTGCGTCCCTTATTCGGAAAGCCAACCGCATGGCCAGCCCCGGCTCAGCCGTTGTGATGTTCCACGCGTCAAGCATGGTGATTTCAACGGGGAGCTGAACCGACCTAATGTGGTAGTAATCGAGCTCCGACAGTGCACGCAACGTGTGAGCTGGTGATGTGATAGGCAATTTTCATCCCGTCCAGTGGGCCAATTTTCATTCCCGATAACATCCGAGGCTGAGTGTTATGCGGCTATGTTACGTCAATGTACAGCCGCCATGAACGCCCCCTCCCTGACCCTTCCCCCGTGTATCGCAAGTGGGCGAACATATCCCCGCCATAGTATGGTTGCGGCCTCCAACCCTCACAGGATATGAAGGTTACCCATGCGTTTACTGTTTCCCCTGGCCGTCAGCTTGACACTGATCGGCTGCGCCACCACCAAGACCGACGTTCGCAACGAAGCACAAATCAGCCGATATGATCCGACCACTACCGCGCGTGTCCGCCTGATCACCGGTGACACCACCCACGCCGGCTTTATCAGTGGCCAGACCTGCGAGATGTTCTACAACGAGTCCCTGCTGACCAAAACCCCCGAAGAAGCCGGATGGCAAACAGCCCATGTGGACTCGGCAGGGCTCTACCCTTTCCGGGCGACAGACCGCCAGAACAGCGTGATTGGCATGCCCGCCAGCAAGGCGAGCAAGGCCATCAACCGTTCGCCCAAGGTGTTTGACGAACACGTCATCCCGGCCGGTAAACCCTTTATTGCCGGGTTCGCCATGGGGGGCTCGCAGCTATCCTGCTTTCCCGCGCCTGTCACGCTGATCCCCGAGCCGGGTAAAGACTATGAAATGGAACTTCAAATGATGAAAATCAGCACGTTCAAGGCCGGCTGCGTGATTGCCGTTCGCCAGCTCTCCACCCAGGCCGACACCACCGTAGAAACGCCGCTGAGACCCCAGGTGTGTGCCAAAACACCGTCGGGCTGGTACACCGTGACTCCAGCGTCCTTGCCTTGATCGTCCAAGGACAGTTGTTGAACGGCAGTTGTGCTTGACTCAATGGTTTTCCTCACACTCATACAGGGACAGACATGGGCATTTTGGATCGATTGTTTGGTGGACGCTTTACCATGCCTCCTCCCGAGGAAACCAACCTCTTTGATCAGTGGCTCGCCCGGTTCGGTAAACGGTTTCTTCACCTGGACTCCGGAGGTGAAAATTACGACGGTTTCATTGTTGACGCGGATCGACTGGAAGACGTTATTGAGCTGGCTGGACGAGCGGGAATCCACGTGCGTCTTGAGAGCTTCTGACTCTGCGGTGGAGTGAGGGGCTTCTACAAAACCTGTTCAATCAAGCCCTCGCCCGATGAAAGTCCCTGCCCCGGCCGCTATCCGATCAGGTTTCCTCTTTCCCGGTCATTGCGGCCTTGGACCTCGAGCCCTGATCCCCCCTCGGGCGTTCAGCCTGCTGTTTTTGCTCCTGCTTGAATTGCTGCTGCCAGCGCACCAGCGCCTCAGCCCCGTCCGATGCCTGCACGGCCCATGGCGTCGACGCGATCATGCCGAAAAGCGTCCAGATAAGGAGTTGCTTCATTTCATCTCACCTTGGTTGTTTGAACTGGAACGGATGCGGATATCCGCGTTGGTAATGCTTGAATAGGTGTCGAGCAGCCCGGCTAACTCCTGGTAGCCAGCCGCCAGAGCGTGAGCCCCCAGCCGGGTCAATGATCTCGACGTCCGACGTGCCTGAGCCGCGCCGATCGCGGGAGTGGAGGCATACCGTGAAATACGCCGCTCGCCCCTTTGCACGCACGTGGCGATTGCTGAGTCAGGTTCCAGCTCCCGTGTCTGGCGTTGCAAAGTCAGCAGCCGGCGGCTCAATTGAAGGGACACAGAGCCGGCGCCGCCCGCCGGTTGGTGACCAGCGCCCAAGAGGGTCTGCAAGGCGACCAATCGGTGCTGTTGCCGGGCCTGCCACTTGAGCAGGTCCATGCGGCGCCCGTGCCGGAGTAAGCGCCGGGTGTCCCTGTGCAGCGCCTGGGTCAGGACGTGTACATGGCGGGCAGATTTCCCCGGCAGTAGCTGGAAGGCCAGCAGGCAGATGGCAAGCGCTACCAGCCAGGCGAGCGCTTGATTGGCGAAGTCAGTGAAGTCGTACTGGGCCGTGCCGCCGGTGCCGACGAGGGTGTTGAACGCGATCAGGTAGGCAATGCCCTGCAAGGCGTGGCGCGGCCGGGTGGTGGCATGAATGCCGACGGTCCAGAAGGCGATCAGCACGATGCTGAGCAACGCGAACCCGCTGATATGGGGCAACACCAGGAACTTGCACGCCGCTGCCGTTACGATGCCGTACAGCGTTCCCTCGAAGAAGCGGCCGATGCCTTGAGCGGGCGCCGGGCTGGTGGCCAGCAAGGTGCAGCACGGGCCCAACACTGCCAGCAAGGTTGGCCCCTGGTCCCAGGCGGTCAGGTACCAGACCGCAGCGGTTGCAAGCGTGGCCACAAGGGCACGTAGACCGTTGCGCAGCGCGTCGCCGTAATGGCGGTGGAACCCCACGGCGCGGGCCGGCGTCCGGGGCGCACGCTCAAGGCAGGCAAAGCTCAGCAAGGCGCTGTACAGGTCTGCCAGTTGTTCACTCAAGCACTGCTGGCTTTGACGGTTTTCATGGGCCTGGGCGAGGCGATGCTGCATCTCCCGGACATGCTCGGCTGCCACGGAAAAACCCGGCTTTGCGTCGGCCAGCTGTTGCAGTTGCGCGCCCATTCGAACGAGGGAAGTCAAGCCACCGTGGTTGAGCGGTGACTCGTCCAGGATCACCCCGTGCACATACGCAAGCCCTGCCTGCAGGGTCGCGAGCCTGGAACGGATCAGGCGGGACTCACCTCGGCCGATCCCGAGAAGCTCGTCCACCTTACCCACATCGATGGCCAACTGGCCCTGCGCAATAGCCAGTTGCGCGCCCTGCTCCCCCTCCAATCGCAAGGCCAGCAATCCCAAGGTACGGGCGGCGATGTCCTCAAGTGCCTTGTTCAGTTTGGACTCGACGGTCTTGCGGCTGAACAACGTCGCCACCAGACTCAGGCTCAACACCCCGAGGACCACGGCCGTGCCCCGCGCCACGATATGCTCGAAACCTTGCTGCGGGGCGACAATGGCCGGGCCCAGGGCAAGGCAAACCGTATAGCCTGCGACCACTGCCGCCGTGGCCTGGTAGTGCCGAAGCACGGTCATGGCACCGACACAAAGGCCGAGCCACACCCCGATCCCGAGGATGAACAGCAGCATTTTTTGCGCGAACAGGCCGGTCAGGGCCAGGGCGGCGAGCAACCCCACCAAGGTTCCCAGTACGCGATTGAAGCCCTTGCCGACCACCGCGCCCTGCAGCGGATGGATCAGCAGCAACACGGTCGAAGCCGCCGAGAACGGCGCCTCCAGGTGCAATTGGAAGCCCAGCCACAGGGCCAATGTGGCCGCCGCAAGACTGCGCAGCACATACCCCGAGGTCTCGGGCGACCATGCCCCGAGCATTCGCAGTGCGCGGGCCATCACATGAAATCCTGCAGCCACTGGGTAAGCCGCCAATGGGGGGCGGCCCCCGCCTCGGCGACCTCGATACTCGCAGTCATCCCCGCCGCCAGCTCCACGCCCGGTGGCACCTTATCCAGCTCAATCCGAACCGGCACACGCTGGGCCAGGCGTATCCAGCTGAACGTAGGAGCCACCTGGGGCAGGCCGCTGTTACTGCGCAGCTCGTTGCCGTCGGCAATGCCTCTGCCGAGGCTCGCCACATGTCCTTCAAGCAGCGGTGCAAAGCCCATGAGCTTGATGGACGCCGCGGCCCCCACGCGAACACCGGGCAGCTTGGTCTCCTCGAAGTAAGCGGTGACCCAGAAGCTATGGCTGTCGACCACAAAGATATTGGTATCGCCCGCCGCCGCGTAGTCACCCGGCTGCAGCCGCAGCTGGGTCACATACCCGTCGACCGGAGAACGAACCGTCGTGCGCTGCAGATCCAGCTGCGCGTGGGCCAACTGGCTCTGGGCCGCGTCCACCCGCGCCCTGGCCACCGCCAGGTCCCGGGCCGCATTGTCGGTCTCCTCCCGCGCAATGGCATCGCCGAGTTGCTGGCGACGGCTGAGCTGTGAGCGGCGCTGTTCGAGCACGCTGCGCGCCTCGGCAAGCTCGGCCGTTCGCTGTTGCCGGGCCAGCAGATAGGCGCTGCGGTCGATCTGGTACAGCAAAGCGCCCTTGGCGACCCACTGGTTGTCCTCGACCAGCAGTTGTTCAACCTGGCCGGACACTTCGGGGGCAATACGGATGACTTGCGCGCTGACCCGCCCGTCCCGTGTCCAGGGGGCCAACTCATAGGCGCGCCACAGCTGCGTACACAACAACAGCGCGGTCAAGCCGAGCACCAGGGTGACGAGGGTCTTGAGCAGGTGTTTGATCGTCATCGCCCGCGCCTCAAAACTTCAGCACAAGGATCGAGAGAACGATCAACGACATGCAGAAACGCGCCATGCTCGGGTGCCAGGCCCAGTCCAGCCAGGGCCGCATGATCCGCTCCAGCAGTGCGTAAACCACGGCGGTAACGCCCAGGTAGAGCAAGAAAGGCGGCAGGTAGAGGTGGGCAATCGTGATTTCGCTCAGCATCGTTGAATCTCGCAGTCGGCAATGGCCTTGCTGACGATGGTAGGGACTGCAAGGCCGTGCCGATATTGAGTATGCTGCCAAGATATAATCAAATTCAGACAATCGAGGTGGAGCGACGTGGACGAGACACATCTCTACGGGGTGGATCAATTCGAACTGGACAGTTTCGACCAGCCCGCAGTGGCGTTGATGCTGGGGAGCCAGGGAAACGACACCGAATTCCCCGTCCATACCCACCGCAAAGGCCAACTGGTGGTGGCGTATCACGGCGGCATCGTATGCACCGTAGAGGATGGCGTGTGGATGGTGCCGTCGGGGTTCGGCGTATGGATTCCGGGCGGTATTGCCCACAGCAACCGCGTGACCGCCAACGGCAAGATCGGCTATCTGTTCGTCGAGCCCGGTGCGGCCGCGCTACCGCACACATGCTGCACGCTGGTGCTGTCACCGCTGGTCCTGGAATTGATCCTGCATCTGAGCGCCCAAGCCCAGGACTATCCGCCGGCGTCTGCCAATGCACGCGTGGCGAGCGTGCTCCTCGAACAGTTGGAACTGGCCCCCTCGGAACAGCTGTACCTGCCGCTTCCGGGCACAACGCAGCTGCGTTTCATCGCGCGGGGGTTGGCCCAGGACCCGTCAAATCGCTGCACCATGGCCCAATGGGCACGCCAGGTCGCCATGAGCGAGCGCTCCCTGGCGCGCTTGGTTAAAAGCGAAACTGGGCTAACCTTTGGCCAATGGCGCAAGCAATGGCAAATCATCGTGGCCTTGCAGAGCCTGGCCGAGGGCGAATCCGTGCAACGCACCGCCGAAGCCCTCGGGTACGAGTCGGTCAGTTCGTTCATCAGTATGTTTCGCAAGACTCTGGGCTCGCCGCCGGCGCGGTACATGCGGCGGACCGCAACACATCAGCGGGAACCCCACCTGCCTGGTGAAGCGTTACGCGTCGAACGGTCTAAATTTGCAGAATGACGTGCCGATAGGCTGGATGTAACCCAAGGAGGCGGTTTCCCATGTTCAATACAAAAGCCAAGAACCAGCTTCACGCCCAGGCAGCCGAGCTGTTGGAACTGCGCCAACTGCGCGATGGCCTGAACCGTGAAATGCTGACGTTGAGTATCGACTCGACATTCAAGATCACCGCATGCAACGACAACTTTGCCAAGTCGTTGGGCTACACCCCGGAGCAACTTCGAGGCCGTGCCATGGCCGAGATCGTCCCGCAGTACGTCTCCAAGCTGCCCTGCTTTCATAATTTCCGAGCGGCGGTCGCCGCTGGCAAGTCCATTACCGACGATTACCGCTACCTGCATGCCGACGGCTCATTGATATGGCTGCATGCACATTGGCAGCCGATCACGGATGCGAGCGGCCAGTTGAGTCATGTCACCTGCTATGCAACGAACATTACCGCCCGGGTAGAAAAAGCCTCGGAAAACACTTCTTTCATCCAGGCATTGCTGCGCTCGACGGCGGTGATCGAGTTCGACCTCTCCGGGCATGTCATCACCGCCAATGAACAGTTCCTGCACGCCATGGGCTACAGCCTGGAACAAGCCAAAGGCAGCCACCACCGGATTTTCTGCAAGCCGGAGGAAACCTCGTCCCAGCACTACAAGGATTTCTGGGCAACCCTGAACAGGGGCGAGTTTGTAGCCGGCCGATTTGAACGCGTTGACAGCCGCGGCCAGACCGTGTGGCTGGAAGCAACCTACAACCCGGTGTATGACACTGAAGGCACACTGTGCAAGGTGGTCAAGTTCGCCACGGTGGTCTCCGACCAGGTTGCCCGGGAACAGGAAGTCAGTGGCGCGGCGCAAACCGCATTTGAAATTTCCCGGCAGACCGATGTCAGTGCCGAGCGCGGAGCCGTGGTGGTCAACGACACGATGCATACCATGCATAAAATCGCCGCTGATATGCAGGCGGCCGCCGGCGGAGTCGAAGCCCTCGGAAAACAGTCACTGCTGATCAGTTCGATCATTCAGACCATCAGCAGCATTGCCCAGCAAACCAACCTGCTGGCATTGAATGCCGCGATTGAAGCCGCCCGTGCAGGCGAGCAAGGTCGCGGCTTTGCGGTGGTGGCTGATGAAGTGCGGCAACTGGCCGGACGCACCAGCACGGCGACGGAAGAAATCGCCTCGGTGGTGCTGCAGAACCAGAAACTGGTGGATGAGACCGTAGCAGAAATGGCCAACAGCAAGTCCCAGGCAGAGCAAGGTCTTGAACTCGCCACGCAGGCAGGCCAGGTCATTGTGGAAATTCAGGACGGCGCCAAGCGGGTGGTCGACGCGGTGGGCAGGTTTGCGAACCAGGTGGCTTGACTGGCCCGCAGTGGCGCAGGCGAATTCGAGAGCGATGACATAGCAATCGATGGTGGCCACTGTGAAGCTGTCTTTTGAGGGTTGGATGCAAATGAACTATTTGCTGAACGCCTGGAATGCCTGCAAAAAACCAGCGACTAAAGGGGAGCTTGTCTTCGAAGAGCTTGGTGCCTCTGCTGAGCGGCAGATTTTCAGTATCGTCGATCGGAAGGCAGGTAACGCCCGGGCAGGATCGAAAGCTGCCTCACTGGATGCGGACTTATCAAGCTAGGCTCCAGCAGCCTGACGATGGGCGATAGGGAAACTCATCGGCAAGTTTCGGCCAGAAGCGGACAGTTTCACAGGCTTAGCAGCGCTTCCTTGAAGCTCGAAGGCGTCTACAGAAGCAGGGGCGATTCAGCCCCCGCCAGTCCTAAAATCGAGACGGCGGTTCATTTCCAGCTTTGATGTGTGAAAAGACATGGTCTGGATCTGCCTGGCACCAATATCTGAACAGAAGGCTAGGTTCGGTATCCCCAAAATACTGACTCAGGGAGCTCTCGGCGGGGATTAACAATTTAGTTTCTGGCCATTGCTGAGCTAAAACACCTATATGTTTGCCAGACGAACAAATAATCCACGTCGCCTTGCCTCCACTGATGCCAGGCAGGTAACCCATACCTTGGATCGCTTCGAACAAAGTGCGCAGTGTTACTGCTGGATCAAGCCTGATTGATGTCCTACAACTTTCCAGATCATCCCCTGCATGCACGCTATCCCGATCAATTTGAATGACCAACATGAATATTCCTTTTTAGCGTTGTGTGATTACTAGAATGCCAGCGTAGGAATGCCAGCAGCTATCTGTCTACAGTCCGCTTTTGGCCGAAAGCGCTCCGTCCAAGCATAGAGGTATCAAGCCAGACTCAAGCAAATGGAAAACTACATCCCCCTGACCGGAATCGATCTGGCACCCGCTTCTCTTTAAATCCAACCTGCTCAACGCGCACTGGCATCTTTTCGCCGCCAACGCGCACATTGTCCAACCACCTCCACTCCCCTTATCCTCGACGCTCCCCGTCCGTCCCAAACCGGAGCCGCCATGGACCTCGCCACCCTCGCCCTGTTCCTCCCCGCCTGCTTCGCCCTGAACATGGCGCCCGGCCCCAATAACTTGTTGTCCGTGAGCAACTCCACCCGCTATGGCTACCGCACCTCCTGCCTGGCCGGTATCGGTCGCATGCTGGCCTTTGCCGGCATGATCGCCCTCGCCTCTGCGGGGTTGGCGGTGGTGTTGCAAACCTCGGAACTGTTGTTCTACGCGATCAAGATCCTGGGCGCGGCGTATCTGTTGTATCTGGCGTTTCAACTGTGGCGCGCAAATCCCCAGTCGGAGGCGGAATCGGTAACCGCCAAGGTGAGCCTATGGGCACTGGCGCGACAGGAGTTCCTGGTGGCGGCGGGCAACCCGAAGGCGATCCTGATCTTCACCGCGTTCCTTCCGCAGTTCGTGGTGCCAGGCCAGCCGATCACGCCGCAATTCGCCGTGCTGGGCGCGCTGTTCCTGGTGTTGGAATGGATCGCCATCAGCCTCTACGCCTATATGGGCCTGCACATGCGTCGCTGGTTTGCCGAGCCGCGTGGCAAGCGGATATTCAATCGCTGCTGTGCGGGGTTGTTGTCGGCGGCGGCGACGGTGTTGTTGACCGCGCGCAGGACTTGAGGAAAAAACATGACCCGCAACCAACTTGCCGACCTTTACCTCGGCTACATCGATTGCCTCAACCGGCAGGATTGGAACCGCCTGGGCGACTTCGTCCACCCTGACGTGGCCTATAACGCCAAGGTAGTCGGCCTGGAGGGCTACCGCGCCATGCTGGAGCGCGACTTTCGCGAGATCCCCGACCTGGTGTTCCACATCCAGTTGCTGATCGCCGATCCGCCCACCGTCGCCAGCCGGCTGAACTTCAATGTCACGCCCCGGGGCGAGTTTTTCGAGCTGGCGATCAATGGTCGCAAGGTGGCGTTCTCGGAGAACGTTTTCTACACGTTCGTCGACGGCAAAATCGCCCAGGTCTGGTCGGTGATCGACAAGGCGGCGATCGAACGGCAGTTGGCCGTCTAAACTCCATGGACCCATTGTCCGTGGAGACCGATCATGAAACCCAAGAACACCCTCTGCCTCTGGTACAACGGCACCGCCGAGGAGGCTGCGCGCTTCTACGCCAGCACCTTCCCCGACAGCACGCTCGACGCCGTGCACCTGGCCCCCGGTGACTACCCGTCCGGCAAACAGGGCGATGTGCTCACGGTGGAATTCACCGTGATGGGCATCCCGTGCATCGGCCTCAATGGCGGCCCGATATTCCCCCACAGCGAAGCGTTTTCCTTCCAGGTCGCCACCGATGACCAGGCCGAAACCGATCGCTACTGGAACGCCATTATCGACAACGGCGGCCAGGCCAGCGCCTGCGGTTGGTGCAAGGATAAATGGGGATTGTCGTGGCAAATCACGCCTCGGGTGTTGACCGATGCGGTGGCCAACCCTGACCCGACAATAGCCAAACGTGCTTTCGACGCGATGATGACCATGACCAAAATCGACATTGCGGCGATTGAAACCGCGATAAAAGGCTGAGCCACCTGCACCGGTGCATTCAAGCCACGGGGGAAGTTGACACACCTCGTAATATTCCATGAAGATAGCCCCAGTCTTCATGGGTGTGTCAGCTTATGTCCGCAACCTCAGTGGTTAACCTTTCCGTCATTGGCTTGATTGCCAAGGCGCAAGGTTGCGTGGCGCACGCCCTCAAATCGAAGAAACAGTCGCTCATGTGACCGGGGCGCGCTGTCCCGTCAGATGAGCTGACAGGACATTGAGCGCGGACTCCCTCCCCCCTTGCACAATTGCCCATGCCTTTCTGACGGTGACTCAAACGGTCAATCATCAGGAGAAAGTGCATGTCATCGTTTCAAGGTATCTGGGTTCCCGTGGTCACGCCGTTCCAGGATGGCGCCATCGATTTTGTCGGCCTGCACCGCCTGGTCAGCCACCTGCTGGACAAGCACGTGGCCGGGATCATGGTGTGCACCACCACCGGCGAAGCCGCATCGCTCAGCCGCCAGGAACAACTGGCCGTGCTGGATGCGGTATTGCAACAGGTGCCCGCCCACCGTGTGGTGATGGGCCTGGCGGGCAATAACCAGATTGAATTGCTGCAATTCCAGGTCGAGGTCCTCAAGCGCCCGCTGGCAGGTTTGCTGGTGCCGGCACCGAGTTACATCCGCCCTTCCCAGGCCGGCCTTGAAGCGTTCTTTCGCACGGTGGCCGATGCGTCCAGCGTGCCGATCATTCTCTACGACATTCCCTACCGTACCGGCGTGACCTTCGAGCAGGCGACCTTGCTGAACATCGTCGCGCACCCGCAGATCGTGGCGATCAAGGACTGCGGCGGCAACCTGGGCAATACCCTTGCGATGCTGGCCAGCGGTGAGGTGGATGTGTTGTGTGGCGAGGACCTGCAGATCTTCAATGCGCTGTGCCTGGGCGCCAGCGGCGCGATTGCCGCGTCGGCCCATGTGTGCACTGAACAGTTTGTAGCGCTGTGGCAACAGGTACGGGATAACCAGTTGGCTGAGGCGCGGGCGACGTTCCTTGGCTTGGTGCCGTTGATCAACACGCTGTTCATGGAGCCCAACCCGGCGCCGGTGAAAGCCGCACTGGCGCTGGAGGGTTTGATCGAGAGTGAGTTGCGGGCGCCGATGCAGCGGGCAACCCAGGCGGTCATCGCAAAGCTGCAAAGGCTTTCACGCCAGGCCCAGTAACCCGTGGTGAGCGAGCTTGCCCGCTCACCACAGCAAGCCCGCTCATCACAATAAGCTTGCGCAGGCTCACCCAATAACGCATTCGAGAGTGCACCTCCACGCCCCACGTGATCTGAGGACTACTCGTAACCTGTGGTGAGCGGGCTTGCCCCGCGTTGGGCTGCGCAGCAGACCCAAAACCAGGCGCTGCGGTTTACCTGACAGAACACAGGGAGCCTGATTGGGGCTGTTGCGCAGCCCGGCGCGGGGCAAGCCCGCTCACCACAATAAGCTTGCGCAGGCTCACCCAATAACGCATTCGAGAGTGCACCTCCACACCCCACGTGATCTGAGGACTACTCGTAACCTGTGGTGAGCGGGCTTGCCCCGCGCTGGGCTGCGAAGCAGACCCAAAACCAGGCGCTGCGGTTTACCTGACAGAACACAGGGAGCCTGATTGGGGCTGCTTCGCAGCCCAGCGCGGGGCAAGCCCGCTCACCACAACAAGCCCGCTCACCACAGAAGCTCAGGGCATCAGGAAATCTGCGCCTCCACCTGCCGGGCCGTATGCAACCGGTGCAACGTGATCTCGCGCACCGCCTGCTTGCTCAGTTCGATATGCCGTTTCAGCAGGTGCTGCGCCTGGTCAGCCTGGCGTTGCACGATGGCCGCAAGTATTTGCCCATGCTCTTCGTACGTCGCAGCAATGCGGGGCGCCTGGGTAAAGTCGAGCCGCCGGATGATGCGGATCTGCTCCGTGATGGCGTAGTGCATGCGCGCCATTTCACGGTTGCCGGTGGCTTCCACCAACGCGCAATGAAAACGCTCATCCAGCGCCGATACGGCCTGGGCGTCCTCCAGGCGCTCGCCCTCCTGCACCTGCCAGGTGGCCTGCAACGCCTGCAGCATCGGGTTCGGTTCGTCCATCGCACATAACCGGCCGACAGCCGCCAGTTCCAACACGATGCGCACGTCGTAGAGCTCTTCGAAGTAGGCGAAATCGAACGGTTTCACCTGCCAGCCGCTGCGAAAATACACCTCCAGATACCCTTCCCGTTCCAAGCGATACAGCGCCTGACGCACCGGCGTGCGGCTGGCGTGCATGCGTTCGGCCACCTCGCCTTCGCTGAAACGATCGCCCGGCAGCAGGCGGAAGTCGAAGATATCCGCCTTGAGCTGGGCGTAGATCTGCTCGGCCAGGCTGTCGGGGCGTGTCTTGGCCCGCATGCTTAACCGCGACTCGCAATAAAGGCGCGCCAGCCACCGAACTCGGTGATGTCGAGGGCGTCGGCCAGTGCCCAGGGCTCGCAGATGAAACCTTTGACGCTGCGCCCATCCGCCAGCAGCAGGTTGCCGATCCCCAGCGGCGCGGGAATCTCGGCGACGAACTCACCGAAGCGTGCCAGGGGCATGTCCCACAGCTCGACGATGATCGCCCGACCGCTGTCCGCCTTGGCCAGCCCTGGCTTGGGCGGTACGGTGCCGGGCAGCGCGTACAGGCGGTAGGTGTCGGCCGTCAGGGTTTGCTCCACCAGCACCGCGTTACGCGTCGTCAGTTGGACATTCAGTGGCATGCCGGTGAGATGTGCACCCACCACCGCCACGCGCACGCAGCCGGGGGCTTGGGCGGGTGCGGACGGTGCCGGCAGATAGCGCTGGGTGGCGCCCAAAGGCAGCTCCAGGCTGGCTTGCCAGCGCTTGCCCAGGTGCGCCAGCGCCGTGTCATGCCAGGCCGGTGCGAGCAAAGTAATGCCGCTGGGCAAGCCATCGGCACGCAAACCGGCCGGCAGCGCCAGGGCCGAGAGGTCGGCCAGGTTGGTAAAGTTGGTGTAGTAGCCGAACTGCGAGTTGTAGCGCACCGGCTCCTCCGCCATCTCGGCCATGGTGCGCAGGGTTGGCGAAGTCGGCACCAGCAAGGCATCGAAACCGGCCAGGCTGTCATTGATACGGCGGCTCAGTTCGGCCCGCAGGTATTCGGCTTTGTAGGCGTCGCAGGCGCTGTACCGGCGGCCATTTTCGACAATGCCGCGCACCACCGGGTTGATTGCCTCGGGCTGGTTTTCCAGCATGCTTTCCAGGGCTACGGTGCGTTCGGCAACCCAAGGGCCGAAGTACAGCTGGTCCGCCAGTTCCTTGAACGCAGTGAAATCCACCGGGGTGATTACCGCGCCCAGCGCCTTGAAGTGCTCGACCGCCTGTTCGAACACGGCCTGGTTCTGGGTATCGCCGAAAAACTCCAGGGCCGCCGGGATGGCCAGCTTGATCGAAGCGCCCACCGCCACTGGCGCCGTGTTGGGGTTGGCGCGGGAATAGGCATCGCTGGCGTCGTATCCCGCCGCAACGTGCGCGACGGTCTCGGCATCTTCCACGGTCAACGCAAACACCGAGACGCAATCCACCGTGCGGCAAGCCGGCACCAGGCCGGTATTGGACAAACGCCCCTTGGTCGGCTTCAACCCGACGATATTGTTAAACCCCGCCGGTACACGCCCGGAGCCCGCCGTGTCGGTGCCCAGGGAAAACGCCACCAGGCCACGGGCGACCACCGACGCAGAACCGGAGCTGGAGCCGCCGCTGACGTAATCCCCATTGAAACTGTTGCCCACCGCGCCATACGGCGAGCGGGTGCCCACCAGGCCGGTGGCGAACTGATCGAGGTTGGTCTTGCCCATCAGGATTGCGCCGGCGGCGCGCAGCTTCTGCACGACCGAGGCATCCCGGGGCGCGCGATAGGCAAATTCGGGGCAGGCGGCAGTGGTGTCCCAGCCGGCCGCGTCGATGTTGTCCTTGATCGCAAACGGCACGCCATACAACGGCAGCCGGGTCATATCGCCGCCCTGGGCTGCCAATCGTTCGCTCAACTGCGCCAGTTGCTCGGCCAATGCCTGCGGTTGAGCGCGGGCGATCCAGGCGCTGTCCTCGGCGGGGTATTGCGCGGCCAGGGTTAGCAAAATGTCCGGCGTGATCGCGCTGCTGCGGTAAGCGGCCTGCCATTCACCGAGGGTCCAGCCAACAACGTTGTGCATGGGAAACTCCATCTTGTATCCAAGTTTGGATTTATCTAAGCAAAGCCCACGCCAGGTCACTCTGCCAATGAATACAAGGGTATCGCCGCAAAACGTGCGCGTAGATGGCGCACCCGGGCATCGTCCATGCGCCAAAAAAAGACATTCAATCGACCCCTCGGTTGCGACCGCGCCAATACCGACCTACTGTTCCAGACCATGCTCTGCCATTTGCTGTCCCCCACCCTAAGCCTTCAGGTGACGACATGCCCACGCTCCCCCGCCCTGCCGTACTCGAACTGATCGGCAACACGCCGCTGGTTCGGGTCAGCCGTTTCGATACCGGCCCCTGCACGCTGTTCCTCAAGCTTGAATCCCAGAACCCCGGCGGTTCCATCAAGGACCGCATCGGCCTGGCCATGATCGACGCCGCCGAGCGCGACGGCCGCCTGCGCCCCGGCGGCACCATCATTGAAGCCACCGCCGGCAACACCGGCCTGGGCCTGGCGCTGGTGGGCCGGGCGAAAGGTTATCGGGTGGTGCTGGTGGTGCCCGACAAGATGTCCACGGAAAAAGTGCTGCACCTCAAGGCCATGGGCGCCGAGGTACATATCACCCGCTCCGATGTCGGCAAGGGCCATCCCGAGTATTACCAGGACATGGCCGCGCGGCTGGCCAAGGAGATTGACGGCTGTTTCTTCGCCGACCAATTCAACAACCCGGCCAACCCCCTGGCCCACGAGACCAGCACTGCGCCGGAGATCTGGGCACAGACCCAACACGATGTGGACGCGATCGTGGTGGGCGTCGGCTCGGCCGGCACCCTCACCGGCCTGACGCGCTTCTTCAAACGGGTGCAGCCCGAGCTGGAAATGGTCCTCGCCGACCCGGTGGGTTCGGTGATGGCCGAATACAGCCGCAGCGGCAAGCTGGAAACACCCGGCTCGTGGGCGGTGGAAGGCATCGGCGAGGACTTCATCCCGTCGATTGCCGACCTGTCCAGCGTGCGCCACGCCTACTCCATCAGCGATGAAGACAGCTTCGACCACGCCCGCCAACTGCTCAAGGCCGAGGGCATTCTCGGCGGTTCCTCCACCGGTACCCTGTTCGCGGCCGCGCTGCGCTATTGCCGCGAACAAACCGTGCCCAAGCGCGTGGTCACCTTTGTTTGCGACACCGGTACCCGCTACCTCTCGAAGGTCTACAACGACCAATGGATGACCGATGCGGGCCTGCTGCACTACAAGCACTACGGCGACCTGCGCGACTTGATCGCGCGGCGCTTCGAAGATGGCCGCGTGATCAGCGTAAGCCCCGACGACACCCTGCTCACCGCCTTCCAGCGCATGCGCCTGGCAGACGTGTCGCAACTGCCGGTGCTGGTGGACGGCCGCGAACTGGTGGGGGTGATCGATGAGTCCGACATCCTGCTGGGCCTGCACCATGACGCGGCGGATTTCTCCATGATGGTCGCCAGCGCCATGAGCGACAAAGTCCACACCCTGGCCCCCGGCGCCAGCCTGGCCGAATTGCAGGCTGAACTGGATCGCGGCCTGGTCGCCATCATTGCCGACGCGGCGGGCTTTCACGGCCTGATCACCCGCGTCGACCTGCTCAACCACCTGCGGAGATCCCTTGCATGAGCCAGCCCGATAAAAGCGCGTTTGCCACCCGTGTGATCCACGCCGGGCAATCACCCGACCCGACCACGGGCGCGCTGATGCCGCCGATCTACGCCAACTCCACCTACCTGCAGGACAGCCCCGGCGTACACAAGGGCTTCGACTACGGCCGCTCCCACAACCCCACGCGGTTTGCCCTGGAGCGCTGCGTGGCCGACCTCGAAGGCGGCAGCCAGGCGTTTGCCTTCGCGTCCGGGCTGGCAGCAATCTCCACGGTGCTGGAGTTGCTGGATGCCGGCGCCCATATCGTGTCCGGCAACGACCTCTACGGCGGCACCTTCCGCCTGTTCGACAAGGTGCGCCAGCGCAGTGCCGGGCACCGTTTCAGCTTTGTCGACCTGAGTGATGTGGCGGCGTTCGAAGCGTCCCTGCAGGACGACACGCGCATGGTCTGGGTCGAAACCCCAAGCAACCCGCTGCTGAGCCTCACCGACCTCGCCGCCATCGCCCGTATCTGTCGCAGCCGCGGCATTCTCTGCGTGGCCGACAACACCTTCGCCAGCCCGTGGATCCAGCGTCCGCTGGAATTGGGCTTCGACATCGTGGTGCACTCCAGCACCAAATACCTCAACGGCCACTCCGATGTGATCGGCGGTATCGCCATCGTCGGCGACAACCCCGAGTTGGCCGAGCGCGTGGGCTTTTTGCAAAACTCGGTCGGCGCCATCGCCGGCCCGTTCGACGCCTTCCTCACCCTGCGCGGGGTGAAAACCCTGGCGCTGCGCATGGAGCGCCATTGCAGCAACGCCCTCGACCTCGCCACCTGGCTGGAACGGCAACCGCAGGTATCCCGGGTCTATTACCCAGGCCTGGCATCCCACCCCCAGCACGAACTGGCACGCAGGCAGATGCGCGGGTTTGGCGGGATGATTTCAGTCGACTTGAACAGCGACCTGGCCGGCGCCACGCGCTTCCTGGAAACCGTCAAGCTCTTCGCCCTGGCCGAGAGCCTGGGCGGCGTGGAAAGCCTGATCGAACACCCGGCGATCATGACCCACGCCAGCATCCCGGCGGCGACCCGTGCGCAGTTGGGGATTGGCGACGGGTTGGTGCGGTTGTCGGTGGGGGTTGAGGACGTGGAGGATCTACGGGCAGACCTCGCCCAGGCCTTGGCCCGGATATAAATCCCCCCAGAAAACAAAGATCAACTGTGGGAGGGGGCTTGCTCCCTCCCACATTGGGTATGCGTCACCCCTGGACGATGTTGGCACGCGCCGAATGCAGCTTCTTGTAGCTCTCGATCAAGCGCAAATGCCGGTCCAGCCCTTCCAGCTTCATGCTGGTCGGCGTCAACCCATGGAAGCGCACACTGCCGTTGACCGAGCCGATCACCGCGTCCATCCGTTCATTGCCGAACATGCGGCGGAAGTTGGCTTCGTAGTCCGCCAGTTCCAGGTCGTCGTCCAGTTCCATCTCCAGCACCGCATTCATCGCCTGGTAGAACAGGCCACGCTCGGCGGTGTTGTCGTTGTACTGCAGGAACATCTCCACGCACTCCTTGGCCTCCTCGTACTGCTGCAAGGCGAGGAAGATCAGCAGCTTCAATTCGAGGATGGTCAGTTGGCCCCAGGCCGTGTTGTCGTCGAACTCGATGCCGATCAGGGTGGTGATGTCGGTGTAGTCGTCCAGCTCGCTTTCGATCAGGCGCTCGACCAACGCCTGCAATTCCGCTTCGTCCAGGCGGTGCAGGTTGAGGATGTCCTCGCGGAAAAACAGCGCCTTGTTGGTGTTGTCCCAGATCAGGTCGTCCACCGGGTAGATTTCCGAGTAGTCCGGCACCAGGATGCGGCAGGCAGTTGCGCCGAGGTGTTCGTACACCGCCATATAGGCTTCCTTGCCCATGCCTTCGAGGATGCCGAACAAAGTCGCGGCCTCCTGGGCGTTGGAGTCTTCACCCTGGCCGGAGAAGTCCCACTCGACAAATTCGTAATCCGATTGGGCGCTGAAGAAGCGCCACGACACCACACCGCTGGAGTCGATAAAGTGCTCGACGAAGTTGTTCGGCTCGGTCACCGCCTGGCCTTCGAAGGTCGGCTGCGGCAGGTCGTTCAAGCCTTCGAAGCTGCGGCCTTGCAGCAGTTCGGTGAGGCTGCGTTCCAGCGCCACTTCCAGGCTCGGGTGGGCACCGAACGAGGCGAACACGCCGCCGGTACGCGGGTTCATCAAGGTCACGCACATCACCGGGAATTCGCCGCCCAGGGACGCGTCCTTGACCAGCACCGGGAAGCCCTGGGCTTCCAGGCCTGCAATACCCGCCAGGATGCTCGGGTACTTCGCGAGCACGTCAGCCGGCACGTCCGGCAGGGCAAATTCGCCCTCGATGATTTCGCGTTTCACCGCCCGCTCGAAAATCTCCGACAGGCACTGCACCTGGGCCTCGGCCAGGGTGTTGCCGGCACTCATGCCGTTGCTGAGGTAGAGGTTCTCGATCAGGTTGGACGGGAAATACACCACCTCGCCATCCGACTGGCGCACGAACGGCAGCGAAACGATGCCGCGCGCTTCGTTGCCGGAGTTGGTGTCGAACAGGTGCGAACCGCGCAGCTCGCCGTCGCGGTTGTAGACCTTCAGGCAGTACGCGTCGAGGATTTCGTCGGGCAGTTCGTCATTCGGGCCCGGCTGGAACCAGCGTTCGTCCGGGTAATGCACGAACGGCGCGTTGGCCAGTTCCTCACCCCAGAACTGGTCGTTGTAGAAGAAGTTGCAGTTGAGCCGCTCGATGAACTCGCCCAACGCCGACGCCAGGGCGCCCTCCTTGGTCGCGCCCTTGCCATTGGTAAAGCACATCGGTGAATGGGCGTCGCGGATATGCAGCGACCACACGTTCGGCACGATATTGCGCCACGAGGCGATCTCGATCTTCATGCCCAGGCCGGCAAGGATCCCGGACATGTTGGCGATGGTCTGCTCCAGCGGCAGGTCCTTGCCGGCAATATAAGTGCCCGCCTCGCTGCCCGCGCTCGGCATCAACAGGGCCTGGGCATCGGCATCGAGGTTGTCCACTTCTTCGATCACGAACTGCGGCCCGGCCTGCACCACTTTCTTCACGGTGCAACGGTCGATGGAACGCAGGATGCCCTGGCGGTCCTTATCGGAAATATCGGCCGGCAACTCGACCTGGATCTTGAAGATCTGGTTATAGCGGTTTTCCGGATCGACAATATTGTTCTGCGACAGGCGAATATTGTCCGTGGGGATGTTGCGCGTGCTGCAGTACAACTTGACGAAGTACGCCGCGCACAACGCCGACGAGGCCAGGAAATAATCGAACGGCCCCGGTGCCGAGCCATCGCCTTTATAGCGAATAGGCTGGTCGGCAATCACCGTGAAGTCATCGAACTTGGCTTCAAGCCGGAGGTTGTCGAGAAAGTTGACCTTGATTTCCATGGGGGCACACCAGAATAACGGGCTAAACAAAAATGGCCGCCATTATGAGGTTTTTCATCGGGAAGTTTCAGGCTTTTGACCAGTGGCTGGCGAAATGAGCCATGCGCATTAATCTTCTGCCCAATGCCGCCGATGGACTGTGTGCAACCAGGGAGTAGTCGGAATGCGCAACAACCAGCCTGTAACACAGCGCGAGATTTCACTCGCGCCTTCGCAAAAACTCATCTCCGCCACCGATGTTCAAGGGATGATCACTTACTGTAACGACGCCTTCGTCGATATCAGCGGCTTTGAACGCGCCGACCTGATCGGCGCGCCCCAGAACATCGTGCGTCACCCCGACGTGCCACCCGCCGTTTTCGCGCACATGTGGAGTGCGCTCAAGCAAGGCCTGCCGTGGATGGGCATCGTCAAGAACCGCTCGAAAAACGGCGATCACTATTGGGTCAATGCCTACGTCACGCCGATCTTCGACGGCAGCCGGGTCGTTGGTTTCGAGTCGGTGCGGGTCAAGCCCACGGCCGATGAAATCCGCCGCGCCCAGGCCCTCTACCGGCGTCTGAGCCAAGGCAAGCCGGGCGTGCCGCGCCAGGATGCCTGGCTGCCGGCGGCACTGAGTTGCGTGCCGTACATGGCCACCGGTGTGGCTGGCAGCGTCGCCGGGCTGTTCCTCAGTGCACCGGTGGCCGTCGCAGTGGCCGTGGCGGTCGCGCTGCCGGTGGGCCTGCTGTGCTCACACTGGCGCCAGGGCAGTACCCTGCGTTTGTTGGAGGGGGTCGAACCCTCGACGTCGGATGCCTTGATCGCGCAGATGTACAGTGACGCATGCGGCCCACAGTCGCGTTTGGAAACCGCGTTTCTCAGCCAGACCGCGCGCCTGAAAACCTGCCTCACCCGCCTGCAGGACAGCGCCGAACAACTGAGTACCCTGGCGGGGCAATCCGATCAGTTGGCTGCCGCCAGTGCCAAAGGCCTGAACCGCCAACGCGTGGAAACCGAACAGGTCTCGGCAGCCGTCAACCAGATGGCCGCGACCACCCAGGAAGTCGCCAGCCATGTACAACGCACCGCCGACGCCACCCAACAGGCCAACGTGCTGACCGGGCGCGGCCGCGAAGTGGCGCGCGATACCCGTGAAGCCATCGAGCGTCTGTCCACCATGGTCGGCGAGACCGGGGTGACCGTGGCGCAACTGGCCAGGGACAGCGACGAAATCGGCAGCGTGGTGGATGTGATCAAGGGCATCGCCGACCAAACCAACCTGCTCGCCCTCAACGCCGCAATCGAAGCGGCGCGGGCCGGCGAACAAGGCCGAGGCTTTGCCGTGGTAGCCGACGAAGTGCGCCAACTGGCCCAGCGCACGTCACAATCGACCACCCAGATCCATGGGCTGATCACCAAGCTCCAGGCATCCTCCAGCAACGCGGTGCAAAGCATGGAAAACGGCCAGCGCCAGGCCCAGGAAGGCGTGACCTGGGTGCTGGAAGCGGACCAGGCCCTGGTGGGGATCAGCGAAGCGGTGTCGCATATCACCGACATGACCACCCAGATCGCCGCCGCCACCGAAGAACAAAGCGCCGTCGCCGAGGAGATCAGCCGCAACATCACCACCATCGCCGAACTGGCCGACCAGACCTCGATACAAGCCCATCAATCCACGGACCTGAGCAAGGAACTGACCAATACCGCGGCCACCCAATACGCGTTGGTTGAGCGCTTCAACCGCTGAAGGCAGACAAGCTTCTCTAGTAAGCCCGCTTACTGTGGTGAGCGGGCTTGCCACAACAAGCCCGCTCGCCACAAGATAACCACTCATGCCAAGCTTGGGTTAACGCCCACTCATCCCTCTGCATGAAGCCCGCTCATGTCCATCGCCGACAACCTCCTCGCCTTCACCTTCGCCGCCACCCTGCTGACCCTCACGCCCGGGCTCGACACCGCCCTGGTCCTGCGCACCGCCACGGTGGAAGGCAAGCGCCAGGCGCTGCAGGCCACGCTGGGCATCAACGCGGGTTGCCTGGTGTGGGGCGCCGCGGTTGCCTTTGGCCTGGGCGCGCTGATCGCGGTGTCGGAGATGGCGTTCAACCTGCTCAAGTACTGCGGCGCGGCTTACCTGGCCTGGCTGGGGCTGAACATGCTGGTGCGTCCGCGCCGCTCATTGGCACCCGCTTCAGCCGATGGCAAGCCCGGCGGCAACTGGTTTATCAAGGGCATGCTGGGCAATGTGCTGAACCCCAAGGTGGGGATTTTCTACGTGTCGTTCCTGCCGCAATTTATCCCCCAAGGGCATTCGCTGATTGCCTGGACCTTCGGCCTGGTGGGCATCCATGTGCTGCTCGGGCTGCTGTGGTCGCTGGTATTGATCGGCGCCACGCAGTCGCTGTCCGGGTTCCTGCGCCGCGAAAAGGTCATCCAATGGATGGATCGCACCACCGGTGTGATCTTCTTGCTGTTTGCCGCAAAGCTCGCGCTCAGCAGGCGCTGAGTTTTTTCCAGACCAAATCCCTCCTTGCTCCCTCGGCGCAAACACGCTACAAATCACCCCGTCGCGAAGTTGTACGACAACCTAAAAATAAATCGCCATCCCCGACGATGGCGCCAACCGCCCGAGCCCCAGCATGACTCCGCCTGCCCCGACGCAAACTGCCCCCGCCCTGTTCTCCCGCCCCATTGCCGTGTTGATTCTGCTCTGCATGGGCTGTGCCTTCGCCGGCAATCACATCGCCGCTCGCGTCGCCTTCGATGACGGCGCCGGTGTGCTGTTGGCCATTCTGCTGCGTTCAGGCGGCACCTTGCTGGTGCTGGCGGTGCTGGTACTGTGGCAACGCCAAAACCTGCGCCTGCCCGCAGGTGCATGGCGCTGGCAAGTGCTGCTGGGCCTGCTTATCGCCACCCAGAGCCTGTGCCTCTACTCCGCCGTCGCCCGTGTGCCGGTGGCGCTGGCGCTGCTGGTGGGTAACGTGTTCCCGATTCTGCTTGCCCTGCTCACGTGGGCATTCGGCGGCCCACGTCCGACGGCGCGCACCGCCTTGCTGATGGGCTTGATCCTGGTGGGCCTGGTGTTTGTGCTGGACGTACCCGGCCGCCTCTCGAGCAGTGCCGATATCGGCCCGCAATGGCTGCTCGGCGTCAGCCTGGCCTTTTGCGCCGCCTTCGTGTTCGCCTGCGCGCTGTGGATCACCGACCATAAGTTGTCCCAGGTACGCGGCTCCGTGCGCAGCCTGCTGACCATCTTCATCGTGTTCAGCAGCGTCAACCTCGCCGGCCTCAGCGGCGCCCTTCCCGGCGGCCTGAACCCGCCGGCCACGGGTACCGGCTGGCTGGCACTCGCAACGTTGGTGGTGCTGTATGGCACCGGTTTTATCGTGCTGTTCATGTCGGTCCCGCGCCTGGACATGCCGCGCAATGCGCCGGTCATGAACATTGAGCCGCTGGCCACGCTGTTGATGGGCTGGGTCGTGCTCGATCAAATGCTCAGCGCCGGCCAGATAGTCGGCGGCGTCATCGTGGTGACCGGGATTGTGCTGCTGACCTATCGCAAGTCTGCCCGGTAACGATAAATCCCCGCCTGACCTGGCCCAATTCCTGCCTCCCCCATCCCACCCGGTCGCTACTGACTACGCGGACGACTCTTTTGAGCCCGGCCGCCCAACACCCTCCCCGGATAATCCAGCATCCCCGACCCCTTCCGAGGCCTTCCCCATGACGAGCCCCTCCACCGAACAGGTAAGCCCCCAAACCCTGCGCAAGGTCATCATCGCCGCCGGCATCGGTAACTTCGTCGAATGGTTTGACTTCGCCGTGTACGGTTTCCTCGCCGCCACCATCGCCCAACAGTTCTTCCCCAGCGGCGACGCCAGCGCGGCCTTGCTCAAAACCTTCGCGGTGTTCGCCGTCGCCTTCGCCTTCCGGCCCCTGGGCGGGATTTTCTTCGGCATGCTCGGCGACCGTATCGGGCGCAAGCGCACCCTGGCCATGACCATCCTGCTGATGGCCGGCGCCACCACCTTGATCGGCCTGCTGCCCACCTACGCCGCCATCGGCGTCACGGCGCCGATCCTGTTATCGCTGATCCGCTGCGCCCAGGGTTTCTCCGCCGGCGGCGAATACGCCGGTGCCTGTGCCTACCTGATGGAGCACGCGCCCCGGGACAAACGCGCCTGGTACGGCAGCTTCGTGCCGGTGTCGACGTTCTCCGCCTTCGCCGCCGCAGCCGTGGTGGCGTACGCACTCGAAGCGTCATTGTCCGCCGAGGCCATGGGCAGCTGGGGCTGGCGCCTGCCGTTCCTGATCGCCGCGCCGCTGGGCCTGGTGGGCCTTTACCTGCGCTGGAAGCTGGATGAGACGCCGGCCTTCCAGGCCGTGAAGCAGGAGCATGCGGTGGCCCACTCGCCGCTCAAGGAAACCTTGCGCAACCATGGTGCGGCGATCTGCTGCCTGGGCGCTTTTGTGTCACTGACGGCGCTGTCGTTTTATATGTTCACCACCTACTTCGCGACGTACCTGCAAGTGGCCGGTGGGCTGAGTCGCGCGATGGCGTTGCTGGTGTCGCTGATCGCGCTGATCTTCGCCGCGGCGATCTGCCCGCTGGCGGGGCTGTATTCGGATCGCGTGGGGCGTCGGGTCACGGTGATGACGGCGTGCGTGTTGTTGATGGTGGTGGTGTACCCGTCGTTCCTGATGGCCAGTTCCGGTTCGTTCGCGGCGTCCATTGTCGGCGTGATGTTGCTGGCGGTCGGTGCAGTATTGTGCGGTGTGGTGACGGCGGCGTTGCTGTCGGAGACTTTTCCGACCCGCACGCGCTATACCGCTTCGGCGATTACCTACAACATGGCGTATACGATCTTCGGCGGTACCGCGCCGCTGATGGCCACGTGGTTGATCAGCACCACCGGCAGCAACCTGTCACCGGCGTTCTACCTGATTGCCGTGGCGTTGCTGGCGTTGGCGGGCGGGCTGGCGCTGCCGGAGACCGCGAGGATTTCCCTGCATGACGTGGGCACCGAGGACAAAAGCGCAGCGCCGCTGCTCTCGCGTTAAGCACGTTCGAGTCACGGCCTGCGCAGCCTCGCCGGGGCTACAACTGCGGAGGGGTTAACAGGTCCAGGAGGCGTTGCGATCCGCCAGCAAGCCATACCGTTCAATGGCCTGCTGGCATACCTGGCGTTCAAGACTGCCCTGCTCCACCAACGCGGTAAGCGCCGCCAACACGATGTGATGCCGATCCACCTCAAAGAAATCCCGCAGCGCCGCCCGTGTATCACTGCGGCCGAACCCATCGGTGCCGAGCACGGTGTAGCTGGAGTCCAGATAGGACGCGATCATCTGCGGGACCGCCCGAACATAGTCGGACACGGCAATCACCGGTGCACCTGCCGGCAAGCAATCATTCAGGTGACTGACGCGCTTGCCGGCCTGCGGATGCAGGCGGTTCCAGCGCTCCACTTCCCGCGCCTCCCGTGCCAGTTCGCTGAAACTGGTCACGCTGTACACCTCGCTCGCCACGTGCCAATCCTCAGCCAGTAACCGCGCGGCGGCCTGGGCTTCACGCAGCAGGGTACCCGAACCGAGCAGGCGCACCCTGGCGTCGACGGCGCCTTCCAGGCGATACAGGCCCTTGATGATCGCCGCCTCCACGCCTGCGGGCAGGCTTGGCTGCGGGTAGTTTTCGTTCATCAGGGTCACGTAGTAGAACTCGTCCACATCCTGCTCCAGCATCTGGCGCATGCCGTGGTCGAGGATCACCGCAAATTCACCGGCAAACGCCGGATCGTAGGCGCGACAGTTGGGTACGGTGGCGGCGGTGAGATGGCTGCTGCCGTCCTGATGCTGCAAGCCCTCGCCGCCGAGGGTGGTGCGCCCGGCCGTGGCACCGAGCAGGAAGCCACGAGCGCGCTGGTCGGCGGCGGCCCAGATCAGGTCGCCGACGCGCTGGAAGCCGAACATCGAGTAATAGATGTAGAACGGCAGCATGCGCAGGCCATGCACCGAGTAGCTGGTGGCCGCCGCGACCCAGGAACTGATGGCACTGGCCTCGCTGATGCCTTCTTCAAGAATCTGCCCGTCGGTGGCTTCGCGGTAGCTGAGGATCGAACCAATGTCTTCCGGCTCATAGCGCTGGCCGACGCTGGAATAGATGCCGATCTGCTTGAACAGGTTGGCCATGCCGAAGGTGCGCGCCTCATCCGCCACGATGGGCACGATGCGCGGCCCGAGCGCCTTGTCCTTGAGCAGGTTGCTCAGCATGCGCACGAAGGCCATGGTGGTGGACATTTCCTTGCCGTCGGCCGCCGTGGCGAAACCGGCGTAACCGCTCACGGTCGGTACGTTTACCGGTGCTGCGGCCTGGCTACGGCTGGGCACATAACCGCCCAGGGCCGTGCGCCGCTGATGCAGGTAGCGCAACTCGAGGCTGTCATCCGCGGGTTTGAAGAAGCTCAGCGACTCGGCCTGTTCATCGCTCAGCGGCAACTGGAAGCGGTTGCGGAACGCGAGCAGCGCCTCGCGATCAAGCTTCTTCTGCTGGTGGGTGGTCATCTTGCCCTGCCCGGCCTCGCCCATGCCGAAGCCTTTTTTGGTCTGGGCCAGGATCACCGTGGGCTTGCCCTTGACCCGGCGCGCTGCGTGATAGGCGGCGTGGATCTTGACCATGTCGTGGCCGCCACGCTTGAGGCGGTCGATCTGCTCATCGCTCATGCCCTCGACCAGGCTGGCCAGCGCCGCGCTCTGGCCGAAGAAGTGTTCGCGGTTGTAGGCCCCGTCCTTGGCGGCGAAGGTCTGGAATTGACCGTCCACGGTGCTCGACAACGTGTTGACCAGGGAACCGTCGGCGTCCTTGGCGAGCAAGGCGTCCCAGTCCGAACCCCAGACCAACTTGATCACGTTCCACCCTGCCCCCGCGAACAACGCCTCCAGCTCGTCGATGATCCGCCCGTTGCCACGCACCGGGCCGTCGAGGCGTTGCAGGTTGCAGTTGACCACCCAGGTCAGGTTGTCGAGGCCTTCGCGCGCGGCCAGGGTCAGGGCCGACATGCTTTCCGGCTCGTCCATTTCGCCGTCGCCGAAGACACCCCACACGTGACGCTTGGCGGTGTCCTGCAGGCCGCGATGCTGCAGATAGCGCATGAAGCGCGCCTGGAAAATCGAACTGATGGGGCCAATGCCCATGGAGCCGGTGGGGAACTGCCAGAAGTCCGGCATCAACCACGGGTGCGGGTAGCTGCACAACCCACGCGCCCCGGCCTTGGCGCCACCGAGTTCCTGGCGATAGTGGGCCAGGTCGTCCGCGCTCAAGCGCCCTTCAAGGAAGGCGCGCGCATAAATGCCGGGGGCCGAATGCGGCTGGTAGAACACCAGGTCGCCGCCAAAGTCGTGATTGCGGGCGCGGAAAAAGTGATTGAAACCCACCTCGAACAAATCCGCCGCACTGGCGTAGCTGGCGATATGGCCACCGAGTTCGCCATAGGCCTGGTTGGCCCGCACCACCATGGCCAGGGCGTTCCAGCGTACCAGCGAGGCCAGGCGCTCTTCGGTGGCCAGGTCGCCGGGAAACGCCGGTTGCTGCTCGACGCTGATGCTATTGATGTAGGGCGTGCCGTGCCGGGGTTTCCAGTCGATGTGCGGGGCGCTGGCGTCGCGGGCCAGCAGGTCGAGGATCTGGCGTGCGCGCTCAGGGGCGGCATTGGCTACCAACGACGCCAGCGCGTCACGCCATTCGTCGAGCTCTGGTTGATCCAGGGCTGTGTGATTCACTGCACTCGCGAAACCGTTCATGGGCACCTCCGGGCTTTTTTTCCAGTTTATGTCGGTGCCTGAGGATTTTTTGCCTGTTATCAGGCGCGGTTTATAGAATTTTGAGCATGAATCACTGCCCATGGGCTTTTTCCCAGCACGTTGTGCTCAATCAACCCGAAACCTCACCAGTGTGTTTAAAATGCCGCCCGCTCAATGACCGACGCTCAACGATGAACCCAGACGCTCTCGCTACCCTGCACGCCCACCTGCTCACCGCCCTGGCCAGCCCGCCGACTGAAACCCGGCGCCTGTTCCATGGCCGTGGCCGCTGCTGGCCGGGCCTGGAGCAATTGACCGTGGACTGGCTGCAAGGCGTGGTGCTGGTCGCGCTGTTCAAAGAGCCCGAAGCGCCCCACCTGGAGGGGTTGAAACAGCTGTTGATCGACTTCGACTGGGCCCAATCCGGCGCCCACAGCGTGGCGCTGCAACACCGCTACCTGCCGCAAAGCACCACGGAATGGCTGGTGGGCGCAGCCATCGACGAGCTGACCATCACCGAAGGCGGCCTGCGTTACCTGATCGACCTGGGCAAAAAGCAGAACAGCGGGCTGTTCCTCGACATGCGCTACGGCCGCAACTGGGTGCGCGAACAAGCCAAGGGCCAGCGGGTGCTCAACCTGTTTGCCTACACCTGCGGGTTCTCGGTCGCGGCCATCGAGGGCGGCGCCAGCCACGTGGTGAACCTGGACATGGCCCGTGGCGCCCTGAGCCGTGGTCGCGATAACCACCGCCTGAACGGTCATGACCTGAGCAAGGTCAGCTTCCTGGGCCACGACCTGTTCAAATCCTGGGCCAAGGTCACCCACAGCGGCCCCTACGACCTGGTGATCATCGACCCGCCGTCCTTCCAGAAAGGCAGCTTCCTGCTGACCAAGGACTACCAGCGCGTACTGCGTCGCCTGCCGGATTTGCTCACGGCCCAGGGCACTGTCCTGGCGTGCATGAACGACCCGGCCTTCGGCGAAGACTTCCTGATCGACGGCGTCACCCGCGAAGCACCGGGCCTGCGCTTTATTGAACGGCTGCAAAACCCGCCGGAATTTCCGGATATCGACGCGCAAAGTGGCCTCAAGGCGCTGGTGTTTCGCCAAGGCTGATGCCGAAACGTCCTACGCTTGCTACGCTATGTGATGCGCCGGGCGGTGAACCTTATGACCCCCTTCCCGGTCGATACCTGCATTCCCCGGCCAGACTCGACAGCGTCACGTTGTCGGCTGCCCCGTTTCACCTTTTGGAGAACCGCCCGTGATATCGACCCTGCATGTAGCCAGAATCAAAGCCTGGGGCGCCCACGGCTTTACCGCCACCGGTGTGGTATTGGCCTTCCTGGCCACCCTGGCGCTGCTGGAAAACTCACCCAAGGCCTGCCTGCTCTGGCTGGGCCTGGCCCTGGTGGTAGACGGCGTGGATGGTTCCCTGGCGCGACGGGTGAATGTCAGCACGGTATTGCCCAGCTTTGACGGCTCGGTACTGGACCTGGTGATCGATTACCTCACCTATGTGTTTATTCCGGCCCTGTTTATCTACCGCTATATCGACCTGCCGGACTTTACCCACCTGTTCACGGTGTCGGTGATCCTGGTGTCATCGCTGTTCTGCTTCTGCAACGTGAACATGAAGAGCAAGGACAACTACTTCGTCGGCTTCCCCGCCGCCTGGAACGTGGTGGCCTTGTGCGTATACATCATCCAGCCGGACGCCTGGGTCACCTTGCTGACCGTGATCGGCCTGGCCCTGCTGACCGTGACGCCGATGAAGTTCCTGCACCCGTTCCGGGTCAAGCGCTTCATGCCGATCAATATCGCAGTGACCACCATCTGGTTGCTGTGCAGCTTCTTGATGGTGGTGGATTATCCCAACACCAACCCGTGGACGTTTGGGTTGTGGTCGGTGATGTCCGCGTATTTCCTCGGGATCTGCGTGTGGCGCACGGCGCTGGAGTGGATGGGGACTCACAAATAGCCAGATGAACACCGTTCAACTGTGGGAGGGGGCTTGTGGCCGACCTTTAATCCTGCATCCGCCCAAAACGACCCGATTGGAAATCCGCAAACGCCTGGTGAATCTCCTGCTCGGTATTCATCACAAACGGTCCATGCCCAACGATAGGCTCGTCAATCGGTTCGCCGCTGAGCAGCAGGACCTTGGCGTCGTCGTTGGCCTCCAGGGTGAGCTGGCGGCCGTCGCGTTCGAATAACGCCAGTTGGCCTTGGCGTGCGACTTCTTCGCCATTGACCAGCACCGTGCCGCGCAGGATCACCAGGGCGGTGTTGCGCCCAGCGTGCAGGTCGAGGGTGACGGGCTTGCCGGCGTTGAGGCGCAGGTCCCACACATCGATCGGCGTGAAGGTGCGCGCCGGGCCCTGGGTGCCGGCAAATTCACCGGCGATCAGGCGCAGGTGGCCGGCGTCGTTGGCCAGGGGCAGCACGGGGATATCGCCGTCGACGATGGTCTGGTAGCCCGCGTCGGCCATTTTGTCCTTGGCGGGCAGGTTGACCCACAGTTGCACCATCTCCAACGCGCCGCCGCTGCGGGCGAAGGCGGCGGAGTGAAACTCTTCGTGGAGGATGCCCTTGGCGGCGGTCATCCATTGCACATCGCCCGGGCCGATTTTGCCGCCGGCGCCGGTGGAGTCGCGGTGTTCGACTTCGCCGTCGTAGACGATGGTCACGGTTTCAAAGCCGCGATGGGGGTGCTGGCCGACGCCGCGACGCTGGTCTGTCGGGGTGAAATCGGCCGGCCCGGCGTGGTCCAGGAGCAGGAATGGGCTGATGTGCTTGCCCATCGAGTCGTAGGAAAACAGCGTACGCACGGGAAAGCCGTCGCCGACCCAATGGGCGCGAGGGCTGGTGTAGATGCCGATGAGTTTTTTCATGGTAGTCCTCCAAAGTGTATACACCTTAAAACTCGCAGCAATTCGGCGCTAGACGGTAAAAACGACCTTGATCGTCCTACCGGCAGGACGATCTACGACTGCAGCCTCACAAAAACAGCGTTAATGATAATGACTCGTAGTAATATCCGCCCTCTCCTGCTCAACCCTCGAGGGCTGCAATGCCGTTTGCCCCTGCGCCTATCGCACCGCGCGTACTGGTGGTGGATGACCACCGCAAGATTCGTGAACCCCTGGCCACGTACCTGCGACGTCACACCTTTGAGGTGCGCACCGCTGAAGACGCGGCCGGCATGTGGCAATTGCTCAAGACCCAGGCGTTCGATGTGGTGGTGCTCGACGTGCTGCTGCCGGATGGCGATGGCTTTGAGTTGTGCAACCAGTTGCATCGGCGCAGCAACACCCCGGTGATCCTGCTGACCGCCCGCGACACTGCCGCCGACCGCATACGCGGCCTGGACCTGGGTGCCGACGATTACGTCACCAAGCCGTTCGAGCCCCGGGAGCTGGTGGCGCGTATCAACAGCGTGCTGCGCCGTCAGGGCCGCGCAACCGGCCCCACCGCGCCCGGCGCTGGCGCACGGGCCTACGAGTTCGCCGGCTGGCACTTCAGTGTGGCCAGCGCCACCTTGCGCCGCGACGGCAGCCCGGCCATCCGGCTCAGCACTGCCGAAAGCCGGCTGTTGCAAGTGTTCCTCGCCCACCCCAACACCCTGCTGCCCCGCGAACGCTTGATCGACCTCACCGCCGCCGCCGACAGCGATGTCAGCGACCGCGCTATCGACCGTCAGGTCAGCCGCCTGCGCCGCAAGCTGGCCCAGGGCGATGCCGCGCCGGAACTGTTGCGCACCATCTGGGGCGGCGGCTATCTATTGGCCGCCGAGGTCAGCGAATGCACGCCCTGAACCGGCTGTGGCCGCGCACCCTGGCACGGCAGCTGAGCCTGTTGTTGCTGCTGGCACTGCTGGCGTCGAACGCCATTGCGATGTTGTTTTTGCAGCGCACCGGCAGCCTGATCCACCCGCTGGCGCGCAGTTTCAGCCTGGAACGCCTGGGGATTGCCCATCACACGGCAATCGACCTGACCTCGAATGAAACCGCGCACCTGCTGGCCGGCATGAGCACCGACGACACGCGCTTCTGGATCGGCCCCACGCCGGAGGTGGCGCCGTTTGCGCAACGCCCGGAAGAACAGCGCCTGGCCAACGAGCTGCGCCACCAATTACAGCTGGATAACAGCGCCGCCATCGGCATGCAGTTGGAACGCATCAGCGGCGCCGACGCCCGTACCCATGTGTTCAGCCCCGCCGGCTGGGCGCCGTTGCGCCTGCGCAGCAGCGTGCCGCTGCCCAACGGTACCTACCTGAATGCCGTGCAATACCCCGCCGGCGCCTATGAATGGGGTCGCGTCCTGGCCTACAGCCTGCCGGTGACTACACTGCCGGTGCTGCTGATCGTGATGTTTTTCATTGCCCGCGTGGTGCGCCCGATCAAGACCCTGGCCCAGGCCACCGAGCGCGTCAGCCGCGGTGAATGGATCGCCCCGCTGGCGGAAACCGGCCCACAGGAAGCCCGCGACCTGACTGCCGCCTTCAATACCATGCAGGTCAACCTCGCCCGGCATGTCGAAGGCCGCACGCGGATGCTCGCAGCGGTCAGCCATGACTTGAATACGCCGATCACCGAACTGCGCCTGCAAGTGGAGTTGCTGGAGCCCGGCGCAGCCCGCGATGACATGCTCGAAAGCCTCGGGGAACTGAGTGCAATGGTGCGTGAAACCCTGAATTTCGTGCGCGACGAATCGGTGCAGGAAGCGACTGCCACGCTTTCGTTGAGCAACCTGCTGGATGACCTGGCCAAGCGTTACCAACGCCTGCAACAGCCCGTCACCTGGGCCGGCGCACCCGCGTTGCTGCTGACCTGCCGCCCGCTGGCGCTCAAGCGCGCACTGACCAACCTGATCGACAACGCCCTGCGCCACGCCGGCGATGCCGACCTGAGCCTGGTTCGCGAGGACAACGGTTGGCTGCGCATCGAGATTCTCGACCACGGCCAAGGCTTGCCCGAAGCGTGGTTGAGCAAAGTCTTCGAGCCCTTCGTACAACGGGGTGTCAGTGACGGCGGCGTGGGGCTGGGCCTGGCGATCGCACGGTCGTGCATCCAGGCCCATGGCGGTGAACTGGTCTTGGAGAATCGCCCACCGGCCGGCCTGTGCGCGGTGGTGCGATTGCCCACAGCGCTCTAGAAGTTGAGCGTGGCGCCCATCCACAGGGTGCGGCCGTAGTTCACCGTGCCATAGGTTTCATCGTCCAGGCGCTTGTCGGTGAGGTTGTTGAGGGAGGCGTTGAGGGTCAACGAATCGCTCACGTCATAGGAGCCGCCCAGGTCGGCGGTGGTGTAGCCCGGCGCCGGTTCGTCGGTGGTGATGGTGTTGCCGGTTTCCTCGCCGTAGTAGCTCAGCGAAGCCCAGGCCTGGGTGCGATCGTTAATGGTCCATTCCGTGCGCACATTGGCTTTTTGCTCAGGGGTGAGGGCCAGGGGCGCACCTTTGTTGGCACCGCTTTTCTGCTCGGAGTCGGTGTAGGTGTAGTTGGCCTTGAGCAGCACGCTGGGGTTGATGTCCCATTGGCCGTTGAGCTCAACGCCCTGGATGATCGCCTTGTCGACGTTGACCCGCTCCATGATGGTGTAGCCGTTCCAGCGCCGGTCGGTGGTGACGGTGGAAAGCTTGTCCTGGAAGTCGTTGTAGAACAGCGTCACACCGCCGGACAGGTTGTCGCGGTTGCTCCACAGCGCCGAGACTTCATAGTTGGTGCTGGTCTCGGGCTTGAGGTCCGGGTTGCCGAACATCACGAAGCGGTTGCGGCGCAGGTAGGCGTAATCCTCGACGACTGCACGCAGTTCGGGGGCCTTAAAGCCACGTGCAACACCGCCCTTGAACGTCCACTGCTCGGTGGCGCGCCACACCCCGTAGACCCGTGGGCTGACGTGGGCGCCGTACTCTTCGTGCTCATCCAGGCGCAGGCCGGTGGTCAGGGCGAAGCTGTCGGTCATCGACCACTCGTTTTCCGCGAACAGGGCTTTTTGCACCACCGAGAATTTATAGTCAACGCGGTCACCGAGGCCCTGGTTCCAGTCGGTCAGCTCGCTTTTATTCCATTGCACGCCCACGGTGCTGACGTTGTGGGCGGTGGGCACCACCAGCTTGGCGTCAAACACAGTGTTCTTGATCTCGGGTTTGCGCCCGTAGATGTCAGTCTGCGCCGGCGTCGCCTTGCCTTCACGGCTGGAGGTTTCCTGGGACAAGGCAATGTCCGAGGTGGCCCAGCCCCAGCGGCCCTGGTGGGACAGCGACCAGTGATCGCGGTTGTTTTCCTGTTCGCGGGTGGCCCAGTTGGCGCTCATGCCGTCGCCATTCTTCAAGCGCGTGGCGCCGGCTTCCAGCAGGATGTCGTGGTCGATAGTGGGGGTGAAGGCCAGGCGCGCGGTGAGGTCGCGGTGGTCAGCCTTGCTGAAGCCATTGGTCTGCTCGATGTCGTCATCGGCCTGGCGGTCCAGGTAGCGGCCCCACACCTGCAAACCGAGGAAATCTTCCTTGAGCGGACCACTGAGGTAGAACTGGGTCTGGCGTGCATTACCCTGGTCGCTGTGCTGGCGCGCCGAGTAGTCGTACCCGACGGAGCCGCCCCAGGTCGGTGAGACCTTGCGCGTGATCACGTTGATCACCCCGCCGATGGCATCCGAGCCGTACAGCGACGACATCGGCCCGCGCACCACTTCAATCCGCTCGATGGCCGCAGCGGGTGGCACAAAGCTCTGTTCGTAGCCACTGTTGCCGTTGACCCGCGATTCCCGCGCGCTCTGGCGCTTGCCGTCGACCATGATCAGGGTGTAGTCGGCCGGCATGCCCCGGATGGAGATGTCGGTTTCATTCGCACCGCCGTTGACGGTCACGCCTTCCACGTCTTTAACCGCGTCGCCGAGGTCGCGGTAGGACTTGCGACGCAGCGCCTCGCCATCGATCACGGTGACCGAGGCCGGCGCGTCTTCCGCGCTTTGCGCAAAACCGGATGCAGTCACCACTACATCATTGAGTTCCAGTGCAACAGGCTCATCGGCGTGGGCATGAAGACTGGCGGCAACCAGCACGGCCAGGGGCGAGAAACGAAAAGCAGGCAGCATGGGCGAAGACCTTCGGATTAGACTCAAAAGAGAATCGTAATCATCCAGCCCCGAATAACTTGGACAAAGTGTGACAACTCAAGCCGCCGCGACCTCCGCGGTACGGCGCTCACGCAACAGATGGAAGGCCACGAAGGCCGTCACGGCAAAACACGCCTGGATCACGATCATCGGTGTGGCACTGCCGTCGCGCAGATGGCTCAGTAACAGGCCGCTGCAGGTCGCGCCGAACATCTGCGCAAAGCCCATCAAGCCCGCCGCCAAACCGGCGCGGTGAGCGTTGGGCATGACCCCACCGGTCACAGACCCGGGCAATACCAGGCCACCGCCGAGGGTTGCCAGCGCAATGGGAATATCCAGGCCCAGTATCGACAGGCCAAACAGCGCATAAATCACCAGTGCGGCAATCCCGCCCATGGCCACCAGCGTCACGCCCATCGCCACAATCCGTTGCGGCCCCAGGCGCTGGATGTTGCGCCGGGTGTAGGTGGAACCGATGATCAGCATCGACACGATCAGGCCAAAATTGATGCCGTACTCCAGGCTGCTCAAGCCCAACAGATTGATATACACCGCCGAGGAACCGGCGATCACCGCGAACATGGCGCCATAGGTGCACGCCAGCGCCACGGCGAACGCGCGGTACGGGCGGCCCTTGAGCAGGTCCAGGTATTGCCCGCCGAGGGTGCGCCAGTGGCCGGCCTTGGGGTCGAGGAAGTGGTTGCTCTCGCGGAAGAACAGCAGCGCCAGCAGAAACACCCCACTGCCAATCGCCAGTGCCAGCAGGATCGGTGCACGCCAGCCCAGCAGCTTGATCAGCAGGCCGCCGACCATCGGGGCGACGACGATGGCGTACAGCATGCCGATCATGGTCAGCGCCAGCGCCGGCCCCGCGTCGGCCTTCCACACGTCACGCACCACGGTGCGCGCCAGTACCAGCGCAGCGCAGGCGCCGAGGCCTTGCACGACGCGAGCGGCGATAAATTGCTGGATGTCATTGACCAGCAGCATCGACAAGGTCGCCAGCACATACAGCAACAGCCCGCCGAGCAGCACCGGACGGCGGCCGATGCGGTCCGACAGCGGGCCGAACAGCAGTTGCCCCAGGCCAAAGGCGGCGACAAACGCCGACAGGGCCATCAGCGCCGAACCCGGTGGCGCCAACAGGGCGTGCTCGATCAGACCCAAGCCTGGAATGATCAATTGGGTCGAGACTTCACCCAGCGCCGTCAAGGCCACCAGTAAAAACAACAAGCTTCGCGATGGGGCCGGGGCGTTCGACATGGGGATTATCCGAGGCTGGATTTATTTATATTTCGACCATAATATGCGTAAAAAATTATGTCCATAATTTTTTGCCCACTGGTCATCCCCGGAGCCCGACATGATCCCTCTCCCCTCGCGCCTTCTCACGCCCCTGGCCGTGTTGATCGTCCTCAGCGGCTGCAACAGCCAGGCCGACACCACCGCCCAAGCGCCGCAACCACGCCCGGTACTCGCCGCCAAGGTCGAAGCCGCCGGCACTCAGCAAAGCGCCTATACCGGCGTGGTGGCTGCGCGTACGGAAAGCGACCTGGGCTTCCGGGTCGGCGGCAAGGTCATCGAACGCAAGGTCGACCCCGGCCAGCACGTTTCCCGTGGCGACACCCTGCTGGTGCTGGACATCGGCGACTTCGAGCTGGCCCTGCGCTCGGCGAAAAACCGCGTCAACGCCGCCCAGGCCCAGCTGCGTCAGCGCCGTGACGATGAAAACCGCTACCAACGCCTGGCCAGTACCGGCGCGGTGTCACGGCAGATCTTCGACCAGTCGGCCACCAACCTGCGCGTGGCCGAGGCCGAGTTGGCCGCGGCGCAATCCGACGCCAGCCAGATCGAGAACCGCCGCACTTATTCGGTGCTCAAGGCCGATGGCGACGGCATCATCACCGACGTGCGGGTGGACCGTGGCCAAGTGGTCGCCGAAGGGCAAATCGTCGCGCGCCTGGCCCATGACGGTGCCCGCGAAGCCATCGTCAACCTGCCGGAAAACCAGCGCGACCAGGCCGCGCAGAAAGCCCTGGCCTTCCCCTTCGGCGCCCCGGACCAGGCGGTGACGGCGACCTTGCGCGAACTGTCGGCCAGCGCCGATCCCACCACCCGCACCTACCGCGCCCGTTATGTACTGCACGGTAACGTCGAGCGCTTCGCCCTCGGCTCGACCATCACCGTGCGCCTACAAGGTAATGGCCAGGCGCAACAAACCCGCGTACCGATCGGCGCCTTGCACGATGCAGGGCAAGGCACCGGTGTGTGGTTGATCGGCGCGGATGACAAGGTCAGCTTCGCCGCCGTCAAGGTCGCCAGCCTCGGCCAGGAAGACGCCCTGCTCGACAGCGGCGTGAACCCCGGCCAGGTCGTCGTCGCCCTCGGTGCGCACCTGTTGCACAGCGGCGACGCGGTGCGCCTGTTGCCCGCCCAGGTACTGGCCCTCAACCGCAAACAGGACCAATGAGCATGCGCGGCATCAACCTCTCGGAACTGGCGGTCAAGCACCGCGCAGTCACGCTGTTTTTGATCATTGCGATCCTCGCCGCCGGGATCTTCTCGTTCGGCAAACTGGGACGCGCCGAAGACCCCTCGTTTACCGTCAAGGTCATGACCATTACCGCCGCCTGGCCCGGCGCCACTGCCCAGGAGATGCAGGAGCAGGTGGCCGACCGCCTGGAGAAGCGCCTGCAGGAACTGGACTACTACGACCGCGTCGAGACCATCGCCCAGCCGGGCTTTGTGTCGATGCGCATGACCTACAAGGAGTCCACGCGCCCCAGCGAAATCCAGGAGCTGTTCTACCAGACGCGCAAAAAACTCAGCGATGAAGCCGCGAGGCTTCCCAACGGGGTGATCGGGCCGTTCTTCAACGATGAATATTCCGATGTGTACTTCGCCCTGTACGCCCTGGAGGCCGAGCACTTGCCCCATCGACAACAGGTGCAGATGGCCGAGGAATTGCGCCAGGGCCTGCTCAACCTGCCGGGGGTGAAGAAGGTCAATATCCTCGGCGAGCAGGCGCAGCGGATTTTTGTCGAGTTCTCCTATGAGCGCCTGGCGACCCTGGGGATCAAGCCGGAGCAGATCTTCGCCGCCCTCGCCGCACAGAACGCCGTGGCCCCGTCAGGTTTTGTCGAAACCGCAGGCGCGCGCGCCTATATCCGTATCGACGGTGCCTTCGACAGCCTGGCGCTGATCGAAAACGTGCCCCTGGAAGTCAACGGTCGCGTGCTGCGCATTGCCGATGTAGCCAGCGTCAGCCGCGGTTATGAAGACCCGCCCAGCTACCGCATCCGCCACCAGGGCGACCCGGCGCTGATGCTCGGCGTGATCATGGAAAAGCACTGGAACGGTCTGGAGCTGGACAAAAGCCTCAAGGCCGAGGAAGCCCGGATCCAGGCGGACCTGCCGTTGGGCGTGAACTTCGCCAAAGTCTCCGACCAGGCAAAGAACATCAGCCTGGCGGTGAATGAATTCATGCTCAAATTCTTCGTCGCCCTCGCGGTGGTGATGGTTATCAGCCTGCTGGCCCTGGGCTTTCGCGTCGGCCTGGTGGTGGCGGCGGCGGTGCCGCTGACCTTGTCGGTGGTGTTTGTGATCATGCTGCTCACCGGGCGTGAGTTCGACCGCATTACCCTGGGCGCGCTGATCATTTCCCTGGGCCTGCTGGTGGATGACGCAATCATCGCCATTGAAATGATGGTGGTGAAACTGGAGGAAGGTTTTGACCGGATTCATGCGGCCACCTTCGCCTGGAGTTCCACGGCGGCACCGATGCTCACCGGTACGCTGGTGACGATCATCGGCTTTCTGCCGGTGGGATTTGCACGGTCCGGTGCGGGGGAATACGCCGGCAATATCTTCTGGATCGTCGGCTTTGCGCTGATCTCGTCCTGGCTGGTGGCGGTGGTGTTCACGCCGTACCTGGGCGTGAAGTTGCTGCCGCAGATCAAACCGGTGCCCGGTGGCCACGACGCGATTTATGCCGGGCGCTATTACCAGAAGCTGCGTGATTTGGTCGAAGCCTGCGTACGCAGGCGGTGGCTGGTGACCGGGTTGGTGATCGCTGCCTTTGTACTGTGCGTACTGGGCATGGCCGTGGTGAAGAAACAGTTCTTCCCCAACTCCGACCGTTCCGAGCTGATTCTTGAGGTGTATATGCCGCCCGGCAGTGCCTTCAAGAGCACCGAGGCGGTGGCGGCGCAGTTGGAAAAGGCGCTGCTGCAAGAGCCGCAGACCAGCATGGTCGACACCTATGTGGGCGGTGGTGCACCGCGTTTCTTCCTGTCGCTGAACCCCGAAATGCCGGACCCGGCGTTTGCCAAGTTGATCGTGCAGACGCCGGACTCTCACGCCCGCGACGCCTTGAAGCTGCGCATGCGTGAGCGAATTGCGGCCGGTGAGTTTCCGGCGGCGCGGGTGCGGGTCACCCAATTGCTGTTCGGCCCGCCAGTGCCCTTCCCGGTGGTGTTCCGCGTGTCCGGCCCAAATGTGGAGGTGCTGCGCGGCGTGTCCGAGGACGTGCGCAAGGTCGTCGCCGCCAACACGCTGACCAAGGACGCCTTTCTCGATTGGGGCGAGCGCACCAGCGGTTATCGCCTGGTGCTGGATCAAGACCGCCTGCGCCTGCTCGGCTTTACCCCCAACGAGGTCAAATCCCAGCTCAACGCCTTGCTCAGCGGCAACCCGATCACCGAAGTGCGTGAGGGCAACCGCACCGTGTCCGTGGTCGCCCGCGCCCAGGGCAACCAGCGCGAGAACCTCGGTAACCTCAACAACATGACCCTGACCAACAGCGCCGGCACGTCGGTGCCCCTGGCCCAGGTCGGGCAGTTCCAGGCGGTGATGGAAGAACCGATCCTCAAGCGCCGCAACCGCGCGAGCACCGTGGAAGTGCGCGCCGACATCATCGACGGCGTGCAACCGCCCGACGTGGAAATGGCCGTGTACAAAGACCTGCAACCGCTGATCGCCCGGCTGCCGGCCGGTTACCGGATCGACATCGGCGGCCCGGTGGAAGAAAGCGCCAAGGCCAACGTGGCGCTGGCGGCGCTGTTCCCGATCATGATCCTGCTGACCCTCACGGTGATCATGTTCCAGGTGCGTTCCTTCGGCGTGATGTTCATGGTCTTCGCCACCGCGCCGCTGGGCTTGATTGGCGCGGTGCCGACCTTGCTGCTGTTCAACCAGCCGTTCGGGTTCAACGCGATCCTGGGCTTGATCGGGATCGGCGGGATCCTGATGCGCAACACGTTGATCTTTACCGACCAGATCCGCCAGAACCAGGAGCATGGCATGGCGATCCACGCGGCGATTGTCGAGGCCACGGTGCGGCGCGCGCGGCCGGTGATATTGACCGCGCTGGCGGCGGCGCTCGCGTTTATTCCACTGACGTTGTCGGTGTTCTGGTCGTCCCTGGCATTCGTGCTGATTGGCGGGGTGCTGGTGGGCACGGTGTTGACGCTGTTGTTTCTGCCGGCGCTGTGCAGCCTGGTGCTGGGGCGGGAGAAGACAAAAATTGTCGAAACGCCCCACGTAAGCGCCGGATAAGCGCTACTCCCCTGCCCTGAAAACCGCTGCAAAGTCCCTCGCCTGAATACACAGTGCGAGGGATTGCAGATGGTGGTTTTCGTTAAAGCCCCGGTTGAAGGGGCTGTTTCATGATCGAGGTGACCCGCCAAGCCATTGGCTACCTGGTGCTGGCCGCCATGGATTCAAAGACGCGAGACGTCGAATCCGTTCTCAGCGACTTCGGGCGCTGCCTCAATACCTACGAGACCTGGGCGGAAAGCTTCTTTAGCTTTTCGGCCCTGGATATCGAACAGGTCTTCAAAGTCGGGGATGACGTGGCGCTCGTCGCGCCGATCAACCGCGCCATCCTTCCCAGCAGCACGACCGCAATGTGCCAGGCAAACGGCACGTTGACCCTGGTGCATATGTTCCAGAGCGCTCGGTTCGTGCCCATTGGCAATACGCCCGTGATGGTGCAACGCATCGATCCAGAGGGCGGTCCCCTGGGCGAGCCGATCCACAAGACCATCGGCCCCAGCGGCATCCTCGAAATCACCGAGTGTGATCGCAACCAGCAGTACCGGGTCAGCTTCTACCCCAACGTCTCCAAAGACCATTTCAAGGCGCTGTATGCCTCTTATCAGTCGGTTATCGCCCCCCTGGACAGTTGGTTGCGCAGTGAATGGGAGACCACCTTCGAACCGTTGTGGAAGGGTTACTCCGAAGCCAGCTTCCCCAAGCGCTACCTCGCCCTGCATCAAGCCTATGCCCGCGGCTTCGGCGAAGCGCTTTACTCGCTCTGGGACACTGTCAAGCAGCTGTTTCAATGGCTTGGCGAACCGTTGGCCTATGCCGAACAACTGCTGCACTACCTGTCAGCGGATGAATTTGAAAAGCTGCTGACCCTTGGCGCCGACGCCCTCGCCAAGGGCTTGTTGGTGCTCAGCGATGAGCCGCTGCTGTTCATCCATCTGTCGGCAATGGTCAGCTGGATGCGTCTGTTGCCACCGCCCTATATGAACGAGTTGCTCGGGGAAATCAGCGCCGACGTATTGATCAACTTGTTGCTGTGCCTCGCCACTGCCGGGATGGGGATGGCGGTTCGAATAAGTACCAACGTGCTGGGCGGCATCAAGTCTCAACGTGCGCGCCGATGGTTGGAGCGCATGGCTGGGCAGTTCGGAAAATCGCCCATGGATGAGCATGTCGAGCTCGCCAAACCGGTTCTGCTGGGTGGGCCTGAAACGTCGATCAAGACCATTCCGGTTGCGCCGTTGAAGGTTGGGGAGCATGTGGTTTCGAACCCGGTGCCGGCGGCTCGCAGGAAGACTCAGCAGACGGTGTTGGTCAGGCAGGAGCCTGTCGATGATGTTCCAGTTTCAGGGAAGAACCCCAACGGGGATGCGGCAGCCCCTTCGGATAAGACCATCACCAACGGCTGCCCGGTGTCGATGGTTACCGGGGAGGAATTGCTCACCCTCACCGACGGCACGTTGGATGGGATCTTGCCGTTCGAGTGGACGCGGCTGTATCGCACCAGTGCGGTGGAAGTGGATGGCGGGTTGGGGTTTGGCTGGAGTCATTCGCTGGCGCATCGGCTGGTGGTGTCGGGCGATTCGGTGGTGTGGACGGACCATGAGAATCGCTCGATTGGGTTTCCACTGCCGACTGTTGCTCGACCTGCCATCACCAATAGCCTGGCCGAAGCCGCCATCTATTTGGGCGCGTCGCCGGATGAACTGGTGCTGGCCCAGGCGTCGCGCTTTTATCACTTTCGCGACGGTGTGCTGGTCTCCATCAGCGATGCGTACGACAACCGGCTGCGGATTTCCCGGGATTATTTGGGGCGCATCGAGCGGCTGGATAACGGTGTCGGGCGTTCGCTGTTCCTGCGCTATGCATTTGGCCGCATCGTCGCGGTGGACTATCAGGTCCAGCGCGCCAAAGGGCGTGAACCCTTCGAGTGGGTGACCGAGCAGACCGTTGTTTCCTACGCCTATGACGACCTGGGACGGTTGGTTTCGGCGACCAATGCCATCGGCGAAAGCGAGGTTTATCGCTACGACGATCAGCACGTCATTCTTGAGCGGGGCTTGGCCGGTGGGGCGAGTTTCTTCTGGGCGTGGGAACGGGCGGGCAAGGCCGCGCGATGTGTCCGGCATTGGGCCAGTTTTTCCCAGATGGACACGCGGTATGCCTGGGGGGA
>NZ_MBDT01000033.1:0-149584 GCF_001702295.1 Pseudomonas sp. S3E12
TGTAGTGGTCAACTAATCCCGGACACGACGTTAAGTTTTTTCTCGGCCTGAGCCGGTGGCAGCCCACCATTAAATTGGTGCGGTCGAATCCAGTTGTACCGGTGCATCAAAAAATGGCTGATATCCCGCTGAGCTTGTTGGGCCGTCGTGTAGCCCATGGTCGGTATCCACTCGGTTTTCAGGCTCCTGAACACCCGCTCCATCGGCGCGTTATCCCAACAATTTCCTCGCCGGCTCATGCTCTGACGCATGCGATATCGCCAAAGGCGCTGACGAAAACTCCGGCTTCCATATTGCGAGCCCTGGTCGGAGTGGAACAGCAGACCTTGAGGCTTCCCTCGCTGCTCGTAAGCCATGTCCAAGGCCTTGATGACCAAGTCCGCATCCGGCTTTCCCGACAACGCCCAGCCCACAACACGGCGGGCAAAAAGATCTAGGACAACCGCCAGATACTGCCATTTCCCTTGAGCCCAGATGTAAGTGATATCGCCACACCAGACGTGGTCAGGAGTGGGCACATCAAACTCCCGGTTCAAAATATTAGGAATGTCGGGCCGCTCGACCGTCGCCTTTTTGTAAGCGTGCGATCCCGGTTGTTTGCTGACCAACTCCAGCTCGCGCATCAGGCTGCGCACTTTGAATCGCCCGATCTGCTCGCCGTCGTCCTGCATCATGGCCATGATGCTACGGCTACCGGGAGCACTGCGGCCTTGGGTGAACAACTCGTTCACCCGACTGCGCAATCGAAGGCGTTCTACTTCCGGTGTGCGGCGCCTGAGGCGCCGAGCGTAGTAGCACGAGCGGGTCACTTCAAACACCTTGCACAGCCAATCAACCGGCTCGTGGATGCTCAACTGGTCAATCAGCGCGAACGCTCGAGATCTTCCGACATCAAGAGCGCGGTAGCCTTTTTTAAGATCGATTTTTCCCGCTCAAGGCGAGCAATTCGGGCTTCCAGCTCTTGGATTTTCTGCTGCTCCGGGGTCAGCGCTTTGCTCTGCGGGGTGACGCCCGTGCGTTCTTGTTGCACCTGGTCGACCCATCGGCGCAAAGCCGACTCCCCGACACCAAGCGAGCGGCTGGCCTCAATGAAGCTGTAATCCTGCTTGAGAACGAGGTCGGCGGCCTCGCGTTTGAATTCAGGGGAAAAGGTACGGCGTTGTTTGGTCATCTGACACCTCGTTCTGGCGAGCATTCTCGCCTAAATGGGTGTCCGGTTTCATTAGACCACTACATTAAGATCTGCAATGCTGACGAGGGAGACCAAGTCAATAGGGGGGGATTGGTCTGAAAACTGGTCGGGCACTAAATCGCTGCAGTAAACGTTTTTGAATGCGGCAGCAAGTGTGGTTCTTATTTTCCTCTTAACTACAGCCATCGAATTCTGGAGTTCCGACTCCATCGCAGAAACGTCGTACATGGTGCTTGTAGATCCTTGTGCTGGTGAGGGCAGGCTTTGGCCTCTCTGTAGTGGTCGATAGTGTTGGGGCAAAAATGGGGCAAACCGTACGCCAATCTATGCCATCCAATGCCAGTTATGCATTTATGCAATCGTATGCTGGTGGGCGTTAGGGCCAGCCACCACGGGCTTCCCCCCCAATATCCCCTACATACCCCTACACAATTGGGGTGTGCAGTAGTCGAATCAACACGGGCTCAGGTCCAGGTCAGATATCCAGCTGTCAGCTGCTTAAACCTGCTGTCAAGTGGTGCTTTGCCGTTAGCTGGGAGGTTGGTCAGGAGAAAATCGATGCACTCCTGAAGGCGCTGATTGACCACGCCTGCTTTGACTTTTTCCAGAGCTTTGCATGCTTGTTTGCGGCATAGATCTTCACTGAGTTGTACCTGAATATCGAAGGTCGTAAATGCTGCAAGTGCAGTAGGCGCCCATTGGTCACCTAGCAACCCTAGAAGTTGATCGTAATAGGTTGAACCTCTGGGGGAAACCCCGCTGCAATATGCTCGGCCATTACCGATTCGGCACATGAGGAAAACCTTAATAAGCTTGGGGGCGAAATTTGCTAGGATGTCTTGCTGATTGTGTATGTATGACATTATGTCGTCAGCTACTGGAGCTTCGTGGTGGTAGTTGTCCCAAGCATGATGTTTTTCTAATAACGTGTCTATCAGTCCATCAACGATAATTGCTCGCTCGGCATCTGAGCGGAATGCATTACCATTAACGGCTTGGAAGAACTGAACGCCAAGCTCGTATTTATCCTTATGAAGGTTAGTGTTGTAACCTTCGAGTGTTAACCCGAGACGGTATTTAAAATCGTCATTACTTGCTTGCCAGACGGGAACTGAAAGTAAGGAAATGTTCTTTCTTACTTGCGGGTCTGTATCTGCAGCTACATAGATCCCGAACATCGTTCTGAGAATGCTCCCGCAGTGATGGGAGGCGAGTTCATTTATTTTGCTAGTAATGCTGGCAAGGTTAGCGGAGTCAAGGGGCTGCGTATATGTGCGGAGATTTTGAATAAATGCCTGAACCTGCAGTGCGGATTCAGTAGGTCGATCATTCAGCACATCCTTGATGCAGTTTGTGAGCCACGCTAACAGTTCGTAAGCGTTGATTGTGTAGTTCGTGGGGTGCGATATCCCAATGTCGTTACGCATGTCGAGCATGTGCTTTAGTTTTTTTGTTGTTGTCTCGCTGATCAGCTCAAGCTTTCGGCAAGTGTCCAGAAGAGTTGAGTCTTTTATTGAACGAAGGTCATCTTCATTTTGATAGAACTCCCTGTTTTTTCCTCCAATTGCAGCGTCGTAGAAAATATCGAGACCGTAAGCTATTACCTTTTTGTGTAAGTCTAGAACGACTTCATTCCAGATCGCATTGAGGGAGTAGTCAAAAAGCCCAAACCCTGCGCCTACAACAAATTTGGATAGGTACCTTGCGCCTTGTTTGACATCATGAGGGAGTGACTCAATCAAAGCCGGCAAAGCTTGCCCGATAATTGCTCTTTCTTCTTGAGAAGCAATGATGTTTTCGTGCGGTAAGCCAATGCTTTGCAGCACGTCAACTACCATTTGCGCTTGTGGGTCGACTAGCTGCATTTGTGGTTTAGGGATTAGGCTGCTCATAGTGAATCCGTTCCTCTCAACTACACGGTTTCTGAATCTGCGTCTTGATGACAGGGCTAGGGCCTGTGGGGGCAAATGAGCCAACCTGGATGCTATCCTTGTCAAGGTCTAGATGCATTGTGCCAGCATGGTCGTATCCGCGCTATGGGGCAGCGTGGAAGCATGGCGTCGCCATTTGTGGGGTGCGCTGGCCTGCTCGTCAGGCTAGGGCTTCTCATCAGTACGATTAGGACGTATGAGCTATGACCCCTCGAGCGCCGAGCAACAACGCGAAAATTGCTGCCGCCATGAGGTGGTCGGCCGAAAATGCAAGTCGGTTTGTGGTTGAATTCGTTGCCAAGTCTGATCATTCTGGGTACTAGCTTCACATCCACAAGGATATGCCTTGATGTACCCATTGAAGCAACGCTACCTGGGTACCAAGTGGGTAGTCGAAACCGGTCCAATCAACTTTGATACGCAGTGACGCTGATATCCCGGGGGCTCGACGATTTCCTCGTCAAAGCCTGCGCAGTTTCTGGTCGAGCGGCGAGCGTCGGGTGGGGCAGGATCAGTTCCCAAATTAAAATCGCGGCCCTTTTAGAATAAGGCTTGTAGCTTGGCGGCTAACAGGGAGTTATGGAACGCTGTTAGGCCTCAACACATCGGCCCGCTTGATTTTGCATAGAGGTCTTGAAAACCGGCGAACGTTAATAGCGTTCCCAGGGTTCGAATCCCTGGTTTCCCGCCAAGATTCAAACGAAAGCCCCGCGATTGCGGGGCTTTTGTGTTTCTGGGGTTTGGCGATCTTCTGCTTACTGTGTCCTGTAGCAGACTCGTGCAGCTAATACTGATGATGCCGATGCAGCCCGGGACTGGAATCACGGAACTGAAACCACTTCAACGGGCACATTGAATTTGTGGTTTTTCCAGTCAGCTTTTGCTCGTCATCTTTTTGTTTTTTTACTACTATCGTTCATCTGCGCACTCAAGGAAGAGAGGCTGAGCGCCTTGAGGCTGGTAGAAAAATTACACTCGATCATTGAATGAGTTATTACTTTTACCCAGAACCTAACGACTCAGCCATCCGTAATTACCTCTTGGTGGAACCGATGGATAAAATGTGTGGCATCGTTGTAGTGGTAGGGCTTGCCCTCTCTGGATGCGCTACGAAAACTCCAGAAAAACCTGATGTGACTCCACCTCCTGCCGTCGTCCAGGAAGCACCGCCTGAAGTCGCACCTTCGACACCAGAAAAATGGACTGTGCGATATGAGGCTGCACCTGCGAACGCCAGTGCTGACGCCCCGAAAGCAGCTTCTCCGGAGGCGGCTCAGTCAGAATCAGAAACAAACTTGAACCAAAATCGCGCTGAGCAATGCCGTAAAGAACTGGATGTTTTAAAGGTCTACAACAAAGCGTCTTACGATAAATACGAGGCGCAATACCAGGCCATTGCTGCCAAGACTGCCAAATACATGGAAATTAAAGACTCATTGGGTCCCGATTTAAACTACATGGTTATGCCGGCTTATCAATTTCAAATTCGTGAGTTCTGCTTCCGAGTTAAGACCCGTCTGTCGGAGCTTGTGCTTCGCCAAGCCCGATAATATTCCGCGTCCGGGGACGTCTTTTGCCCGCTAGGGAAACGCTGAAAAAGACTTCCATCTCTGGTGAAACAAGAGCTGCATTGTCCGAAAGATGACGAGGGTCCCAGGCGTGGTTTCCCGCCAGGACTTAAACGAAAGCCCCGCCTTAGCGGGGCTTTCGTGTTTCCGGCCCCAATGTCGCGAACGTTGTGAACCCGTTGGCATTAACCCATATGCACAGTGAACGATGTTAATGGGCCATGTTCCAACCTGCCGTGCCAAGCCTGCCCAGTGGGGGCACGGCTCAATCGGCTCCGCGTAAACCGCGGCGCGCGCTACCCCATTACAAGGACGCAAGATTTATGCAGTCATCCCCCTCCCAAGCGCCTTCCGCCACCGGCGAACTGATCGCCAGTTTCCGTCACGGCAAGGGTTTTCTGATTTTCAGTTTGATATTTGGCGTTGTGTTGTTAGGTCTCGCCGGGTTTGTGTTGTATCTGGGCACGATCCTGCCACCGGGCAATGAGGGGCCGGTCAGCCTCCAGACGTCCCGTGGCATGGCCTTCAACTTCAGCAGCCCCCATACCTTGATTTACGCCACCAGCGCTTTGCTGGCGGTTCTCGGGCTGGGTGTATTTGCCGCTTACGCCTGGCACAGGAAACTGCGTGCGCCTCGTTACGACGTGTATGAGCATGGCATCGAGCGCATCATCAACGATCAGCGCGAATACACCGCCTTTGCCGAGATTGATGACCTGTATCTGTTTGGCTCCGGGCAAACCGTGCTGACCGGCATGATCACCAACGTGGCCTACCGTCGTAATGCCACGGAGCCGTTTCATCGAGTGATCGAGAGCCTCAAGGGCTTTCACGATTTCCAGCAGTTGGTCCGTGAGCTGCACGTACGTGCACGTCTGCCGGGGGTGATGGCGACGCTGGAGTCGGGTGGGGCAGTCAGGTTCAATTGCATCAGCTCCGGGCAGGTCTGGGGCAAGCGCGTCAGCGGCAACTTCCTCAAAATCACCACGACGCCGATTGTGGTGAGCCACGATCTCCTCGAATACCAAGGGCGCAAGGTGCCGATGTCGTCGCTGCGTACCGTCGACCTCAACGCCTGGACCGAAAAGGTGGTGATCAAGGACGAGAGCGGCAAACCCGTGTTGTCGACCATCGCCACCGGCATTCTGAGCCACGACCTGTTCCTCAACACACTCGATGCCGTGTTTGCGGCTGAAGAGCAAGCACGCGAGCCGGCTTGAGCCAATCGTGTCATTCATGAGGATTAAACGATGATCTATCGCGGCGCAGGCTGGCTGACGCTGTTCACGCCGGTGGCCATGGTGTTGTTGCTGATGGGGGTGTGGCCCGACCCCAGCGTCAAACCCGGCAATACCTCACTGATGCAACTGTTGATGGGGGTGGGGATTGGCTCGGCCATCAACACCGTGCTTGGCTTTGCCCTGAATCGGCAGGTGCATGAAGATGGCGTGCGCCATCACTTCTTTTTCATGCCCATGCAGTGGCCGGCGCTGGCGATCATGATTGTCTGCGCGGTGATTGCCCTGCTCAAGTAAGGCTGCCCGTAGGCGGGCGTCCAACTAACGGTTTGAGGGGTACGCGAAGACTCCTGGTTTTTCGCCCATTATTGAACGCTGCAATCCCTGGAGCCGGCTGGATGAACCGTCAAGATCCACCTCACCGCGTCGCCACCCTTCCCGGAGCGCCAAGCACTGGAAGCCCTGTCGCGCACCCACCCACCTGGTATTACGGCCCGGATCTACCGAGCGTTGGCGGCAGTGGTCGGGGGATCCTGGGGTTCTACATTGCGCTACTGATGCTGTTGCCGGGCTACGGGCTGGTGATGTTGCTCCTGGCCGGGCTCGGAGCGCTGCAGGGCGCGCCGCCCAGTGCTGAATCGAGTTTTACGACGTCGACGCTCATCCTGTTCATGCTCGGTACCGCAGTGCTCATCGGTGCGATGTTTGCCTGGATGGCCTCTACGCCTCATGTGGAGGCCTTTACGTTCGATGAAAACCAGCAACTGCTCAGCCTCACGGTTATCCGTCGTGGCCGCGGGCCCTACGAAGTGCGGGTGCCATTCAGCAACATCATTTACGTCTGCCCCTACGTCCTCGCCCGGTTTGATCGCTATGGGCATTTCCATCTCGTGGGTCAGGGGCCCAAGGACAAGGTTTTCGAATATCGGTTGGGTGAGGGTATCTCTCTGGACGAAATGGCGTTCCACGCTGAATGGTTGCGGGGAATGATAGGGGCGCGGATGCATGAGCTGGTGAATCTGGATAAATGAAACATTCGCGTTAATACCAGACGCGTAGTGTCGGGCCGTCCGCGCTTGAAACCCGCGCGAACGCTACTGCGGCAGCAATGGCATTTAAGTTGATGGGCCCAAATACAGGGCGAAAACTGCCCCAGCCACACGCGCAGCTGATCTTAAAGGCAGTGACCCATGGCTCAGCAGAAAAGCTGAGCCACCGATAGCAGGCAAATCACCTGGACAAAAATCTGAGCTCGAATGGGATGTTTCATCTGTGCGACCCTCCTGTACAGCTGCGGGGGAGAAGTGCCGTACGCGATGTAGATCCTCCCTGGATCGCCAACAACACTCGCAACTGTTCCATTGAGTATAGGCCCTGAAACGAATCTTTCACGATTGGGCCGATTCAGTCCCCCGGCAGGCTCTGCTTACAACTATCTGCCCAGCCCATCGCACTTTTTTTCATTTCTCCAATCTATCTTTGTCCCAGCCCTGCCGATTTCCCGCGCGGGCAAAAGAACCAGATCGGGTGCCGATGGCTCGCACGTTACTTTTATTCAAGACTCGACGAGTGCGTCGGCCACTGTGGCTGGCCGTGGTGTTAATGCTCTGCGCCAGTGGCTGTACCCAGCAGCAGGGGCGGGACATCGCCAAGCAGTTCAGTAACGGCAAACCCGATGAATTCTTCCAGACCAGTGTCGATCGCATGGCAACCCTGGGCATGCGCGACAACTTGCAAAGCCTGTATTTGCTCATGAACAAGCTCTATCTGCGCAACCCCAACCAGTGGCGCCAGTCGGGTTATCCGGATGCGGTGAGCGCTGCGCGGGAGATCCGCCTGGCCATTGAGCAGCGCCGCTCATTGCCCGCACTCGGGGAGCGTCGCGACCTGGCGGCGCTGAGTTACTCCTTGAGCCCCGAGTTTCAGGGTGATCGGGTCGGGGCGTTTATCTATGCCATCGGCAGCATGATCGTGACCGCCCACGGTGGGCGTACCGAGTTCTACATTACCGACTCGATCAACCCGCAGTTCGTCAGCAACGCCGCGCGCAATATCGAGAAGGCCACCTGGTTGCTCAGCAAGCGCCAGGATGCAAATGGCGTCCTGCTCCTGTTTTCCAACGAGATCTCGGAGGAGGGCAGCAACCTGAGTTTCGCCGTCGAGTTCGGCAAGATTGTTGCGCGCCTTGACCTGTTGACCCAGATGCTCGACGAGCGCTACCGCCGTATTGGGCTTAACTATGCACAAAGCCTGTTGCTGATGAATTTCCTGCCCGTGCAGTAATGCATTTCGTCGGCAGTGAGTTAAGCCGTACCACCGATGGCCGATGCAGTGATGACGCCTGTGACTTGAGGAGAGTGTTATCAAACATCTAACGGTTGAAGAGTTGGACGCCATTACGGAGATTGAAACCACGTCCAACATTTTGCGACTCACCACGCGTTTGACTGGAATGCGGTTTTCCGCCATTTCCAAGATGACCGAGAGTCATTGGGTGGCCTGTGCCGTGCACGATGAGTTGCATTTCGGGCTGGAGGTGGGCGACGAGTTGCGGGTCGAAGCCACCCTGTGCAACCAGGCACGCGCCAATCGCAAGTCGATCATCATCGAGCACGCCAGCAAGGATCCGGTGTTCTGGGAACATCCGTTGCCCAAGGCCCATGGGTTTGAGAGTTATATCTCGTTGCCCATTGTGTTTTCGGATGGCACCGTCTTCGGCACTTTGTGCGCCCTGGATGTGTTGCCCAAGCAGCTTGAGAACCCACAGATGTTCGAAATCCTGAGTATATTTACGCGGCTTATCGGCACCACCTTGGAGTTGCAACGCAGCCGGGCATGAGCCGAGCTTATTTTGCCGGCGGCAAGCCTTTTAAGCGTTGAATGTGGCCTTGGGGAGTGCTGTTTCTCTTTCTGCTGTAGGAATTTGCCTATCTTGCATCCCGATGCTTGAAACACCTGTCTGTGCACAATAGCCTCGGATTTTTCTGAAAAAACGAGGCCCTACCTTGGGTAAGCGAAAAACGGCTTGGCCGACGGACCGCGAAATACGCCTGCGCTTTATCCTCTTCGCTGTGATCGACGCTGCCAGCGTTCAGGGCGTTCCCTCCGAGTTGTTGCTCCCCGCGCATAAACTGCTGCGGGACTCGCCGACAGAAGCGCAGTTGCTCGCCGCCCTGGATGAAATTCTTGCCGCTGATGAAATGCATGGGTTCAGGTTGCCACCGGGGTCGGAGGCCGATGAATTGATGCAGTCGCTGGAGAAGCCCGACGGCTAGGGTCATCCGTTAGATCGTTTATTTCCTTAAGGTTGGACGAGATTCCTCAATCGAATATCCATGACGCCCATTCACGCCAGGTAACGGACGCAAGTAACGCAATAGCGTCCGATTCATTGTCATCGCACCCGATGCAGCTGTCTTGTTCGACAAAGCGTCCCCGGGAACATCCATTCCTGCTGCTCTGCCGGCGTCTTGTGCAGCCCTCCGGCCTCTCTAGAATCGGCACCAGAACCTAGCCATTTCCTGTCGATTACGGAGTTTCGAACATGATGAATGCAATGCAGATGCCGATGAACACCTCCATGCCAATGATGCCGATGATGGGCATGCCGATGATGATGGCCACCATGAAATGCGAAATGGCCGCTGACGCCATGATGTGCACCATGAAGCCGGCAGCCGGCATGGACATGGCCCAGTTCAAGACCAATGCCGAAATGATGGCGATGATGATGAACTGCGGCATGCCGATGATGATGCAGTGCGCCAACCTGTCGATGATGTGCATGTCGGCCGACGCCATGGCCATGATGACCGGCATGAACATGATGCCGATGATGGGCATGCCCATGCCGATGATGAAGTGCGTCATGGAATGCACCATGATGGCTGACGGCATGATGTGCAAAATGATGCCGATGCCGGGCATGAGCATGGACATGATGAACAACTGCTGCATGCTCATGAACAAAATGATGAACGACTGCGCCATGCCCATGATGATGAGCTGCAACGGCATGCCGATGATGTGCTGCACCTGCTGACAGGTCCCGCGCGATGAAAAAACGCCCCGATAAGTCGGGGCGTTTTTTTTGCCGGGATTAATCCAGCCGCTCGGGGTAGGTGATCACCAGGAACGCCACGGCTTCGCTGTCCGCCGGGTTGCGGTAGCGGTGGGGCTGGTCGGCGTAGAACAGAATTGAATCGCCGGTGGACAGCAGGTAGCGCTCGTCATTGACGCTGACTTCCAGTACGCCTTGGGCCACCACCAGGTTTTCCTGGATGCCCGGGCCGTGGCCTTTGGACACTTCCTCCCCAAGCGCACGCAGGCGAATCTCGTAGAACTCGGACTGGCGTGCCGTATCGTAGGGAAACAATGCGCGGCTGATAAACGCGCCATCGGCACTCACCAGGCGCTTGCTCTGCTGCGCCGGCAACACTTCCACCCCTTCGAACGCGCGATCTTCCAGGAACGCCGCCACCGACACCTTCAGGCCCTTGGCAATTTTGCACAACACCTTGATCGACGGCACGCTGCGCCCGGATTCGATCTGCGCCAGCATTGCCCGGCTCACGCCGCAGGCGCGTGCAAGTGCGTCCAGTGACAAGTGCCGTTTGCTGCGCAGGCGTTGCAGGTTATGCGCCACGCACAAGCTGATCACATCGTCATCGGTGCTGGGCTTGGGCAGCGGTTCGGGCGGTTCGGGAATCACATGCAGGAAATTCATTGGCCTACGCCCGGCGTGTATCGCTGGGCGTTACGGCGTGGGTGGTAAACACCGCCAACCCTGCGCGCGCCGCGTACATCGCCCACATCAACTCGGCCGCAGCACGTGCCTGGCGGCGTTTGCGGTGGAGGGTAAAGTCGATGACGGTGGCGGATGCAGGCATGGGAGGCGATCTCGTAGGTGACTCGATGGCTCCACAGTAATGCGTGTCGGTTATTTCCTTAAATACTGAGTTTGCATGTATTAATTCGATTTTGGACTTAAAAATAAACCCGGTCCGACGCTGTTGTGGGAAGCGTCTGGTCCGTTATTAAGGCGTGACTTGGCGAGCATCGTTGTCTTCCCATCACTGTTCGCGTGACGGCCCAGCCTTTCACGCCCCCGAATTCCAAGGATCCGCCCATGCTGCTGCGCCCACCTCCGTTCCTGTTCGCCGCCCTGACCTTTAGCTCGCTGGTGCACGCCGAAGACCTGCAATTGGCGCCGGTCGAAGTCACCACGCCCGAGGCCGGTGCCGGCGAAGTGGCCCAGGCGCAGCTCAAGAGCGTGCCCGGCGCCACCAATTACATCGACATGAGCAGCGTGCAGCAGGGGCGGGTGAGCACCAACGAAGACGTGTTCAAGTACCAGCCGGGTGTGTATGCCAAGGCGGCGAATAACGATGGGGTGAAGCTGTCCATTCGCGGTTCGGGCCTGAACCGCAGCCCAGGCGCCCACGCCTCCGGGCTCTATGAGATGTTCGATGGCTTGCCGCTGACCGGCCCCGGCGGCACCCCATATGAACTCAAGGACCCATTGTGGCAAAGCCGCGTCGAGGTATTGCGCGGCGCCAACGGTTTTGATCAAGGCGCGTTGGCCCTGGGCGGCGCGGTCAACTACGTGACCCATACCGGCTACGATGCGCCCAAGCTGCAAGTGCGTTACGAAGCCGGCAGCCGTGGCTATGCCCAGCGCGAGATCAGTTCGGGCCAGGTGCTGGGGGATGCCGACTACTACATCAGCCTCACCGACTCGGAATCCGACGGCTACCAGCGCCAGAGCGCCGCCACCGGCAAGGGCGTGGCCGCCAACTTCGGCTACCGCTTCAACCCGGACCTGGAAACCCGTTTCTATTTCCGCTACCGCGAAACCACCAACGACACCCCCGGCAAACTCACCCGCGCCCAGATCAGCCACGACCCGCGCGCCGCCAACAGTCTCAACGCTGCCCGTGACTCCAAGCGCCTGCAACCGGGTTCCACCTGGATCGCCAACAAGACCACCTTGCAGTTGGACGACAGTTCGCGCCTGGAAGTCGGGCTGGCGTACCACGATTACCCGATGGACCTGCGCGAAGGCACCAACCGCCTCAAGGTGGTCTACACCGATATCAGCAGCACCCTGAATTACATCCGCCAGGACACGCTGTTCGGCCACGACAGCAAAACCACCCTCGGCTTGCGCACCACCCAGGCGATGCCCAACAACGGCGCATCGGAATACGTGCGCACGCCAGCCGGCAACACCGCAACTTACGCCCCCGGCACCAAGACCCGCGACTACAGCTACCTGGGCTCCGACACCGTGCTGCATATCGGCAACGACCTGGAACTGGCCCAGGACCTGTGGCTGACCACCGGCCTGGCCGCGATCTACACCCGCCGTGAGACCCAGGTCACCTATCCCGAAGGCCAGGCGCCGCTCAGCCAGCATGACTGGGACTACGCACCGCGCCTCGGCCTGCGCTATGACTTTAGTCCGCAGCTGCAGGTGTACGGCAACCTGAGCCGCTCGGTCGAGCCTCCGCATGCGTGGTCGATGATCTGGGGTTCCAACAAGTACTTTCCGGCGGGCAGCGGCCCGGCCACTGGATTACAACGCGAAGGCGTAAGCCTGAAAAACCAGACCGCCACCACCCTGGAAATCGGTGGCCGTGGCGAAGCATGGCTCGGCCAGTGGGACCTGGCGCTCTATCGCTCCGAAGTGCGTCACGAACTGCTCACCGTGGAAACCCAGGCCCAGACCTCGACCAGCAATGCCATCGTCGCCGAGTCCAACGCCAGCCCCACCGTGCACCAGGGGGTGGAACTGGGCCTGCTCAGCCCGCTATGGGACGGTGGCCGCAGCGGTAAGCTCGACGTGCGCCAGGCCTATACCTTCAGCGACTTCCACTACCGCGACGACGACCGTTTCGGTGGCAACCGCTTGCCGGGCATCCCCCAGCACTACTATCAGGCGCAACTGCGCTACAGCCACCCGACGGGCTTCTACACCAGCCTCAATACCGAGCATTCCTCGCGGGTGGCGGTGGATTACGCCAATACCTATTACGCCGCGTCCTACACCCTTCTGGGCGCGACCTTCGGCTACGACGCCCCCAAGCAGGACTGGCAAGCCTGGGTCGACCTGCGCAACCTCACCAACCGTCGCTACGCCAACACCGTCACGCCGGGCTACGACGACAAGGGCCTGGATGTCGCACGCTCAACCCCGGCCGACGGCCGCGGAATCTACACCGGTGTCTCATGGAGCTGGCGCTAAGCCGCAGCTATCCAGCCCCCTGTGGCGAGCGGGCTGCGACGGGGAGGGCCTTGCTCCTACACCGTTTTACTGGCATTGTTTGCGCAATTGGTAACTCTTCCCATTTGAGACTATTTTGCGCATGCATGACATTCCGGCCGCGTTGGGCGATTTAGTGCGTCAGCAGACCCTTACGGCGATGTACAGCGAGCACCACGGCTGGTTGCAGGGCTGGCTGCGCAGAAAACTGGGGTGTTCCCAGCACGCCGCCGACCTGGCCCACGATGCCTTCATCCGTGTGCTGATGCTGGCCGAGCCGCAAAATATCAAGGAACCGCGGGCCTTCCTGGCCACCACGGCAGGGCGTTTACTGATCGATGGCGCCCGGCGGCGTCGGATTGAAAAAGCCTACATGGAAGCCCTGGTCATCCAGAGCGAGGACGCCGGCATGCCCGATCCGGCCGCGATCCATGTCGCCCTGCAAGCCCTGGAACGCATCGCCGAAATGCTTGCCGGCTTACCCGCCAAGGCCCGCGAAGCCTTCCTGCTGAGTCGCCTCGACGGGCTGACCTACAGTGAAATCGCCACACGCCTGGGCGTGTCCGCCAGCACCGTCAAAAACTACATCTCCAGCGCCCTGGTGCACTGCTACCACAGCCTGCATGCGGCAGACCCGCTGGCATGAACTCCGAACAGATCATCCGGCAAGCCGCGAATTGGCTGACACGCCTGCATGACGAAGAGGTCAGTGAGGCCGAGCGCCAAGCCTTCAACGCCTGGTGCCAGGCAGACCCGCGTCACGCGGTCGCCATCGAACGCATGCGCTCGCTGTGGGGCAGCCTCGACACCTTGCCTGCACAACCTGCACGCCTGGCCCTGAACCGTGCGTTTGCGCCGCGACGCGCGCGCGGTGCACAGGTGATGGGTGTGCTCGGCATCGTGCTGTGCGGCTGGCTAAGCTTGGAGCATCTGCCCGTATGGATGGCCGACCAGCGCACCGGCGTGGGTGAGCGCCGCCAGATCGCCCTCGAAGACGGCAGTCAGTTGCAACTCAACAGCAACTCGGCGGTGGACGTGAAATTCGACGGTCACCAACGGGTGATCGAACTGCTGCAAGGCGAACTCTGGGTCGACGTGGCCAAGGACGCGCAACGACCCTTCGTGGTGCGCACCGACCAAGGCACGGCGACGGCATTGGGCACGCGTTACCTGGTCAAGCGTGCGCCAGACGGCACCACGGTGGTGACGGTGATCGAGTCCACCGTGGCAGTCAAAGGTGACAGCAGCGAAGGCGTCAAGGTCGCCGCCGGCCAGCGCTCGATCCTCGACCATGGCCGCGCCCAGCCGCCCCAGGCCAGCGGCAACACCGACCCGGACGCCTGGACCCGTGGCCTGCTCAAGGTCAACGACCAACCCCTGAGCGAGGTGCTACAAACCCTGGCCAGCTATCGCCACGGCCTCGTGCGCTTCGACGCCCAGGCCCTGCAGAACCTGCGGGTGACCGGGGTGTTCAAGCTGGATGACACGGCGGCGGCACTCTCGACGTTGGCGGATAACCTACCGATCCAGGTGGAGTACTTCACCGACCTGCTGGTGGTGGTCAAGCCGCGCTAGCGTTCGTTCTGGCGCAGGCGCTTGTACAAGGTGTTGCGGCTTACCCCCAGCTCCCGCGCCAGGTGGGAAATATTCCCACCGGCCGCCTTCAGACGCTGGGTCAGGTCGATGCTGTCATCCAGGTATTCGCTGGCGGGCAGCGGCGCTGTCACTTTCAAATCCACAAAAAAATCGTCCGGCAGATGCTCCGGACGGATCGGCTGTTCCTCCGCCATCGCCAGCGCCACCTGCAACACGCTGCTCACCTGGCGCAGGTTGCCGGGCCACGGGTGCTGTTCGAACAGCGCCAGCACCTCGGCGCTGAGCCCGGCCCACTGGCTTGGCTCCCGGTGTTGCTGCCACAGTTGCTGGAACAGCGCCCGTTTGTCGCTGCGTTCGCGTAGCGGTGGTAATTCAAGGGTCAGGCCGCCGATGCGGTAGTACAAATCCTCGCGAAAGCGCCCGGCCTGGACCTGCTCGCGCAAGGCCCGGTTAGTGGCCGAGATGATGCGCAAATCCACCGGGAACAACTCGCTGCTGCCCACCGGTTGCACGCAACGCTCCTGCAATACCCGCAACAGGCGCGCTTGCGTCGGCAGCGGCATATCGCCGATTTCATCGAGGAACAGCGTGCCTTTGTCGGCCTTGCGGATCAGGCCGATGCTGCCTTTCTGGTTGGCGCCGGTGAACGCGCCTTTTTCGTAGCCGAACAGTTCCGATTCCACCAGCTCGGCGGGAATCGCCGCACAGTTCACCGCGATAAACGCCTGCTGGCTGCGGGAACTGGCCTGGTGCAGGGCCTTGACGAAGACTTCCTTGCCCACCCCGGTTTCCCCGTGGATCAGCAGCGGGATGTCCTTCTCCAGCAGGCGTTCGGCCTGGCGCACGGCTTTTTCCACGCGCACATCACCAAAGTGCAAGGTCTTCAGGCCAATCGCGGCGGGCTTTGGCGCAACGGGCTCGCTGAACACGCGGGCCTGCACCGGCATCTGCTTCGGTCGCTTCAGCAGGCACTGGAAGCGATTGCGTCCCGCCGCCTGCAACGAAAAGGGCAGGCCCTCCGGCTGATTGAGCAACTCCAGCAGCGATACCTTGAACAAACTGTCGATCATCACCCGCGACAAACTGATGCCCAGCAGGTTGTCTGCCCGGCGGTTGGCCGAAAGCACCTGGCCGCTCTCATCAAAGATCAGCAGGCCCGCCCATTGGCTGTCGAGGTTGCTCAGGCCGGTGTTGAAGGTCAGTTGGAAGTGTTCGCCGCGAAACAGGTTGAGGATCAGCCGGTTTTCCACGGTCTGGCTCATCATCTTGACCATGCCCAGGGTGTGGGAGGGCGGCAGGTAGCTGTCACTGGACACATCCAGCACCGCGATGATTTCGCGCTGGGCATCGAAGATCGGCGCTGCCGAGCCGGTCATGAAGCGGTTGGCCTTGAGGAAGTGTTCGTCATGTTCGATATGCACCGCCTGGGCACAGGCCAGTGCGGTGCCGATGGCATTGGTGCCGCTGGAGCGTTCCATCCAGCTGGCGCCGGCGCTGAATCCCCGGGCCAGCTTGGGCTCGATAAAGCGCTGGGTGCCCCAACTGGTCAGCACCTGGCCCTGGTTGTCGGCCAGCATGATCAGGCAGTTGGAATTGCTCAGGATGTTTTCGTAGTAGGGCAGGACTTCCTGATGCGTGGTCTGTACCAGGGAATGCTGGCTTTCCAGCAATTGGCTGATGCCCTCGGCGGGCAGTTGATCGAAGCTGGGCGTGCTCTGGTGGTCCAGGCCGAAGGCGCGGCAACGGCGCCAGGATTCCTGGATAAGGGTGTCGTGAGCCAGGGGTTCGGCCATGGGGCGACCTTCTTTTTATTGTTTTGGGGTCTTGCACAATCCAACGGATGCAACCACGTCAATCGGGTTCAAAGAGTGTTGTTCAGAACTGTTCATTGTCAACCCCCGGATTGTTCAGTTGTTCAGCCAGACCTGTTCATTTCTGTTCGCTCCTGAACATCCCTTTTCACCCATTTCCTTGCGGATCAAGCACCTGCCGTTTTTGGCATGAAACTCGCTCTGACGACTGGCCAGATTCATTCCAATAATAAAAAAGGTCGTGTCATGTCATTGACCCTGGAACATGTCTCCCGCGTCGTCGAAGGCCAAACCTGGATCGACGACGCCAACCTGCGCTTCGAAGCCGGTTCCTTCAACGTCTTGCTTGGCCGCACCCTGTCCGGCAAGACCAGCCTGATGCGCCTGATGGCGGGCCTGGACAAGCCCGACAGCGGGCGCATCCTGATGAACGGCGTGGATGTCACCCACAAACCAGTGCGCCTGCGCAACGTGTCGATGGTGTATCAGCAGTTCATCAACTACCCGACCATGACCGTGTTCGAAAACATCGCCTCGCCGTTGCGCCAGGCCGGTGTGTCCAACGAGCTGATCCAGAGCAAGGTGCTGGAAACCGCGCGGATGCTGCGCATCGAGAAATTCCTGCAACGCCACCCGCTGGAGTTGTCCGGTGGCCAGCAGCAACGCACGGCCATGGCCCGCGCGTTGGTGAAAGATGCCGAACTGATCCTGTTCGACGAGCCACTGGTGAACCTGGACTACAAACTGCGCGAAGAGCTGCGTCAGGAAATGCGCGAGCTGTTCAAGGCGCGGCATACCATTGCCATCTACGCCACCACCGAGCCCAACGAGGCCCTGGCCCTGGGTGGCACCACCACCATTCTTCACGAAGGCCGGGTGATCCAGAGCGGCAAGGCCGCCGAGGTGTATCACCAGCCGCAGACCGTGTTGGCCGCCGAGCTGTTTTCCGAGCCGCCGATCAACCTGATGCCGGGGCGTATCAGCGGTAATGAGGTGAGCTTCGCCAATTTTGTGCACTTCCCGTTGAACGTCGACCTGCGCCCCATCGGCGAAGGCGAATTCCGCTTTGGTGTGCGCCCCAGCCATATCAGCCTGGTGCCGAGCAACGACGACGACCTCGAGCTGGCGGTGACCGTGGAAGTCGCCGAAATCAGCGGTTCGGAAACCTTCCTGCATGTGCGCAGCGAGCATTTCCTGCTGGTGCTGCACCTGCCGGGGGTGCATGAGTACGACGTCGACGCGCCGATCCGTGTGTACATCCCCACCCATAAACTGTTTGTGTTCGATGGCCAGGGCCGTTTGGTCCAGGCCCCCGGGCGCCGCGTCGCGAGGGTTGCCTGATGGCCGAGATCCATTTGCAGAACCTGGCGCACAGCTACAGTCCCACACCGAGCGGCCCCGAGGACTACGCCATCCGGGCAATGAACCACGTGTGGGAGCAGGGCGGTGCCTACGCCTTGCTAGGGCCGTCGGGCTGCGGCAAGTCGACGTTGCTCAATATCATCTCCGGCCTGCTCAGCCCGTCCGAAGGGCAGGTGTTGTTCGATACCCGAGTGGTCAACGACCTCACCCCGGAAAAACGCAACATCGCCCAGGTGTTCCAGTTCCCGGTGGTGTACGACACCATGACCGTGTTCGATAACCTGGCCTTTCCCCTGCGAAACCAGGGCATGGCCGAGGCGAAAATTCACAGCAAGGTGCAGGAAATTGCCGAAGTCCTCGACCTGCAAAACCTGCTGAGCAAAAAAGCCCGCAACCTCTCCGCCGATGAAAAACAGAAAGTCTCCATGGGCCGTGGCCTGGTGCGGGATGACGTGTCGGCCATCCTCTTTGACGAACCGCTGACGGTGATCGACCCGCACCTGAAGTGGAAGCTGCGGCGCAAGCTCAAGCAGATCCATGAGCAGTTCAATATCACCATGGTCTACGTCACCCATGACCAGCTTGAGGCCTCGACCTTCGCCGACAAGATCGCGGTGATGTACGGCGGGCAGATCGTGCAATTCGGCACGCCCCGTGAGTTGTTCGAGCGGCCCAGCCACACCTTTGTCGGCTATTTCATCGGTAGCCCTGGGATGAATCTGATCGAGGTGCAGGCCGAGGCCGGCGGTGTGCGCTTTGCCGGCACGCTTCTGCCGTTGTCCGAGGCCTTGCAGCAACGTATCGCCGGCAGCGACTACAAGACGCTGCAGGTGGGGATCCGCCCGGAATTCATTCACGTGTGGGACGAATACAACCCTGACGCCCTGCAAGCCGATGTCACTCACCTCGAAGACCTCGGCACCTACAAGATCATGACCCTCAACCTCGACGGCGCCACCCTCAAGGTGCGCCTGGCCGAAGACAAACCGGTGCCCGAGGGCAGGGCGTCCATCAGCTTTCCCGCGCAGTGGCTGATGGTGTATGCCGACGATTACCTGCTGGAGGTGCAGCCATGAACAAGGTGCAGAACAACAAGGCCTGGTGGCTGGTGTTACCGGTGTTCCTGCTGGTGGCATTCAGTGCGGTGATCCCGATGATGACGGTGGTCAACTATTCGGTGCAGGACATCTTCGACCAGTCCAGCCGCTACTTTGTCGGCGCCGACTGGTACAAGCAGGTGCTGCTCGACCCGCGCCTGCATGACTCGCTGCTGCGCCAGTTCATCTATTCGGCCTGCGTGCTGCTGATCGAAATCCCCCTGGGCATCGCTATCGCCCTGACCATGCCGACCAAGGGCCGCTGGTCGTCGCTGGTGCTGATCATCCTCGCCATTCCGCTGCTGATTCCGTGGAACGTGGTGGGCACCATCTGGCAAATCTTCGGCCGCGCCGATATCGGCCTGCTGGGCTACAGCCTCAACGCCCTGGGCATCAGCTACAACTACGCGGCCAACACCATGGACGCCTGGGTCACGGTGCTGGTGATGGACGTGTGGCACTGGACCTCACTGGTGGCGCTGCTGTGTTATTCCGGGCTGCGAGCGATCCCGGATGTGTACTACCAGGCCGCACGTATCGATCGGGCTTCGGCGTGGGCGGTGTTCCGGCATATCCAGCTGCCGAAGATGAAAAGCGTGCTGCTGATCGCGGTGATGCTGCGCTTCATGGACAGTTTCATGATCTACACCGAGCCCTTCGTCCTCACGGGGGGCGGGCCGGGGAATGCCACGACGTTCCTCAGTCAGACGCTGACCCAGATGGCCGTAGGCCAATTCGACCTGGGCCCGGCGGCGGCGTTTTCCCTGGTGTACTTCCTGATCATCCTGTTGGTGTCCTGGCTGTTCTACACCGCCATGACCCACTCCGACGCCAACCGCTGAGGCCGCCAACATGAGCAAGCGCAAGGTTATTCCGCTGCTGATCTACATCCTGTTCCTGCTGGTGCCGATCTACTGGCTGCTGAACATGTCCTTCAAGAGCAACACCGAAATCCTCGGCGGGCTGACCCTGTTTCCGCAAGATTTCACCCTGGCCAACTACAAGGTGATCTTCACCGACCCGAGCTGGTACACCGGTTACCTCAACTCGCTGTACTACGTGAGCCTGAACACGGTGATTTCCCTGAGCGTGGCGTTGCCGGCAGCCTATGCCTTCTCGCGCTACCGCTTCCTGGGCGACAAGCACCTGTTCTTCTGGCTGCTGACCAACCGCATGGCGCCACCCGCGGTGTTCCTGCTGCCGTTTTTCCAGCTGTATTCGTCCATCGGCCTGTTCGACACGCACATCGCCGTGGCCCTGGCCCACTGCCTGTTCAACGTACCGCTGGCGGTGTGGATCCTGGAGGGCTTCATGTCCGGGGTGCCCAAGGAAATCGACGAAACCGCCTACATCGACGGCTATAGTTTTCCCAAGTTCTTCGTGAAGATTTTTATCCCGCTGATCGGCTCCGGCATCGGTGTGACCGCGTTTTTCTGCTTCATGTTTTCCTGGGTCGAGCTGCTGCTGGCGCGCACCCTGACCTCGGTCAACGCCAAGCCCATCGCCGCGGTGATGACCCGCACGGTGTCGGCCTCGGGTATCGATTGGGGCGTGCTGGCAGCGGCGGGGGTGTTGACCATCCTGCCCGGCATGCTGGTGATCTGGTTTGTTCGCAATCATGTGGCCAAGGGCTTTGCCCTGGGCCGGGTCTGAGGAGTCGATGATGGAATGGATGGCCTGGACCACCCCCACTGCACTGTTCTTTGGCGGCATTGCCCTGATTCTGGCGGGCATGACCACCTGGGAGCTGCGCTCGCCGAGCATTCCGCGGCGCGGCGTCCTGCCGATCAGCACCACCCGTGGTGATCGCTTGTTTATCGGTCTTCTCGGCAGCGCCTACCTGCATTTGCTGGTGATCGGCGTTACCGACTGGAGCATCTGGGTAGCGTCCGCGCTCTCCCTGGTATGGCTGTTGAGTGTGATGCGTTGGGGCTAGTGCCCCGACACCTTGTAGGAGCGAGCTTGCTCGCGAAAATCGCCAACGATAACGCGGGCATTCTGGATGTCCGCGGTGTCCTCGGGTTTTTCGCGAGCAAGCTCGCTCCTACAGGGGGTTGTGGCGTTTGTAGTCCTTTTTGAAATTAACCAGGAGGTCTCTATGTTGAATAAGAACAATAAGCTGCGACATAGCATTTCATTGGCCGCCGTACTGGCCCTCAGCGGTTTGAGCGCTTCGGCCTGGGCTGATGCGTATGAAGATGCGGCGAAGAAATGGATCGGCAGCGAGTTCAAGCCGTCGACCCTTACGGCCGACCAGCAGCTTGAGGAGTTGAAGTGGTTTATCAAGGCCGCCGAACCGTTCCGTGGGATGAAGATCAACGTGGTGTCGGAAACCCTCACCACCCACGAGTACGAATCCAAGGTGCTGGCCAAGGCCTTCAGCGAAATCACCGGCATCAAGCTGACCCACGACCTGCTGCAGGAAGGCGACGTGGTGGAGAAACTGCAAACCCAGATGCAGTCCGACAAGAATATCTATGACGGCTGGGTCAACGATTCCGACTTGATCGGTACGCACTTTCGCTATGGCAAGACCGAATCCATCACCGACCTGATGGCCAACGAAGGCAAGGCCTTTACCTCGCCCACCCTGGATATCAAGGACTTTATCGGCATCTCCTTCACCACCGCGCCGGACGGCAAGATCTACCAGCTGCCCGACCAGCAATTCGCCAACCTCTACTGGTTCCGCGCCGACTGGTTCGAGCGTCCGGAACTGAAAGCCAAGTTCAAGGAAAAATACGGCTATGACCTCGGCGTGCCGGTGAACTGGTCGGCCTATGAAGACATCGCCAAATTCTTCAGCGAAGACGTCAAGGAAATCGACGGCAAGCGCATCTATGGGCACATGGACTACGGCAAGAAAGACCCGTCCCTGGGCTGGCGCTTCACCGATGCCTGGTTCTCCATGGCCGGCGGCGGCGACAAGGGCTTGCCCAACGGTTTGCCGGTGGACGAGTGGGGCATCCGCGTGGAGGACTGCCACCCGGTAGGCTCCAGCGTCACCCGTGGCGGCGACACCAACGGCCCGGCGGCGGTGTTCGCCACGCAGAAATACGTGGACTGGATGAAAGCCTATGCGCCACCGGAAGCGGCGGGCATGACCTTCTCCGAATCCGGCCCGGTGCCGTCCCAGGGCAACATCGCCCAGCAGATCTTCTGGTACACCGCGTTTACCGCCGACATGACCAAGCCGGGCCTGCCGGTGGTGAACGCCGACGGCACGCCGAAATGGCGCATGGCGCCGTCGCCGGTCGGACCGTATTGGGAAAAAGGCATGAAGAAGGGGTACCAGGACGTGGGTTCCTGGACCTTCCTCAAGTCCACCCCGGAGAAACAGAAACTCGCGGCCTGGCTCTACGCGCAGTTCGTGACCTCGAAAACCGTGTCCCTGAAGAAAACCATCGTCGGCCTGACGCCGATTCGTGAGTCCGACATCAACTCCCAGGCCATGACCGACATGGCGCCGAAACTCGGTGGCCTGGTGGAGTTCTACCGCAGCCCGGCGCGGGTCGAGTGGACCCCGACCGGCACCAACGTGCCGGACTACCCACGCCTGGCGCAACTGTGGTGGAGCAACATCGCCGCCGCCGCCAGCGGCGAGAAAACCCCGCAACAGGCCCTCGACAACCTGGCCAAGGAGCAGGACGCGATCATGACGCGCCTGGAGCGCTCCAAGGTGCAGCCGGTGTGCGGCCCGAAAATGAACCCCGAGCGTGATGCGCAATACTGGTTCGACCAACCGGGTGCGCCGAAACCGAAACTGGCCAACGAGAAACCGAAAGGCGAGACCGTGGCCTACGGCGACCTGCTCAAGCAGTGGGAGGCAGCGCGTAAGTAAACGTGCCCGGGCGTGAACCACAAGACGGCACCCAGGTGCCGTTTTGTTTTGGTGCAAACATGAAGGCGCAGCTCTGTGACGCGCGGTGGTCAGGCAATCTTGAGTATGGGCAGCTTACTTTCGTGGCGGCCTTCGGGCCGACCATGTCGTTGGGTTTGACCGAGTACATATCCGTTGCTGCGGTAACGGCCGCTATGGGTTCCGCCCTTACGGCGGGTCACTTTTGGAAAGACCCAAAAGTAACCAAAAGGTCTTCGCCCCAACACTCGGCACCTCGCCTAGGCTCGGTGTGCCCGAACGAAGGCTTTGGAGCGTGGGCCGCCGCGATGGGCCATCCATGGCCCAGCGCGGCTAACCCGGCGTCCTGCCGGGTTACCCACGCTCCAAAACCTGCGTTCGGCCAGCGTGTTTAACGGGGCGATTTGAGATCAAAAGCCAAAGCGCGGCGGCCTTAGAGCCGACCGGAGTTGGGTCTGGTGTACTCGGTAAAAAATGTGGGAGGGGGCTTGCCCCCGATAGCGGTGAGTCAGTCAACCCAAGTATCACTGACCCACCCTCATCGGGGGCAAGCCCCCTCCCACATTTGGATCTCCATATATCAGATGGACCTCGGTTTGCTTCTGCTCTGCTTTTGCTCTGGCTTTTGATCTTGATCCTAGGCGCCCCGTTAACCACGCTGGCCGAACGCAGGCTTGAATCCGTGGGTAACCCGGCAGGACGCCGGGTTAGCCGTCCTGGGCCATGGATGGCCCATGACGGCGGCCCACGGATTCATGCCTTCGTTCGGGAATACCGAGCCTAGGCGAGGTACCGAGTGGTGGGGCAAGAGCCCTTTGGTTACTTTGGGGCTTTTCCAAAGTGACCCGCCGTAAGGGCGGAACCGTAGGCAGCCGTGACCGCAGCAACGGATATGTACTCGGTCAAACCCAACGACATGGTCGGCCCGAAGGCCGCCACGGAACCAACCGCCCTCACCACAAAGAGATTTTTCAGCCTGAAAGACAGACTCGCTCGCCAGCGCTTGCGACAAACCCCTGTTCGGTAAACCACCGCTGATCCTTCAGGAACAAGGACCCAGAATTGCCCGGCCTGTCACCCTGCGGTCATAAACCAGACGGAAGGCACTCAAGTCACCTCAAGTTGCGAGTTACAGCGCAGATAACAACTATGTCACTTACATCCGCAACAACGTTCAAGGATCGAACTCATGCCCCAGCGCCAATCCAGCCGCCTGACTCTTCCCGTTTATCCACGTTTTCGCTGGTTCGCTTTGATCCCGGTCGTGCCGGCCGTGTTGTGGATACTTGTGCAATCAACCTCGCCGGCCAATCTGCTGGCCTGCACGGTACTGGTGCTGATCGGCCTCGGTGCCTGTGCGTGGAGCGCGGGTTCGCAGCGCAACGCAATGCAGCAAGCGCTTGCACAGGCGGATCAGTCAGATGCGCACGCGGCGCATGACGGCATGGCCTCCCGTGCCCAGCTCGACGAGGTATTGCTGGGCGCCATGCCCATCTGGGCCAAGCAGGTGGAAAGCTCGCGCCATCAGACCGAAGAAGCGATCGTGAGTCTGGCCAACCGTTTCACCGGGATCGCCGCACGCTTGCAGGAAACGGTACAAGCTTCGCAGCACGCGGCCGGCGAACTGGACGGGCAGGCCGCTGACGGCGCGCTTGAGGTGCTGGCACGCAGTGACAGCGAGCTGAGCCAGGTGATCAATTCGCTCAAGGCCACCCAAACCAGCCGTGACCAGACCCTGGCCCAGGTCCGCAGCTTGACCGCCTACACCGGCGAACTGCGGACCATGGCCGCCGATGTGGCGGCGATTGCCGCGCAAACCAACCTGCTGGCCCTCAACGCAGCCATCGAGGCGGCGCGTGCCGGTGAGGCCGGGCGCGGTTTTGCGGTGGTGGCCGACGCGGTGCGCAGCCTGTCGAGCAAATCCAGTGAAACCGGCCAGCAGATGTCGGCCAAGGTCGACATCATCAACAACGCCATTACGCAATTGGTCCAGGCCGCGTCCAGCAGTGCCGACCAGGACAGCCATTCGGTGGCCGAGTCCGAAAACAGTATTCAAGTGGTGCTCGAACGCTTCCAGAACATCACCGGCCGTCTGGCCGAATCCGCCGACCTGCTCAAGCAGGAAAGCTACGGCATCCGGGATGAGATGACCGAAGTACTGGTCAACCTGCAATTCCAGGACCGGGTCAGCCAGATCCTCAGCCACGTACGCGACAACATGCACGCCCTGCATGAGCACCTCCTGCAGGCCAGCCAGGCCCCGGACCAGCCGGTGGCCGTCGACGCCCGCCAATGGCTGGCGCGCATGGAAGCTACCTATGCCACCGACGAGCAACGGCGCCTCCATCATGGAGAGGCGGCCGTGCAGCAGAATTCTCAAGACATCACCTTCTTTTAGGAGCACATCATGGCGAAGAATGTATTAGTGGTCGACGACTCCAGCAGCGTGCGGCAAGTGGTCGGCATAGCCTTGAAAAGCGCCGGTTACGACGTCATCGAGGCCAGCGACGGCAAAGATGCCCTGGGCAAGCTGACCGGGCAGAAAGTGCACCTGATCATCAGCGACGTGAACATGCCCAACATGGACGGCATCACCTTCGTCAAGGAGGTCAAGAAGCTGGCCAACTACAAGTTCACCCCGATCATCATGCTGACCACCGAGTCCCAGGAGTCGAAAAAGGCCGAGGGCCAGGCCGCCGGCGCCAAGGCCTGGGTGGTCAAGCCGTTCCAGCCTGCGCAGATGTTGGCAGCCGTGTCTAAACTGATTCTGCCTTGACCCCGGCGCCAGGGAGGCTCCCATGCCGATTACCACTGAAACACTCGACGACACGGCCCACGTACGCATTGACGGCGAGCTTACGATCTACACCGTAGCGGAATTGGCGGCTGCGCTGCTGCCGCAGATGGGCGCGGCGCCACGCCTGGAGCTGGACCTGTCTGAGGTCACGGAAATGGATGGCGCCGGCTTGCAGTTGCTCGCGGTCATCCGGCGTGAAGCCGGCATCGCCGGTACCGCCTTGAGCGTGACCGGCCAGAGCCAGGTAGTCATGCAGGCGCTTCAACTGTGTCGCAGCGCGACTTCTTAGTCAGCGCTTCCCAGGTTTTTTGATCGACAAGGAAAGTCACGGTGAGCATCAATCTCGATCAGGCACAACAGACATTCATCGTTGAGGCACGCGAGCTGTTGCAGGCCATGGAGCAATCCCTGCTGCAATTGGAAAGCGAGCCCGGCGACCAGGATGCCATCGGCGCGATTTTCCGCGCCGCGCACACCATCAAGGGTTCGGCGGGCCTTTTCGGCCTGGCGTCGATCGTGGGGTTCACGCATATCGTCGAAGACGTGCTTGACCGCCTGCGCGAAGGCAGTGTGGCGGTGGACGCCGCCTTGATCGCGCTGCTGCTCAAGTGCGGCGACCACATACTCGAACTGGTCGAAGTGGTCGCTGACCGCGGTGAAACGCCGACCCCTGCCGCTCTGGAGCGCGGTGAGGCATTGCGCGAGGCGCTGAGTGCCTACCAGCCGATGCGAACCGCCGTTGCCAGCGTCGAAACCGCTGAGGTGACCGACGACGTGGCGGTCGAAGTGCTTTGGCATATTTCCCTGCGCTTCGGCACGGATGTGTTCCGTAATGGCATGGACCCGCTGTCATTTCTGCGCTACCTCGAGACCTTGGGGCAGTTGATACAGGTCGCCACCCTGACCGATAGCATCCCGCCCATGGACAGCTGGGACCCGGAAAGCTGCTACCTGGGTTTCGAGATCGACCTGCGCTCGACCGCCAGCCACGCCAGCCTCAACGAGGTGTTCGATTTCGTGCGTGACGACTGTGACGTGCACATCAGTGCCGTCGATGAAGCGCCCGACAGCACCCAGGCCCCGGCGGGCGAGCCGTGCACGCAGGCCGAGCCAAGTCTTGTGACGGCTGCACCGCAGCGCCTGGCGAGCGGCGAAGCGAAAAGCCGCGACGGCAATTACGTGCGCGTCAACGCCGACAAACTCGACGAATTGATCAATCTGGTCGGCGAGCTGGTCATCGCCAGCGCCGGCGCGAACCTGCTGGCCCGGTCCTGTAACAACGACCCGTTGCACGAGGCCTCCTCGACAGTCTCGGGGCTGGTGGAAGAGATCCTCGATGGCGCCCTGCATTTGCGCATGATCCCCATCGGCGACACGTTCAACCGCTTTCGCCGCGTGGTGCGCGATATCAGCCAGGAGCTGGGCAAGGACATCGAACTGAGCATCAGCGGCGCGGAAACCGAACTGGACAAGACCGTGGTCGAGAAGATCGGCGACCCGCTGATGCACCTGTTGCGCAACGCCATGGACCACGGCATCGAAAGCGCCGATGCGCGGCGGGCGGCCGGCAAGTCGGCCAAGGGCCATCTGAGCCTCAATGCCTACCACGACTCGGGGAGCATCGTCATCGAGATCGCCGACGACGGCGCCGGCCTCAACCGCGAACGCATCCTGCAAAAGGCCCAGGAGCGCGGGCTGGTGGCCAGCGGTGCGGTGCTCACCGACCAGGAGATCTACAACCTGATCTTCGAGGCCGGGTTCTCCACAGCCGAGGCGGTGACCAACCTGTCCGGGCGCGGTGTCGGCATGGACGTGGTCAAGCGCAATATCACCTTGTTGCGCGGCACCGTCGACCTCGACAGCCGCCCCGGCCAGGGCACCGTGGTGCGCATTCGCTTGCCGCTGACCCTGGCGATCATCAATGGGTTCCTGGTCGGCATCGACCAATCCACCTACGTGATTCCCCTGGACATGGTCCAGGAGTGTATCGAACTGGATGAACAGCAGCGCCAGTCCAGTCGCGACACGGGTTATCTGGACCTGCGTGGCGAGGTGTTGCCGTTGGTGCACCTGCGCGACCACTTCAGTCACGAAGGCCCCGCGTCCCGACGCCAGAATGTGGTGGTGGTGCGTTACGCCGAGCATAAGGCCGGGCTGGTGGTGGATGACCTGCTCGGCGAGTTCCAGACCGTGATCAAACCCCTGGGCAAGCTGTTCGGTGCACTGCGTGGCATCAGCGGCTCGACCATATTGGGCAGCGGCGCGGTGGCCCTGATCCTGGACGTACCGGTACTGCTCAACCAAATCGTACAACTGGAGGCCCGCACGGCCCAGGCATCTCAGTCGCCACCGGCCGTCGCTCGCTGACGCATTTGCAATTCCATGGAGGTTCCCCGATGAAATGGTTCTACGATCTTAAAATTTCCACCAAGTTGATCTGTTCATTCCTGGTGGTCCTGGCACTCACTGGAGCCATGGGCGGCTTCGCCATCCTCCAGCTTGGTGCGGTCAACCAGGCCGCCCAGGACATCAAGGGCAACTGGATGCCCTCCATGCGTGCAGCGGCAGGCATGCGCTTTTTTGCTGCCAACTATCGCTTGAAAGAGAACCGCCACATCGGCACCGAGATTGCCGAGGAAAAGGCCCAGGCCGAACGCGAGGCCGCTGATGCGCGTCAACAGTTCGAAACCCGCATGGTCAACTACGAGCAGTTGCTGTCGAACGATGAAGATCGGCAACTCCTGGCCAGTGTGAAAAGCGCTTGGGACGCCTACCTGGCATCCAGCAAGCTGTTGCTTGAGTTTTCCCGCCAGAACCAGGAAGCCCAGGCGCGCGGTTTGCTCAGGGGAGAGTCCAAGGGGCATTTCGATGAGGTGACGGCCCGCCTGCAGAAAATGGTCGAACTCAATGATGCCGGCGCAACGGCCGCAGGTGACAAGGGTTCCGCACTGTACGAAAGCGCGCGGGTGTCGATCATCGCGGTACTGGTCGCCGCCCTGTTGATCGGCCTGGGCCTGGCGATGTTCATCGCGCGGATCATTTCCCGCCCGTTGCGCCAGGCCGCGAGCGCCGCCGAGCAATTGGCCGAAGGCAACCTCAACGCGCACATCGAGCCGGGCGGGAAAGATGAAACCGGCATGGTGCTCAACGCCATGCGCAACATGGTCGGCAAGCTCGCCCATATCATCGGCGAAGTGCGTAATGCCGCCGATAACCTGGCCAGCGCCTCCGAGGAGGTCAGCGCCACCGCGCAATCGATGAGCCAGGCCACCAGTGAACAGGCCGCCAGCGTCGAGGAAACCAGTGCGTCGGTCGAGCAGATGAGCGCCAGCATCAACCAGAACACCGAAAACGCCAAGGTCACCGATGGCATGGCCAGCAAGGCCGCCAAGGAAGCCACCGAGGGCGGCGAATCGGTACAGCAGACCGTGGTGGCGATGAAGAAAATCGCCCAGCGCATCAGCATCATCGATGACATCGCCTACCAGACCAATCTGCTCGCGCTCAACGCCGCCATCGAGGCCGCTCGGGCCGGCGAGCACGGCAAGGGATTCGCCGTGGTGGCCGCCGAAGTGCGCAAGTTGGCCGAACGCAGCCAGGTTGCCGCCCAGGAAATCGGTGAACTGTCCTCCAGCAGCGTGGACATGGCCGAGAAGGCCGGCAAGTTGCTCGACGAAATGGTGCCCTCCATCAACAAGACGTCCGACCTTGTGCAGGAAATCAGCGCCGCGTCCGAGGAACAGGCGGCCGGTGTCGCGCAGATCAATACCGCGATGACCCAGCTCAACCAGGTGACCCAGCAAAATGCCTCGAGCAGCGAGGAACTGGCGGCCACGGCGGAAGAAATGAGCAGCCAGGCCGAGCAACTGCAACAGGCCATGAGCTTTTTCGTGCTGGATTCAGCGCCCAAGGTTGCGGTTCAAAGCAACAGCGTGGACAGCCCGGGCAGCAAGCCCAACCGTCAGGCGCCACAGCCGAAACCACCGGCGCAGCGCAAGGCGTTCGCCTACACCATGGCCAGTGCCCCGGACGAAGCGGATTTCACCCGCTTCTGATCCCACGATCAATACGGGCCTACTAGGGAGAGTGACATGGGTGCAGCAATGACGACTCGGCAGACCGCAGCAGCGGTCGATGAGGATGCGCAGTATCTGACCTTCATGCTCGGCGGCGAAATGTTCGCCATCGGCATCCTGGGGATCAAGGAAATTATCGAATACGGCAGCCTGACCGTGGTGCCGATGATGCCCGCTTTCGTACGCGGGGTGATCAACCTGCGCGGCGCGGTGGTGCCGGTGGTCGACCTGTCGGCGCGCTTTGGCCGGGCCAACTCGGCGATCACCCGGCGCTCCTGCGTGATCATCATCGAGGCGAGTACCGAAGATGGCCAGGCCCAGGACATCGGGCTGCTGGTCGATACGGTGTCTGCGGTGCGGGAGATCCCGGCGACGCAGATCGAGCCGCCACCCAACTTCGGCGCACGAATTCGCGCCGACTTCATCAGCGGCATGGCCAAGGTCGACGGCAAGTTCGTGATCGTGCTGGAGGTGGGCAAGGTGCTGTCCATCGATGAGATGTCCAGCCTCGCCGAGGCCGGCCAGGCGCCGGCCCTCGACTTCGACCCGCGTTGAGACCCGACCATGGCAGACACCGTGTCCATCGATGACCATGAATTCGGTCAGTTCCAGACCTGGCTGTACCGCGCGGCCGGCATCAACCTGTCGCCGACCAAGAAAGCCCTGGTGGCCGGGCGCCTGTTCAAGCGCCTCAAGCACTATGAGCTGCACAGCTATGGTGAGTATTTCAAGCTGATCATGAATGACCAGCGCAAGGGCGAACTGCAGGTTGCGCTGGATTTGCTGACCACCAACGAAACCTATTTTTTTCGCGAGCCCAAGCACTTCGACTTCCTGCGTCAGCACGTGCTGCCCCGGGCCGCGCCGGGCAAGGTGTTTCGCGTGTGGAGCGCGGCCAGCTCCTCCGGTGAAGAACCCTACAGCCTGGCGATGACCCTGGCCGAAAGCCTCGGCAGCACGCCCTGGGAAGTGGTCGGCTCGGACATCAGCTCCCAGGTGCTGGCCAAGGCGCGCACCGGCCATTACTCCCTGGAACGCACCGAGACATTGCCCCAACCGCTGCTGGCCAAGTATTGCCTCAAGGGCATTGGTCGCCAGGAGGGCACCTTGCTGATCGACAAGGCCTTGCGTAGCCGCGTCAATTTTGTCCAGGTCAACCTTAACGAAGCGCTGCCGGCCCTGGGTGAGTTCGAGGTGATCTTCCTGCGCAACGTGATGATTTATTTCGACCAGCAGACCAAGAGCCAGGTGGTCGCGCGCCTGTTGCCGCTGCTCAAGCCGGGCGGTTACCTGATCATCAGTCACTCGGAAAGCCTCCACGGTGTCAATGACACCTTGAAGCTGGTGGCGCCGTCGATTTACCGCAAGCCATGAAAAAGCCCGTCGGTACGGCCGAAGTGGTATTGGCGCCTGGCCAGGTCAGCTTTGCGACGCGGCCGACGCGCCTGCGCACCTTGCTCGGCTCTTGCGTGGCGATCACTTTTTGGCACCCGCAACGGCTGATCGGCGGCATGTGTCACTTCATGCTGCCGGGGCGCGTGCGCGACCATCAGCCCCTGGACGGCCGATATGCCGACGAAGCCCTGGAACTGTTGCTGCGCCACGCCGAGATCAATGGCACCCATGCACAGGATTACGAGGTCAAGTTGTTCGGCGGCGGCAAGATGTTTCCCCAGCTGCGCCGCCTGCCGACGCAGGACGTGGCCAGCCTGAATATTCGCGCGGCGCTGGCCCTGGCCGAGCGCTATCACCTGCACCTGACGGCCCAGGACATGGGCAGTACCGGTTACCGCACGATCATGTTCGACCTGTGGAACGGCAACGTCTGGGTCCGGCACCAACCAATGGGAACAATTCAACAAGATGCCTACCAAAAAAATCAGTGTGCTGCTCGTCGATGATTCGGCCGTGGTGCGCCAGGTACTGCTGGCGATTCTCAGCGATACGCCGGATATCCACGTCATGGGCGCCGCCTCCGACCCGATTTTCGCCATGGATAAACTCGCCCGGGAATGGCCGGATGTGATCGTGCTGGACGTGGAAATGCCGCGCATGGACGGCATCACCTTTCTCAAGAAAATCATGAGCGAACGGCCGACGCCGGTGGTGATCTGTTCCTCGCTGACCCAGAAAGGCGCGGAAACCTCCCTGCAGGCGCTGTCGGCGGGCGCGGTGGAAATCATCACCAAGCCCACCACCGGGTTGAAGAGTTTCCTGATCGAGTCGGCGGCCGAGCTGGTGGCCGCGATCCGCGCCGCAGCGAACTCCAACGTCAGGAACCTGGGCAAGCGCAGCGCCAGCCCGGCGCCGGTACTGGCTCCGGCCAGCAAGCTCACTGCGGATGCGATCCTGCCTGCCGCCAATGGCCATGCCATGGCACAGACCACCGAGCGTATCGTTGCCATCGGCACGTCCACCGGCGGTACCCAAGCGTTGGAGGCGGTTCTGACGGCACTGCCGAGGGTGTGCCCAGGCATGGTGATCGTGCAGCACATGCCAGAAAAATTCACCGCCTCGTTTGCCGAGCGCCTCAACAGCGTATGCGAGATCGAGGTGCGCGAAGCGCGCAACAACGACCGCATTCTACCGGGCCTGGCCCTGATCGCGCCGGGTGGCAAGCACCTGATGGTGACCCGCAGCGGCGCCTATTATCACGCTCAGGTCATTGATGGGCCTTTGGTCAACCGGCACCGGCCATCCGTGGATGTGCTGTTTCGCTCGGTGGCCAAGTTCGCCGGCAGGAACGCCACCGGCATCATCATGACCGGCATGGGTGACGACGGCGCGCGCGGGCTCAAGGAGATGCTCGAGGCCGGAGCCGCCACGGTGGCCCAGGACGAGGCCAGCTGCGTGGTGTTTGGCATGCCCAAGGAGGCCATCAAGCTGAATGCCGCCCAACGCATCATGGCGCTGGAGGATATCCATCAGGCGATCTTGTATAAGTGACGTCGCGCGCCGGCTTTTGCGCTGCGCCAGAATCCGCGGCGTGGGCTACTGACGACCACTGATCCGCACCCGCACAACCCCGATTGAATTTTCCCCATGCCCGCAGGCTCTGCACTTTAGACGCGTGTGCTGTTGAGCGCGCTTGCGGGGCCTCCTTGTCGGGAGGCCTGGTTGGATCGGACTTTGCGGAAACTGCCATCATGACGCTTCTCACAGCGCTGTCGGGCCGGCCGGCCTCCATCACCCAACCGGGTCAGTACCAGTGGTTGTACCAACACCTGTATGGCGAAACCCCTGGCGCTGAAGAGGTTGCGCGGGAGTTTCTACGCACGCACTTGGCGCAGGTGCGCGACGCGCCCAGTGAGTTGCCGCAGATGCCCGAACGACTGCCGGCGTGGATCGAACAGCGCTGCGCTGACGTGGCCCAGGCCTATGCCGATTACCTTGAGCAACGCCAGCAAGGCCGGCCACGTCGTTATTTTCAGAACAAGGCCCATGCGTTGTATTTCCTGCAGCGTGTGGCGCCGACCAAACAGGTCGACGGTGCCTGGCTCAACGGGTTGCTGCGCTACTGGCAGGACCCGCGCTTCGACGGCCTGCTCACCACTTACCTGGAAGAGTTGGGTGACGGCGAAGCGGCGCAGAACCATGTGGTGATCTACCGCAAATTACTCAGCGAGCATGATGCCGACAGCGACGCCGGCCTGGACGACGATCATTACTTGCAAGGCGCCCTGCAACTGGCGCTGGGCCTGTGCGCCGACGACTTCCTGCCGGAGATCATCGGTTTCAACCTCGGCTATGAGCAGTTGCCGTTGCACCTGCTGATCACCGCGTATGAGTTGAGCGAACTGGGCATCGACCCGTATTACTTCACCCTCCACGTCACTATCGACAATGCCAGCAGCGGCCACGCCTGCAAGGCGGCGCAGTCGGTGTTGAACCTGTTGCCATTGGGCGAGGGCAGGGAGGACTTCTATCGCCGCGTGGCCGAGGGGTATCGCCTGAATGACCTCGGCCCGGGGACCAGCGCCGTTATCCACGACTTCAACCTGAATGACGAAGTGGTCGCCATGCTTGAACGCAAGCGCACGTTCGGCCAGCACATGCATTCGGATTACTGCCGCTTCGAAGGCAAGACCGTCAACCAATGGCTGGCGCGGCCGGGGCAGATCGGCGCCTTTCTCCAGGCCCTGGAAGACAAGGGCTGGATCAAGCGCAACCAGAATCCGGCCGAGAGTCGCTTCTGGCAATTGATCGAAGGTGCGGGCGCGGCGATGTTCGGCGTATTCAGCGGCTATGAGAAACAGCTGCTGCACGACTGGATCGCGGGTGACTGGATCAGCGCTCAACGTGTGGCCCTGGTACGGCCTGGACGTGGCAGCCGTTCCGCGCGCGCGCAGGATCGCCCGTCCGACCCGGACACCCAGGCGCTGGTGGATTCGCTGTGGAACCTGCCCGATGAACAGCAGCTCAATGCGCTGATCCCGTGGCTGTCGGCACGACGTCACTGCACACCTGCCGGGTTGTATGCCACTCGCCGCTTCATCCAATTGCGGGCGCGCCTGCGCTGAGGAAATCACCCATGTCTGCACAACAACTCGCCGACCGCGCCCTGCTGAACCTGGGCCGGGGGTTGAAGGAAAATGGCTACCGCTTCATCACGCCAACGCCCTTGACCCATGAACGGTTTTTCCAGCGCCAGGGAGCGCCGCTGGCGAAGGACCTGCGGGATGTCTTCGGCTGGTCGCTGCCGTTTGACCACGAGCTGTTGCCCGAGGCGTTTCGTGAGGAGCTGCAGCAGGCCGATGTGGTCGAAAAACACGAGGCGCTGTGGCGCAGTGCGGTGCGTTGGTCGAGCCTGGACGACCTGCTGTTTGCCCATTCGGCGTACCCCACCACGCAAGCGGACGCGGTGTTTTTCGGGCCTGACAGCTATCGGTTTGCCCAACTGATCGAAGCCCATATGCAACAGCGCTTCGAGCCGATCAAGCGCGCCGTGGACATCGGCTGCGGCGCCGGCGTAGGCGCATTGGTGGTCGCCCGGGCGCGGCCTGACGCCGAGGTACTGGCGGTGGACATCAACCCGCGCGCCCTGCGCCTCACGGCGGTGAATGCCGAGCTGGCCGGGTTGGCGAATGTCACGGCGTACCACGGCGATGTGCTGGGCAGCGTCGAAGGAACATTCGACCTGATCGTCGCCAACCCGCCCTACATGAATGACGACCGCCAGCGGGCCTACCGGCATGGCGGCGGGGCACTGGGCGAGCAACTGTCGGTGCGCATCGCCGGCGAGGCCGTTGGGCGCCTGGCCCTGGGCGGCAGTCTGGTGCTCTACACCGGCGTGGCGATTGTCGCCGGGGAGGATCCGTTCCTGGCCGCCGTCAAGCCGTTGCTGGGCAGCGATGCCTTTGGGTGGACCTACCGCGAACTCGACCCCGATGTGTTCGGCGAAGAGCTGGAAAAGCCCGGCTATGAGCGTGTGGAGCGGATCGCCGTGGTGGCGCTCACCGTCACCCGTTTGCGCTGACGATTATGTTCAGGCCGCAGCTTGTGGCTGCAGGTGCAACTCGCCGTCCACCTCCTTGACCAACCCACTGGCGAGGAACAGCGGCACCAGGCGCTTGTGCAACTGCGGTTCGACAAATTCCTTCACTGTATCCAACGCCAGCGCGCCACTCGAAGGCAACTCAGCCTTGGTGAAAGACAACCAGGCTTTTTTCAGTGCCATCAATACATCACTGCCCGCCGTGGAGGCAAAGCGGCGCTGGGTCGGTTTGCCGTCGAAGCTGAAGGTGTGCTGGAACGCGTAGCCGGTTTCGTCACCGCCGCTGGCGGTGCAACGAATGCAGGTGCACGGACCGTCGCCGAAAGCGCTGCGCAGGTAGCTGTTGAAGTCCACCACGGGTTTGAGTGACAGGCGCTTATCCACCTCGAACAGGTCCCCGGTCATTTTTTCGTCAGTGTTCAACGTGCAGTTCCTCGCAGTGTGCGGCAGTTTTTTCAAAGCGCGGCACGATACCAGCCGCGCGCCGTTTTAGGGGTATTTGCATAACAATAGACCCAGATATTCTTTTGCTGTCTAAAAAACCGCGGCTACGCTCCATCACCTTCTCGAAAACGCGGCAGATTCCCCATGACGTTCAAGCGTTCCTCCCTGACCCTCCTGGCCGCGTCCCTCGCCGCCGCCAGCGCGTTGCTCAGCCCCGGTGCCCAGGCCGAAGGCAAGATCAGCATCGCCCAGCAATTCGGCATCGGCTACCTGATCCTCGATGTGGTGCGCGACCAGCACCTGATCGAAAAACACGGCAAGGCCCAGGGCCTGGACATCCAGGTGGAATGGAACAGCATTTCCGGCGCCACCGCCATGAACGAATCGCTGCTGGCCGGCGCCCTGGATGTGGTGTCCGCCGGTGTACCGCCGATGCTCACCCTGTGGGACCGTACCAAGGGCAAACAGAACGTCAAGGCCATCGCCTCCTTGGGCTCGATGCCCAACTACCTGCTGAGCAACAACCCCAACGTGAAGACCCTCAAGGACTTCAGCGAGAAGGACCGCATCGCCGTGCCTGCCGCCGGGGTAGGTTTCCAGTCGCGCACCTTGCAGATCGAAACCGCCAGGCAGTTCGGCGATGCCCACTACAAGAAGTTCGATGACATCTCCATCAGCCTGGCCCACCCCGACGCCACCGCCGCGTTGATTGCCGGTGGTTCGGAGATCAACGCGCACTTCTCCAGTCCGCCGTTCCAGTACCAGGAACTGTTGAGCCCCAACGTGCACAAGGTGCTCAGTTCCTACGACATCCTCGGCGGTCCGGCGACGTTCAACGTGCTCTACACCACGCAGAAATTCCACGACGAAAACCCCAAGACCTACCAGGCGTTCTACGCCGCGCTGGCCGAAGCCGAGCAGATCATCAAGGCCGACAAGCCCGCAGCGGCCAAGGCGTATATCCGTGTAGAACAGTCAAAGCTGCCGTTGGACCTGGTGGAAAAAATCGTCCAGGACCCGGAAATCGACTTCACCATCGTGCCGCAGCGTACCTTCATCTACGCCGAGAAACTGCAGGAATTGGGCGTACTGAAAAACAAGGCGGCGAGCTGGAAGGACTACTTCTTTGAAGAGGCCCATGGCGGTAACGGCAGCTGACCTGTAAACCGCCCCTCCACATTTGGATCTCCACAATGCCTATACCGCATTCAAGCTGCGCTTGATCCAGTCATACAAGTCATTCCCCTCGCTCGACAACTCACTGTTGGCTCGCCGGCACAGGTAGTACTGGCGGCCATCATTGACCTCCAGATCAAACAGCTTCACCAGCTCGCCACTGGCCACATGGGGCGCTACCAGCGGCGCGCGCAGCAACGCGCAGCCCAGGCCGGTGAGGGTGGCGGTGAGTGCCAGTTGGCCGTCTTCCAGCAGCAAGCCATTCAGCGCCGTGGTATCGACCTCGGCGGCCTCGAACCATTGGCCCCAGGTGCCGCGTTCTTCATCATGCAGCAACGGCAGTTCGCTCAAGGCCTGGGGCGTGTAGATGGGGCCGTGTTGGGCGAGAAAGCTGCGGCTGCAATAGGGGGTCACCGCGCCGGAGATCAGCGGTTCGCTGTGATAGCCCGGCCAGTGCCCGGTGCCGAAGCGAATCGACAGGTCGGCGGCATCGCTGGGGTAGCTGCGGTGGTTGGCGTAGGTCACGTTGATGTCCAGCGCCGGGTGGTCTTTGAGGAAGTTCTCCAGGCGCGGGATAAACAGGTTGATGCCAAACAGCGGGATCAGGCTGATGGTCACCTGGCGGGTGGCGCTTTTCTCGCGCACATGTTCGGTGGCGCTGCGCAGCACGGCAAAGGCCGAGCGGATGGCACGGTAATACTCGCGCCCTTCATCGGTGAGCACCAGGTTGCGGCCCTGGCGCAGGGTCAGTGGCTGCTGCAGGAAGTCTTCCAGCAGGTGCAGTTGATGGCTGATGGCAGAGGCGGAAACGTCCAGCTCGCGCGCGGCGGCATTCACCCCGCCATGGCGCGCAAACGCTTCGAACGTCCGCACGGCACGCAGGGGAGGGTCATTGGCTAACTGTTCTGATTTATTCATGTATTGAATTAAATACCAAGTTTCAGTCCAAATAAAGAGCCATAAATGCCGTATTTACGGCATAAATAGCCTGTTATTGCTTTGGCATAACCCTATAACTTTCTGATATTTGATAAAAACAGAATAGATGCTTAGTGTGCCGCCCTTGTACGCACTGAGGTCGACGGTCTTCATGGATGGTTTTATCCAACAACTGCTCAACGGCTTGATGACGGGCAGTCTCTACGCGCTGGTGGCCCTGGGGTACACCATGGTCTACGGCATCCTGCGCATCATCAACTTCGCCCACGGCGATGTGCTGATGATCGGTGCGCTCGTGGGCTTGTCGATGATTCGCCTGTTGCAGGCGACCTGGCCGGCGTTGCCACCGCTGCTGGTGTTGCTGACGGCCACCTTGGTCGCCATGGCATTTTGTGCGGTGCTGGCGGTGGTGATCGAGCGCGTCGCTTATCGCCGGCTGCGTCACGCGCCGCGCCTGGCGCCGTTGATCAGCGGCATCGGGGTGTCGCTGCTTTTGCAAACCATTGCGATGCTGGTCTGGACCCGTAACCCGCAAATGTTCCCGCAACTGCTGCCGCTGGAACCCATCGAAGTACTGCCCGGGGTCTCCGCGCACCCGGCTGTCACCAACGCCACGGCCCTCACCACCATCGCCATTGCGCTATCAGTGATGGTCGCGCTGCTGGTGCTGGTCGAGCGCACGCGCTTTGGCCGGGCCATGCGTGCCGTGGCGGAAAACCCCCAGGTCGCGAGCCTGATGGGCATCAACCCGAATCGGGTCATCGTGCTCACCTTCGCCATCGGCGGCGCCCTGGCGGCATTGGCCGGGGTAATGATGGCCAGCAACTACGGCAGCGCGCATTTCTACATGGGCTTTCTGCCGGGGATCAAAGCCTTCACCGCCGCGGTGCTGGGCGGTATCGGCAACCTCAAGGGCGCCATGCTCGGCGGCCTGTTGCTGGGGCTGATCGAAGCCCTGGGCACCGGCTACCTGGGCGCCGCCACCAACGGGGTGTTCGGCAGCAATTATCAGGATGTGTTTGCCTTTATCGTGCTGATCGCGGTGCTGGTGTTCCGTCCTTCGGGGCTGTTGGGCGAACGTCTGGCGATCCGCGCATGATCAACCCACTCACTGCCAATCAACGCGCCAGCCTTGGCCTGCTGCTGTTTGCCGTGGCCCTGGTGCTGGCACCGTGGATCGTCGGCCACGCCGGTGGCAACACCTGGGTGCGGACCCTGGATTTTGCCCTGCTGTACATCATGCTCGCCCTTGGCCTGAACATTGTGGTCGGTTATGCGGGGCTGCTGGACATGGGTTTCATCGCGTTCTACGCGGTGGGCGCCTACCTGGCCGCGTTGCTGTCGTCGCCCCATTTGCTGCAACAGTTTCCAGCCTTGGCGGCGTTGCTGCCGGCGGGCATGCACACCTCGATCTGGTTGATCCTGCCCCTGGGCGCCTTGCTCGCGGCGGGGTGCGGCGTGGTGTTGGGTGCGCCGACCTTGCGCCTGCGCGGCGACTACCTGGCCATCGTCACCCTGGGCTTTGGCGAGATCATCCGTATCCTGCTGCGCAACCTCGACCGCCCGGTGAATATCACCAATGGCCCCAAAGGCATCGCCCAGGTCGATCCGGTGAACCTGCTCGGCGTGAACCTGGGCCGTACCCAGGAACTGTTCGGCCTGCGCCTGCCGTCGGTGTACCTCTATTACTACCTGTTCGCCGCGCTGGTGGTGCTGATTCTGTTTGCCTGCATTCGCCTGGAGCGCTCGCGCATCGGCCGTGCCTGGGTGGCGATCCGCGAGGACGAAGAAGCGGCCGAGGCCATGGGCGTGAACACCGTGCGCCTCAAGTTGCTGGCGTTTGCAATAGGCGCCGCGTTCGGCGGGGTGAGCGGCGCGCTGTTCGCCTCGTTCCAGGGCTTTGTCTCGCCGGAATCGTTCACCCTCAACGAGTCCATTGCAGTGCTGGCGATGGTGGTGCTCGGCGGCATGGGCCATATCCCGGGGGTGATCCTCGGTTGCGTACTGCTGGCGGCGTTGCCTGAAGCGTTGCGCGCGAGCATGGGCCCGTTGCAGCAGGCGTTGTTCGGCCAAGTGCTGGTGGACCCGGAAATCATCCGCCAACTGTTCTACGGCCTCGCGTTGATCCTGGCGATGCTCTATCGACCCGCCGGGCTGTGGCCCAAAGGAGTGGCACGATGAACGCACCTCTGTTGCAGATTGACCGGGTCAACAAACACTTCGGGGGCGTGGCGGCGTTGACCGATGTGAGCCTGAGTATCCAGGCCGGCGAAATCTACGGGCTGATCGGCCCCAACGGCGCGGGCAAGACCACCTTCTTCAATGTCATGACCGGCCTCTATACCCCGGATTCCGGGCGCTTCCAGCTCGATGGCCGGGAGTACCGGCCGACCAGCGTGCATCAGGTGGCCGAAGCCGGCATTGCCCGCACGTTTCAGAATATCCGCTTGTTCAATGCCATGAGCGCCCTGGAAAACGTCATGGTCGGGCGCCATGTGCGCACCCGCAATGGCCTGTGGGCTGCCTTGAGCAGGCATCGCCGTGCTCGCGACGAGGAAGCCCAAACCCGTGCCCACGCCCATCGCCTGCTGGCGTATGTAGGGCTGGCGGGGTTCGCCCATTATCGCGCCGACAGCTTGAGCTACGGCCATCAGCGTCGCTTGGAAATCGCCCGCGCATTGGCCACCGAACCGCGCCTGCTGGCCCTGGATGAGCCGGCGGCGGGTATGAATGCTAGTGAAAAAGTGCAGTTGCGCGGCCTGCTGGAAAAGATCCGCGACGACGGCCATACCCTGCTGTTGATCGAGCACGACGTGAAGCTGGTGATGGGCGTATGCGACCGCATCAGCGTGCTCGATTACGGCCAAGTCATCGCCGTAGGGCCGCCCGTCGAAATGCGCCAGCACCCGGCAGTGGTCCAGGCCTACCTGGGAGCCAGTGCCCATGTCTGAAGCCTTGTTGAACGTCGACGGTTTGCAGGTGCGCTACGGCGCCATCGAGGCGGTCAAATCCCTGGATTTGCACATTGCCGAGGGTGAGCGCGTCACGCTGATCGGTGCCAACGGTGCGGGCAAGACCTCCAGCCTCAAGGCGCTGATGGGTCTGCTGCCGGCCAGTCAGGGTGCAATCCGCTTTGCCGGGCGCTCGATCCTCGGCCAGGCGCCGGACCAGTTGCTGCGCCAGGGCATCGCCATGGTCCCGGAAGGGCGCGGAATTTTTGCGCGCATGAGCGTGCTGGAGAACCTTCAGTCCGGTGCGTTTTTGCGCCGTGACAACGAGCAGGTGCAGCGCGAAATGCGCCAGCTGTTCGAACACTTTCCGCGCCTGGAAGAGCGCCTGCAGCAGTCCGCCGGCCTGCTCTCGGGCGGTGAGCAACAGATGCTCGCCCTGGCCCGTGCGCTGCTGTCACGCCCGCGTTTGCTGATCCTCGATGAGCCGTCCATGGGCCTGGCGCCGATCATGGTGGAAAAAATCTTCCAGGTGATCGACGACGTGTGTCGCCAGGGCATGACCCTGCTGTTGGTGGAACAGAACGCACGGCTGGCCCTGCAAGTGACCGACCGCGCCTATGTGATGGACACCGGCCGCATCAGCCTCAGCGGGCCCTCCGCAGATTTGCTTGAACACCCCGAGGTGCGCAGCGCCTACCTCGGTGAATAACGGCTCGATGAAAAAACACCCATGACGCTACCGGACGCCCGGCGTGTTCCGACCCGCCCGAAAAGAAACAGGAACGACTGATGAAGACTTTCAACAAAACCGCACTGATTGGCCTGGCCCTGAGCAGCCTGGCGAGCGCCATGGCCCAGGCCGACCAGACCGTGCTGATCGGCCTGGCCGGTCCCTTGACCGGGCCCTCGGCCCGGATTGGTAAAGACCTGGAAAACGGTGCGCAACTGGCCATCGACCAGGCTAACGCCAAGCACCCGACAATCAATGGTGAGGTGGTGACCTTCAAGCTGGTGTCCGAAGACGACCAGTCCGACCCGCGCACCGCCGTGACCGTTGCCCAACGCCTGGTGGATGAGGGCGTGGTCGGCGTGGTCGGCCACTGGAACACCGGCACCAGCATCCCGGCGGCGCGGGTCTACCACGATGCCGGCATCGCCCAGGTTGCGCCGGTCGCTACCGGGCATGCCTACACCCAGCAGGGCTTCGACACCAGCTTTCGCATCATGGGCCACGACGACGATGGCGGCCAGGTGGCCGGCCGCTATGCGTTGAACACCTTGAAAGCCCAGCGTATTGCCGTGATCGACGACCGCACCGCATTCGGCCAGGGGCTGGCGGACCAGTTCGTCAAATCCATCGAGGCCGGTGGTGCCAAGGTGGTTGCCCGCGAATACGTGGACGACAAGACCATCGACTTCAGTGCCGTGTTGACCAATATTCGTAGCCAGAACCCTGACCTGATCTTCTTCGGCGGCGTCGACGCCCAGGCTGCACCGCTGGCCCGGCGTATCAAGCAGTTGGGGATCAAGGCACCGCTGATGGGCGCCGGTGGGTTTGTCAGCCAGACTTTCCTGCAGCTGGCGCAGAACGAAGGCGAGGGCGTGATTGCCTTGGAGCCGGGCCTGGCGATTGCGCAGATGCCGGGTGGCAAGGCGTTCGAACAGGCCTATAAAGAACGCTACAAAACCGCGATCGAACTGCATGCACCGTTTGCCTATGACGGCGTTGGTGTGTTGGTGGCGGCCATCGAGAAAGCCGGATCCACCGACCCACAGAAGTACCTGCCGGTGCTGCGCGCCATCAGCTATCCGGGCGTGACTGGCACGATTGCGTTCGATGCCGAGGGCAACTTGAAGCAACCGTCGTTCACCGTTTACCAGGTCAAGGCCAATCAATGGCAGCCGGTGAGTGTGGCGGGCGGCCAATAAACCCACCCCCTCTGCAGGTGCGAGCTGGCTCGCTCCTGCAAGGGTCAATGGAGAGATGCGATGAGCAAACTGGAAGGTGAACTGGGCATCCTTGCCCGGCGCCGGATCGAGGCGGAAATCATCAAGCCCATCTACGAGATCCTCAAGCGCGAGCAGGGCAAGGACTTTGCCGCCGCCGTGATCGGCGAAGCCGTGGGCAATGCGGCGATCCAGGCCGGCAAGCATTTTGCCGCACTGGAAGAGCAGGGCGCCGACCTCAAGAGCTTTGTGGAGTTGCAAGTGCTGTGGGAGAAGGATGACGCGCTCAAGGTCGAGATCATCGCCAGCGATGCCGAGCACTATGACTACGACGTCAAGCGCTGCCGCTACGCCGAGATGTACCACGAGATGGGCCTGGGCGAGATCGGCCACTTGCTGTCGTGCAACCGCGACGAGCTGTTTATCGTCGGCTACAACCCGAACATCGAACTGATCCGCACCCAGACCATCATGGGCGGCGCGCATCACTGCGACTTCCGTTATCGGGCCAAACCCCATGAGTAACCTGGCACGGGTCAACGGCGAACGCCTGTGGGCTTCGTTGATGGAGATGGCGCAGATCGGTGCCACCGAAAAGGGCGGTGTGTCGCGCCTGGCATTGACCGACGAGGACCGGCGTGGCCGCGATCTGTTCGTGCACTGGTGCACTGCGGCCGGTTGCACGGTACGGGTGGACGCCATGGGCAATATATTTGCGCGTCGCGCCGGGCGCCATGACCACCTGGCGCCGGTGATGACCGGCTCCCACGGCGATTCCCAACCCTTCGGCGGCAAGTACGACGGCATCTATGGCGTACTCGCCGGAGTGGAAGTGCTGCGCACCCTGAACGACCTGGGGATTGAAACCGACCGGCCCATCGAAGTGGTCAACTGGACGAACGAAGAGGGCTCGCGCTTTGCCCCGGCGATGATTTCCTCCGGCGTCTACGCTGGCGTGTTCGACCTGGAATACGGGTTGTCCCGTGTGGACAAGGCCGGCGTGACCATCGGCCAGGCCTTGCAGCAGATCGGCTATGCCGGCCCCCACCCGGTGGGTGGCCAGGCGGTGCATGCCGCCTTTGAACTGCATATCGAACAAGGCCCGATCCTCGAAGCCCAGGGCATCACCATTGGCGTGGTCACCGGTGCCCAGGGCCAGCGTTGGTACGAAGTCGAATTGAGCGGGCGCAGCGCCCATGCCGGCACCACCCCGATGGACCATCGCCTGGATGCGCTGCTCGGTTTTGCCCGTGTGGTCGAGGCCGTGAATGGGCTGGGCCTGGAGCAGGGCGCGGAAGGACGGGCCACGGTGGGCATGGCGAATATCTTCCCCAACTCGCGCAACGTGGTGCCGGGACGGGTGTTTTTCAGCGTGGAATTCCGGCACCCGGACGAGGCCGTGCTGGCACGCCAGGACCAGCAATTGCGCGACGCCGTGGCGCACATCGCCGAAGGCATCGGCTTGCAGCACAGCGTTAAGCAGATCTTCCAGTACGCACCGATTGCCTTCGACAGCGATTGTGTAGAGGTGGTACGCGCGTCCGCCGAGGCGTTGGGCTACAGCCATCGGCCGATGATCTCCGGCGCCGGGCACGACGCCTGCTACCTGAACCGGGTGGCGCCGACCGCGATGATCTTCGTACCGTGCGTGGACGGGCTGAGCCATAACGAAGCGGAGGAGATCTCCCCCGAGTGGTCGACGGCAGGGGCGGATGTGTTGCTCCAGGCCATCCTGGCCAAGGCTGGGATCTGAAGGTACATACAAGTCTGATGTGGGGGGAGCAAACTCCCTCTAGACGCGCTACGTCGAAGAGGTAGGGGGGCCTCCCCACAGTGATTCTTCATCGTCGGTGAGGTCAGCGGAAGAACTCACCGGGCGTGGCATCGAACTGCTGCCGAAACGCGTTGATAAACGCCGACGTGGACTCATAGCCACAGTTCAACGCCACATCGGTGACCCGTTCGCCTTGCTCCAGGGCGGGCAGGGCGCTCAATAACCTTAAACGCTGGCGCCAGGCTCGAAATGTCAGGCCGGTATCACGCAAGAACAACCGGCTCAGGGTCTTCTCGCTGACCTCCAGCTTTCGGCTCCAGTGCCCGAGGGTGGTCTGCTGCTCAGGGTGCATATTCAGGCTGCGATAGATGAGCCGCAGGCGCGGGTCCAGCGGCAAGGGCAGCATCAGGTCCACCTGGGGCGCTGCGGCCAACTGGTCCAGTATGACCTGGGCCAGGCGCCCATCCGGCCCGTCCTCGGCATATTCCACCGGCAGCTCGCTGAAGCTGCGGATCAACTCGCGCAGCAGGCTGCTCACCTCCAGCACCTGGCAGCGTTCGGCGGCCCAAGTGGTGACGCTGCAATCGAGGTACAGGCTGCGCATCTCGGTGTGGGGCGAGCTGTACACTCGATGCGGCATGCCCGCGGGGATCCACACCGCCCGCTGGGGCGGCGCGACGAAGCGGCCGGCGCTGGTCTGGATCTCCAGCACCCCGGAAATGGCGTAGGACAATTGCACCCACGGGTGGCTGTGCCGGCGGGTCAGGGCGCGGTTGGGCAGCGATTCGGTGCGCCCATACACCGGCCTTGGCAGGCTGGAAAGCCCAGGCACACTGCGGCGTACGGTATTGGCATGTCCTTTAGGCGGCATTTACTGGCTCATTGGCGTTAGTCGGTAACAAGGCGTTACGTTAGAGTCGCCATGACGCTCTTGGCAACCCCCGGAAGATTCGCTTATGACTCGCCCCCGTTTTCTGCCCGACAACTTCACCCTGACCTTGATCGCCACGGTGATCCTCGCCTCCCTGCTGCCCGCCAGCGGCCAGACCGCCATGGCCTTCGGCTGGGTCACCAACCTGGCCATCGCGCTGCTGTTCTTCTTGCACGGCGCCAAGCTGTCGCGTCAGGCCATCGTCGCCGGCGCGGGCCACTGGCGTCTGCATCTGCTGGTGTTCAGCCTGACCTTTGTGCTGTTCCCGCTGCTGGGCCTGGCGCTCAAACCGGTGTTGTCGCCGCTGATCGGCAAAGACCTGTACATGGGCATGCTTTATCTCTGCGCCTTGCCGGCCACGGTGCAGTCGGCGATTGCCTTTACTTCGCTGGCGCGGGGCAATATCCCGGCGGCGATCTGCAGCGCGGCGGCCTCCAGCCTGTTCGGCATCTTCCTCACGCCGTTGCTGGTGACGCTGTTGCTCAATGTGCACGGCGAGGGCAGCTCCACCGTCGATGCGATCCTGAAAATCAGCGTGCAACTGCTGCTGCCGTTTATCGCCGGGCAGATCGCCCGCCGCTGGATCGGCGCATGGGTGGGGCGCAATAAAGCCTGGCTGAAGTTCGTCGACCAGGGTTCGATCCTGCTGGTGGTGTACGGCGCGTTCAGCGAAGCGGTCAACGAAGGCATCTGGCACCAGATCCCGCTGTGGGAACTGGGCGGCCTGGTGGTGGCCTGCTGCGTGTTGCTGGCCTTGGTGCTGGTGGCGTCCACCCTGTTGGGCAAGGCTTTTGGCTTTAATCAGGAAGATCGCATCACCATCCTGTTCTGCGGCTCGAAGAAAAGCCTGGCCACGGGTGTGCCGATGGCCCAGGTGCTGTTCGCCGGGGCGAGCATGGGCGTGCTGATTTTGCCGTTGATGCTGTTTCACCAGATCCAGTTGATGGTCTGTGCGGCGTTGGCGCAGCGTTATGCCAAGCGGCCGGAGTCCATTCCGGAACTGATGGCACAGGTGGATCCTTGAAGGTCCGTGTTACTATTTTTCCGCGCTGCTCAAGGGCCGGCATTGGGCCGCCTTGACCCGCGCGGAAACCGAGTACGACGACCTGTAAATGAGCATTTCAGCCGCAACCCCCCAAGCCAACTGGCAACCGGTCATCGCCCTCGCGTTGGCCGCCTTTGTGTTCAACACCACCGAATTCGTCCCCGTCGGCCTGCTCAGCGCCATTGGCGCCAGCTTCGACATGCCGGTTTCCAGCGTCGGCCTGATGCTCACCATCTATGCCTGGATCGTGTCCCTGACCTCGCTGCCGGTGATGCTGCTGACGCGTAACGTCGAGCGACGCAAGCTGCTGATCGTGCTGTTCTGCCTGTTTATCGCCAGCCATATCCTTTCCAGCGTGGCCACCAGTTTCGGCCTGTTGATGGTCAGTCGCGTCGGCATTGCCTTGTCCCATGCGCTGTTCTGGTCGATCACCGCGTCCCTGGCGGTACGCCTGGCGCCGCAAGGCAAGCAGGTGCAAGCCCTCGGCCTGCTCGCCACCGGCACGTCCCTGGCAATGGTGCTGGGCATTCCCCTGGGGCGTCTGCTCGGCGAAGCCATGGGCTGGCGCACCACGTTCCTGGTGATCGGCGCGTTCGCCGCCGCCCTGGTGTTCTGGCTGGCGCGCACCTTGCCCTTGCTGCCGAGCCAGAACTCCGGTTCCCTGCGCAGCCTGCCACTGCTGTTCAAGCGTCCGGCGCTGGTGGCGTTGTATGTGCTCACGGCGATGACCGTGACCGCGCAATTCACCGCCTACAGCTATATCGAACCCTTCGTTGAAGGCGTGGCCGGCATGAGCGGCAGCGCGGTGACCCTGATCCTGCTGGTGTTCGGCGGCGCGGGCATCATCGGCTCGCTGCTGTTCAGCCTGGTGCACCGCCTCAACCCCCACCTGTTCGTGGTCGGTGCGGTGTTTATCCTGGCCGCGTGCCTGGCGCTGATGCTGCCCTTGAGCGGCGCCGAGTCGTACCTGGTGATCCTCAGTGTGTTCTGGGGCATGGCGATCATGGGCTTCGGCCTGGCCATGCAGTCCAAGGTGCTGGTGCTGGCCCCGGACGCCACCGACGTGGCCATGGCGATGTTCTCCGGTATCTACAACATCGGCATTGGCGGTGGCGCCCTGATGGGCAGTTGGGTCGGCAGCCACTTCGGCTTCGCCTGGGTCGGCGTGGCGGGCGGGTTGCTGGCGGCGCTGGCGTTGATCGGGTATTGCCTGGCGATTCGCAAGTTTGGGACCGGAGTGGTGCAGGACTGACGTGCGAAGCGCCGCAGATTAAATAGAACCAGACAAGTCTTACAGGGCCCCTCAATGCCCATTGCTACCGTCGCCCAGGACCGCCCACAGCCTGTGGTGACGGCGCTTGAACAGCAATGGAGTCGACTGTGCAAAAACGTTTGACCGCAGAGTTTCTGGGTACCTTCTGGCTGACCTTCGGGGGATGTGGCAGTGCCATTCTGGCGGCCGCATTTCCTGGTTTGGGCATTGGTTTCGCAGGGGTTTCCCTGGCATTCGGGCTCACCGTACTGACCATGGCCTATGCCGTGGGGGGATCTCCGGAGGGCATTTCAATCCGGCCGTCACCATCGGCCTGTGGGTAGGGCGCCGTATGTGCGGTGGGGATGTGTTGCCCTACATCGCGGCGCAGGTCATTGGCGCGCTGGCTGCGGCTGCGGCGCTGTACGTGATTGCCAACGGCCAGCCCGGTTTCGACATGGGGGGCTTTGCCGCCAACGGCTACGGCGAACTGAGTCCGGGCCTGTTCGATATGAAGGCGGCGTTGCTGGCTGAAGTCATCGCCACGTTCTTCTTTGTGCTGATCATCATGCGCGTCACCGCACCAGGCGCGGCCGCCGGCTTTGCGCCGATTGCCATCGGCCTGGCACTGACCCTGATTCACCTGATCCTGATCCCGGTGACCAACACCTCGGTCAACCCTGCGCGCAGTACCGGGCCGGCGTTGTTTGCCGGCGGTGAGTACATTGCGCAGTTGTGGTTGTTCTGGCTGGCGCCGATAGTGGGCGGGGTGCTGGGGGCCTGGGCGGCGCGTGGCCTGACGGTGAATGCGCCACAGGGCTGACGTCGGGATCAGGCCACCGGAATCAGCGGGTCAGCCGCCGCCAGGGCGGTGGCCCGTTCGGCGGCTGGCGGGTAGATCCACACCGTGTTGATCTGCTGCTTGAGCTCCTTGGCTTCCTGGCCCACCAGCTTGAGTTGACGATCCCAGCCCTCGGTGTACACCGCGCCCCAGGCCCCGAGGTCGAGGCAGGTGACGTATTTGGGCTGGCTGTAGGTCATCGGGGCCACGCCGATCAGGTCGGCGGCGACGTTATTGCCGGCGTAGCGGCCCAGGGCGATGGCGTGCTGGCAGGACATGCCGGCGAAGTGACCGAGGTCGTCGGTGGCGGCGTAGGCCACATCACCGGCGGCAAACACATCGGCCTGGCCCTTCACCTTGAGGTTGCCGTCCACATGCAGGCGGCCCTGGGGGTCATGGGTACCGCTGAACTGTTCGGTCAGCGGGTTGGCGCGAAAGCCGATGGTCCAGATCACGGTGCTGGACTCGATGCGCTGCCCATCGGCCAGGGTCACGCCGCCGGCATCCACCGCGGCCACGGAGGTGTTCAATCGCCATTCGAGGCCCAGGTGTTGGCTGGCTTCGACGATGGACGGGCGAATGCCATCGCCCATGGATGCCCCGATCTGCGGACCGCGGTCCACCACGATCACACGGATAGTGGCGTCGTCACCCAGTGCTGCGCGCAGGCGTGCCGGCATTTCGGTGGCGGTCTCGATCCCGGTAAACCCGCCGCCGGCCACCACCACGGTGTTGCGTGCCGGGCTGTCGGGCAGGTTTTTCAAACCCTTGATATGGGCTTCGAGGCGCGTGGCGTCTTCGATCTGGTCCACATCGAACACGTGCTGGAGACCTTCCATCTGCGGGCGATTGAGACGACTGCCGGCGGCCAGCACCAGGCGGTCGTACTTGAGGGTGGTGGGGATGCCTGCCGCGTTGCGGTAGGTCACCTGCTTGCCGTGTTCATCGATGCGGTCGGCGGCGCCCTCGATGAAGTCCACGCCGACTGCCGCAAACAAGGGGCCCAGCGGTGCCTGCATGGCATGCACGTCGGCCTCGTAGAAACGTGGACGAATGCGTAGCGCCGGCTGTGGGGCCAGGACGCTGATCTGCACGTCATGGCGATCATGTTTATCCAGCAGGCGCGCGGCGCTCAAGGCGCTCCAGACACCGCCGAACCCGGCGCCGATGATAAGGATGTGCTGCTTCATGGGGATGCTCCAGGGACCAGGTCGATACGATTGCTCAAGGCGCAATGCGTTACCGGCCTACTCTAAGAGCGCCGCGGTTTGGCGGGTAGGACAGAAAACCCTGAATAACTGCCAAGCGGCCTGCCGTCAGCGGGAAAAGCGTGCGCGGTAGTCGCGAGGGGAAATCGCAAGGTGGCGATGGAAGGTGTAGCGCATGCGTTCTTCATCGCCAAAGCCACACAGGTGCGCCACCTGGTCGATGTTGCGCTGGGAGTCTTCCAGCAGGCGCCGTGCCGCCTCCACGCGAAACAACTCGATGGCCTTGGCCGGGGTGCGCCCGGTTTTTTGCTTGTAGACCCGGGCGAAGTTGCGCGGGCTCATGCGGCTTTGTTCCGCCAGGCGCTCCACCGTAAGCTCGCGGTCACTGAGGTTGTCGGCGATCCACAGGTGCAACGCATCGAAACCGGCAGTGTCGTCGGTCTGGGCTTGCAGCAGTTGGCTGAACTGGGCCTGGCCGCCGGGCCTTTTGAGAAACACCACCAGTTCCCGCGCCACTTGCAGGGCGACGTGACGCCCGCAATCGGCCTCTACCAACGCCAGCGCAAGGTCGATGCCGGCACTCACGCCTGCCGACGTCCACACATTGCCTTGCTGGACAAAGATCGCGTCCATGTCCACATCGATGCTGGGAAACCTGCGCTTGAGCATGTCGCACATCGCCCAGTGCGTGGCAGCACGTCGGCCCTGGAGCAAGCCGGCCTGGGCCAGCAGGAAGGTACCGCTGCACACCGAGGCCGTGCGCCGGGCCCGAGTGGAGGCGTGACGCAGCCAGTCCACCAGGTCGGTGTTGGCGGCCAGCGCCTGTTGAATGGCGGGGGCGCCGGGTACGATCAAGGTGTCCAGGGCGGCGGGGTCAAATTGCGCCAATGGCAGGGTGTCGACGCTCAATCCTTCGGCCGTTGGCATCAAGCCGCCCGCCAGGCTGGCGGTGTGCACCACATAGCCCGGCAGGCCACGCTCGACCATGGCCTTGGTGGCAGCCCAGAACACGGTCTGGGCACCGGTCAGGTCGAGCAGGCCCATTTGCGGGTAGGCCAGGAACACCAAGGTGCGCGACTGGCCGAGCGGCTGGACGGGGTTCATAGCGCCGACAACACCGCCTCGAGTTTTTCCTGGTCCCGTGCAAACTGTCGAATCCCTTCCGCGAGTTTCTCAGTGGCCATCGCATCTTCGTTCGACGCCCAGCGGAACTGCGCTTCGTTCATTGGCTGGCGCGCTTCGCCTTCGGTCACCGGCACCAATTTGCGCGCCAGCGTGCCCTGGTCTTCGTCGAGCTTCTGCAGCAGCTCCGGGCTGATGGTCAGACGATCGCACCCGGCCAGCTGTTCGATCTGGCTGAGGGTGCGGAAGCTTGCGCCCATCACCACGGTGTTGATCTGGTTGGCCTTGTAGTAGTTGTAGATGCGCGTCACCGATTGCACGCCCGGGTCATCAGCGCCGGTGTAGTCCAGGCCGGTGTTCTTGCGGTACCAGTCGTAGATGCGGCCCACGAACGGTGAGATCAGGAACACCCCGGCATCGGCGCAGGCCTGGGCCTGGGCGAACGAGAACAGCAGGGTGAGGTTGGTCTGGATGCCGGCTTTTTCCAGGCGTTCGGCCGTGCGGATGCCTTCCCAGGTGGAGGCGAGCTTGATCAGCACGCGGTCGCGGCTGATACCGGCCTTGTCGTACAGGGCGATCAACTGGTTGGCCTTGGCCCACAGCGCGTCTTCATCGAAGGACAGGCGCGCGTCGACTTCGGTGGAAATACGTCCGGGAATGACCTTCAAAATGCCGGCACCCACTGACACCGCGAAGTGGTCGCAGGCCAGGCCGACGTCGCCCTTGGCCAGGTTGACGGCATTGCGCAGCAGCTCGGCGTATTCCGGGATCGCGGCGGCCTTGAGCAGCAGCGATGGGTTGGTGGTGGCGTCCACCGGACGCAGGCGGCTGATGGCTTCCAGGTCGCCGGTGTCGCAGACCACGGTGGTGAATTGCTTGAGTTGTTCGAGCTTGGACGTCATGAGCGGCAATCTCCAAAAAAGGTTATTGGTTGAGGGCCTGTGCGGTGTCCAGGTCGGTGATCAGGATGTCCAGGTAGCCGCCCTTGAGCGCGCCACGAATGGCCTGGACCTTGTTCAGCCCGCCGGCCAGGCCGAGCACGCGGTGGATACTGCGCAACTTGGGCAGCGCCACCGAGACCACGAATTCTTCATCTTCCTCCAGCACCGGCTTGCCTTGGGCATCGAAGTAACGCAGGCAGATATCGCCGACGGCACCGCGCTCGGCCAGCAGGCGCAGCATGTCCTCGGTGTAGTAGTTGCCACTGTTGCGCAGCAACTGCGAGGGTTCCAGGTCGCCGATGCCGACGATCGCCAGGGTGATGCTGTCAAAGCGTTGCAGCACTTCCTTGACCTCTTCCATCTGCACGATGCGCTGCTTGCTCTCCACCGATTGCTCGATGCTTTGCGACGGTAGCAGGAACGCCGGGCAGTTGAGCAGGGTGGCCAGGCGCTGAGTGAGCAGGGTGGCTTCAAACGCGCCCTTGTTGCCGACACCGCCCAACAGTTGTACCACTTCCTGGGCGCCTTGTTTGCCCGGCTGGGCATGCAAGTGGCCGACCATGGCGCGAATGGTGCTGCTCCACGACGAAATGCCGATATGGTCCTGGGGCGACAGGCTGGTCTCCAGGTAGTGGGCAGCCGCCGAGCCGATGGCTTGCTTGATGCTTTCATCGTTGCCGGGCTCGGTGGCTTCCACCACGATCACCTGGCGCACGTCGTAGCGGCGTTGCAATTGGTTTTCCAGCTCCAGGTGCAGGCCTTGCAGGCGCATCACGCTGATCTTCACCACGCCTTCCTGCAGCGCCCGGCGCAGGGCGCGGCTGATAAAGGATTGGGACAGGTCCAGCTGTGCGGAAATCTCGGACTGCTTGAGCCCGTCTTCGTAATAGAGGCTCGCGATCTTGGTGATCAGGCGCTGTTCTTCGATCTGGCTCATGAAGGCCTCAGTGATGACATCAATGCGGGTGAGGATACCAAACCCTTACGACATGATCAGGCCGCCGTCGATATTGATCGCCTGGCCGGTCAGGTAGGCCGCGTCATCCGAGGCCAGGAACGCCACCAGGCCGGCGACATCCGAGGGCTTGCCGGCCCGGCGCAGGGGGATGTTCCTGACCCATTCGGCCATCAGTTCACCCTTGCCGTAGCGTTTTTCGTCGGTGCTGAGGATCTCGCCCCACACGCGGTCGTTGTAGTCCCACATCTCGCTTTCGATGATGCCGGGGCAGAACGCGTTCACGGTGATGTTATGCCGCGCCAGTTCCAGCGCCAGGCTCTGGGTAATGCCGATCACGCCCATTTTGCTCGCAGCATAGTGCGGCGTGTAGATAAACCCCTGGCGGCCCTGGCCGGACGAGGTGTTGATCAGGCGCCCGCTGCCTTGCTTGACCATGTACTTGGCCGCTTCCCGGCAACCCAGCCACACGCCGGTGGTGTTGACCTGCAGCACCTTGTCGAAGTCGGCGCGGGGCATCTTGTCGTAGTGGTCGATGGTGATGATGCCGGCGTTCTGCACTGACACGTCGATGCTGCCGAAGCGTGCGTGACCTTCGCGGTAGAGGGTTTCGATGTCTTCTTCGCGGGTCACGTCGATGCCCAGGGCCAGGGTGTCGACCTTGTATTCCCGGGCCAGTTGGTCGGCGGTGAATGTCACGCGCTCCAGGTCGTTGGAGGCCAGCACCAGGTTGGCACCTTCCTGGGCGAAGCGCTCGGCAATGCCGGCACCGATGCCACGGCAGGCGCCGGTGATCACGATGGTTTTACCGCTGAAACGTTGCGACATGACAAAACTCCTTACCAGCAGACAAAACCACCATCGACCAGCAGGTCGACACCGGTGCAGAAAGACGAGGCCTGGCTGACCAGGAAAATCGCCGGGCCGACCATTTCGTCCACGCTGGCCATGCGGCCCATGGGCGTGGTCTGTTCAAAGATCTTCACCTGGTCGGCGACTTCCGGGCGTGAGTTCATCGGCGTGGCGGTGTAGCCGGGGCTGATGCAGTTGACGCGCAGGCCTTTGTCGGCCCATTCCATCGCCAGGCTTTTGCTCAGGTGGATTACCCCGGCCTTGGAGGTGTTGTAGTGCGCCTGCAACAGCCCGCGGTTGACGATGCTGCCGGACATGGAGGCGATATTGACGATAGCGCCCTTGCCACGCGGCAACATCACTGCGGCCTGGGCCTGGCAACTGAGGAAGATGCCGGTGAGGTTGATGTCCAGGGTGGTTTGCCAGCGTTGCAGCTCCAGGTCTTCGGCGGCCTGGGCATTGGCGATGCCGGCGCAGTTGACGGCCACGCTGAGTGGGCCGAGCTCATCCTCGGTGCGCGCGACCGCTGCATCCAGGGCGGCCCGCTCGGTGACCGTGCCGCTGAGGGCCAGGGCGCGCCGGCCCAGGGCCTGGATGCGTTCTACCGTGCTGGCGATGCCGGGGCTGCCCGGAAGATCAAAGCAGGCTACATCGGCACCGGCTTCAGCGAGCCCGACGGCGATAGCCTGGCCAATGCCGCTGCCGGCGCCGGTGACAAAGGCCACTTGGCCTTGAAGACTAAAAAGCTGCATGACTAACTCCAATTTTTGAAATCACAGTAGACCCCTTGTGGGAGGGGGCTTGCTCCCGATAGCGCTGGTTCAGTTACAGATGCATCTACTGAAACTCCCTCATCGGGGGCAAGCCTCCTCCCACAGTTGGATCTGTGTAGGTCTTTGGTTATGCGGTAGCCATTTCCATCACCGAAACCGGGATGGCCTCGCCGCGCTCCAGAATCCCCGTCTAACAAGTTGCCTGGATAACTCCAATCTTGAAATCACAGTAGATCTCCTGTGGGAGGGGGCTTGCTCCCGATAGCAGTGGTTCAGTGACAGATGCATCTACTGGCACTCCCTCATCGGGGGCAAGCCCCCTCCCACAGTTGGATCTGTGTAGGTCTTTGGTTATGCGGTAGCCATTTCCATCACCGAAACCGGGATGGCCTCGCCGCGCTCCAGAATCCCCGTCTAACAAGTTGCCTGGATAACTCCAATCTTGAAATCACAGTAGATCTCCTGTGGGAGGGGCGGTGCGACGAGTCGACTTGCTCCCGATGGCGGTGATTCAGTGACAGATGCATCTACTGACACTCCCTCATCGGGGGCAAGCCCCTTCCCACATTTGATCTCCATTGTCTGTGAGGACCGGGTTTCTAGGCGGTAGCCATTTCCATCACCGCCACCGGCGTGGCCTCACCGCGCTGCAGAATCCCCATCTGCCGTCCCCGGCTCATCACCATCACCCGGTGGGACAAACCCAGCACTTCATCCAGGTCGGAACTGACCACAATCACCGCCATGCCCTTGGCCGCCAGGTCCGCGATCACTTCATAAATCGCCGCCCGCGCACCCACGTCGATGCCGCGTGTGGGCTCATCGAGGATGAACACCTTGGGGTTGCGCGCCAGCCACTTGGCAATGATCACCTTCTGCTGGTTACCGCCGGACAAGCTGGAAATCCGCGACTGCGGCGCACCTTTCACCCCCAGTCGCGCCACCGCCGTGCGCGCGAATTCGCGCAGTGGGGCAGGGAATACCCAACCGCGTTTATCCAGCAGGTCGGTGTTGCCATAAATCAGGTTGTCTTCGATGCGATGCTCCACCACCACGCCTTGCTGCTTGCGGTCTTCCGGCACCAGCACCACGCCGGCCTGGATCGCCTCGAAGGGCGAGCGTAACTGGCGGATTTCGCCATCCAGCACCATATGGCCCCGAATATCCTGGGCCGCGCCGGCAATGGTACGCACCAGCTCGGTTCGCCCGGCGCCGACCACCCCGGCAATGCCGAATACCTCGCCGGCACGCACGCTGAAGTCGATGCCGTGCAAGGCAAACTCACGGCAGGTCAAATCCTTGACCTGCAACATCACCTGCTCCTGGGGCGCCTGCAACGCAGGGAAGATCCGCTCCAGGCTGCGCCCGACCATCTGCTCCACCAACTCCCGCACCGGCACCTGGGCCGTGGCGTGCAAGGCGATCTGGCGACCGTCGCGCAGCACCAGCACGCGGTCGGCGATGCGTGCGATTTCTTCCAGGCGGTGGCTGATATAGATAAACGACACACCCTCGGCCTTCAGCCGTTCCACCTGCTTGAACAGCAGCTCGGTTTCTTCGCCACCCAATGCGGCGGTGGGTTCATCGAGGATCAACAGGCTGGCCTTCAGCGTCAGCGCCTTGGCGATTTCCACCAGTTGCTGGGCCGCCACGCTCAGGCCTTCGACCTTGCGCGAGGCCGGCACCTTGAGGCCCAGGCGTTCGAGTTGGATCTGCGCCTGGGCCTCCATGTACTCGCGGTCCACCCGCCCACGGCGCATGGGCAGGCGGCCGACGAAGATGTTCTCGGCGATCGACAGTTGCGGCAGCAGGCGGATTTCCTGGTGGATCAGGCCGATCCCGGCACTCAGCGCGGCCCCCGGTGAAGCGGGTGCGTAGGGCGCGCCGAGCCAGGTCATGCTGCCCCCGGCTTCCGGTTGCACCAGCCCGGCGATGATCGACGACAAGGTCGACTTGCCCGCGCCGTTTTCACCGAGCAGGGCCAGTACTTCACCGGGGCGAATGTCCACGTTGACCTGCGACAACACCTGCACCGGCCCGTAGGCCTTGCTGATATTGCGCAGGCACAGCACCGCGTCGGATCGAGCGGTGTCAACGGCTGCTGCTTGCATGACGACCTCCAAGGCTTACGGGTGCTGTTGCAGGAACGGCGCGACGTTTTCTTTGGTGGTCAGCACGGTGGGCAACAACTGCTCCTTGGGCAGGGTCTTGCCGGCTTTGAGGTCGATGGCCGAGGCCACGGCCAGGCGCCCCATTTTCTGCGTCTGCTGGGTCATGGTCGCGTTCAGCACACCGCTTTGCACGGCCTTGAGCCCGGCCACGTCACCGTCGAAACCGACCACGACCACCTTGTGATCGAGGTTGCCGACTTTCACCGCCTGGGCAGCGCCCAAGGCCATGGCATCGGCGCGGCCGAAGAACACGGTGATGTTCGGGTCACGCTGGAGCAGGTCCTGGGCCACGGCGAAGCCTTTGTCCTGGGCCCATTCGGCCGGTTGCTGGGCGACGACTTTGAGGTCCGGGAAGGCTTTCAGGCCCTCCTCAAAACCCTTGGCGCGATCATTCTCGGGGGTGGTACCGATCTGGCCTTGCAGGATCGCGATGCGGCCCTTGCCCTCGGTGATCTTGCCCACGTACTCGGCCAGGGTCTTGGCGCCGGCCACGCTGTCGCTGGCGATAAAGGTGTCGCCCGGTGCGTCGGGGGCGTTGCGGTCCACGGCGATTACCGGGATGCCCGCAGCCTTGGCGGCTTTCACCGGCACACCGGCAGCAGTGGCGCCGGCCGGGATGTAGATCAGCACATCGATCTGGCGGGTGATCAGGTCTTCAATCTGGCTGACCTGGGTGGACGAGTTGCCCTGGGCGTCCACGGTGATCACCTTGACCCCCTTGGCTTTGCCCTCGGCTTCCACTGATTGCTTGATCTGGTTGAAGAAGTCGGCCTGCAGGTTGGCCACGGCCAGGCCGATGGTCAAATCCTTGGCCCAGGTGGTGCCGGCAGCGGTGAGGGTGGCGGCGGCGAGAGCGGTGGCCAACAGCAATTTCTTGGGGCTGAACATGTCGGTGACTCCTGGTTTTATTGTTGGAGGGTGTCAACTGTCGAACAGGTTTAACGGGCAGTGCTGGAGCGGCGTCGCAGGGTGTCGATGGTGACAGCGAGGGCGATGACCACGCCGATCACCACTTGTTGAATAAAGGGCGAGACGCCGAGCAAGTTGAGGCCATTGCGCAATACGCCAATGATCAGTACGCCCACCAGGGTGCCGCCGATGCTGCCGACGCCGCCACTGAGGCTGGCGCCGCCAATCACCACGGCGGCTATGGCGTCCAGTTCCAGGCTCAGCCCGGCACTCGGTTGCGAGGAGTCCAGGCGCGCGGCCAGGGTCACCGCGGCGATGCCGGCCAGCGCCCCGCTGATGGCGTACACCCACAGGGTAATCGCCCGCACCTTGATGCCCGACAAGCGCGCCACTTCGGGGCTGCCGCCCATGGCATAGAGGTTGCGGCCACCGGCACGAAAGCGCAGGAACACCCAGGCCAACACCAGCATCACCAGGAACAGGCCCACGGTGGCCGAGAGGAAACCAAAGTGGCGCACCGTCGCCAGGCTGGTGAACCAGTCCGGGTAGCCGACGATCTGCCGGCCTTCGGTGAGGATATTCGCCAGGCCACGGGCCACCGACATCATGGTCAGCGTGGCAATAAAGGGTGGCAGCTTGGCGTAGGTGATCAACCCGCCGGAGACCAGCCCGGCGAGCATGCCGCTGGCAATCGAGATCGGAATCGCAAAGCCCAGGGGCACCGCCTGATCCTGATACAGCCAGCCGAGCATCATCATCGAGAAGGCCAGCACCGAGCCGACCGACAGGTCGATGCCGCCGATCACGATCACCGCCGTCATGCCGATCGCCAGGATGCCCAGCACCGTGACCTGATCGAGGATGTTCAGGCCATTGCGCAACGAAAAGAAGAATTCGGAACTGAAGGAGAAGACCAGCACCAGCAACACCAGCCCGATCAAGGGGCCGCCGATGTTACTGGGCAGCAGTTTGACGATACGCGGGCGAGGTGGCGGCTTGAGTTCGGCCGGGTGCTGGACAGTAGCTTTGGCGTCCACAGTGTTCTCCTGAGTTATTTTTTTTGGAGTGCTTCAGGCGTATTGAATATTTATGCGTGCCTGACTGTTAATTCAGATTCCAGTGACACCGTGTCAAAGTCAAGCGCTTAATTTTTCTTGCCTGCCGCTGAAACGGTGTTTTTGCCCGGCGCAAAGCCACGGTCTAGAGAAGCCGGCGTGGGATTTTGGCCGTTTGTCCGAGGGGGATTTCCGAGTTTTATTTGATTTTTCGGCGGTTCGCTCACTTGACCTGCTGGAGGATCAGCGTCTAAATAGAAATATATTGTCACTGCTGAATAAATATTCAAAGACAGTCTTGGACACTTTCACCCCGCGTGGTCAGCCTCAAAGGAGCCGCTGCATGAATGCCTTCCAGTACGACGCCCACCAGATCAAGGAACAGGCCCGCCTGATCCGTCGCCATGTGATCCGCCTGAATGCCGACTCCCCGGCGGGCGGGCACACCGGGGCGGATCTTTCCGAGACCGACATCCTCGCCACCCTGTATTTCCGCATCCTCAACACCGGCCCGGAACGCACCGAAGACCCCGAGCGCGATATTTATATCCAGAGCAAGGGCCACGGCGTCGGCGGTTTGTACTGCTGCCTGGCGCAGGCGGGCTACATCCCCACCGAGTGGCTGCCCACCTACCAGCACTTCAACTCGCACCTGCCCGGCCACCCGGTACGCCAGAAAACCCCCGGCATCGAACTGAACACCGGCGCCCTCGGCCACGGTTTGCCGGTAGCGGTCGGGTTGGCCCTGGCGGCGAAGATGTCCGGCAGCAACAAGCGCATCTACGTGCTGACCGGCGACGGCGAACTGGCCGAAGGCTCCAACTGGGAAGCGGCGATGGCAGCGGCCAAGTACGGCTTGGATAACCTGTTTGTGATCGTCGACAAGAACAAGCTGCAGCTTGCCGGTTTGACCGCCGAGATCATGCCGCTGGACCCACTGGACGTGAAATGGGCGGCCTTTGGCTTCCGCGTCAGCGAGTGCGACGGTAACGATGTCGGCCAATTGATCGAAGCCCTGGAAAGCATGCAGACCAAGACCGGCGCGCCCCAGGTGCTGATCGCCCACACCATCAAAGGCAAGGGCGTGTCGTTTATCGAAGCTCGCCCCGAATGGCACCACCGCGTGCCCAAGGGTGATGAAATCAACGCAGCACTGGAGGAGTTGAACCATGGCGAGTGAACATTTGGCGAGCGTCATGGTGGAAGCGTTTATCGCTGCCGTCGAGGCCGGGCTGGACGTAGTGCCGGTGGTCAGCGACTCCACCTCCACGGCGAAGATCGGCCCGTTTGCCCAGCGCTTTCCCGAGCGGCTGATCAACGTCGGTATTGCCGAGCAATCCCTGGTCAGCGTCGCGGCGGGCCTGGCCCTGGGTGGCAAGATCGCCGCCACCTGCAATGCGGCGCCGTTCCTGATCTCGCGGGCCAATGAGCAGATCAAGGTGGACGTTTGCTACAACCAGGCCAACGTGAAGATGTTCGGCCTGAATGCCGGCACCAGTTATGGCCCGCTCGCCAGCACCCACCACAGCCTCGACGATATTTCGGTGATGCGCGGGTTTGGCAATGTGCAGATCTTCGCCCCGGCCGATGCCGTCGAGTGCCGGCAGATCATCGATTACGCGCTGCGCTACCACGGCCCGGTGTATATCCGCCTCGACGGTAAAGCCTTGCCCGACGTGCACGGCGCTGCCTATCAGTTTGTGCCCGGTCAGGTGGATATCCTGCGCCAGGGCGCGGATGTGAGCATCGTGGCCCTGGGCTCGGTGGTGCATGAAGCGGTGGAAGCGGCGGCATTGCTGGCGGAGCAGGGCATCCAGGCCCAGGTGATCAACCTGTCGTCGATCCGGCCCTTGCAGCGTGATGGATTGCTCAGCGCCTTGAGCGGCACCCGCGCGGTCATCAGTGTGGAAGAACACAATATCAATGGCGGCGTCGGCAGCCTGGTCGCCGAAGTGCTGGCCGAAGCCGGGTTGGGCATTGCCCTGATCCGCCTGGGTATCGGCGATGGCGAGTACGCCGCCGCCGGTGCCCGCGAACCGACCCGCGCCTTGCATAACATCGACGCGGCTGGGATTGTGGCGGCTGCCACTCGGTTGCGGTGAACCCCATGAATAACAACACCCCGCTGATCCTGGCGATAGATGAAGGCACCAGCAACGCCAAGGCGGTGCTGGTCAACGAACTTGGCCAGGTGGTTGCGCGCGGTTCGCGGCCCTTGAGCATCCGCCATCCCCAGGCAGGGTTTTCCGAGCAGGACCCGCTGCTGATCTGGCAAAACACGTTGGCGGCGATTGAAGAATGCCTGGCCCAGGTGGATCGTCCGATCACTGCGTTGGCCATCAGCAATCAGCGTGAATCGGTGGTGGCTTGGGATAGGCATACCGGTGAGCCATTGTCGCCGTGCATCAGTTGGCAGTGCCGACGCTCTACGGCGTTGTGCACGCACCTGCATGAGCAGGGCCATGAAGCGCTGATCCTGGAGAAGACCGGGCTGGCGTTGGACCCGATGTTCTCGGCGGGCAAATTTCGCTGGATTCTCGATCACCTTGAGGATGGCCATGCCCGCGCTACTGCAGGCGATATCTGCCTGGGCACGGTCGATAGCTGGCTGTTGTGGCAACTCAGCGGCGGCCAGGTGTTCGCCACCGACTATTCCAACGCTGCGCGCACCCAACTGTTCAACCTGCACACCTGCGCCTGGGATCCTGAGCTGTTGGCGTTGTTCGGTATTCCGGCTGCGGCCCTGGCGCCGGTCCAGCCGAGCGCCGGGTTCTTCGCCGAAACGGTCGCCGTGGGCGGCTTGCCCGCCGGCATCCCGGTGATGTCGATGATTGGCGATTCCCATGCGGCGCTGTACGGGCAGGGCGGTTTTGCGCCGGGGCTGGTCAAGGCCACCCTCGGCACCGGTTCGTCCTTGATGACGCCCATGAGCGGGCCGATTGCCTCCACCCATGGCCTGTCGACCACCCTGGCCTGGCATGACGGCAGCCAACCCACCTTCGGCATGGAAGGCAATATCGTCCATACCGGCGCTGCCGTGCAGTGGGCGTCGAAGCTGGTGGCGGGAGAATCCCTGGATGCGCTGACCGAACAGGCCGCGCAATTGCCGGACAACGGCGGCGTGTATTTTGTCCCGGCGCTGTCCGGCCTCGGCGCACCGCACTGGAAGGCCGACGCCCGTGGACTCATCTGCGGGTTGAGCGAAGCCACGTCCGGCGCGCATATCCTGCGCGCGGCGCTGGAATCCATCGGCTATCAGATTCGCGATGTGTTCGAAGCCATGCAGCAAGACATCGGCAGCCCGCTCAAGGAGCTGTGGGTGGATGGCGGTGCCACGCGCAACCGCTGGCTGATGCAATTCCTCGCCAACCTGCTGCAACGCCCGGTGGTGCGCAGCCTGTCGCCGGAGGTGTCGGCATTGGGCGCAGCGCACCTGGCGGGTCGGGCGTTGGGGGTGTGGGCGAGTGATGCGGAACTGGGGCAGTTGGAACGCCAGCGCGAGCGCTTTGAGCCGCAGGAGGATCCGGCGATGGCAGAGCGTTACTCAGAGTGGAAAAAGGCTCTAGCCCGAACACTCCTCTAACCGCATATGCAAACCAAATGTGGGAGGGGCTTGCCGCCGATGAGCATAGGGATCTACATAACGTTGACTCAACACTGAACGTCCGGCAGATAGGGCTGTTGTGGTGAGCGGGCTTGTCGAATCGTCGCACCGCCCGCGTTGGGCTGCGTAGCAGCCCCAAAACCAGCCTCTACAGAGTGTCTGATACACCGCATTCTTCTTTACTGGGGCTGCTTCGCAGCCCAGCGCGGGACAAGCCCGCTCACCACAGGGATATTTGTCAGAGTCTGAAAAGTTGTGTAGATACCCATGCCCATCGAGGGCAAGTCGAATCGTTGCACTGCCCCTCCCACATTGAGATCACACCCGCCTTCAAGGCCGCCAGGTCTGCACATCCTTGGCATCCACCGCCTTGGGCAACAACCCCGCCTTGAAGAACGCATCGGCAATCTTCTGCTGCTCACCCAACTGCTCAATCGTCACCGGCTGCACTTGATAACTGCGGTGCGCATTCGCCGCTTCCACCGTGGCTGCATCCAGGTTGCCCCACAGCGGGCCGAGCACTTTGGCCGCGTCCTGCGGGTTGGTTTTTACCCAGTGGCCGGCGTTTTCCAGCTGCGCATACACCACCTTCAATACCTCCGGGTGCGCCTTGGCGTAGGGCGTGCCGGTCAGGTAGTAACGCTTGTAGCTGGCCAGCCCGGCACCGTCCGCCAGGGTGCGCGTCGGCAGTTGGCGCTGCACGCTGGTGAGGAAGGGCTCCCAGGTGACCCAGGCGTCCACTTTGTTGTTCTCGAACGCCGCGCGGCCATCGGCCGGCGACAGGTAAGCCGGCTCGATATCCGAGAACGCCAGGCCGGCCTTGGCCAGCGCGGCAATCAACAGATAGTGGGTACCGGCGGCCTTGGTTACCGCGATCTTCTTGCCCTTCAAGTCCGCCAACTGTTGGATCGGCGAGTCCTTGCGTACCACGATGGCCTGGGCCGAAGGCGAGGGCGCTTCCTGGGCGAAGTAGGTGAGTTTGGCCTGGGCGGCCTGGGCGAAGATCGGCACGGTGTCGGCCACGTCGGCGCTGATGTCCACATTGCCGACGTTCAGCGCTTCCAGCAGCGGCAGGCCGCTGGGGAACTCATGCCAGCTCACCTCGATGTTGTCGGCCTTGAGGGCTTTCTCCAAGGTGCCCTGGGTCTTGAGCAGGGTGATCAGCGTGGAGGATTTCTGGTAACCGATGCGCACGGTTTCCTGGGCGTGCGCACTGACGGCAACGGAAAAGGCCAGCAATCCTAATACAGCGGCGAGGGGACGACGAAGGGACATGGTGGGCTCGATCTTCAGCGAAATAGATCCAAGCTTAATGATCTGAAAACCATTCGATAAATACTCTTTCGATCTGAGCTTAGGGCGCTTTCAGCCGCTTCCTGCCCATCAGGCATAACCATAGAATTATATGGTTCTTTCATAAAAGTCAGTCATTAATATAATCAAAATGGAATTTTTGTCGCTTTCGGCCTTTCTCTGGAGCGGGCTGACCCATTCAATAGGGATACTTCGCATGGCTGCTTTTGATCACCTGACCCGTCGCCGCCTCCTGGGCCTGGCCGGCCTGACCCTGGCGAGCCTGTCGCTGCCGCGCCTGGGCTTTGCCGCCGACGCACATGCCGGCCACAACATCGCCCAGGAGCCTGCCGGCACCGGTGAGTTCATCCGCCTCGACGCGCCGCGCAAACTCAAGCTGGCGGTGAACCTCAACGCGGTGTGCCTGGCGCCGGTGGTGATCGCCCATGGGCAGGGTTTCTTTGGCAAGCACAACCTGGACGTGGAGTTGGTCAACTTCGGCAACTCCACCGAGGTCTTGCTGGAAGCCATCGCCACCGGCAAGGCCGACGCAGGCGTGGGCATGGCGCTGCGCTGGCTCAAGGCCCTGGAGCAGGGCTTCGACGTGAAGCTCACCGCCGGCACCCATGGCGGTTGCCTGCGGTTGCTCAGTGCCGCCAACGGCGGCGTGAGCAAGCTGGAAGACCTCAAGGGCAAGGCCATCGGCGTCACCGACATGGCCAGCCCGGACCGCAATTTCTTTTCGATCCTGCTGAAAAAACACGGCGTCGACCCGGTGCGCGATGTGGAGTGGCGCCTGTACCCGGCCGACCTGCTCGGCACAGCGCTGGAGCGTGGCGAAGTGCAGGCGGTGAGCGGCAGTGACCCGTTCATGTACCGCCTGATCAAGTCCGGCGTGGCGCGGGAGTTGTCCACCAACCTGGTGGAGGAATACGCCAACCTCAGTTGCTGCGTGGTCGGTGTCACCGGCAAATTGGTGCGTGAAGACAAGCGCGTGGTCGCGGCGCTGACCCAGGCGATCCTCGAAGCCCATGACTATTCCGTGCAGCACCCGGAGGAAGTCGCCAAAGGCTTCCAGGCCTACGCACTGAACACCTCCACCGAAGAAGTCCAGGCGATCCTCCACGACCACACCCACGGCCACCACGCGGTCGGGGCGGCGCTGACCCAGGAGATCACCACCTACGTCACCGACCTGAAAACCGTGGAAGTGATCAGCAAAGGCACCGACCCGATCGCGTTTGCCCAGGAGATCACCGCCGATGTCTTCAACTGACGCAAGCATCCTCAACCCGCCTGTGGCGCTCAAGCTCGGGTGGCAAGGCGCGGCGGTGGTGACGGCCTGGGTGGCCGTCGCGCTGCTGATCAGTTACTGGCCCAACGCGGTGCGCAACTGGCCGATGACCCAGGGCCTGGCCAACCTCTGTGTGGGCGTGGCGGCGTTGTTTATTGTGCTGAGCCTGCTGGGGCGCAGGCTGTCGACACTCGCGCTGCGCTTGCGCACGGCCGCGCCCTGGCTGATCGCCTTGCCGGTGCTGCTGGGCCTCTGGGAATTGCTCACCGCCAAGCTTGCGCTGTTGCCGGTGCCATTCTTCGCGCCGCCCCAAGCCTTGCTCGCGGTGTACATCGAAGACTACCCACGCCTGGCCGACAGCCTGCTGCATTCGGCGCTGCTGCTGGGCTCGGGGGTGGCGCTGGGCGCCGCTACCGGGTTTGTCGCCGGTGTTGCCATTGGCTGGTCCACGCGTATCGGCTACTGGCTGCACCCGGTGCTGCGCATCCTCGGCCCGGTGCCGTCGACGGCGTTGTTGCCGCTGTGTTTTTTCCTGTTTCCCAGCAGTTGGAGTGCGAGCGTGTTTTTGATCGCCCTGGCCACCTGGTTTCCGGTCACGGTGCTCACCTGGTCCGGCGTGGCCAGCGTCGATAAAGCCTATTACGACGTGGCGCGCACCCTCGGCGCCCGGCCGGGTTTTCTGATTTTCAAGGTGGCGATTCCCGCCGCGCTGCCCCACGTCTTCGTCGGCTTGTTCATGGGCCTGGGTGCCTCATTCTCAACCTTGGTGGTGGCGGAAATGATGGGGGTCAAATCCGGCATCGGCTGGTACCTGCAATGGGCCCAGGGCTGGGCCGCCTACGCGAACATGTACGCCGCACTGCTGATCATGGCGCTGGCCTGTTCGGGGTTGATCACCGGGTTGTTCCTGGTGCGTGATCGGTTGCTGGCCTGGCAGAAAGGAGCGATGAAATGGTAGCCCCGGCCCACGCGGTATCGGCTTCGGAAGGATTGGCGCTGCGCATAGAAAACCTCAGCCATGGTTTTGCGCTGGACGGCCGGCATTTGCCGGTGTTGGAGCGGGTGTCCCTGGACGTGGCGCCGGGAGAGTTTGTGGCATTGCTCGGGCCGTCGGGTTGCGGCAAGTCCACCTTGCTGCGCCTGGTGGCGGGGCTGGAGCCGGCGGACTCCGGACGGCTGTTGGCCGATGGAGAACCCATCGCCGGCCCGGACCCAAGCCGCGTGGTGGTGTTCCAGGACCCGACCCTGTACCCGTGGCGTCGCGTGTGGGACAACGTCGCCCTCGGCCTCGAAGCCCAGGGCCTGCTCAAGACCCATTCGGCCAAGGTCGATGAGGCCCTGCACAAGGTCGGCCTTGGTCCGTTCGCCCGTGCCTATCCCCGGCAGTTGTCCGGCGGCATGGCCCAGCGGGTGGCGTTGGCCCGTGCCCTGGTCAACCAGCCGCGTTTGCTGATCCTCGACGAACCTTTGGGCAAACTCGATTCCCTGACCCGCATCACCATGCAAAAAGAGCTGATCGACCTGTGGCAGCGCCAGGGCTACACGGCGTTGCTGGTGACCCACGATGTGGAAGAAGCCTTGCTGCTGGCCAACCGGGTGATTGTGTTCAGCGACCGCCCGGCGAAGATCCAGGCACAGTTGAGCATCGATAGGCCGTATCCACGGCACCGGGACGATCCTTACCTGGTGGACCTGCGGCGGCAGATACTGGGCCTGCTGGGGTTGGGCGAAAACTGGTAGTCAGTGGGCATCTTTCAGCGCAATGGCCTGGGTGGTCGCACTTGAGACCCCGGCACGGTCCGCCAGGTAACGCGCGGGCGGCTGGCCCACCGCCTTGCGGAACATGGTGATGAAGCCGCTGGCGTTTTCATAACCCAGGTCCAGGGCCACCCGTTGCACACTTTCACCCTTGGCCAGCCGTTGCAGGGACAGGATCACATGCAACTGCCGGCGCCAGCGCCCGAAACTCAGGCCCAATTCCTCCAGCAACAGGCGCGTCATGCTGCGCTCGCTCATGCCGATGCGCACGGCCCACTGGCCGAGGGTGGCTTTGTCGGTCGGGTCGGCCAGCAGGCTGTTGGCCAGGCGGCGCAAGCGGGCGTCCTGGGGCATGGGCAGGTGTAGGGCTTCGACCGGGGCGGCGGCCAGTTCATCCAGCAAGGTGCTGATCAAGCGGCCTTGGGCGCCGGCCTCGTCATAGAATTGCGGGAAGCTGACGGCCTTGCTGATCAGCTCGTGCAGCAACCCGGACACGGCCAGGGTGCAGCATTGCGGCGGCAGGGCGTGGGCGGCGTCGGGGTCGATCAACAGGCAATACACCTCGGCCTCGCCAGAGCCACGCGCCGCATGGGGCGTACCGCCTGGAATCCACAGTGCACACTGGGGCGGCACGATCCAGATTCCCGCTTCGATTTCACAGTGGATGACCCCGCGCAGGGTGTACATCAACTGGCCCTTGCGGTGGGCGTGCTGGGCATGTTCCCAGGTGTCCGACGTGCTGGTGGCGCCCACGGCCACCACGGCGCGGGGGAACAGGTCGGCGTCCTTGGCCATCAACGGGTCGAGCAGATCAAGACGGTGGTGCTTCATGGCGGAGATCGCAGGTTGGCCGGATTGCGAAACAGTCTGGCTATTCTGTGCAATGCCGTCCAGGGGTTCGAGCTTTATATTGAGATCCACTCTCATTAAGGAGCTTTGCCATGCGACTCGACAGTACAACGTTCCCTGTGGTGAAAATCGTCTTCGATGCGCCTAGCGAGGATGGGCCGGAGGATGCTTTCCTGGCTTTTGAAGGGCTATTGGCGAGGGAGCAGGCCTTTATGTTGCTGCACGAAAAATCCGTGGATGAAAACAACCATGAGCACTCCCACGAAGAGCGTAAGCAGGCGTCGATCTGGATGAAGAAAAACAAACAGGCGCTGCGCATGTTCGTCAAAGGCATGATCCAAGTTGAGCCCAGCGCCGCCAAACGCCTGGCACTCAAGCCGTTCGCGGTGATGTTCAGTAAGGCCTGGGGCTACCCGTTGCTGGTGGTGGAATCCAAGGACCAGGCCTGGGCACTGGCGCGGGATGTGCTGGATGAGCGGGTGTTGGATGTGGCGCATTTTTGAAGGGTAGAGTGGAGCAAAAAATGTGCGAGCGGGTCTGGCCGCGGGCCCGCTCCCACATGGGTTTGGTGGTATGGCTCAGTCCACGCAGATCGCTCGGCCCAGCTTGCCTTTCTCCACCGTCGCCGAGCAGCCGAAGTGGCCGTTATCCACCTGGCACGCGCCGGTCACCGGACCGTTGCCGGACTGGGTGGTGACACTGGTCTGGCACTCGCCTTCACACTGGCTCGAATCGGTACATGCCTTGCCCGCATCCTTGTACGGCGTGATGCATTTCCAGCTCTGCAGCTTGCCGACTTGCTTCATGGTACCGCCGCCTGCCAGGCAGGTGGACGCCGCAGCGTCCTGGGCGGGTGGGGTCGTGGTACAGGCCGATACCAGCAGTAAAGCGGCCAGGCCAATCATCAATTTCATGCAAAGTCCTCGTGGAGTAAGCGCAACGGTGCAGTGTACGGGCATATGGACTACTTTGATTGACGAGCGATCCCTAACCGGTAATGACTCATGCGCACGTTATGGAAGCGGTATGTGGCCCTGCTGGAAAACGACCTGAGCACGCAAGTTTTCGACAACGTCAAAAACCTGCTGGTGTGCGCGCTGCTGTTTGCGGCGGGTACCAATACCCTCGTGGGGCAGCAGGACCTGTTTATCGGGGTGTTCGCCTCCAGCGTGGCGGGGTGGGGGCTGATCCTTTTGTCGACAATGCTGATGCTGTTGAACGTCAGCGATGGCATTCGCCGGTTGGCCAAGCTGCGTTATCACCTGGCATTGCAACTGTTGCTGATCCTGGTTTATCTGGTGGTGGCCGAGCGGGTGGTAGAGATTGTGTGGGGCTTCCGCGCCCATTGAAGTATCCTCCGCACCCCGCTTTCCACCGATTCAAAGACAGATGACAGGACAAGACATGCAGGCGCTGCTGGAGTCGATCCTCGACGAAGTGCGCCCACTGATCGGCCTCGGCAAAGTCGCCGACTACATTCCCGCGCTGGCCGATGTGCCGGCCAACCAACTGGGCATCGCGGTGTACGGCAATGACGGCTCGGCCTACCGCGCCGGTGACGCCGATACGCTGTTCTCGGTGCAGAGCATTTCCAAGGTATTCAGCCTGGTGCAGGCCATCGACCACGGCGGTGAAACCATCTGGGAGCGCCTGGGCCACGAGCCTTCGGGGCAGCCGTTCAACTCGTTGGTGCAACTGGAATTCGAACGCGGCCGCCCGCGTAACCCCTTCATCAATGCCGGCGCGCTGGTGATCTGCGACATCAACCAATCACGCTTTGCCGTGCCGATCCTGTCGATGCGCGACTTCGTGCGGCGCCTGTCGGGCAACCCGCAGATCCTGGTCAACAGCGTGGTCGCCGACTCCGAAGCCCAGCACGGCGCACGCAACGCCGCCATGGCCTACCTGATGAAATCCTTCGGTAACTTCCACAACGATGTGGATGCGGTGCTGCACAGCTACTTCAACTACTGCGCCCTGCAGATGAGCTGCCTGGACCTGGCCAAGGCGTTCAGCTTCCTGGCCAACGAGGGCACCAGTGCCCACAGCGGCGAACAGATCCTTACCGCGCGGCAGACCAAGCAAGTCAACTCGATCATGGCCACCAGCGGGCTGTATGACGAGGCGGGCAACTTTGCCTACCGCGTGGGCTTGCCGGGCAAGAGCGGTGTGGGCGGCGGCATTGTCGCGGTGGTGCCGGGGCAGTTTACGGTGTGCGTGTGGTCGCCGGAATTGAACGCGGCGGGCAACTCGCTGGCGGGGATCAAGGCGTTGGAGTTGTTGAGTGAGCGGATTGGGTGGTCGGTGTTTTGAGTGCGAAACCACTTGGAGGGTTGGACATCCCACAGCAGGACATGGGACACACATTGAGGTAAAGTCGAGCCAGCGTTCGACGCCTGAGGTGATCTATGCTCGTTGCCATTGATCAGTCCTTGTCCTGAGCCGGAGACCAACATGTCACGTAAAAAAGTTAAGCCCCCAATTACTGAGGCACAAATTCTTGCCCAGGAATCAAGTATTCCCTCCATTGCGGCCAAAGCATTCAGGGATGCCTACGAGGTTGCTCTTTCTAAAGGAGAATCCGTGCTTGTGGTGCGTGCTGGTCAATTGGTTAAAGTTTCCAATACGGAAACGTTAGTTATCCGCCCTGTGGAAACCTACGGCACACTCAAGGCTGGTACGCGCTTGAAAACCAGAAAGTCCTTGTTGGACCGTCGGTCTGCTCAGGCGCAGATTCAGGCTTGAGTACGACCCCTCGCGTCCGTATGTTCGCCGGGCCGAACGGGAGCGGAAAGAGCACATTCAACTCGAAGGTTCCGGCCCACTTGCTGGTCAATTACATCAATCCCGATGCGATTGAGCTAGGCATTCGTGAAACGGGTGTTTTTGACTTTGCTGTCTTCGGGCTATACCGCTCCGCCGAGTGCGTGATCGCGTTCTTGCGCAGTCATTAACTGCTTTCAAAATTTCCCGACTCCCTCGCCAAACTGGACGACTTGGCCATCAAGGGTGAGCGGATCATTTTTGCTTCGCGCAACATCGACTCTTATATCGCTTCTGCTCTTGCCGATTTTATTCGGGTGTCTCTGATTGAAGACCGCGTAAGTTTTACATTCGAGACAGTCATGTCGGACGGCAGCAAAATTGAACTGCTAAGGCAGGCGAAAGCTGCCGGTTATAGGGTATACGTTTATTACGTTGCTACCGCGGATGCTGATATTAACGTTGCCCGGGTTGCCTACCGGGCCTCTATAGGTGGTCATGATGTACCACCGAACAAGATTCGATCTCGTTATAAGCGCTCTCTGGAAAACTTGTCTGAGGCGATACTTTTATCCAATCGAGCCTATATCTTTGATAATTCGCAAGACGGCGAGCCCAGTTTTGCGCAACTTGCCGAGATTACAGAAGGCGAGGATATCGATATTGTTGCGGACACCCAGCCTGCGTGGTTTCAGCAATACGTCATCGATAAGTTGACGTAGCCGCTTCACAAACAAGAAGCTCCGTCGACAAGTGGAGCCGCCAGCGTTCGCGGTCAAACGAAGAGGGTGGCAGCTGTACGCGGGTTGACCGACCGGTTGTCAACGAACCCGGCATACCCGAAAGTATCCCGCGCACAACTGCCGCGACACGATACCTCAGGCACAAAAAAAACGCCTGGGATAGGTGCAGGGCGTAGCAGTTCGTTAACAAGGCCGGACGGTCAAATCCGGTCGCTGAATTGGCAGCGACGGCACAGAGGTTAGTCAGCGAAGTTCCGAGCGACAACCTGAAACAGTCGTGGGATAAGTCCTAGGGAACTCATGCCCAGACGCTACATCCTGTGGCGAGGGAGCTTGCTCCCGCTGGGCCGCGAAGCGGCCCCAAAAATGGGACTGCTGCGCAGTCCAACGGGAGCGAGCTCCCTCGCCACAAACGCCTATTCAGCGCCCTTTTTTGCGCGTCTTCGACCCCGGCAAAATCATGCCCACCTCTTGCTGGTAGCGCCGATACCGCTCACCAAACAACACCACCAGGTCCTTTTCTTCAAAGCTGGCACCAATGAAGAGGTAAACCGTCATCCCTGTCGCAAACAACAGGTGCCCGGCCGTCATGTGCGGTGTTGCCCAAAAGGCGATCAGGAAGCCGAGATACAGCGGGTGACGCACGATCCTGTAAAACAGCGGCGTCCTGAATACTGGCGCCTGTGGTGTGGTTTTGCGCCAACGGTCGATGGCCTGCTTGAGCCCGAACAGTTCGAAGTGGTCAATCAAAAAGGTTGCCAGTAAAGCGATGCACCAGCCCAGCCAGAACAAGCCAATCAACACGGCCTTGGCCCACGTCGTTTCAACCTTCCAGACGGTGAGCGGCATCGGTTGCCACAGCCAGAACATCAGCACCAGCACCAGGCTGCTGAGCAGCACATACGTGGAGCGTTCCACGGACGTCGGAATGACTGCCGCCAGCCACTGCTTGAAGCCTTTGCGCGCCATGGCCGTGTGCTGGACGCCGAACAGCAGGATCAGCGCGCAGTTGATCACCACGGCGGCTGGCCAAGCGAGGAGGGGCCCGTCGTTGATGTTCTTGGGCACCGCCACGCTGCCGACGAAGCCGATCAGATATAAGCATGTGAACAGGAACGCCAAATAGCAGCAGGTGCTGTACACCAGCCCGATGACACGGGCGGTGCGAGTGTTGTCGAGTTGCATGAGCATGCCTTTCCCACAGGATGAATGGGCAGCAAACCCGCAGGTCAGCCATTTCATGGCTAAGCCTAGTGGGTTTTGCGTAATAACTATCGGCGCGTCGGTGGCGGCGGTGCGTTGGGTGGCACTGTTGCCGTGTTCACGTGCGTTAAGCAACTCGGTGCGCAATTTGGAATAATAGACAACCTACTGCTTAGTCATTCTGACTAAAGATTAAGCGTCTTGCGGCTTCCAGTGTCTGTGGGGGGACTCTTGAGCTGCCAGCGTCGACCAACTCTTTATTTAACTGCCAGTAGGTGCTTATGTCCGGGATGTTGTACTGCTCGACAATGTGGGCAATGGGTGTGCCGTTTTTAATGGCAGTGAATACCTGGTTAGCGATGCCGGTGCTGATGGTGGGTACATTAGTAGTGGACCTTTCGTGGGAACGCGGGTCTAGCCGTGGGGAGTCGGGATCGCTTAGTCGATAATTGTCTTGATCTACCATTATCTGCGCCATAGTGAGTACGTCCCTGAAGATGGGGGTGTCCCTAGATTTCAAATTTCGTTGCATGAACGCGTCCTTGGGAATCATGCTAAGAAGCTTTTCACTGTTTGAAAGTTGGACGAGTGCTTGGTAACCATCCCCTCTTAAAGTGTTCGTGAGTACGTCGAAATAATGTTCGGCCGGAACGCCGAGGTTGTTTTGTCGTGCGGTATGAAAATTCAAACCTACTTGATGCAGTACGTCGTGAATGGTTATGTCGGTATCGCCTCTGAGGCGTGGCCCGGTACCTGTGACAAGTGCTGCTTCCGCTAGCATCTCATTGATATCGAGTATGGCCGTGTCGTCAAGGATGGAATAGGGCAGTCCGGGCGTCTTGGGAGCCCTGTGATAGGCTTCCATAAAAGCATTGGACAGGTTCAGGTAAGTGCTGTCCAAGACGTTGCTGTTCGGTGCATAGGCAGCTTCCGAGAGCTGACCCATTGCTTCTGCAATTTGCTCTCTGTACCGCAGGTTGAGCGAGGCAACATGGGTGCGAGCTTGATCAAATGTATTAATGATGGGGGGCGCGGTTTGAAGCAACCCTGCGGTATTGGCGATATTGCTGGTTTTGTAATTATTAGAGGATGATGGTGATACGAAAGGCATCCGTAGTTCTCGACTGGTGAAGGTGTTACTTAGTGGTGTCGAGCCAGATCCGGTTCCATGTTCCATTGGGTTTGAGTGGGCTTTGTTTGGCATGTGGCAGGTCAGGAAAGCGCTGCGTAATAATTAACGAAGGGGTGAGTTAGAAAAAGGCTTTCCTTGGTCTGTTAGGATAGTTTCGAGCATTTTGCTGCGCCAACTGCAATATCGCGGGCGGTGTATTCGAACATTACGGTACCTGGCGATGCAGGCAAGTACGAGTATCCCCCGATACTGTTTAGTCGAGCCGAGTGCGTATTGGAAATGAGTCGAGAGAGGACGTGTAAAGGTGCCCCCTTGAGGGCGCACCTTTTTAGCGATCACCTATCAGGCAATCGCATCCCAGGCCCTATCACCGTTCTCGTCCTTGATGCGGGTCGGCAGGCCCATCACGTCCAGCGCCTTGAGGAACGACTCAGCCGGCAGTTCCTCGACGTTGGCCATGTGTTTCACATCCCACTCGCCACGGGCGACCAGCAGCGCGGCGGCTACCGGTGGAACGCCTGCGGTGTAGGAGATGCCCTGGCTGTCGGTCTCGGCGAAGGCTTCTTCGTGATCCGCCACGTTGTAGATGAACATCTCACGTGGCTGGCCATCCTTGGTGCCTTTGACCAGGTCGCCGATGCAGGTCTTGCCGGTGTAGCCCGGGGCCAGGGAAGACGGGTCGGGCAGCACGGCCTTGACCACTTTCAACGGCACCACTTCCAGGCCTTCGGCGGTGGTGACCGGCTTCTCGGAGAGCAGGCCGAGGTTTTTCAGCACGGTGAACACGTTGATGTAGTGTTCGCCGAAGCTCATCCAGAAACGCACGTTGGGCACGTCGAGGTTTTTCGACAGCGAGTGCACTTCATCGTGGCCGGTGAGGTAGAGGTTCTGCGAACCCACGACCGGCAGGTCGTCGGTGCGTTTGACTTCGAACATGGTGTTGCTGGTCCACTGGCTGTTCTGCCAGCTCCACACCTGTCCGGTGAATTCGCGGAAGTTGATTTCCGGATCGAAATTGGTGGCGAAGTATTTGCCATGGGAGCCGGCATTGACGTCGAGGATGTCGATCGAATCAATGCGGTCGAAATGCTGTTGCTGCGCCAGCGCGGCATACGCGTTGACGACACCCGGGTCGAAGCCCACGCCAAGGATGGCGGTGATGTTCTTCTGTTTGCACTCTTCCAGGTGGTTCCATTCGTAGTTGCCGTACCACGGCGGGGTCTCGCAGACCTTGCCCGGCTCTTCGTGGATGGCGGTGTCGAGGTAGGCGACGCCCGTGTCGATGCAGGCACGCAGTACCGACATGTTGAGGAACGCGGAACCCACGTTGATGACGATCTGCGATTCGGTCTCGCGGATCAGGGCCTTGGTCGCTTCCACGTCCAGGGCGTTCAGCGCGAAGGCCTGGATGTCGGCGGGAACCTTGAGGCTACCCTTGGCCTTGACGCTGTCGATGATGGCCTGGCATTTGGAGATGTTGCGCGACGCGATAGCAATACGACCGAGTTCGTCGTTGTGCTGCGCGCACTTGTGGGCCACCACCTTGGCGACACCTCCTGCACCAATGATAAGAACGTTCTTTTTCAATTGCTTTATCTCTCCTTTATCCGCCAGCTTACGAAAGGCTGGACAGGTAGTCGTCGTAACCAAATTCACGAACCACTTCGACTGTACCGTCGAGTTGTTTCACTACGATGGACGGCATTTTCAGGCCGTTGAACCAATTTTTCTTGACCATGGTGTAGCCCGCGGTGTCGATGAACGACAGCCGATCGCCGATGGCCAGCGGACGATCAAATTGATACTCGCCGAAGATGTCCCCGGCCAGGCAGGATTTGCCGCACACCATGTAGGTGTGTTCGCCCTCGCTCGGCGCCAGCTTGGCGTTGAGGCGATAAATCAGCAGGTCCAGCAGGTGGGCTTCGATGGAGCTGTCGACGACGGCGAGGTTTTTGCCGTTGTAGAGGGTGTCGAGCACGGTGACTTCCAGGGACGCGCTGTTGGTGATCGCCGCTTCGCCGGGTTCCAGGTAGACCTGCACGTCGTACTTCTGCGAGAACGCCTTGAGGCGCTGGCAGAAGGCGTCGATGGCATAGCCTTCACCGGTGAAATGGATGCCACCGCCGAGGCTGACCCAGTTGACCTTGTGCAGCAGCGCGCCGAAGCGTTCTTCGATGGTATTGAGCATCTGGTCGAACAGGTTGAAGTCGCCGTTCTCGCAGTTGTTGTGGAACATGAAGCCGGAGATCTGTTCGATCACGCCTTCGATCTTCACCGGGTCCCATTCGCCCAGGCGGCTGAACGGACGTGCCGGATCGGCCAGCAGGTAGTCGGAGCTGCTTACCTGCGGGTTGACGCGCAGGCCGCGGGTCTTGCCTTCGCTGCGTTCGGCAAAACGCTGCAGCTGGCTGATGGAGTTGAAGATGATCTTGTCGCAGTTATCGAGCATCTCTTCGATTTCATCGTCGGCCCAGGCCACGCTGTAGGCGTGCGCCTCGCCTTCGAACTTCTGGCGGCCGAGCTTCAATTCGTACAGTGACGACGAGGTGGTGCCGTCCATGTATTCCTGCATCAGGTCGAACACCGACCAGGTGGCAAAGCACTTGAGCGCCAGCAGGGCCTTGGCGCCGGACTGCTCGCGCACGTAAGCAATCTTCTGCATGTTGACCAGAAGCTTCTGTTTATCGATGAGGTAGTACGGCGTTTTGATCATTTTTGAGAGCCTGCGGCGGTGCCTGCCAAAAAAGGACACGCATTGTGCCCGCACTTGGATCGAATCGAAAGGTTAGTGGGCGGATTTTGCTGCGCCAGCTTTACGATCCTAACCACTGAGTATGACTATCTATGCATTTACACCGCTCTAATGTGGGAGGGGGCTTGCTCCCGATAGCGGTGTGTCAGCCAGCCTATTCTTTATTGACCCTCTGCTATCGGGGGCGAGCCCCCTCCCACATTTGGCCCCAGGTACCTCTGCTGCACTGCCATCAAACCGTCATCTGCCCACCACCTTCCTGCCACATTCCGCCGTTACTGTCCTCGCCAATGAGATCGATCTCAAGCGAGTGACCATGACTGATTTGAAAGACGTCGCGCGATTGGCCGGCGTATCCCGCGCGACCGCCGCCCGCACTTTTGCCTCCCCCGACCAGGTGCGCCCGGCCACCCGTGAGCAGGTGTTCGCCGCCGCCCGTGAGTTGGGCTTTCGGCCCAACCTGCTTGGCCGCCAACTGCGCCTGCAAACCACCCAGTTGATCGGCGTGGTGGTGCCCAATCTGCTCAACCCGGTGTTCGCCGAACAGTTCCAGGCCATGGAGCGTGCCGCACGCTTGCGTGGCTACAGCCTGGTGCTGGCGACCACCGACTACAGCAGCGAGCGCGAGTGCATCGTAGTGGAAGAACTGCTGCGCCAGCGCGTCGATGGCCTGGTGCTGACGGTCACCGATGCCGAAAGCAACAGCGTGCTCAGCAGCCTGAATACCGAACGGACGCCGTTCGTGCTGGCCTATCACCAACCGAGCAACCCCAACTACAGCGCCGTGTCGGTGGACAACCGCGCCGGCATGGCCTTGGCCACGCGCTACCTGCTGGAGGCCGGCCATCGACGCATCAGCATGGTCGCCGGCCCCGCCTTGCAGTCCGACCGCGCACGCCTGCGCTATGCCGGTTACTGCGACGCGATGAAGGCATACGGTCTCAAAAGCCGCGCGGTGATCGAAATGCCCGCCCATACCCAGGCCGAATTCGCTGCCATCCAGCCGTACCTCAACGGCCCCGACGCCCCCAGCGCGCTGGTGTGCTCCAACGATTTCCTCGCGATCAGCCTGATCGCCGAGCTGCGCCGCAATGCCTGGAATGTGCCCGGGCAACTGTCGGTGATGGGCTTCGACGGCATCGCCCTCGGCACCCAGATGCACCCGACCCTGTGCAGCGTGGTGCAGCCCATCGCGCTGCTGGCCAGCACGGTGATTGACCAACTGCTGGCGCAGATCGCCGGCAACGATCCCATTTCCCATTGCCTGCCTTGCCATATCCGGCCGGGCGAAAGTACCCAACCCTTTGAGGAGTCCCTTGATGCGCGCATTCAGTAAAACCCTGGCCGCCGTGCTGCTCTGCGGCGTGGCCAGCCTGGCCCAGGCCGCCGACACCGCGATTTGCTACAACTGCCCGCCGGACTGGGCCGACTGGGGCACCCAGCTCAAGGCCATCGCCGCCAGCACCGGTGTGCAGGTGCCGCTGGACAACAAGAACTCCGGCCAGTCCCTGGCGCAACTGGTGGCCGAAAAGGCCGCGCCCGTCGCCGACGTGGTCTACTACGGCGTGACCTTCGGCTTGCAGGCGCAAAAGGCCGGCGTGGTCGAGGGTTACAAGCCCAAGGGCTGGGAACAGATCCCCGCCGGGTTGAAAGACCCCGCCGGCCAATGGTTCGCGATCCATTCCGGCACCCTGGGTATCATGGTCAACGTCGATGCATTGGGCGGCCTGCCGGTGCCGCAAAGCTGGGCCGACCTGCTCAAGCCGCAATACAAAGGCATGGTCGGCTACCTGGACCCGTCCAGCGCCTTCGTCGGTTACGTCTCTGCCGTGGCGATCAACCGCGCAATGGGCGGCGACCTGGACAACTTCGCCCCGGCCATCGATTACTTCCAGAAGCTGGCGAAAAACGCCCCCATCGTGCCCAAGCAGACCGCCTATGCGCGGGTACTGTCCGGGGAGTTGCCGATCCTGGTGGACTACGACTTCAACGCCTACCGCGCCCGCTACAAAGACAACGCCAACGTCGCCTTCGTGATCCCCAAGGAAGGCAGCATCAGCGTGCCCTATGTGATGAGCCTGGTGGCCAACGCGCCGCACCGCGCCAATGGCGAGAAGGTGCTGGACTTCGTATTGTCGGACCAAGGCCAGGCCCTCTGGGCCAAGGCGTACTTGCGCCCGGTACGCCCGGTGACCATGCCGGCCGACGTCGCCGCGCAGTTCCTGCCCGACAGCGATTACGCCCGCGCCGGTGTGGTGGACTATCAGAAAATGGCCGCTGTGCAGGAAGCCTTCGCCGCCCGTTACCTGAACGAGGTCAAGTAAGTGGCCGCATCGGCAAAACAGGCGGCCTGGGCGCTGGCCCCGGCCTTTGCAGTGCTGTTCGCGTTCTGGCTGCTGCCGCTGGCGCACTTGATGGTGCTCGGCGCCGACAGCCGCGACAGCCACGGCAGCGGCTATTGGCAGGTGCTCAGTAGCGCGCAGTACCTGGGTAGCCTGGCGCAGACCTGCGTGCTGGCCATCGTCGTGACGTTCACCGCGTTGTTGATCGGTGGCATCAGTGGTGTGTTCCTCGCGCGCCAGCAGTTTTTCGGGCGCTCGGCGCTGGTGGCCTTGCTCACGTTTCCCCTGGCGTTTCCGGGCGTGGTGGTGGGCTTCCTGGTGATTCTGTTGGCCGGGCGCCAGGGGCTGCTGGCCTCCCTGGGCCTGCAATTGGCCGGTGAGCGCTGGATCTTTGCCTACTCGCTGGCCGGGCTGTTTGTCGGCTACCTGTACTTCTCGATTCCCCGGGTGATCCTCACGGTGATGGCCGCGTGCGAAAGCCTCGACCGCAGCCTGGAAGAAGCCGCGCATTCGCTGGGAGCAGGGCACTGGCGGGTGGTGTGCGACGTGATCGTGCCGGGCCTGGCGCCGGCGTTGGCGTCCTGCGCCGCGATCTGCTTCGCCACGTCCATGGGCGCCTTCGGCACCGCGTTCACCTTGGGCACGCGCCTGAATGTAACGCCGGTGGCGATCTACAATGTGTTTACCAACTACGCCAATTTTGCCGTCGCCGCCGCGTTGTCGGTGGTGCTCGGCGCGGTGACCTGGGCGGTGCTGTTGCTCACGCGACGCCTGGTGAAAAATGCGGGGACGGTCTTGTGAAACGCTCATCGCTGTTTGTGATGCAACTGCTGTTCACCTTGCTGGTGTGTGCCTTCATGTTGGTGCCGGTGCTGATGTCGTTGCTGGCCGGGTTGACGCGCAATTTCTTCGTCGGCCTGTCCAGCGGCCTGACCTTCGACTGGTTGATCCAGGTCTGGCAGGCCTATTCGCCCACCGTATGGCTGTCGCTGCAATTGGCCCTGGCGTGCGCGGTGTGTGTCTGCATGATCGGCGTGCCGGCGGCCTATGCGCTGGTGCGCATGAACAACCGCTTCAGCCGTGCCTTCGAAGAGCTGATGGTGTTGCCGGTGGCGATGCCGGGGCTGGCCAGTGCGCTGGCGTTGCTGCTCACCTACGGCCAGTTCGGCACGTTTCGCAGCAGCTGGTTGTTCATCCTGGTGGGCCATGTGTTGTTCACCTTGCCGTTCCTGGTACGTCCGGTGATGGCGGTGATGCAACGCCAGCAACTGCCGGTGCTGGAAGAGGCGGCGGCCAGCCTGGGCGCCGGGCCGATCAAGCGCTTTTTCAGCGTGGTGGTGCCCAACTGCCGGGCGGGGATTCTGGCGGGCGTGCTGATGGTGGTGACCTTGTCGTTGGGCGAATTCAACCTGACCTGGATGCTCCACACACCGATGACCAAGACATTGCCCGTGGGCCTGGCCGACAGCTACGCCTCGGCGCGCCTGGAAATCGCCAGCGCCTACACCCTTATCTTTTTGCTGATGATCGTGCCGCTGCTGATTGCGTTGCAGGCCATCAGCGCTCGTTTGTCCCGTGGAGAGCGTCGATGACCGCTATCACTATTCGCCTGCAAGGATGTCGCAAGGCGTTCGCCGACGGCACCGTGGCCGTGCATGACCTGAACCTGACCGTCGAAGGCGGTGAAACCCTGGCGATCCTCGGCCCGTCCGGCTGCGGCAAGACCACCACCTTGCGCCTGATTGCCGGCCTGGAACGCCCGGATGTGGGCCAGGTTTTTTTCGGCAGCGACGACGTCACCCGCCTGCCCATCGAGCGCCGTGACGTGGGCATGGTGTTCCAGAACTACGCGCTGTTTCCCAACCTCGATGTGGCCGGCAATATCGTCTACGGCTTGAAGATTCGCGGAATGTCGGTGGTGGAGCGCAATAAGCGCTGCGACGAATTGCTGGAGCTGGTGGGCCTGCAACAGCATGGCCAGCGCAGCATCCACGAATTGTCCGGTGGCCAGCGTCAACGGGTGGCCCTGGCCCGTGCCCTGGCGCCGCGCCCCAAAGTGCTGTTGCTGGACGAACCGCTGGCAGCCCTGGACGCGCAATTGCGCGAGCGCCTGCGCAGCGAGCTGAATGAACTGCTGCGCGGCCTCGGTATCACCTCGGTATTTGTCACCCACGACCAGGGCGAAGCCATGGCCCTGGGCGATCGTATCCTGGTGATGGAGCACGGCCGCGTCGCGCAATTGGCCAGCCCACGGGAGATCTACCAAAAGCCGGCGAATGCCTTCGTCGCCGGTTTTGTCGGCAACCTCAATGCCTTTGCCGTCACCTCGCGAACAGCCCACGGCCTGGAAGTCTGCGGCGGCGAGTTGCCGTGGCAGGCCGCCGACGTGCCCAGCACGGTGTACTGCCGCCCCGAACACCTGCGGGTGATGGAGAGCGAAGGGCACTTGCACGGCCATCTAGTGGCGCAGTTTTTCCAGGGCGCCCAAAGCCGCCTGTTGGTGGACGTGGGCGGCCCGCAACCGCTGCTGGTGGACAGCAGCGACAACCACCTGTACGCCGTCGGCGCGCCGATTGCCCTGGCGATTGCGCCGCACATGTTGTTCACCCTGAATGCGTGAGAGTTTGCTTGTGAATCGTCCGTTTCTTGTTGCGCAAATCAGCGACCTGCACCTTAAAGCCGGCCAGCGCCTGACGTATGGGGTGGTGGATACCCTGGGCGCGCTGCGCCGTGCCGTCGACCATTTGAACGCCAGCCACCCACGGCCCGATATTGTGGTGATCAGCGGTGACCTGGTGGACTTCGGCCGCGCCGATGAATACGCCGTGCTGCACCCCGAACTCGCGCGCCTGCACATGCCGTGCTACCTGGTGCCCGGCAACCACGACACACGCGGTCCGTTGCTCGAGGCATTCCGTGATCACGCCTACTTGCCTTTGTCGGCAGAGGGGCCGTTGGACTGGGTGGTGGACGAGCATCCGCTGCGTTTGATCGGCCTGGACTCGACTATCCCGGGTGGGCACGGCGGCCAGCTGCTGGACAGCCAATTGCACTGGTTGGACGCGCAACTGGCACGACGCCCGGACGCGCCGACGTTGCTGATCCTGCACCATCCGCCGTTCATCTGCGGCATCGGCCATATGGACCGTGAACCCTTTATCAATGCCGCCGCATTGGAAAAAGTCGTGTCTCGCCACCCGCAAGTGGAACGCCTGCTGTGCGGGCACCTGCACCGACCGATGCAACGACGCTTTGGCGGCAGCCTGAGTTGTGTGTGCCCCGGTACTTCCCATCAGATTGTGCTGGACCTGCAGGACGCCGCGCCCGCGCATTTCAACCTGGAACCGGCGGGGTATCTGTTGCATCGCTGGGATGCGCAACAGGGCCTGATCAGCCACAACGGCGTGTTCGGGGATTACCCGGGTCCGTATCCGTTTTATGACGCTCATGGATTGATTGACTGAGGTTTTACGGAGGTTTCACTTCACTCAACTCGCTAACAACTAAGCAACTGAATAACCGTTAACGCCCCGGCCAACGTCACGTTTGGCCGACGGCATCCTGCTGCCCATTTTTTGCGCCCGGAACCTGGATTCCGCGCCGGAGTTCGTCCTGATGAAAGCCACGTTGAATGTATTAAGTGTATTGACCGGCGGCCTGGGCATTGCCCTGAGCCCCTTGGCGTCCGCTGACTTTTTGAGCGACAGCAAAGCCAACTTGAGCATGCGTAACTTCTACTTCAATAACGACAACCGCGACGGCACGGCGGCACCGCCGAAGACCGAAGAATGGGGCCAGGCCTTTATCCTCAACTACCAGTCGGGCTTTACCGACGGCACCGTCGGTTTTGGCCTGGACGCCATCGGCATGCTCGGCGTGACCCTCGACAGCAGCGCCGCGCGCCATGTCGGCAGCTCAATGATCCCCACCGAAGACGGCAAGGCCACGGATAACTGGGCCCGTGGTGGCGCGACCGCCAAGGCGCGCTTTGCCAAGACAGAAGCGCGCTACGGCTACCTGCGCCCGAACCTGCCGATCCTGGTGAGCAACGACGGCCGCCTGTTGCCGCAGTCGTTCGAAGGCGGGCAGGTCACCAGCAAGGACATCGACAACCTGACCCTGGTCGGCGGCCAGCTTGAGCACACCACCGGTCGCGGCTCCAGCGACCGCAGCGGTCTGGCAGCGGCGGGCGGTACCCGGGAGAGCAATAAATTTACCTACGCCGGTGCGGACTACCAACTGACCAAGGACCTGATGGTCCAGTACTACTACGCCAACCTCGAAGACTATTACCAACAGCATTTCGCCGGGTTGATCCACGTACTGCCGCTGGGCGAATACGGCTCATTGAAAACCGACCTGCGCTACTTCAATACCCGCTCCGACGGCAAAAACAGCAGCGCCGCCGGCCGTGCCGAAGGCTACAAGTTGGGCGGCTATACCAAGAACGGCAACGGTGAAATCGACAACAACACCTGGAGCGCCGCGTTCATCTACTCCCTCGGCCCGCACGCGATCACCGCCGGCTACCAGCAAGTCTCGGACGACAGCAACTTCGCCCAACTCAACCAGGGCGGCCTGGTGAACAAAGGCGAGGGTGGTGCCAGCCTGTACCTCTACACCGACCGTACCGTGCAGACCTTCATCCAGGCCGGCGAACGCACCGCCTTTGCCCAGTACGCGTACGACTTCGCGTCGTTGGGTGTACCCGGCCTGAAGGCCTCGGTCATGTACCTCAAGGGCGACCACATCCTCACCACCAGCGGCAACGACGCCAGCGAGTGGGAGCGGGACATCTCGCTGGATTACGTGGTGCAGAGCGGCACATTCAAGAACGTCGGGTTCGGCTGGCGGAACGGCGTGTCACGCAGTGAAGTGGCGCGGGACCAGGACCAGAATCGGGTGTTTGTGAGTTATTCGATTCCGTTGATGTAGTACCGCTGAGCCCCTCATCTTTGTAGGAGCGAGCTTGCTCGCGAAAAACGTTAACGATAACGCGCCTGTTCAGAATGCCAGCGGTGTCCTTGGGTTCTTCGCGAGCAAGCTCGCTCCTACAGGGGGGGGCTTGCTCACGCCACCCGGTTCCTGCCCGCGCCCTTGGCCTCATACAAGCGCATGTCCGCGCGCTTGAGCAATGCCAGGGAGTCGCGGTCAGAAGGCTCGGCCACGCCCACGCCGATACTCACGGTCAGGCGACCCACGCTTGGAAAGACTGCCGCCTCGACAGCCACACGGATCTTTTCGGCGACCACGTCAGGGCTGTCCGGCTCTTCGACTTCCGGCAGCAGCACGGCGAACTCTTCTCCGCCATAACGGGCAACGAAGTCGGTGGCGCGCGTAGTGCTTTCTATCAGCACCGCAAGTTGGCACAGCACATCATCGCCAACGGCATGGCCGTAGGTATCGTTGACGCGCTTGAAATAGTCGGCGTCGATCAGCAGCAGGGCGAAGGTGCGGCCGGTGCGCTGGAACAACAGGCTGTTCTCGGCGAGTTTTTCATCGAAGCGGCGCCGGTTGAACACGCCGGTGAGGGCGTCGTGGGTGGCCAGCTTGAGCAGGTCGGCGTTGGCCTGGGTGAGGTCGGCGGTGCGTTGCGCCACGGTGGCTTCCAGGGAGGCGTTGGCGTCTTGCAGTTCACGTTCCTTGGCGAGCAGCGATTGCGTCATGCCGGTGAGCGATTGCCCCAGTTGGGCAATCTCCAGCACCGGGTGTTCCTGGGGGAAGACCGCGCCGGGCTGATGGTCCTGCACCTGTTTGGCGGACTTGGCCAGGCGCTCGATGGGACGGCTGAGGGAGGAGGCGAGGTAATACGCGGCCACTACAAAAGTGATCGCCGCGAGCAAGCCGAGCACGAGCAATTTGTACAGCAGGCTGCGCGCCGGTTGCAGGGCTACGTCCAACGGCTGGCGCACCATGATGTACCAGTTCATCCTGGCATTGGATGGGCTTGGGACGGCGACGGAGGCGGTGACGTAGCCGTTGTCTGTGAACCAGCCGGTTGACGGGACCAGCTTGTCTTTAGGCATCTGCTCACCGGCGAGGGCTTCGGGGTAAAGCACCTTGCCATCGAAGTCGACAATCAAGGCCTCGATATCGGGGAGGGCGTCTTTTTGCGTCACGGCGGACGCGACAATCTGCGTCACCCAGCGCCAGTGGGCATGGGCGCCCAGCACGCCAATCGTGTCGCCGCTGGCATTGCGAATCGGCGCGGCAAAGTCGATAAAGCGCAGCGGCTCGCCATTCGCCGCCCCCGGCAGCAGTTTGGCCAGCAGCACTGCCTCGTGGGGATCGCCGGTGTACTCACCGCGCAGGCCGGCCTGGAACCAGGGGCGTTGCTGCACCGATTGATTGACCAGCAGCCCATTGACCGCCTGGCGCACACGCCCGTCGGCGTCGGCAACCCCCATCCACGCGTACTCGGCGCGCGATTGGGTGCGCAGTTCCATCAAGGCCAGGATGTCCGGCGCATCCAGGTCGCCACGGCGAAACAGCGGGGCCTTGCTGAGCAAGGACACTTCCAACTGCCGTTCGCGCAATTGCACGGCCAGCAGCGCCGCCGTCGAGCGCGCAGTGCTCAACAGCGTATTGGCACTGGCCTGTTTCATCTGCTCGGTGGCGATATGCCCCACATAGAAACCCACGCTCAACAAAATGAGCAGCGACAACCCGGCAAACCACAGGGTGAGGTGACTACGCAGGCTGGCTTTGATCATGGGTGCTCATTTGAATGGTTGTTTGGGGCCATGGTATGCGTAATAGAGGAGACGCGACCAGCAATAGGTTGATCTATTCACTGCTGGTAACATGAGCAGATCTTGTGATCATCTGGAATAAAATGAGTTTGTCTCACTATGCTCGTGTGCCGACAATGGCTGCCATTGAATACCTACAGTGGAGTTGTAAGTCATGGCAGTCGCTCATTCCCTCGGATTTCCGCGCATTGGACGCGATCGTGAACTGAAAAAAGCGCAGGAAGCGTTCTGGAGGGGCGAGTTGGACGAAGCCGGCCTGCGTGCCATCGGCCGTGAACTACGCAAGGCCCATTGGGACCTGCAAAAGCAGGCCGGTATCGAGTTGCTGCCCGCCGGTGATTTTGCCTGGTACGACCAGGTGCTGACCCACTCGCTGATGTTCGGTGTGATCCCCGAGCGTTTTCGTCCGGCCGATGGCCAGGCCACCCTCGACACCCTGTTCGGCATGGCTCGTGGCGTCAGCGACAGCTGCTGCGGCGGTGCCCATGCCCAGGAAATGACCAAGTGGTTCGATACCAACTACCACTACCTGGTGCCTGAATTCAGTGCCGACCAGCAATTCCACCTGGGTTGGGAGCAGTTGTTCGAAGAGGTGCAGGAAGCTCGCGACCTGGGCCATACCGTCAAGCCGGTGGTGATCGGCCCGCTGACCTACCTGTGGCTGGGCAAGGCCAAGGGGGCTGATTTCGACAAGCTCGACCTGCTTGAGCGCCTGCTGCCGTTATACGGCCAGATCTTCCAGCGCCTGGCCGACCTCGGCGTGGAATGGGTGCAGATCGACGAGCCGATCCTGGTCCTCGACCTGCCGCAGGAATGGAAGAACGCGTTCGAGCGTGCCTACAACCTGATCCAGCGCGACCCGCTGAAAAAGCTGGTGGCGACCTACTTCGGTGGCCTGGAAGAGAACCTCGGCCTGGCTGCGAACCTGCCGGTGGATGGCCTGCACATCGACCTGGTGCGCGCGCCGGAGCAGTATCCGACTATTCTCGACCGCCTGCCGGCTTATAAAGTGCTGTCCCTGGGCGTGGTCAACGGCCGTAACGTCTGGCGTTGCGACCTGGAAAACGCCCTGGCCACCTTGCAGCACGCCCATGAGAAATTGGGCGATCGCCTGTGGGTGGCGCCGTCCTGCTCCTTGCTGCACAGCCCGGTGGACCTGGGCCGTGAAGACCAGTTGGATGCCGAGTTGAAAAGCTGGCTGGCATTCGCCGTGCAAAAATGCGCCGAAGTGGCGGTGCTGGCGCAAGCGGTTAACCAGCCTGAAGCGCCCAACGTCCTTGCTGCCCTGGCCGAAAGCCGCGCCGTGCAGGCGGCCCGCGCGGCCTCGCCGCGTATCCACAAGCCTGCGGTACAAGCGCGTGTAGCGGCGATTACCCGTCAGGACAGCCAGCGTAAGTCGCCGTTTACCCAGCGTATCGAGAAACAACGTGCGGGCCTGAACCTGCCGCTGTTTCCGACCACCACCATCGGTTCGTTCCCGCAGACCGCATCGATCCGCCTGGCGCGGCAGTCCTACAAGCAAGGCAAGTTGAGCCAGGCCGAATACGTCGAAGCCATGCACAGCGAGATTCGTCACGCCGTCGAGGTGCAGGAAAACCTCGGCCTGGACGTGCTGGTGCACGGTGAAGCCGAGCGTAACGACATGGTCGAGTACTTCGCCGAGCAACTGGATGGCTATGTATTTACCCGCTTCGGCTGGGTGCAGAGCTACGGTTCGCGTTGCGTGAAACCGGCGGTGATCTTCGGCGACCTGAGCCGCCCGAAGGCGATGACGGTGGAGTGGATCCGCTACGCCCAGGGCCTGACCCGCAAGGTGATGAAGGGCATGCTGACGGGACCTGTGACCATGCTGATGTGGTCGTTCCCCCGCGAAGACGTGAGCCGCGAAGTGCAGGCGCGGCAACTGGCCCTGGCGATTCGCGACGAAGTGGTCGACCTGGAAGCTGCTGGCATCCAGATCGTGCAGATCGACGAAGCCGCGTTCCGCGAAGGCTTGCCGTTGCGCCAGGCACAGTGGCAGCACTACCTGGACTGGGCCACCGAAGTGTTCCGCCTGTGCGCCTCGGGCGTGCGCGATGAAACCCAGATCCACACGCACATGTGCTACAGCGAATTCAACGATGTGATCGAGTCCATCGCGGCCATGGATGCCGACGTGATCACCATCGAGACCTCGCGCTCGGACATGGAGTTGCTGGACGCGTTCGAAGCCTTCGCCTACCCCAACGACATCGGCCCGGGCGTCTACGACATCCACTCGCCACGGGTGCCGGATGCCTCGGAAATGGCCAACCTGTTGCGCAAGGCGGCGAAACGGATTCCTGCCCAGCGCTTGTGGGTGAACCCGGATTGCGGGTTGAAGACGCGGGGGTGGCCGGAGACGGAGGCGGCGTTGATTCATATGGTCATCGCGGCTCGCCAGCTACGGGCTGAGTTGGCTTGATATCGTAAAAAATTTGGGAGGGGGCTTGCCCCCGATAGCCATGGGTATCTACACAACTTTTCAGCCTCTGACAAATCTCCACAGGGGAACTCGCCAGTCTCTGAAAATTGTGTAGATACCTATGCCACGATGAGTATGGGCGAGCTCCCACATTTGGATCTGTGTCAGATTAGAGGTATTTGAGCCAGGCCAGGTCGCGGCGGCGGGCCTTGAGCCCGGCGAACCAGCGCACCGGCGGGTAGAGCGCCAGGGGCAACACCAACGCCACCAGCCACACCGCACCGATACTCTCGAAGCCAAAGTAGTTGCCCTGGTTCAGGCCAAGCAGCGCGACACAGGCGACATACAGCACTTTCAGCACATAAAGGTGCAACAGATAAAAGAACATCGGCACGGATCCAAACACCGCCAACACGCCGATCCAGCGTCGATGCCCCACGCGTTCAAATGCCAGCAACAGCAACAGTCCAATGCCCAGGGTCAACGCCAGGAACAGCAGCGAAGGCGGGTACTTGGTGACATTGAAAAAGCTCATCAGCGTCTGCACGCCGTTGTCATATGCCTGCCAGGGTTTCTCGCCGTAGCCATTGAGCCCACGCAACAGCACAAACCCCAGCAACGCACCCAAGCCGCCGAGCAGCAAATACCGCTGGCGCACGGCGGGCAGTGTGGCATTGGCAAACCACGGTCCCAGGCCGTAACCCAGGGCAATCACGCCGATCCACGGCAGTACCGGGTAGGTCGTGCGCAGGCGCAGGCTATCGGACACGTCAATCCAACTGCGTTCATGCAGGATCGTCCACGGAATATGCAGCGCCGAGCCTGGGTCGAAGTGCAGGCCATCCAGCAGGTTGTGCCCGCCGATGATCGCCAGCGCCAGCACGATCAACAGCGGGCGCGGCAACCACACCAGGGCGGCGAGGGCGAGCATGCTGATGCCAATCGCCCAGATCACCTGTAGATAGATCACGCTGGGCGGCAACTGGAAGGTCCAGGCGAAGTTGACCAGGGTGAACTCCAGCACCACCAGGAACAACCCGCGCTTGAACAGGAACGCCGACACATCGCGGCGGCCCTGGTATTTCTGGCCGTATAAAAACGCGGATAACCCCGTGAGCAACACAAACACCGGCGCGCACAGGTGGGCGAGGGTGCGGCTGATAAACAGCGCGGGCTCGGTGCTGTCGATGCTCATCGGGTCGCTGACTTGCCGATGCAGCAGGAAGGTTTCGCGCACGTGGTCGAGCAGCATGAACAGGATCACCAGGCCGCGCAGGGCGTCGATGGAGAGCAGGCGTTGGCGCAGGGGAACGGCATCGGTCATGGGCGGAATCACAGGGCAGGGCGGAAAATTGGCGTTATCCTATAACATTAATCAACGCGTTGCCCTCCGTTGATCCCGCTTCTGATACCTTCAGTGAACTCACACCCGGAGACCCTGAGCATGAGCACCCCTCAAACCGTCATCGACTTCTGGCAGCACGCCGGCCCCAAACGCTGGTTCGCCAAGGACGATGGGTTCGACGCCACCTTCCGCGACACCTTCCACGCCACCCACCTGCAAGCCGCCCGGCGCGAGCTGGAAAGCTGGCTGGATTCAGCCGAAGGCGCCTTGGCCTTGCTGATCCTGCTCGACCAATACCCACGCAACGCCTTTCGCGGCACCGCGCACATGTTCGCCACCGACCCGCTGGCGCGCCTGTACGCCCAGCGCATGGTGGACGCCGGGCTCGACCAGCAGGTGGAGCCGGCATTGCGCGCGTTCTGTTATTTGCCGTTCGAACACTCGGAAGACCCAAAGGACCAGCAACGCTCCCTGACCCTCAATCAGCAACTGGATGCCAACACTTACCGCTGGGCCAAGGAACACGCGCAGATCATCGAGCGCTTCGGGCGTTTTCCCCATCGCAATGCGGTGCTGGCCAGGGTCACCACGGATGAAGAGCGCGCCTTTCTGGACAAGGGCGGGTTTGCCGGTTAACCCGCTATTCCGCCCGGGAATGCCCCCATAAAAACCGCGCATTGTCTTTCTCGGCGCGCATCTCGTAGCGTAGGGCTTCACCCAAGGAGCCCCGTTATGAACCAGCCCCCGTTGCGCCTCTACGTTGATTCGCTCTACACCAGCCCGTACGCGATGTCGGTGTTCGTCACCCTGCGGGAAAAAGGCCTGGCCTTCGACCTGGTCACCCTGGACCTCGACGCCGCGCAGAACCAGACGGCCGACTTTGCCCAGCTATCCGTGACCCAGCGCGTGCCGACCCTGTTGGAAGGCGATTTTGCCCTGTCGGAATCCTCCGCGATTACCGAATACCTGGACCAGGCCTACCCCGAGACAGCCGTGTACCCGGCCGATCCCAAGCAGCGGGCGAGGGCACGACAGGTGCAGGCGTGGTTGCGCAGTGATTTGCTGCCGATTCGCCAGGAGCGTTCGACCCTGGTGGTGTTTTATGGGCAGAAAATGCCGCCGTTGTCAGCCAACGCCCAAGGGGCAGCCCGGCGCTTGATCAGTGCTGCACAGGTGCTGTTAGCGGGCAACCCTTCGTACTTGTTCGGTGAGTGGTGCATTGCTGACGTGGACCTGGCGGTGATGCTCAATCGCCTGATTCTCAACGGCGACAGCGTACCTGCCGAGCTGGTGGCCTATGCGCAGCGCCAGTGGCGCCGGCCGTCCGTGCAGGCGTGGATCAACCTGCAACGTCCTGCGCTGTAGCGCTGGCCGTCATCTGCATGACGCGCCGGTCCAGGTCTTCCCAATCGGCCATGCCCAGCACTCGCGTGGTGTTCAAACCACGCAGGTAGCCGCGCAACTGCTGGGCACTGGCGTGCACCTGGTCGGCCTCCGACGCCTCATCCAGCAGTACCTGTTCATAGTCGAGCAGGTAATCGGCGACCCGTTCGCGAAACTCCGGCAAGACGGCTTCGCGGATGCGGTCGAAGGTTTTCTGGTGGGGCTTCATGGCGTGGTCCTTATAGGTTTTATGTGAGCACTATCGGTTCAGATAATAGTCACCATCATGCAACGCAAGTTCTGTTTTTTCAGGAAAAGCGCAAAATCGCCTGCATCGAGACGCTGTTCAAGGAAATGCGCGATGAGGACGTTGATTCAGCTGGGTTTAATGATGCTGATGCTGGGCACTGTGATCGTCAACAACGCAGCGATCGCTGATGAATTGCGTGCAGGCCATTTGCTACCTATCGTCGGTAGCGTAGACTCCCTGCAGCATGCGCAATCGGTGGGTGTGTTGTTAAGCGATAACACCCGCGACAACCTCAGCTACCTCGAACGCTACCACGACATGGCCTTGAACGGCGCCAGGGATGCCCTTGACGCACGTATCCGCGAGGCGTTCGTCAACAGCTCCGACCCGGAACTGGCCATTGATTGGTTGATGGGCTCGCTGCAGGGAACCTTTTTGTCGGTGACGGTCTACGACAACCTGGATGCCCTGGTGCAGGCTCGCCCCGATGTGGTGGTGATGCTCGATACCCATAACCAATTACTGACCCAGCGCAACGATCAGGTCGAAGCGCGTTTTATCGCACGGTTTTATGACGCGAACCTGCAATACATCGCCAAGGCCGAAGGCTCGGTGCACAGGCAGGTGCCCTCGGTGTGGGTGCACGACAAGGCCGCACCGGAGATTGCCGCGCGGATCGAGCAGCAGCGGGATGTGCAGCTCGATGCGCTGAAGCAGTTCGATGCCTCGCTCAAGGCGCTGGTTCGCGCGGGTTGATGTGAACCTTTATTTTTAGACTCGGGATTTTTTCATGCGCTCTTTTTTCGTACCGGCCGCGACCCTGTTGCTGGCCGGTTGTGTTTCCGCCCCCAATACTCCGACCTTGACTCTGCAAACCGGCAAGAGCCCGGAAGCCTATGTGCAATGTCTGCTTCCCAAGCTGGAAAAGCACGGGATCACGTCGACGGTGACCCAGAACTCGCGCCACGCCAGGCTGGTGTTGACCAGCAAGATTGCCGCCGATGACGTGCTGGAGGTCTACAAGGCGGGGGACGGCGGCAAGGTGTTTTTGTACGAGCGCAAGCCGCTGGCGTCGACCATTACGCCGTCGCGGCTTGAACAGGTGGCGCAGGACTGCAAATAACCCATGTGGGAGGGGGCAAGCCCCCTCCCACATTTGAATCTGCATAAGGCCTAAGGTCTGGCTTCGTTGCTGAAGCTGTTAACCGTTTTCACCAGCCCTTGAGCCGCCAAAGCCACCAACTCCCCACCTTTCTCCACCGTCGCCAGCGCCGGGTCCGAGCCCATGCGCCCGTCGGGGAAGCGGGCGCGGAAGTCCAGGGCCTCACGGATCGGCCCGGTGTTGGCGATCTGCGGGGAGTAGTCGGCCGATTTGATCGCGTCGGGGTACGCCCACTGCGTCACCGCGATTTCCGAAGGCGTCGCATGGCTGCCATGGCCTACCGGGAATTGGCGGTGCGCCAGGTCAGTGACGCCTTCCAGGTCCCACCAGTTCACCAGCTTCAACGCAAACCCGGCAGGGCGGCGGTCGAAGCTCGCCTCGGCGTACAGCTCGGAAAACGCTGCTTCAATCGTGGCGATATTACCGCCGTGGCCGTTCAGAAACAGGATCTTGTCGAAACCATGCCCGGCCAGCGAGCGCACCCAGTCGCCAATCGCAGCGATAAAGGTGGAAGGGCGCAGGGAAATGGTGCCGGGAAAGCCCAGGTGGTGCTGGGCCATGCCGATATTGAAGGTCGGGCCGATGAGGATGTCGGCGTTCTTTTGCGCCTCATGGGCGATGATTTCCGGGCACATCCAGTCGGTGCCCAGCAGGCCGGTGGGGCCGTGTTGTTCGTTGGAGCCGATGGGGATCACCACCGTGCGGCTGCGTTCCAGGAACTGCCCGATCTCGATCCAGGTCGATTGATGTAGAAGCATGCGAAGCTCTCTTTTATCTGTGGGGACAGGCTAACCGCCACGGATTGTACGACTACTCGCCACCTGCTGGGGTTTGCAATTGAGGTACGTCGAGGACTTCAGCCAACGTTGGTCGGGGTACCACGAAAACATGAACTGCCCATCCTTGAGCTTGTCCACCACCTGGCGTGCCACCTGCGGGCGCACGGCCGGGCAACCCTGGCTGCGGCCGATGCGGCCTTCGCGCTTGCTCCACAACGGGCTGACGTAGTCGGCGGCGTGAATCACGATGGCGCGGTCGCGGGCCTGGTCATTGAACCCCGGCTCCAGGCCGTCCATGCGCAGCGAGTAGCCATGGGTGCCCAGGTAGCTTTCCTGGGTGCGGAACAGGCCCAGGCTGGATTGATGGCTGCCTTCCAGGTTGGAGAATTGGGTGGCGAAGTTTTCCCCGGACTTTGCGCCGTGGGCCACCAGGTCGCGCAGCACCAGGGTTTTCTTGCGCAGGTCGAAGATCCACAGCCGACGGGCGGTTGAAGGTTGGGAATAGTCAATCACGGCCAGGCGCTCGGAGCGTTCCTCGCCATTATTGACGGCGCATTGCACGGCGTTCAGGGCGCTTTTCAGTACCGTGGGATTGAGTTCTGGAGCCGAGCGCGCCAGGCTGCTATACAAGGAAGGAGGGTTGCCATTGGCGGCGAGCGTAATATTGCTCAGTAAAGCCAGGCCCACGGTGACCAAACCGAGGCGGCATATAAAAGTCAGCATCTACAGTACATCCCCCCACTGTGGATTGGAGCAAAGCTATTGTTCAAAAAACACGCATGTTACTTGAGCATTTGCCTGCTCGTTGCACCATTGGTCGCCACAGCCGACGTGCTGCCGGTCGAGCCATTGCCGGTCGCCACGCCGGCGCCGGTCGAACTGGCCCCGCTGCAACAGGCGCTGGCGCAACTGTCCAGTGTCTGTCCCGGCCTTGCGGCGCAGATAGACGCCGCCGCGCAATCGCGTCTGCAAGCGTTCTACCAACAGCAGGGTAATGGGCCGCTGTGGTCCGCCAACGATCGCCGCGAGGCACTGCACGCCCAATTGCAGCTGCTCGCCGATGACGGGCTGGACCCCACCCACTATAGTCTGCCTGCGGCGGATGCCACGGCCAATGTGCTGTGCAGCGACATCGATATCAGCCAGCACTACCTGCAAGCCCTGCAGGATCTGCATTACGGGCGCCTGCAGCAATCGCGCTTCGAACCGCTGTGGCATTCGCAGCCGCCCACCCGCGACCCCGACACCGAAGTGCTGGCCCTCGCTGCCCTCGGGCTGCAAAACATGGCGCAAGCCTTTGACCAGGCGCGCCCCAGCGCCGATCTGTACCGCAGCCTGCGCAACGCCTATTCCACGGTGCGCCTGCAACCCTTGCCCCATTGGGATCCGGTTGGCAGCGGCCCGTTATTGCGTCCCGGCATGGACGACCCACGCGTCCCGGAACTGGCCCGTCGGCTCCACAGCGGTGGCTACCTGCCCGTGGAGCCCAGGGGCGCGGGCAAACAATACGGTCCGGAACTGGTCGCGGCGGTGAAGGCCTTCCAGCTCAGCCACTCCCTGCAATCGGACGGCGTGATCGGTGCCGGCACCGTGGCCGAACTCAATATCAGCCCGGCCATGCGCCGCGAACAGCTGCGCATCAACCTCGAGCGTTTCCGCTGGCTGGCCCAGGACCTGGAGCCCGAAGGCGTACTGGTCAATGTGGCCGCCGCGCAACTGAGCGTGTACCAGAGCGGCATCCCGGTGTGGCAGACCCGCCTGCAAGTGGGCCGCGCCGAACGCCAGACGCCGCTGCTCAAGTCACGCATCACCCGGCTGACCCTCAACCCCACATGGACCATCCCGCCCACCATCATGCGCGAGGACAAACTCCCGGCCATCCGCCTCAACCCCGAATACCTGCGCCAGCAGAACCTGCAAGTGCTCGACGCTGAAGGCCACCCGCTGGCGCCGGAAAATATCGACTGGGCGCGCCCTGGCAATATCCTCCTGCGCCAGGAAGCCGGCCCGCGCAACCCGCTGGGCAAGATCGTGATGCGCTTTCCCAACCCGTACTCGGTGTACCTGCACGACACCCCCAGCCAACCGCTGTTCACCAAAGGCCCACGGGCGTTCAGCTCCGGTTGCGTGAGGGTTGAACAACCGCTGCTGCTGCGCGACCTGCTGGTCAGCCCGGCCGAACGCGCGCGCACCGATGAACTGCTGGCCACCGGCGTGACCCATGAATTCCGGCTGGCCACCCCGGTGCCGGTGCTGCTGGGCTACTGGACAGTGCAGGTCGACGGCCAGGGTGACCTGGTGTATGCGCCGGATATTTATGGGCGCGACCTGGTGTTGATGAAGGCGATGGGGAGTGTGCTCTAGGGCATTGCCGTGTGGGCGATGATTGACGCGACGGCCTCGGTAGCTGTCACGGAGGCCGTGTCCAGGGTCAACACGGGCCGGTCCCAGCGTTCGTATTCGTGCGTCGATACCGACTGCCAAGTCGGCGGCGTCAACCCAGGAATGTCGCCCGTACGGGTTTCCACCCGGCGCCGGTGTTCCTGTGCGTCTGTACACACCACCTGAATATTGACCAGCGCCACGTCTGCCGCCGCGGCCGTCGCTGTCCAGGCTGCCCGACTCTCCTTGACCGGGTTCACGCAGTCGGCGACGACCCTATGGCCCAACTGCAAGTTACTCAGCGCCAGCGCATTCGCCACGTCGTAACCGCTGGCACCGACATCACCCGCCAATACGCCAGCGTCGCGAATCGCCTGTTCGATCACATCGATGCGCAGGTAAACCGCACCGGTCTGGCGCGCCAACTCGCGGGCAATCGTGGTTTTGCCGGTGCCGGGCAGGCCGCTGAAGACGATAAGCATGCTTGACTCTCGATAAGCTTGGGTCGGTTCAGGGTATCCTCCAGTTCCCCCACCGGTCGACCCCAGGACAGCCCATGACCTTGCCGTTCACAAAAATGCACGCCCACGGCGACGACTTCATCATCATCGACCGCCGTGGCCTGGACGACCCTATCACCCCCGAGGTCGCCCGTCGCCTGGGCAATCGCCACACCGGCATTGGCTTCAATCAACTGGCCGTGGTGCTCGACTGCGAAGACGCCGCTGCGCGCATCAAGTTCTGGAACCCCAACGGCACGCCGCTGCAAACCTGTGGCAGCGCCACGCGTGGGGTGGCCGACCGTTTGATGCATGAAACCCGCAGCGATTCGGTTGTGCTGCGCACCGACCGGGGCCTGTTGACCTGCGTGCGGGTAGCGGATCGTCAAGTGTCGGTCGACATGGGCGCGCCGTCCCTGGACTGGTCGGCCGTGCCGCTGGCCGAGGCCATGGATACGGGTAGGTTACCGCTGGCGGGCGACCCGGCGGCGTGTAGCATGGGCAACCCCCATTGCACGTTTTTTGTGGCCGACATCAACGCCATCGATCCGGCCGCCGTCGGCCCGGCGCTGGAAATTCACCCGCTGTTCCCGGCCAGGACCAATGTGCATTTCGTGCAGGTGCTCGACCGTGGGCATATCCGCCTGCGCATCTGGGAGCGTGGCGGCGGCGTGCCGCTGGGTTCCGGTTCGTGCTGCTGCGGCGCGGTGGTCAATGGCATCCGTCGTGGCTTGCTGGACGCCACGGTGCAGGTGCAGTGCGACGGCGGTACGGTCACGGTGCACTGGGACGGGCAGGGCGGTGTGGTGTTGACGGGCAGTGTGGAGCCGATCATGCAGGGCAGCGCCTACCTGTTCTGAAACGTCACCGTGAAGGTGGTGCCGGCCGTGGCACAGGAACTCACCGCCACATCGCCGCCATGGACCTTGGCCAACTCCCGCACGATATACAGGCCCAGGCCCACGCTGCGCACGTCGCTGCCCTGGTCGGTGCCACGGGTCATGGGCTCGAACAGCCCGGCCAGCAAACCTGCCGGAATCGCCGTGCCGTGGTTGTGCACCGCCACTTCGCAAGCGCCGGCACCCAGGCGCGAGGTGATGGTGATCGGTTGTTGCGGATCGCCATAGGCCACGCTGTTGGCCACCAGGTTGCCGATGATTTGCTGCACGCGATCGGCATCCAGGCAGGCGTCGCCACGGCCCTGTGCGTGATGCTTCAGCGTTGCCTTGGGGAACGCCACGCGCAGTTCGTCCACCGCGCGATGGATCACCTCGTGCAGGTCCAGCGGCGCCGCCTTGATGGTGATGCCCTGGCCGACCCGTGCCTGGGTAAAGTCCAGCAGGTCGGCGATCATCCGTTGCGCGCGCTCGGAGGACTGGCCGATGTGCCCCAGCAGTTGGCGCTCCTTGGGCGTGCGTTCGCCACGGCTGAGAAAGTCCGAGGCCATGCGGATCGCCGTGAGCGGGTTTTTCAGGTCATGGCTGACAATCGCGACCATCTGCTCGGCAAACAGGGCGCGCCGCTGGGCGATGGCATAGGCCTCGTTCAGTTCGGCCTGGGCTTGTTGCAGCGCGACTTCGGTGGCGGTTTTTTCCTGCAACAGCGCTTCGGCCAGGTGGCGCGCGTTGAGCAGCTCGCGCTCGTACTTGTCGCGGTCGGTGGTGCCGAACAGCGCCAGGTCGTACACCACCGAGCCGGCCTGTTCGCGTTTGTTGCCGTTGAGCAGCACGGTCAGCTTGTGGCCGTCGCGGTGCAACAGGTCCAGCTTCACCTCGGTGACACTGCCGTGCATGCGCAGCATGGGCGCCAGGTGAGTCTGGTGGAAGATCCTCCCGCCCATGCTCAGCAGGTCCTGGAAACGCCGGCCCTGCAGCTCGGCGATGCTGAACCCCAGCCAGTCGCTGAAGCGTGCGTTGGCCTGCAGGATCGTGCCATCTTCCGTGGTGACGGCCAGGGCGCAGGCGGCGCTGTCGAACACATCAGCCGGCACGTGCTGCCATCCACGGCGCCAGGAAGGCATCCATGGCCGCCGCGCAGGCCTGCGGCGCGCTCATGTGCGGGCAATGGCCGACGTTGTCCACCAGGCAATAGGTGCTGTTGGGCAGCACGCTGTGCAGGTATTCACCCACGGCCACCGGGGCGATCAGGTCGTCACTCGATTGCAGGATCAGCACCGGGGTGGGCAGGCCGATCACGTCCTGGCGGTTGTCCGACATAAAGGTCACGCGCGCGAACTGCCTGGCGATCTCCGGCTCGGTGCGGCAGAAACTCTCGGTCAACTCGTCGCTCAGCGCCGGTTGGCCGGGGGCTCCCATGATCACCGGGGCCATGGCGCTGGACCAGCCGAGGTAGTTGCTGTCGAGGGTGTCGAGCAGGTCGTCGATGTCGGCGCGCTTGAAACCGCCCACGTAGCCATCGTCATCGATATAGCGTGGCGACGGGCCGATCATCACATGGGCGGCGACACGGCCGGGGGCCAGGCGGTCGGCGAGGGTGCCGATCATGGCACTGACCGAGTGTCCCACCAGGATGACCGGGCCCTCGGCAAAGGCCTCGATGATCTCGTTCAAGTCGCGGGCATAGCCGTCCAGCGCGCTGTACTTGGCCTTGTCAAAGGCGTTGAGGTCGGACAGGCCTGCGCCCGTCAGGTCATACATCACCACGCGAAAACGCTCTTTGAACTGCGGCGCAAGGTAGTTCCACATGGCCTGGTTGCAGCCGAAACCATGGGAAAACACCAGGGTCGAGGGCCCGTCACCCATCACGTTGACGTTGTTGCGCTGGAGTAGGCCCATGGGGATCTCGAAGTTATGGCGTATTGCTAGGTGTGCTGCAGTTTAGATAGTCGATGGCTTTGGGTCACGCGTTATAGCGCCGATAGGGTAAAGTCGGCGCCTTCAGGAAGAAACTTCAGGTAACAAACATGATGCGGTGGTTGCGGCAATCCGTCTTGAGTCTGCTGGTATTGATGTCCGCCGGCCTGTTTATCACCGCCCAGGCCGAGACGTCGCCCATCGGCGTAGCCCTCGACCAGCGGGTGATCGACCTCACCAACACCCTCGACGCCGCCACCACCACCCGTCTGCAAGACCAGCTCGCCGCCCTTGAGCAGCGCAAAGGCGCGCAGGTGGCGGTGTTGCTGGTGCCCACCACCCGTGGCGCGAGCATCGAGGACTACGCCAACCAACTGTTCCGCGCCTGGAAACTGGGGCGCAAGGATGTCAACGACGGCATCCTGCTGGTGGTGGCCAAGGACGATCGCAAGGTGCGCATCGAGGTGGGCTACGGCCTGGAGGGCACGGTGACCGACCTGCTGGCCCACCGGATTATTGAAGAACACATCACCCCGGCCTTTCGCCAGGGCGACTATGCCGGCGGTGTCGAGCAGGGCGTGAACGACCTGGTTGTCCTGGTGGATGGCGGTGACTTGCCGCAGGTGGCCGGGCACGGCGGCAGTCTTGAGGCGCTTGCGGTATTGCTGGCGTTCGTGTGCGGTGCCGTCGGTGGCGTGCTGGTTGCGGCGCGCAAGCTGGGCTGGCGGGGGGCGTTGATCGCCACGGCAGTCGTTACCGTGGCGCTGGTGGTATTCGCCGGTGGCCGGGAATGGCCGATGTACCTGCTGGTACTGCCGCTGACCCTCCTGATCGGCGGCGCCACCTTCGGCGCCTTGTGGCTGGCGCGCACGGCGTTCTACTGCGTGATAGGGCTGTTGGCCTACATCGCCGGGGTGGTGATCGCCAACCGGTTCGTGGAAGTCAGTTATATCCATTGGCTGGTGTGGCCGTTTGGCGCGGCGTTGGTGCTGGGCTTGTACCTCGGGTTGTTCTTCGTCATCAGGGCATCCTGGAAAAAGCGCCCGCGCTTTTTCCTCCTGCGTGCGCTGGCAGTCATGGCCATCTACGTCGCTGCGGGGACACTGCTGGGGCACGGGTATCAGGGCTGGATCGTGGCGATTCCAGTGGCCTCCTTCGTGGCGTTTATCGTGTTTGTGCAGAGCATTGCCAGTTCCGGCTCGGGGTCCGGCTCGGGCGGTGGCTCCGGTTCGGGTTCCAGCGGCTCCAGCTCCAGCAGCAGTTCCTCGGGGGGCGGTGGTTCCAGTGGCGGTGGCGGGGCGTCGGGGAGTTGGTAACCGGCGGTTGTTCGGCCTGACGCCAGGCTGCAAACGGCTGCCTGGCAAAGCCCTGGACGTTACAGCCGCTTGGACAGAAACACGCGACTGCTGCCTGCCGGTTCACAAGGGACCTCCCCGAACCGCACCCACCCATGCTTTTCATAAAAGCCCGGGGCCTGAAAACTGAGGGTATACAGCACCGCGTTCGCGCAGCCGCGACGCCGGGCTTCGTGCTCAAAGGCGTGCAGCAACCGGCTGCCCAGGCCCGTGCCGCGCAGGGCCTCGGGCAGGTGGAACAGGTCAAGGAAGGCCATGCCCAAGGTGGTTTTGCCGGTGATGCCGCCGACGGTCTGCCGGGTCTCGGGATCCTTGAGCAATACCGTCAGTGGCAGGCGGTCGTTGTAGCCGGCGATACCTTCGTTGAACGCAGCCAGGCCGCTGCCGAGAATACGCTCGGCGTCGGGATTGGCCTGGTCGCTGACTTCAATAAGCGCTGCGGTCATTGCAAAACCCTCCGTGGGTTAAAGCGTCATCAGCATTTCATGCCAGGCCATGCCGCCATGATCCGAGGGCGACGGCTGGACATAGGAGTAGCCCATGCGGGTGTACAACGGCACATGCCGTTCCTTGCACATCAGGTGAATCGTGCGCTTGCCCATCGCGCGCATGCGCTGCACGAACTCGCTCATCAGCACCTTGGAATACCCCTTGCCCTGATGCGCCGGGTCGACCACCACCGACATGATCACTACATTCGGCGCCTCGGCCGAATGCCCCACCAGTTCCTTGAAGGCCTCGTCCGACATCATCACTTCGTGGGCGCAGCCGCCGTTGATAAAACCCACCACCTCGCCATCGGCTTCCAGGATCAGGAAGCCTTGCGGGTATAGGGCAATGCGCGTGGCGATCTTTTCCAGGGTCGCGGCTTCGTCGCCCTCGTAGGCGGTGATTTCAATCTCGTAGCAACGGGCGGCGTCGGTGGGGAGGGCGTTGCGTAAGGTGAGGGCGGGCATGGGCGTTTCCTGGGGCGTTGAGCGAAAGGCCACATCATAACGGCCTTGCTGGGACTCTGCGCAGAACACAGATCGAAATTGTGGGAGGGGGCTTGCCCCCGATGGCGGCGTGTCAATCGGCCCATCTATAACTGATCCACCGCTATCGGGGGCAAGCCCCCTCCCACAGTTTTGTCCGCGCCAGGCTTGGTGGTGGGTGCTGTTTTCGATGTATGTTGGTCAGGGGCACGGCATTCAAGAGGCAGTGTGGAGCCCGCCAAAGCGGGAGCAAGCGCCCTCACCTCCGTTATTCATTCACCCGGGCGGGCAACGGAAATCCATGAAGGAAGGACCCATGCTGGAAATAAAACGCGCCACCCCCACCGACGCCAACGCCGCTTTTGACATCCGCCGCGCAGCCATTCGCAGCCAATGCATCGGTGCCTACACCGCTGAACAAATGGCGCTCTGGACCCGTGGCAAGGCCGAGGACGGCTACAGCGCGCTGATGGACAAACCGTTCTACCTGGGCTGGTTGAACGGTGAGCCGGTAGCCACCGGCATGCTCGATCTGGCCAACAACGAAGTCGGCGCACTGTTCGTATTGCCTGCATTCACCGGGCGCGGGTATGGCAAGGCGATGCTGGATCACCTTGAGCAGGTCGCGCGGGAACTGACGATTGAAGAGGTGGTGCTGGACGCGACGTTGAATGCCGCGAGTTTTTATCGCGCGTGTGGCTACGTGGGGGATGAGCAGGCGATTTACCACTCGCCATCGGGGTTGCAGTTGGCGTGTATTCCGATGAAAAAACAGCTGCATCAGTGACGCAAATGCACGCGCAAGTTGCCGATAACCTGCGCGACTGAAGGCCCGTGGATCATCGGTGGGATCAGGCGCTCACCAAACTCCCGCCACACAAACAGCGTCAGTTCCGCACCATCGGTGAGGGTTTTTGCCAGGTCCTGGGAACCCAAATCCTGCAACCGCCGATAACGCTCATCACGCCAGAACGCATCTTCCACCCAGTCATACACCGGGATGAAATGAAAGTGCAGCGGGAACCCCGGCAGATGCCCATAGCGGCTGATATACAACCACTTGGGCTTGAGTTGCGCCTCCATGACCCGCTGGGTTTTCGCCAGCAGCCCACCCAGTTCGGCCAGCGCTGCATCCGGCATATCGGCGAGGGAATCAACAGGCGTCTTGGCACCCAGCATCAGGTAACCCGGCAGCTTCGAAGCCAGGTGATGGTTGAGCAGCCAGTGCTCGGTCTCAAGCAGGATGTAGGCGGGCTCGATCTGCATCAGCACGTGTCCTTGGGAGCAGGGTGGGCAGGATAACAAGCACGCTCGCCTGTATCCCACAAAACCACGGGATCTGTGTCTATCGCGCACGTTGTCAGGTGGATAGCCTCAGGCCACGTTAACTGACGACCGAGCAAACCATGGAACTCACCGCTGTCCCGTTTGGCATCACCGACTGGTCCACCGTCGAACCCGAGTTTCACCCCGGCATCAGCGGCAGTGCCTCATGGCGCACCTGCCACTTCGGCACTACCCGCGTGCGCAGGGTGGATTACAGCCCCGGCTACCTGGCCGATCACTGGTGCCGGCGCGGGCATGTGCTGCTGTGCCTGGAAGGCGAGTTGCACACCGAGCTGGAAGACGGCCGCCGGTTCACGCTGACGGCCGGGATGAGTTACCAGGTGGGCAATGACATGGAGGCGCATCGTTCCTCGACGAGTGTCGGGGCGAAGCTATTTATCGTGGATTGAAGGGGGATCTTTGTGGTGAGGGAACAAGCTCACTCACCACAGGAACAGGCACCCCCTTAAATCCGCTGCTTCAATGCATCTTGCTATGGTCCATGCCATCCAACCCACGTGCCGTGGCCTGGACCTCAACGGTCTGCTTCTCGCCCTTGGCGTCCTGCACCGTCAGGGTCAGCGGCACCTGGTCGCCTTCCTTGATCTGGCCGGTCAGGCCCATCAGCATCACGTGGTAACCGTCCGGGTCGAGCTTTACCGCCTTGCCCGCCGGCAGGGCCACCGCGTCCACCGGGCCCATGCGCATCACGTCGTCCTTCATGCTCATCTCATGGATCTGCACGTCCTTGGCCACCGGCGAGGCCACGCTGAGCAGCTTGCTGTCGCTGTCGGCAGTCACGGTCATGAACGCGCCGCTGGACGGTTGGCCCGGCACCGAGGCGCGCACCCAGGCGTCGGTGACTTGCACCTGGGCACTGGCGTGGGCGGCGAGGCCCAGCAGGGTCAGGCCAAGGGTAAAGCGCTTGAGGTGTTGAACGGCAGTCATTAGCAGACCTCCATGACGGTGAGCAGGTCTTCTGCGCACTCTTTAGCGGTAAGGGATGCCTGCAACCCCAGGCGCAGGTTGCCACGGGTGTCGAAGACAAAACTGGTGGCCGTGTGGGACAGGGTGTAGGTGTCGCCGGCGGGGATCTTTTCATAGAAGATCCCGAATTCCTTGGCGGCCACGGCGATTTCTTCCGGGGTGCCGTACAGCGCTTCGAAGCTGGGGTCGAAGGCCTTGACGTACTTGTCGAGAATCTCCGGCGTGTCGCGTTCCGGGTCCAGGGTGATAAAGATCACCTGCATGATCTCGCCGTCGCGGCCCATCAGTTTCTTGGCCTGGGCGGCGCGGGCCAGCGTGGTCGGGCACACGGCCGGGCACTGGGTGAACCCGAAGAACACCACCGGCATCAGGCCACGGTAGGAACTGAGGGTGACGGTGTCGCCCTCGGTGTTCTTGAGCTTGAAGGTGCGGCCCATGATCTTGTCGCTCAAGTCCTTGCCATACTTGAAGTTCAACTTGGGGCTGTTGTCACAACCGGCCAGCAGGCCCAGGCCCAACAGGCCCATGCCGGTCAGGACCTTGCGGCGGGTGAATAACGTACTCATCAACGGTGCATCCTGTGAAACGCCCGCATTGCGCGAAATCAACTCGGCGGGCTTTGAATAGGAGTAAACGAGGAGGGCGCCAAGTCTACCAACCCTGGCCAGCCCGCGTAATCTGCGACGTTCTGCCACAGGGGCACGCTGGATTTCATCCTTTTGCACCGCTGGTGGTAGAGTCGCCGCCATGAAATCGAGCCGCCCCGACCGTTCCCTGATCGTCTGGACCCTGTACTTCTGCGTGCTGATGAACCTGTTCGTGTGCGGTTTGGGCCATGGTCAGATGACCGGCCAGCAACTCAACGGGATCGGTGGCGCGTTCTGTGGGGTGGACGGCAAACAGCCTCCACTTTCCGACAAAGGGCTGGGCGCGCCGTCTTCCAGCAACATCTCGAACTACTTTGCCTGCCCGGTTTGCAACGCCGTGACCGTCGCGCTGGTGTTCCTGATCGGCCTGGCCTGGTTGCTGGGCCTGGGGCAGACCCCGCGCGCGGCCCATGAGCGGCGCAATAAGGCGCCGCCGCGTTATTCCTGGCCCTCGGCCAACCCCCGCGCATCCCCCGCATTCTGACGTGTGCCCTGGGCCTCCTGTGAACAGGGGGCGTTCTATCGTCACGACTGTGAGTGCGCTTTATGAACCATCACTTGCCTGCAGGCGCCAGCCGTCTGGTCAGCCAGGCGTCCCGTCGCCTGCGCGCGGAACCGGCACGGCCGGACTACCCAAGCAATGCCCGCTGCTTTGTGCATTTGGATGCACGCCTGTTGCCGTATTGGCACACCGTGTTCGACATCTGCCCGACGCTGCTCAAGCTCGACCCGCCCGAAGGCCTGAACCTGTTTCGCAGCTTCATGACCTGGGCCTATCGCAACCAGCCGGCCCAGGACTGGACCTGGCACCTGAACGTGTGCCGTTGGCTGCTGGCGTCGCCGTATCGCGGGCAGATTGATGAAGAGCCCATCGAAACCTTCATGGCCGCCGCGGCGGCGCGTTGGATCAGTACGGATGACAGCCAGGCCCAGGGAGTGGTCCTGGCCTGGCAAGGCTTGACGGTGTTCGATTGGAAGGGCGTGCGCATCCTCGCCGCCGAACAACAGGCACTCCCCGCCACGCAATGGGATTTTGCCTGGTGTCCGCTCGCCTCCCCAGGGGTATTCCAGGGCTGGTTGCCGGTGCCTTGAACGAGCGGGATTGTTACGTAAACCGCAACAGTGATTGACGGTTTTGGCGGCTGTTTCCCCAAGGCCCAAGGCTATACCGTGCGCGCACCCGTTGAATGCAGCACCACCCGACCGACAAACAACAGGGTTGGGCTGTAACGGGGTCGCCTCAATCACTTCACGGAGCCTTCATGAAACACACCACGTGCCTGGCGCTCGCCGTCTCCCTCGGCGCCGCGCAGCAGGCGGCTGCATCGGGTTTTATCGATGACAGCAAAGCCACCCTCGACCTGCGCAATTTCTATTACAACCAGGACACCCGCAACACCAGGGCACCGTCGGACAAGGAGTGGGGCCAGGCCTTCATGTTCAACTACCAGTCCGGTTTTACCGAGGGCCTGATGGGCTTCGGCCTGGACCTGCAGGCCATGTATGGCTTGCGCCTGGACGCCTCTGGGCGTGCCGGCAAGGCCAGTGAAGACAACACCCCCGGCAGCGTCTTCCCATTGTCCGATGGCAAGGCCGCCCATGACTTCAGCAAGACCGGCGCCACCGGCAAGGTGCGCATCTCACAAACCCAGCTCAAGGTCGGCGCCTTGATGCCGAAGATGCCGGTGCTGATGTCCGAAGACGGCCGCTTGTTGCCGCAGACGTTCCGTGGCTATCAGGTCGACTCCAGGGACCTCAAGGACTTCAACCTGATCGCCGGCAAAATGGAGCAGGTGCTCGACCGCAACTCCAGCAACGGCCAGGGCCTGTCGATCGCCGGGGCCAATGACCCGGCCAAGGGCAAGTCCAGCAACCAGTTCTACTACGGCGGGGTGGATTACGCCGTCAGCAGGCAACTGCAAGTGCAGTACTACTACGCGACCCTGGAGAATTTCTACCAGCAGCATTTCGTCGGCCTGGTGCACAACTGGCAGTTGCCGGTGGGGCAGCTCAAGACCGATCTGCGTTATTTCTACAGCACCGCCGACGGCAAGAACGGCAGCGCCGCCGGGCGCGGTGAAGGCTATGTGAGTTCCGGGTATTACGCGCCGGGCGTCAACTCGGGCAAGGTCGACAACCGCCTGTGGAGCGCGATGTTGACCTATGGCGTGCACGGGCATTCCGTGGGCCTGGGGTATCAGAAAACCACCGGCGCCAGTGACTTCCCCCACATCAACCAGGGCCAGGGCCGTTCGCTGTACCTGATCACCAACGCCCAGTCGTTGAAGTTCGTCAACGCCGGCGAACAGGCCACGGTGGGTAACTACACCTATGACTTTACCGGCCTGGGCGTTCCGGGCCTGAAGTCGAGCGTGACCTATATCCACGGTAGCAACATCCGTGCAGCGCGTCGCGACAACAGCGAGTGGGAGCGCGATGTGCGTGTCGACTACGTGATCCCCACGGGCACGTTCAAGGGTCTGGGCCTGACCTGGCGCAGCGCCGTGCTGCGCGGCAATGACACCGCCGACAAGGATGAGACGCGGCTGATCGTCAGCTACAGCCTGCCGTTGCTGTAAGCCGAGCAGGAGCAACGCTTGACCGGCATCAAGGCCGCCCCGTGCGCCAGCCCGCACACTGGGCTCCCCACGGCCGGTCCCTCTGCGAGGCTTGCATGCTCTACCTCCTGTTGCTATTGGCCCACCTGTTCGCCGCGCTGGTCTTTATCGGCACGGTGTTCTTCGAAGTGCTGATCCTCGGGCACCTGCACCAGCACTTGCCGATTCGGGTGATGGTGCTGGTGGAGCAGGGCGTCGCCCGGCGTGCCCGGGTGTTGATGCCGTGGGTGTTGCTGGTGCTGTTCGGCGCCGGGCTTGGCATGGTCTGGCTGCGCTACCTGCCGGCGTTGTCGGCCCCGCTGGCGTCCTCGTTCGGCACATTGCTGAGCCTCAAGTTGATCCTGGCCGCCAGTGTGCTGCTGCACTTCCTGGTCACCATGGCGCGGATGCGCCGGGGCAAGGTCAGTGCGCGCTACAGCCATTTCATTCACCTGAGCCTGTTTGTGCACATGGTCGCCATTGTGCTGCTGGCCAAGGGCATGTTTTACCTCAGCGGGTAACGACCTTGATGCATATCAAGGTGCGCGCAGCAGTCGCACCGGACAATGGACCACCGCCGCCCGTTCCGGAGTCCGCCATGCGCACCCATCTTCATCCCACCCGCTTTCGTCAGGATCAGGGCGTGTTGGACCTGGCCTGCCAGACGGACACGCGCCGCTTCCATGCCGGCGTCGGTTCCCTCGACCTGCTGCGCGCCCTGCGCGACAGCCGCCAGCGCCAGCGGCCCCTGGCGCTGAACCTGCACTGGCCGGCAAGCGATGCCGGCGCTGAGTACCTGCAGAGCCTCAGCCAGGAAATCCAGCTGATCGGCTGCCAGCTCGGCCCGCGCCAACCGGTCGAACACTTTCACCTGCGCGGCACCACGCCGACGATCGAGCAGGTGTGCACGGTGCTGGAACACCTGCACAGCCGCTTCAACTTTCTCGACCACGACCGTGGCGACTACCGAATCGACCTCGACCCCTGGCACATCGACTGGGCAACCATGGGCCTGTTGCGCGACCAGGGTTTCAACCACGCCAGCATCGGCGTGCCCGACGCCAACCGGGACGGGCCGCTGTCCCAGGCACGCTATCAGGACCCGGCGCCCATCGAGTCGCTGGTGGATGCGGCGCGGACCTTCGGCTTTCGCTCAGTGAACATCGACCTCGGCTACGGCCATGCCTGGCAGACGCCGGCCAGTTTCGAGCAGAAACTGGCCAGCCTGATCGCCCTGGAGCCGGACCGCCTGCAGTTGTTCGATTACGCCCAGCCACCGGTGCGCTACCTGGGCCGGCAATCCCAGGCGTTTTGCAGCGCGGCGGATAAACGCGCGATGCGCCGCAGCGGCTTTGAACACCTGGCCGCCGCCGGGTACCACTACATCGGCCTGGGCCAGTTCGCCCGCACCGACGATGACCTCAAACAGGCCCAGGAGCGCGGTCGCCTCACCCGTAATTGCGAAGGCTTCACCCTGCACGGCTACTGCGATCACATCGGCTTTGGCCTGGGCGCCATCAGCCAGATCTACACACTGTGTGCCCAGAACACCCTGGATGCCCGTGAGTACTGTGCCCAGCTGAGCAATGGCCAACTCGCCACCTGTTGTGGCAGGTTTCACGAAACCGCCGACCCGGCGCGTCTGTACGTCAGCGAGCCCCTGACCGCCCCCGTCAGCGCCAACGACGAGGTGATCGACCATGACGGCGTTTGAGTTCGACCGTGCCCTGGTGCACAAATACGACCGCCCGGGGCCGCGCTACACCTCCTACCCGACCGCGCCGCAGTTCAACAGCGCGTTTGCCCTGGACGACTATCACCAGGCCGTGCGCGCCAGTCACCACCTCGCCGCGCCCAAGGCGTTGTCGGTGTACATCCATATTCCGTTCTGCCAGAGCCTTTGCTACTACTGCGGCTGCCACAAGATCATCACCCGCAAGACCCATCGCGCCGTCGAGTATGTGGCGTACCTCAAGCGCGAGATCCAGATGCAGGGCGCGCTGTTCGAACGCTCGCGACGCCTGACCCAATTGCACCTGGGCGGCGGCACCCCGACGTATCTGGACGACGCGCAACTGGCCGAACTGATGGCCTGCCTGGCGGACAACTTCAGCCTGGATGACAGCGACGCCCATGAGTTCTCCATCGAGGTCGACCCGCGCACCATCAGCCTCGAGCGCATCAACACCCTGCGCCGTCTGGGCTTCAATCGCCTGAGCTTCGGCGTGCAGGACTTCGATCCCGACGTGCAGGCCGCCGTCAATCGCGTGCAAAGCGAAGCGCAGATCCTGCAACTGGTGGCGGCGGCCCGCGAGGCGCGCTTCAAGTCGGTGAGTGTCGACCTGATCTACGGCCTGCCTCTGCAAACCGTGGCCAGCTTCGACGTGACCCTGAGCAAGCTGATCGCCCTGCGCCCCGACCGCGTGGCCGCCTACAGCTACGCGCATCTGCCAAGCCAGATCCGCGCCCAGCGCATGATCCGCCCCGAAGACATGCCACCCCCGGCGCGCAAGCTGGAGCTGCTGGAACTGACCATTCGCCGCCTCACCGAGGCCGGTTACATCTACATCGGCATGGACCACTTCGCCCTGCCTGACGACGAGCTGGCCTTGGCCCGCGCCAACGGCAGCCTGCAACGCAACTTCCAGGGCTACTCCACCCACGCCGATTGCGACCTGATCGGCCTGGGCGTATCGGCCATCGGCAAGGTCGGTGACAGCTACAGCCAGAGCGTCAAGGAGCTGTCCCAGTACTACGCGCGCATCGATGCGGGCATGCTGCCGGTGCAACGCGGTTACCGCCTCAACCCCGATGACGTACTGCGCCGCGAGGTGATCAATGGGTTGATGTGCGACGGCCGCGTCGATGTCGCCCAGGTGGAAGCGGCCCATGGCATTCGGTTCAATGAGTATTTTGCCCAAGCGTTGACGCAGTTGGACGAGCAAGTGGCGGACGGCTTATTACTGGTCCAGGACGACGCGCTGCAACTGCTGCCCAAGGGCCAACTGATGGTACGCAGCGTAGCCATGGCCTTCGACGCCTACCTGGGCGGCGCCCACAAAGGCCAATTCTCCCGTACCGTCTGACACTCCCCGTTAGCAGTGTGTCAGCCAGCCCCTCTATCAACTGTGCCGCCGCCATCGAAGCCTCGCTAAAGCTCGACATCTCCCACAGGGGATCAGCGGTGCCCACGAGATCTACAGCCGGGCCACTTTCTACCTGCCAACCACGATCAAATGTGGGAGGGGCGGTGCGACGATTCGACTTGCCCCCGATAGCGGTGTGTCAGCCAACACCTCTACCAACTGTGCCACCGCCATCGAAGCCTCGCTAAAGCTCGACATCTCCCACAAGGGACCAGCGGTGCCCACGAGATCTACAGCCGGGCAACTTCCCACCTGCCAACCGAATTTAAATGTGGGAGGGGGCTTGCTCCCGATAGCGGTGGGTCAGCCAACACCTCTACCAACCCTGCCACCGCCATCGAAGCCTCGCTAAAGCTCGACATCTCCCACAGGGGATCAGCGGTGCCCACGAGATCTACAGCCGGGCAACTTCCCACCTGCCAACCGAATTTAAATGTGGGAGGGGGCTTGCTCCCGATAGCGGTGGGTCAGCCAACACCTCTACCAACCCTGCCACCGCCATCGAAGCCTCGCTAAAGCTCGACATCTCCCACAGGGGATCAGCGGTGCCCATCAGATCTACAGCCGGGCCACTTTCTACCTGCCAACCACGATCAAATGTGGGAGGGGCGGTGCGACGATTCGACTTGCTCCCGATAGCGGTGTGTCAGCCAACACCTCTACCAACTGTGCCATCGCCATCGAAGCCTCGCTAAAGCTCGACATCTCCCACAGGGGAATAGCGGTGCCCATCAGACCTACGGCCGGATGTTTTCTACCTGTCAACAACATTCAAATGTGGGAGGGGGCTTGCTCCCGATAGCGCTGTGTCAGCCAACACCTCTACCAACTGCGCCGCCGCCATCGAAGCCTCGCTGAAGCTCGACATCTCCCACAGGAGACCGGCGGTGCCCATGCGCTCTACGACCTGGCTGCTTCCTGCCTATCACCCGTGTTCAATGCGATGTCCCTTCCGCAAACTCTACCTTATTGCCCACGTTGTACTTGCCCGACGGCTTATTCATGGGAATGCGCTTCACCTCCTCGAGCGTCTGGCTGTCATACACAATCAGCGCCCCCTCCGTGGCCCAGATGCTCAGCAACACATACCGCCCATCCCGGGTGAATTCCACATGGGCTGCCGTCTTGCCCGGCACTGGCCTCAGGGTGTGGGCGATCTCGAGGGTCTGCTTGTCGATCAGGTGAATCGCATCATTGTCCGGCCCGAAAAACACGTCGCTCCACACATAGCGCGAGTTCACATGGCTGCGCATGAAAAAGCCCGGCCCGAGGGTGGGGATCTGTTTGATCAGGCTCCAGGTCTTGAGGTCGATCACCGAGATTTGTCCCTTGCTGATATTCGGCGTGGCAAACACCCATTGCCCGTTGCGTTGCCAGTACGTCCCCGAACCCAGGTGCGGCATGCCGGACAGCGGGATATTGGTGACCACGCGGCCGCTGTCCAGGTCGATCACCTGGCCGCCGCCGGCCTTGCGTGAGGTGGCGATCAGTTGGCGGTAATCGGGCGAGAACGAGAAGTCGTCGAGCACGTCCTGGGCCTGGATGCGCCGGGGCTCGAAGCTGGGGCGGGCGTCTGCATAGGACAATTCCCAGACCTCGTTCACGTCCTTGAGCGCGACGATAAAGCTGTTGCGCGGTGGCGCGGTGTACACCGCACTGACCCGTGAGCCGGTGTCCAGGGTCTTGACCAGCGACAGGTCGCGCGCATCCAGCAGCACCAGGTTGCCCGGCAGGTAATTGCCCGCCAGCACCCAGCGCCCATCCTTGCTCACCGCCAGGTTGCGGGTGTTGAGGCCCACGCGGATTTCGGCGATCAACTTGAGGTTGTGCAGGTCGTACTGGCTGATCCAGCCGTCCCGCGAGGCGAAGTACACAAAGCGTCCGTCCGGGGAGAATTTCGGCCCGCCGTGCACCGCGAAATGGGTGGGGAAACGGTCCAGCACCGCAAAGGTGTCGCCGTCGAGAATATCCATGTGATGGTCGCCGGACTCCACCACCACAAACAGGTTGAGCGGGTCGGCGTGATGTTGCGGCGTGCTCGGCAATTGGCGCAGGTCCGCCAGCACGCTGTGGCTGGTGCGGATGTCATGCTCGTTCCACGTCGCCGGTGAGTCAGGCGGCTGTTGCAGAAGCTGCGCCAGTCCATCGATCTGCGCGGCACTCAGTTGCGGCGCGAACGCGGCCATCTGGCTGGCGGGCCGGCCTTGTTCGATGACCTTGCGCACTTCATCCGGCTTGATCCGCCCCAGGCTCTCCGGCAACAGCGCCGGGCCGCTGGCGCCGATGCGATTCAGCCCGTGGCAGCTTTCGCAATACTGGCGGTAGTCCTGCGCGGGCGTAGCGTGCGCGGCCGTCGCCCACAGCAGTGGCATCAGCAGCAGGCGTTTCATACCGCCACCGCTTCACGGGCCGGTGCCAGGCTGGCGGGGAAGTGCAGGGCGGCGTCGGCAAACAGGTTGACGACGTGGCCGATCACCGTCAGCGTCGGCACGCCGGGTTCGCAGTCGGCGGCCAGGGCGGGCAACTGGCGCAGGGTGCCACGGGCCACCTGTTGATCGGCGCGCGCACCGTTGCTGATCAGGGCGGCCGGTGTATCTGCGGGCAAACCGGCCGCCACCAGATGCTCGGCGATCAGTGCAAGGTTCGACAGGCCCATGTAGAACACCAGGGTCTGGCTCGGCTCGGCCAGGCTGGCCCATGGCAGTTTCAACGCACCGTCGCGTTGCAGGTGGCCGGTGACGAAGCGGCACGAATTGACCAGGTCGCGGTGGGTCAGCGGGATACCGGCATAGGCGCTGCAGCCGGAGGCGGCGGTAATGCCAGGCACCACCTGGCACGGGATACCGCGCGCGAGCAGGTACTCCAGTTCCTCGGCGCCGCGCCCGAAGATAAACGGGTCGCCGCCCTTGAGGCGCACCACCCGCTGGCCCTGGTCGGCCAGCTCGGCGAGCAGTTCATTGAGTTGATCCTGGGGCAGGCTGTGGCAACCGCTGGCCTTGCCCACGTAATGACGGGCGCAGGTCAACGGGATCAGCGCGAGCAGTTCGGCACTGATCAGCCGGTCGAACACCACCGCGTCGGCCTGCATCAACAGGCTCCAGGCGCGCAGGGTCAGCAGGCGCGGGTCACCGGGACCGGCGCCCACCAACGCGACTTCGCCGGGGTGCAAGGGACTGTGCAAACTGGCCGGTAGGCCAGTGGAAGAGTGGGCAGTTGAAGTGTGCATGCGACGTCCTTGGTTCATCATCAGGTAGGCGGCCCCCGGTTGTGTCACCGGGTAGTCGAGCAAGGGATCAGGTTGAGGGGCTGGCGCGCGATCTCGGCGTCGCTGAAATAGCAACCGGGGTCCGGCCCCCACAGGTCGCCATCGGCCCAGGCGCGGGTGCGGGTATTGCCGTTGCAGATCGCCAGCCAGCGGCACTCGGCACACCGCCCGCCAATGCTGCGCGGGTGTTCGCGCAGGCGTAGCAGCAAGGGGTCGGGCTGTTCCAGCCAGAGTTGGCGGAAGGTGGTGTTGCGCACATTGCCCACCGATTGCTGCCACCAGTAGGTGTCCGGGTGCACCTCACCGGTGTTGTCGATATTGGCGATGCCGCTGCCCGAGGCATTGCCGCCCCAGGCATGCAGCAGGTGCTCAAGCTGCGGGTAGTGTTCGGGCAGGTGCTGGTGCACCCATTGCAGTAACAGCACGGCGTCGGCGTCGTTGTTGCCGCTGACGAAATCGCTGTCCACGCCGTGTTGAATATCGCTCCAGGCCTGCTGGAAAATCAGCGCCATTGCCTCGCGGCTCATCTGCCGGTGCGCATCCAGCTGGCGGCTGCGTTTGCCGCGCCCGCTGTAGTTGAGGTGTGACAGGTAGAACTTCTGTACATCATAGGTGCGCATCAGCGCCAGCAACTGCGGCAGCTGCCCATGGTTGTCCTGGGTCAGGGTGGTGCGCAGGCCCACGCGAATCCCGGCTTCGCGGCACAAGCGGATGGCGTGCATGGAGCGCTGGAAACTGCCGTGCAGTTGGCGAAACGCATCGTGGGTCGCCTCCAGGCCGTCGATGCTGATGCCCACGTAGTCGAAGCGCGCGTCGGCGATCTGCTGGATGTTGTGCTCATCGATCAGCGTGCCGTTGGTCGACAGCGCGACGAAAAAACCCTTGTCACGGGCATAGGCGCTCAGCTCGAAGAGGTCTTCGCGCAGCAGCGGTTCGCCCCCGGACAGGATCAACACGCGAACCCCGGCGTCGTGCAAATCGTCGATCACCCGCAGCGCTGCCGGGGTGTCGAGTTCATCGCGAAACACGCTGTCGGCACTGGTGGCGTAGCAGTGTTTGCAGGTGAGGTTGCAGCGGCGCAGCAGGTTCCAGATCACCACCGGTGGCCGCTCACTGCCAGGGGGCGAGGTGCGCGGCGGCGGGCATTGGCCGGCGAGGGTGCGCAGGTACTGACTGATTCGCAGCATGGGCTATTCCTTTGAGTGCGCCGGCGTCAGGCGCAGGCCGGTCTTTTTCAGGATGCGGCTGCTCACCAGCATCTCGTCGGCGCGGCAGGCCTCGCCCAGCAGGAAACGCAGGTGTTCGCGGTAGCTGTCGATTTCTTCGCGGCTGCGGCCGTGCACCATGGCGAACAGATTGTAGGGCCAGTCCGGGCGCCGAGGGCGACGGTAGCAATGGCTGACAAACGGCTGGGCGCCGAGCAGTTCTCCCAGGCGCGGCAGGTGCACATCGGCCACGTCCCACACGGTCATGCCGTTATGCCGATAGCCCAGGCGGTAGTGGTTGGGCACCGCGGCGATACGCCGGATCGCACCTTCGGCCTGCAGGCGCTTGAGCAGGTCGAGGGTCGACTCGACGCTGATGCCCAGTTGCTCGGCGAGCCAGGCCCATGGGTCCTCCACCAGCGGCAGGCCGCTTTGGGTGAGGGCGACCAGTTGCAGGGCCAGGGTGTTGTCAGACCGGGAAATACAGACCGACATGGTAGGTGTGCTCCTTCGGCAGGTTGAGCACCGCCAGCCCGGTGAGGGCCTCGATGCACGACAGGGTATCGGCCAGCTCCTGCGCGGTGGCGCAGGCCAGCACGAACCACATGTTCCAGCGGTGTTCGCGGCGGTAGTTGTGGGCCACCTGGGGCAGGGCGTTGAGCTGCTCGGCGACCGCGTCAAACCGCGCCTCGGGTACGGCGAGCGCCGCGAGGGTGAAAGCGCCGCCGAGACGCTCGATATCGAACATCGGGCCGAAGCGCGTGAGCATGCCGTCTTCGAGCAAGTCGTGCAGGCGGTCGAGCAGTTCGCTCGGAGGGCAGTGCAGTTCCTCGGCCACTTGCTGCCACGGCTGGCGCACCAGCGGCAGGCCGCGTTGCAGGCGGTTGATCAGTTGTCGATCCAGTTCATCCATGGGCCCATACCTGTGACGGCGGCGGCGCGAAACGCCCGCCGCATTGCTTGAAGGCGCGGGTGCTGAACAGCAGTTGGTGGGGCAGGTCGCTGAGCAGATGCTGCTCCAGCAACGCCTGGATCTGCGCCTCGACCACCGCGCGCTCGCGCCCGTGCACCATGCAGAACAGGTTGTAGCGCCACTGCGGCAGGCGTCGCGGGCGCTGGTAACACAGGTTCACGCCGGGCGCGCGGCCCAGGCGCGCCCCGACTTCATCGACCAGCGCATCCGGCACATCCAGCACCAGCATGGCGTTGGCCACATAGCCCAGGGCGCGGTGATTGAGCACCAGGCCGACACGACGGAACAGGCCCTGGTCGTGCCATTGCTGCATCTGTTGCAGCACCTGATCGTGGTGGGCACCGATCTGCTCGGCGAGCTCGTCATAGGGCCGTGGCACGATGGGCAGGCCGCGCTCCAGGCACTGGCGCAGGTCGAGCATCTGCTCGTGGTTCAGTGGCGCGATCACGGCTGCTCTCCGAGGGAGAATCCAAGGTCGATGCGATAGGCGGTGAGCATCGGCAGGTCCAGGGGCGTGAGGCCGGTGTCTTTCTCCAGCTCATCGAGGACTTGCTGCAAGTGCTGGCGGTGGGGCCCGGTGAGCACGAACCACAGGTTGTAACGGTGCTCGCGGGCATAGTTGTGATTGACCTCCGGGTACTGGCTGACCCGTGCGGCCACTTGTTCCAGGCGCTCGATCGGCACCGCCAGGGCGGCCAGGGTGCTGGCGCCGGCGCGGGTGTGTTCGAACACCGGGCCAATGCGCGACAAGGCGCCGGCCAGTTCCAGGCGTTGCAGGCAGGCCATCACCTCGGCCGCGCTGCAGCCCAGCACCTGGGCCATTTCGCGGTAGGGCTCGGCGCACAGCGGCATGCCGTGCTGGAAGCGTTCGATCAATTGCAGGCTGAGCGAATCAAGGTCCATTTCAATACCCCATCTTTTGCGCGCGCAGGCTGAAGAAAATCCCGCTGGGACTCTGGGCCGGCAGGCTTTTCAGCAGGGTCAGGCGGTACGGATCCCACACTTGCAACTGTTCGCCATCGCGCACCGACAGCCACAGTTGCTCGCCACGCCCGGTGAACTCCATGTGCAACACGCCGGGGCCGGGACGCAGGTCGGCGACCACCTGGTGGGTTTCGGTGTCGAGCACCTGCACCCGGTCGTTGTCCGGGTAGGCGAAGTTGACCCACAGCTGGCGCCCGTCGGGGCGTGCAGTGACAAAGATCGGCTGCCCGGCCACCGGGATCGCCGCCGTCTGCCGCCAGGTGCGCGCGTCCATCACCAGCACCTGGTGACGTCCCACCGCCGGCACGAACGCCTGGTCATCGGCGACGGCCCAGCCCTCCAGGTGGGGCATCTTGTAGACGGGCAGCTTGGCCTGGCCCCGGCCGTAGTCCTTGAGTACGCGCACCACGCCGCGCTCCGGGTGCCACAGGTCGAGCTGGGCCATGCCGTCTTCACCGAACAGCCCGGCCATGTAGTAGCGGCCGTCGGCGGTGATCAGCGCGTCATAGGGTTGCTCGCCGACGTCCTTGAAGCGGGTGATGCGCGGCGGGTTGCCGTGGCTGAAGTCGGCGCTCCAGATCTCGCCGGTGTCGAACAGGCTGAACACGAAGCGCTGCCCGGGCGCATCCACCAGGCCGACCACCCGCGAGCGCTTGCCATCGGCCATTTCCGTCGCGGGGATGTCGGCAATGAGTGCCAGGTTCTCGGCATCGAACACCTTGACCCCGCCCGGCACGTAATTGGACACGGCGATCAGGCGCCCATCCTGGCTGATGGCGCCGCCGATGCTGTTGCCGCCCTGGACGATGCGCCGCTCGATGCGTTGGCGCAGCAGGTCGATCTTGGTCAGCCCGCCATCGCGGGCAAACACGTAGGCATAGCGCTGGTCGCGGGAAAACACCGCCGAGGCGTGGGACAGGTCGCCCAGCCCCTCGATACGGGCCAGTTCGGTCATGCCGGTGCTCTCGATAATCTGCACGCTGCCGCTGGCGCGTTCGATCACCAGGCCCAGGTCGCCGCTGCCGCGCAACGCGGGTTGGGCACAGGCACCCAGCAACAGGCACAGGGATAACAGGGTAGGGCGCATCATGGTGGGGGGCTTCCTTGCAATAGGCGGTCGACCAGCCAGGCAATATCGCCGGCACTGAGCAGCGGGCCCCAACCGGGCATGGCGCGGGCAGGGCGGCCGTAGGTCACGGTGGCGATCAGGCTGGCGCGGCTGTGGTGGGCCAGGGCTTGCGGTGTGAGGGCCGGGCCCAGGCCGCCGGTGAGGTGCAGGCCATGGCAGGCCCCGCAATCCTGGGTCAACAGGTGTTCAAGGCGGGCTGCGTCCGGGGTGGCCGCTGCCCGCGCGGGAATCAGCAGGAGCAGCGCCATGGCCGTACCGATCATCGATGCTTGCATGGCGTGCTCCTTGTGCTTATTTCAAGGTCAGGACCCAATCGGCCAACACCTTGGCTTCATCATCGGTGACCTGGTTCGGCGGCATCGGCACCGGTCCCCAGTTGCCCTGGCTGCCGTTCTTGATGTGGCTGGCCAGGGTGGTGGCTGCGTCTTTCACACCGGCATTCTTGGCGGCGACGTCCTTCAAGGCCGGCCCCACCAGTTTGCTGTCGATCATGTGGCAGCCCACACAAGGTTTGCTGTTGAACAACCCCGGGCCGTCTTGTGCCAATACCGGTTGCAGGCTGAGCGCAGCGGCGGATGCCAGCAGTGCGAGGAGAATATTTTTCATTCGGTGACCTCGTGTTGATGGGGCTCAATAAATGTCGTGTTGGGTGTTGTAGACGTTGAATTTCCCAGTCGGCGTGATCAGGCGCTTGTCGCGGATCACTTGCTTGAGCTTCAAGGTCTTGTCGTCGATCACCACCAGCGCCGACTCTTCGGTCTGGCCGTTCCACACCGAGAACCACACCTCGTCACCGGCCTTGTTGTATTCCGGTTGCACCACCCGCAGCGCGCCTTGCTTGATACCCGAATACTCGGCAATCGGCAGCACGGTGTAGCCCTTGTCCAGCTGGTTGATGTCGAACACCGCCACTGACTGGCTGAGCTTGGCGTCGGGGTTGAGGGTGGTGTCGACATACAGGTGATGGGAGTTGGGGTGGGTCTTGATAAACAGCGAACCGCCGCCCTGGCCCTTGAGGGATTCCACCTGCTTCCAGGCGTATTGCGGGTGCTTGACCGGGTCGGTGCCAATCACCGAAATACCGCCGTCGCCCAAGTGGCTGGTGGCCCATACCGGTCCATATTTTGGGTGATTGAAGTTGGCGCCACGGCCGGGGTGCGGGGTCTTGCCGACCTCTACCAACGCGGTGAGCTTGCGCTCCCTGGAGTCGATCACCGCGACCTTGTTGGCGTTGTTCGCGGCAGTCATGAAGTAGCGGTGGGTGCTGTCCCAGCCGCCGTCATGCAGGAACGGCGCGGCGTCGATGGTGGTGATGGTGAGGTTCTTGATGTCCTGATAATTGACCAGCATCACCTTGCCGGTTTCCTTGATATTGACGATGAACTCCGGCCACTCGTGGGAGGCGATGATCGCCGCCACGCGGGGTTCGGGGTGGTATTCCTGCTTATCGACGGTCATGCCCCGCGTGGACACGATCTGCCTGGGCTCCAGGGTTTCGCCATCCATGAGGGTGAACTGCGGCGGCCAGTAGGCGCCGGCAATCGCGTACTTGTCTTCATAGCCCTTGAACTTCGAAGTCTCCACCGAGCGGGCCTCGATGCCCACCTTGATCTCGGCGACTTTGGTCGGCTCCAGGGGCCACAGGTCGATCATGTCGATCTTGGCATCGCGGCCGATCACCAGCAGGTAGCGGCCAGACGCGGAGATACGCGAGATATGCACGGCGTAGCCGGTGTCGATCAGTTTGATGATCTGCTTGGTGTCGCCGTCCACCAGGGCGATCTTGCCGTCGTCGCGCAGGGTGACCGAGAACAGGTTTTGCAGGTTGAGGGTGTTCAGTTGTTTTTTCGGCCGGTCTTCGGGCTTGACCAGCACTTTCCAGGTCTTGAGGGTTTCGGCCATGCCCCATTCCGGCGGGGTGGGCGCGGTGTGCTGGATGAACGTGGCCATGCTGGTGATCTGCGCCTTGGTCAGCGCATTGGAGGTGCCCCAGTTGGGCATGCCGGCCGGGGAACCGTAGGTGATCAGCGCTTCCAGATAAGCCTGGCCGCGGGCCTGGGTGATGTCCGGAGTCAGCGGCTTGCCGGTGGCGCCTTTGCGCAACACACCGTGGCAGCCGGCGCAGCGTTCGAAGTAAATCTGCTTGGAGGCGTCGAACTCCGCCTGGCTGATGTCCGGCGCGCCGGGGCTTTTCACCATCCCGGTCGGCGCGTCGCCATGGGCGTTGATGGGCAATGCGAGGGCCAGGGCGCAGCTCAGGCTGGCAAGACTCAGGACCCAGGGTTTTCTGTTGCGAGTCAGCATTCCATATCTCCTCAGGCAAGACCTTTGCGATGCCCGGCGAAGGCGGGGTAGAGCGCAGGTTCTTAGTGCCAGGCAAGACTATGTTGCAGTCGCGCAAGGCTCGCTTGACGGCGATCAAGTTTGCCGTTGTACGTGCTTGCCAGGTTGTCGCAGGGGCCCTTAGCGTGGGGGCCGAACCCGTTGCGAGTACGCGTGATGACCGAGCCCTTCTACCAACCGCAGGACAACGAACAGCAGCTGTTCGAACACGCCTGGCGCCACCACCTGCCGGTGCTGATCAAAGGCCCCACGGGCTGTGGCAAGACGCGCTTCGTGCAGCACATGGCGCATCGCCTGAACCTGCCGCTGTACACCGTGGCCTGCCACGACGACCTCAGCGCCGCCGACCTGCTCGGCCGCCACCTGATCGGCACCGACGGCACCTGGTGGCAGGACGGCCCACTGACCCGCGCCGTACGCGAAGGCGGGATCTGCTACCTCGACGAAGTGGTGGAAGCGCGTCAGGACACCGCCGTGGTGCTGCACCCGATTGCCGATGAACGCCGCGAACTGTTCCTGGAGCGCACCGGCGAAGTGCTCAAGGCACCGTCGTCGTTCATGCTGGTGGTGTCGTACAACCCCGGCTACCAGAACCTGCTCAAGGGCATGAAACCCAGCACCCGCCAGCGCTTCGTGGCGATGCGTTTTGGTTACCCGCCGGTGGCCGACGAAGAACGCATCGTTGCCCGCGAGGCCGGTGTGGATGTGGCGCTGGCCGCCCAGGTCGTGCGCCTGGGCCAGGCGCTGCGTCGGCTTGATCAGCATGACCTGGAGGAGGTGGCCTCCACCCGGCTGCTGATCTTCACCGCCCGCCTGATCGGCGCCGGCATGAGCCCACGCGAAGCCTGCCTGGCGTGCCTGGCCGAACCGCTGAGCGACGACCCGCAGACCGTCGCCGCGCTGATGGACGTGGTGGATGTGCACTTTGCCTGAACCGCGCCGCCTGCCAGGCGACCTGGCGATGTGGTTTTTTATCCTCGCCGAGCTGTCGGTGTTCGCGCTTCTGATCCTCACGTTTGCCGTGACCCAGGCGCTCAAGCCCGAGCTGTTTGCCGCCGGGCGCGCACAGCTGGATACCTCGACCGGGTTGGCGATGACCTTGAGCCTGCTGACCGCAGGTGCGTTGGCGGCGTTGGCGGTGCAGCAGGTGCGATTGCAGCGCTGGCGACGCGGCGCCGGTTTGTTCGTCGCGGCGTTGTTGGTGGCGCTGGTGTATGTGGCGATCAAGCTTGGCGAGTACGCCCACCTGGGCGCTGCCGGACTGGGCCTGGAGCACAGCACGTTTTTTACCTTGTACTGGATACTCACGGGGTTTCATTTCCTGCATGTGCTGCTGGGGATGGTGATTCTCGGGTGGCTGGCGCTGGGCTGCTGGCGCGGCGGGCTGTCGGTCGGCGGGCTGGAGTCGGGGGTGCTGTATTGGCACATGGTGGATCTGGTGTGGGTGGTGTTGTTTCCGCTGGTCTATGTGATTCGCTGAGGTGTGTATGACGGGTTCCCGGACGCTGATCCTGTGTTGGCTGATGTTGGTGGTGCTGAGCGTTGGCACTGTGCTGACGGGGGCATCCGGATTGTGGTGGGCGGTGTTGTTGCTGGCGGTGGTCAAGGGGTGGGTGATTGTGGATGGGTTTATGGCGTTGCGGCGTGGGCCGTGGTTGTGGCGGATTGTGATGGTGGGGTGGGTGGGGGTGTTGATCGCGTTGGTTGGGCTGAGTACATATCCGTTTCTTCGGTAACGGATATGTACCCAACCCAACCCCCACCAAAAAAATACCCTACCAAAACCATCAACATTTCTTGATCGCCATCAAGCAGTTTCCACCCCCCACCTCCCTATCATTCCCTGGCCAAGCCATGAGGAAGCGACCATGTCAGAGACCTTCACCAAGGGCATGGCCAGGAATATCTACTTCGGAGGGAGCGTGTTCTTCTTCCTGATTTTCCTGGCCCTGACCTACCACACCGAACAAACCTTTCCCGCCCGCAGCAACGTCGACCAACTCACCGAATCCGTCGTTCGCGGCAAGGGCGTCTGGGAGCGCAACAACTGCGTCGGCTGCCACACCTTGCTGGGCGAGGGCGCTTATTTCGCGCCGGAGCTGGGCAATGTGTTCAAGCGCCGGGGCGGCGAAGAAGGGTTCAAGCCGTTCCTGCATGCCTGGATGAAGATGCAGCCCCTGGGTGTACCGGGGCGACGAGCCATGCCGCAATTCAATCTCAGTGACCAGGAGGTGGACGATATGGCCGAGTTCCTCAAATGGAGCTCGAAGATCAATACCAATAACTGGCCACCGAACAAGGAGGGCTGAGCCATGCGCAGTGCCAATCCATACTTGAAATTCCAATCCCAGGCCGTGGCCAAACCCTATTTTGTGTTCGCCCTGATCCTGTTTCTCGGTCAGGTGCTGTTCGGTTTGATCATGGGCCTGCAATACGTCATCGGCGACTTTCTGTTTCCGTTGATCCCCTTCAACGTGGCACGGATGGTCCACACCAACCTGCTGATCGTGTGGCTGCTGTTCGGCTTTATGGGCGCGGCCTACTACCTGGTGCCCGAGGAGGCCGAACGCGAGCTGCACAGCCCGAAACTGGCGATCGTCCTGTTCTGGGTGTTCGCCGCCGCCGGGGTGTTGACCATCCTCGGCTACCTGCTGGTTCCGTATGCGGCGCTGGCCAGGCTGACCCACAACGAACTGCTGCCGACCATGGGGCGCGAGTTCCTGGAGCAACCGACCATCACTAAAATGGGCATCGTCGTGGTGTGCCTGGGCTTTCTGTACAACATCGGCATGACCCTGCTCAAGGGCCGCAAGACCACCGTCAGCATGGTGATGATGACCGGGCTGATCGGCCTCGCGGTGTTCTTCCTGTTCTCCTTCTACAACCCCGGCAACCTGGCGCGGGACAAGTTCTACTGGTGGTGGGTGGTGCATCTGTGGGTCGAAGGCGTGTGGGAGCTGATCATGGGCTCGATGCTGGCCTTCGTGCTGATCAAGGTCACCGGCGTCGACCGTGAAGTGGTGGAGAAATGGCTGTACGTGATCATCGCCATGGCCTTGATCACCGGGATCATCGGCACCGGTCACCACTTCTTCTGGATCGGCGCGCCCGAGGTGTGGCTGTGGGTCGGTTCGATCTTCTCGGCCCTGGAGCCGCTGCCGTTCCTGGCGATGGTGATGTTCGCCTTCACCATGGTGAAGCAACGTCGGCGCCAGCACCCCAACCGCGCGGCCACGTTGTGGGCCAAGGGCACCACGGTCACGGCGTTCTTCGGCGCGGGCGTCTGGGGTTTCCTGCACACCCTGGCACCGGTCAACTTCTACACCCACGGCACCCAACTCACCGCCGCCCACGGGCACCTGGCGTTCTTCGGTGCCTACGCCATGATCGTGATGACCCTGATCAGCTACGCCATGCCCCGCCTGCGCGGTATCGGTGAAGCGCCGGACGCGCGTTCGCAGACCCTCGAAATCTGGGGCTTCTGGATGATGGTGCTGTCGATGGTGATGATCACGCTGTTCCTCACCGCTGCCGGAGCCGTGCAAGTCTGGCTGCAACGCTGGCAGGTGGACGGGGTGGCCTTGCCGTTCATGGCCACGGTGGAGCATTTGCAGGGACTGTTCTGGGCGCGGTTGGTCAGTGGGCTGGTGTTCCTGCTCGGGCTGGCCTGCTACCTGTGCAGCTTCCGGCAACGCGCCCGGATGGCTGGAGCACCGGTACCGATCGTCCACTGAAGTAACGCGGTCCAAATGTGGCAGGGGGCTCGCTGTGGCAAACGGGCCTGCTGTGGTGAACGGGCTCGCTGTGGTGAGCCGGCTTGCTGTGATGAGCGGGCTTGCTGTGGTGAGCCGGCTTGCTGTGATGAGCGGGCTTGCTGTGGTGAGTGGGCTTGCTGTGGTGAGCGGGCTTGCTGTGGTGAGTGGGCTTGCTGTGGTGAGCGGGCTTGCCCCGCGCTGGGCTGCGCAGCAGCCCCCTGGGATCTAAGCCCCACTCACCACAGCAAGCCCCTCCCACATTTGCACCGCAGTGTACCCGTCGAATCCCCACTAGTTGGAGCCCCTCCCATGGCCTTCACCCTTGAGCTGGAAGAATGGGTCGGCAGTGCCTGGCACCGCTTTATCACCCGCCGCGCCAGCGTCGATTTTCCGCACGCGCGAGTCGAGCTGGTCGACCGCCAGCGCAGCCTCGCCGTATTGTTTCGCGCCCTGGGCGGTGCCAGCGGGATCGCCCTCGAAGCCGCCAGCGAACGCGACCTGCTGCTGCGCCGCAACCTGTTGATGCGCATCGCCGGCACCTGCAAGCATGCACCCCTGGCCTCCTGCGATGGTAACCGTCTGCGCCTGCCGTCGAGCCTGGCGGTGTACCCCACCGTCGCCTTGAACCGGGAGCTGTACCGCTGGCTGGCGCTGCTGGCCGCCCATGCAGGCCCCATGACCCATTGGGCCCGGGACAACCAGCGCTGGACCTGGCTGCTGCTGCAACGCTACCCGGCGCTGCTGCCCAGTTACCAGCGCCTGGTGGACGCGCATCTGAGGCTGCGCCCGGACCCGGCCAGCCTCAAACCAGGTGAAGCCGCCCTGGAAAAAGCCCTGCGCAAGGCCCTGCGCGAGCCCGGCAGCGTGCGCCATTTACCCTGCAGCGAACGCGCCGCCTGGCCGTTGCCCTTATGGCTGTACCCGCCGTTGCACCTGGACACGCCCCAGGCCCTCGACCTTGAAGACGACGGCGACGACCTCGCCACCCCGTCCGGGGAGCAGCAGGGCGCGCCCAAACGTGCCAGCCGTGTGGATGATCACAGCCGTGATGGCGGCCTGCTGGTGGTACGCCTGGAAAACCTGTTCAGCTGGACCGAGCACATCGACCTCGATCGCTGGGCCGACGACAGTGAGGACCCGGACGCCGCCCGCGTCGCCGAAGACCTCGACCAGTTGAGCCTGTCGCGCCAGCGCGTGCGCAAGAGTGGCGGCTTGAAGCTGCACCTCGACCTGCCGCCCGCCGATGTGGATGACATCCCCCTCGGCGAGGGCATCAAGCTGCCCGAGTGGGACTACCGCCAACAATGCCTTCGACCCGGTTTCGTCAATCTGCAGCTGATGCAGCCACGTGCCGATGCACCGCAACCGTTACCGGCCCGATTACTCGGCCCGGCCCAGCGCCTGCGCCGCCAGTTCCAGCAACTACGCACCGACCGCCAATGGCTGCGCCGGCAACCCCAGGGCGCGGAGCTGGACCTGCAAGCCTGGGTGGATTTCCAGGCGCAACGCCAACACGGCGCCTGCACCGAACGCGGCTTGTACCAGGAGCAACGTCACACCCGACGCGACCTGGCATGCCTGCTGCTGGCGGACCTGTCGATGTCCACCGACGCGCATTTGAACGATACGCAAAAGGTCATCGACGTGATCCGCGACAGCCTGTTGCTGTTCGGCGAAAGCCTGGCCGGGCTGGGGGATGCGTTTGCGTTGTATGGCTTCTCGTCCCTGCGCCGCCATCAGGTACGCCTGCACCAGCTCAAGACCTTCGAGCAAGTCTATGACGACCGCACGCGCGGCTGCATCCAGGCCCTCAAGCCGGGGTACTACACGCGCATGGGCGCCGCGATTCGCCAGGCCACCCAGTTGCTGGGCGCGTGCAAACAGCGGCGCAAGTTGTTATTGCTACTGACCGATGGCAAACCCAATGACCTGGACCTGTATGAGGGCCGCTACGGGGTCGAAGACACCCGCCAGGCAGTGGTCGAGGCGCGGCGCCAGGGCCTGATTCCGTTCTGCATCACCATCGACAGACAGGCCGGGGACTATTTGCCCTATATGTTCGGTGCCCATGGCTACACCCTGATCCGCCAGCCGGAGCAGTTGCCGCTGCGCTTGCCCCAGTTGTACCGGCAACTGACCGAGGGTCAGTAGAAGTCGCGCGGCAACCAGAAGAACATCGCGATGCAAAACAGCGTCAGGCTCAGGCAGAACCACTGGAAACGCCGCAAGCGAAGGGCCTGCACGCCGGCGTCCGAGGCGGGCAGGGCCATGCCGCAATCCGTGCACTGCCGGTGCTTGTCGGCATTGCGCCGCTGGCAGTACAGGCAGGTTTTCACTCGAATTGCTCCAGGCGCAGCCGGTCCAGAATGGCGATCTGGCGTCCGTCCTGGGTGATGATCTTTTCATCGATCAGGCGCCGGATAATCCGCGAGAAGGTCTCCGGCTGGATCGACAGATGCCCGGCAATCAACTGCTTGGCCATCGGCAGTTCGAAGGTGGCGTCGGTGCTGTGCAGGCGCATCAGTTGGGTCAGCAGGTAGCGCACCACGCGGTGGGTGGCGTTTTTCAGCGACAGGGTCTCGATCTCGTTGACCCGCTGGTGCAGGCGCACGCACAGCTTGCCGAGCAGGGCGAAGGTCAGGCGGCTGTTGCTGTGCAGCAGGCGCGTGTAGGTGGCGTTGGACAAACGGTACAACTGGGTGGGGCACACCGCTTCGGCGCAGGCCACGTAGTTGGGGGTGTCCATCAGCATCATGGCCTCGGCGAAGGTCTGGCGCTCGCCGATTACTTCGAAGACTTTCTCCTGGCCGTCGGGAGTCAAACGGTAGACCTTCACCGCACCGGCGATCACAAAGTAAAACGCCTCGGCCGATTCGCCCTGGCGGAACAGCGGCTCGCCTTTGTCGATACTCAGCAATTGGCTGTTGCCCATCAACTCGTCGAGTTCTTCGTCGTTCAGCGGTTCGAACAGGTGATGGCTGCGCAGGATCTGGTGGTGCACGCGATGCAGCACCATGCCCGGTTCCTTGAACAGCAGCGGGGCGTTCACACCAGCACCAGCGAAAGCCCGCTGGCGGCGGCCAGCATGGAGCCGAGGATCACAAACCAGGCGAGGGGGACATAGGCGTTTTTCATCATGGCTCCAAAGCATGCTAAAGGTGTTGTAGGAGCGAGCTTGCTCGCGAAAAAACCACAGACACCGCGTTTAATCAGGATGCCCGCGTCATCGTTAACGTTCTTCGCGAGCAAGCTCGCTCCTACAGTGAGCGCAAGCGTAAGCATTGAAGTGGGTTTGCGACTTGATCTACGACAAGGGCAACGCACGTCCATCGGCGCAAGATTGCCGCAGTCCTGAAGGGAGACCGTGTCATGCAAGTGCTCGATCGGCGCAAGGCCATGTCGATTACCCCGTTGTTTCGCCTGGCCTTCCGGCCATTCTTTCTCGGCGCCTGTGTATTGGCGGCGCTGGCAATCCCCTTGTGGCTGCTGGCCCTGGGCGGGCACCTCGGCACCTGGCAACCCGCCGGCGGCTGGCTGGCCTGGCATCGCCATGAGCTGCTGTTCGGCTTCGGCCTGGCGATCATCGCCGGGTTCCTGCTCACGGCAGTGCAGACCTGGACCGGCCGCCCGGGCATCAGTGGCAACGCCCTGGCGCTGCTTGCCGGGCTGTGGCTGGCGGCGCGCCTGGGCTGGTTGTTCAACCTGCACTGGCCGCTGCTGGCGGTGCTGGAACTGACCTTCCCCCTGGCCGTGGCCGGCGTGATGGGCTGGACCCTCTGGCAGGTAAGACAGACGCGTAATTACCCGATTGTGCTGGTGCTGGCGCTGCTGACCGTGGCCGATGCGCTGTCGCTGTATGGCTTGCTGCGCAATGACTCCGGGCTGCAGCGCCAGGCGGTGCTCACCGGCCTGTGGCTGGTGGCGGCGATGATGGGCCTGATCGGCGGACGGGTGATTCCGTTTTTCACCCAGCGCGGTTTGGGCCGGGTCGAAGCGGTCAAACCCTGGGTGTGGCTGGACCTTATGCTGCTTGGCGGCTCGCTGCTGATCGCCGTGCTGTATGCCGCAGGGCCTGCGTTGGGCGCCAACCTGTGGATCGGCCTGCTGTTCGCCGCCCTCGGGCTGGGGCACCTGGTGCGCCTGGTCCGCTGGCATGATCGCGGTCTGTGGCGCGTGCCGTTGCTGTGGTCATTGCACCTGGCATATGTCTGGCTGGCCGTGGCCTGTCTGGGCATGGCGCTGTGGCACTTCGGCGCGCCGCTCAATCCCAGCCTGGCCGTGCATGCATTGACCATCGGCGCCATGGCCGGGCTGATCCTGGCCATGATCGCCCGCGTCAGCCTGGGCCACACCGGCCGCCCGTTGCAGCCGCCGGTCGGGATGACCCTGGCCTTTGGGCTGCTGAACCTGGCGTGTGTGTGCCGGGTGGTGCTGGTCCTGCTGTTGCCGATGGCTGCGTTGTGGCTGGCGGGGGTGTGCTGGACCCTCGGGCTCGGCCTGTACCTGTGGCGGTATGGCCCGATGCTGTGGCAGGCACGGGTCGATGGGCATCCGGGCTAGGGGGACGTCATGCTCTATTCCACCTTGTTGATCGTGCATCTGCTGGCGGCGATTGCGTTTATCGGCACGCTGTTTTTCGAAGTGGTGATCTGGCACAGCGCCCGCGAGGAGCTGGCCTGGTCGGCGCAGTTCACCTCCGACCATGCCATTGCACGGCGTTCGCGCCAGGTACTGCACGGCGTGGTGGTGTTGCTGTACGGCGCCGGCATCGGCCTGGCCTGGCACTATCGCGGGCTGTTGGCGGTGCCCTGGGCCAGCCACTTCGCCGCGTTGCTGAGCCTGAAAATCCTGCTGGCCCTGAGCATCATCGGCCATTACCTGTGGCTGGCGTACCTGCTGAGTCACCAGCGCTTGAGCCCCCGGCGTGCGACGTGGATTCGTCGCAGCATCTTGGTGCATATGGTCGTGATCGTGATTCTGGCCAAGTTGATGTTGCGCTGATCAGGCAGGCTGATAGGTACCTGATGTATAGAGATCAGACATGGGAGGGGCAGTGCGACGATTCGACTTGCTCCCGATGGCGGCCTGTGGGCCGAGCATTTTTTTTGGATTGGGCTGGGTACATATCCGTTGCTGCGGTAACGGCCACCTAGGGTTCCGCCCTTACGGCGGGTCACTTTGGAAAAGAGCCCCAAAGTAACCAAAGGGCTCTTGCCCCAACACTCGGCACCTCGCCTAGGCTCGGTGTGCCCGAACGAAGGCTTGAATCCGTGGGCCGCCGTCATGGGCCATCCCTGGCCCAGGACGGCTAACCCGGCGTCCTGCCGGGTTACCCACGGATTCAAGCCTGCGTTCGGCCAGCGTGTTTGACGGGGCGCCTGAGATCAAGATCAAGATCAAGATCAAAAGCAGAGCCAGAGCCAGAGCCAGAGCAACAGCAACAGCAACGCGATCCGTTGTGTAGCCCCCGACACCTCAAGCAATCACATGCGGCGTCATGCCACGGGCGAATGTTGATCGCGGTCAAGGGATAAATGCGCGGAGGTTCCCACACTGTGGCGAACTTTCTGGAGGACTGCGCCATGCCCCTGTCTCTTGCGCAATTGCGCCGCAACTACACCCTTTATGGCCTGCGTGATGACTTGGTGCAGGACGATCCCTTGGTGCTGTTCGGCCAGTGGCTGGATCAGGCGCGTAAAACCGAAGTGCCTCCGGCCGAGGCCAATAGCATGGCCTTGGCTACGGTCGATCATGACGGGCATGCCCATTGTCGCATCCTGCTGCTCAAGGGTTTCAGCGCCGAGGGTTTTTTCTTTTTCGGCCATTACCAGAGTGCCAAGGGCCAGGAGTTGGCGAGCAATCCCCATGCGGCCATGACGTTTTTCTGGCCGGGGCTGGAGCGTCAGGTGCGTATCGAAGGCCCGGTGGTGCGGGCGGATGCGCAGTTGTCGGACGATTATTTCGATGCGCGACCGGCCGCCAGTCAGTTGGGCGCCTGGGCGTCGCCGCAAAGCCAGCCCCTTGGCCATCGCAGCGAGCTGGAAAGTCGCTTGCGTGATGTCACCGAGCGTTTCGCCGGGCAGCAACCGCCACGGCCCGAGCATTGGGGCGGTTACCGCCTGCAGCCGCAGCGCATCGAGTTCTGGCAGGGCCGGCCCGACCGCCTGCATGACCGTCTCGACTACCGCCTGCACGCGGGTATTTGGCAGCGCACGCGCCTGGCCCCCTGAACGAGATACCTCCTTGGAGGAATAGGCCCTGCGCCCGTTGCGGCGCAGGCTGACGGCAACTTTCTTGACGCCTGGAGCCTTGATCATGGCCCATTTGAAACAACGCAATTTCGTGCCCCTGAACATCGCCGTGCTGACCATCAGTGACACCCGTACCCTCGACACCGACACCTCCGGCCAGACCCTGGTGGACCGCCTCGAAAGTGCCGGGCATGTGCTCATCGACCGTGGCCTGGTGATCGACGACATCTACCAGATTCGTGCGCAAGTCTCCTTGTGGATCGCGGACCCCGAGGTGCAAGTGGTGCTGATGACCGGCGGTACCGGTTTCACCGCCCGCGACAACACACCCCAGGCGGTGTTGCCGTTGCTGGACAAACATGTCGAAGGCTTCGGTGAGCTGTTCCGCCAGGTGTCCCTGGCCGAGATCGGCACTTCCACCTTGCAGTCCCGCGCCCTGGCCGGCATCAGCAACGGCGTGCTGGTGTGCTGCATGCCGGGCTCGCCGGGGGCGTGTCGCACCGGCTGGGACCAGATCCTGGCGGGGCAGTTGGACAGCCGCACCGGCCCGTGCAACTTCGTGCCGCACCTCAAGCCCCAGCCTGAGCAAACCCTGCAAGCCTGCGAGTCGCGTTCATGAGTGTCTCGGTGTGTGACAGCGGCCACCTGATGCCGGTGGACGAGGCCATTGCCACGCTGCTGGCCCAGGCGCCGCCGCCGCCGAGCACCCAGGTGATTGGTCTGGAGCAGGCGCTGGGGCGGGTGGTCGCTGAAGAGCTGTTCTCGCCCCTGGATTTGCCCGGTTTCGACAACAGCGCCATGGACGGCTACGCCCTGCGCGCCGAGGACGTGCCGGCCGAAGGCGGCTACCTGATGCTCGCCGGGCGCATTGCGGCGGGGCAGCACAGCAAGGTGAGGGTGCAGGCCGGGCAGGCCGTGCGCATCTTTACCGGTGCGCCGCTACCGCCTGGCGCTGACACGGTGGTGCCCCAGGAGCGTTGCCGCCTGTACGGCCAGCGCATCTGGTGCCCGCCGGTACGTCCCGGCGAGCATGTGCGCAAGCAGGGTGAAGAGCTGCAGCGCGGGCAGACCCTGATCGCCGTCGGCAAACGCCTGCGCGCCCAGGACATCGGCTTGCTGGCCTCGGCCGGCATACCTCGGTTGAAAGTCTATCGCCCGTTGCGGGTGTGCCTGCTCAGCAGCGGCAACGAGCTGCGTGATCCGGGCGAGGCGCTGGTGCCGGGGCAGATCTACAACAGCAACCGCTATGCCCTGGCCGCGTTGTTGCGTGGCTGGGGCGTGGACGTGCACGACTACGGGGTGATGGCCGACGAGTTGGCCGCCAGCCGCGATGCGCTGGCCCTGGCCTCGTCCGAGTGCGACCTGTTGCTGACCTCGGCGGGGGTGTCGGTGGGGGAGGAGGACCATCTCAAGCAGGCCATCGAAGAACTCGGTCGCGTGGACTTCTGGCGCCTGGCGATCCAGCCCGGCAAGCCCCTGGCGTTTGGCGAAGTGGCGGGCAAGCCGTGGCTGGGCCTGCCCGGTAACCCGTCGGCGGCGCTGATCACCGCGCTGGTGGTGGTGCGTCCGTTTCTGCTGCGCGCCCAAGGGGTGGAACGGGTGCTGCCGGTGCCGATCCAGGTGCCGGCCGCATTCGAATGGCTCACGCCCAACAAGCGCCGCCAGTACCTGCGTGCACGCCTGAGCCCTGGCGAGGACGGGCAATTGCGCGCCGTGCTGCATCCCCAGCAAAGCTCGGCGATGCTCACCGCCGCCTGTTGGGCCGATGGCCTGGTGATCGTCGAGCGTGAGCATCAGGTGCTCAAGGATGAACCGGTGCCGTTTGTGTCTTTCGCTGAATTTCTCTGAGGAGCCCCCATGCAACTGGTCTGCCCGGCAGGCAACCTGCCTGCGCTTAAAGCCGCGGTGCGCCAAGGCGCCGATGCGGTGTATGTCGGTTTTCGCGATGACACCAATGCCCGGCATTTCGCCGGGTTGAACATGGACGACAAACAGTTCGACGGTGCCGTCGCCTTTATTCGCCAGCACCAGCGCAAGCTGTACGTGGCGGTCAACACCTACCCGCAACCGAAGATTTGGGCGCGTTGGCAACGCGCCGTCGACCGCGCGGCGGACCACGGCGTGGACGCCCTGATCGCCGCCGACCCCGGCGTGCTCGACTACGCCAGCCGCCAGCATCCGCGCATGGCCTTGCACCTCTCGGTACAGGGCTCGGCCACCCACGCGGCGGCGCTGAAGTTTTATGCCGAGCGCTACGGCATTCGCCGCGCGGTGTTGCCCCGTGTGCTGTCCCTGGCCCAGGTCAAACAGGTGGCTGCGAGCAGCCCGGTGCCCATCGAAGTGTTCGGTTTTGGCAGCCTGTGCATCATGGCCGAGGGGCGTTGCCACCTGTCTTCCTACATCACCGGCGAGTCGCCCAACCTATGCGGCGTGTGCTCGCCGGCCAAGGCGGTGCGCTGGAGCGAAGATGCCGAGGGCTTGAGCGCGCGCCTGAGCGACGTGCTGATCGACCGCTACACCGCCGACGAACCCGCCGGTTACCCGACCCTGTGCAAGGGCCGCTTCCTGGTCGGCGGCAAACGCTTCCATGCCCTCGAAGAACCCACCAGCCTCGACACCCTCGACCTGCTGCCGGAACTCAGCGCCATCGGCGTCGAAGCGGTCAAGATCGAAGGCCGGCAACGCAGCCCGGCGTATGTGGAACAAGTCACCCAGGTCTGGCGCGCCGCGCTCGACGCCCACCGCAGCGCACCGGCCAGCTTTGTGGTCAAGGACCAATGGCGCCAGGTGCTGGCCGGGTTATCCGAAGGCAGCCAGACCACACTCGGCGCCTACCATCGTGCATGGCAGTGAGGAGACACAGATGAAACTCAGCCTGGGACCGGTGCTGTTTTATTGGGATAAGGAACACCTGGGGCGCTTCTACTCGGACATGGCCGGCTTGCCCCTGGACGTGATTTACCTGGGCGAAACCGTGTGTGCCAAGCGCCGCGCGTTTTCCCTGGACCGTTGGTTGGGCCTGGGGCGGGAGCTGCAGACCTGCAGCCCGGCGCAGATCGTGTTGTCGAGCCTGACCTTGATCGAAGCCGCCTCCGAACTCTCGAGCCTGCGCCGCCTGTGCGACAACGGCGAGTGGCTGGTGGAGGCCAACGACATGGGCGCGGTACAGATGCTGATCGAACGCAAATTGCCCTTTGTCGGCGGCCCGGCGCTCAACCTCTACAACGGTCACGCCCTGGTGCAACTGCTTGACGCCGGCATGCAGCGCTGGGTGCCGCCGGTGGAGTGCTCCCAGGGCCTGATCGCCGACGTGCTGGAGCAGGTGCGCGAATTGGGCCGGCCGTTACCCGAAGTGGAGATCTTCGCCTACGGCCATTTGCCCCTGGCCTACTCGGCGCGTTGCTTCACCGCCCGCGCGGAAAACCGCCCCAAGGACGATTGCCAGTTCTGCTGCATCAACTACCCCGATGGCATGCCACTGACCAGCCAGGAAGGGCAGGCGTTGTTCACCTTGAACGGCATCCAGACCATGTCCGCCGACGTTACCAACCTGCTGGCCGATTACCCCGGCCTGGTGTCCAGGGGCGCCGACCTGTTGCGCCTGAGCCCACGGGCCGAGGGCATGATCGAGGTGGTACGTGCCTACGACCAGGTACGCCAGGGCGCTACGCCGCCGCTGTATGTCGAAGGCTGCAACGGCTACTGGCACGGCCAGGCGGGCATGTTGCGGGTTGAGGAGGTGGGCCTGTGCTGAGTCGTAAACCATGGCTGCTCAAGGGGGCCGACCGGTTGTTGCCATTGATCCGCCGTGTGCCGTTTGGCGTACAGCGCCTGGTCTTGCAGCAGGCCCTCAACCGCTGCCTGGCCGAACCCCTGGGCGACGGCGGGTTTGACCTGCTGCGCGGGCGTTGGCTGTGTTTACGTATTCCTGACCTGGGGTTGTGCTGGTACCTGACCCTGGGGCGGGATGGGTTGCGGATTGCGCAAAAGGCTGAGGCGCAGGTCAGCATCAGTGGTAATTGGCGGGAGTTTCTGTTGCTGGCCAGCCGCCAGGAAGATCCGGATACGTTGTTCTTTCGCCGCCGGTTGGTGATTGAGGGGGATACGGAATTGGGGCTGGGGTTGAAGAATCTGATCGACAGTTTGGACCCGGATGTGTTGCCGCCCTGGTTGTGGCGGAATCTGGAGCGGGCGGGGCGGGCGTCAGCGGTCCACAGCGGGCACTGATCAGCCGGCCTGATAGCCCATCAACTGTTCTTCGCAGAGGATTCGAATGGTGCGCCGCTGCACCTCGATCAACCCGCCTTCCACCAGCCGGTGCAGGATCCTTGAAAAGGTCTCCGGCTGGATCCCCAGCTTCGACGCCACCAGGCGCTTGGGCACTTGCAGCACCACCTCGCCACTCAGCGCATCGCGTTCCTGGAACAGGAAGTTGATCACCCGGCGGCTGGCGTTGGCCAGGGTCAGGGTGTCGATGTCCTTGAGGCGTTGGTGCAGGTGGATGCTCATGCTGGCGAGGATTGCCAGGCAAATTTTCGGCTGGTCCTCCAGGGCCCGGCGGTAGTGCTGGCCTTCGATGCTGACCAGCACACTGTCCTTGAGCGCGGTGGCACTCACCGGATAGGCCTTGGCCTGGGTGAACAGCAGCGCTTCGGCAAAGGTCTGGCCGGGCTGGATGACTTCGACCAGATGTTCCTGACCTTCACCCGTGACCCGATGCAACTTGATCTGGCCGCTGACCAGCAGGAAGAAACGCTCGGCCGCGTCACCCTGGTGCATCAACGGCGCATGACCGGGCAGGCGCTTGAGATTGGCCAGGGTGCAGACGTCCTGGAAGGTTTTTTCCGGGAGCTGGCTGAACAGGTGATGGCGACGCAGGGTGAGCACGATGTGGGGATGGGTGAGCATGGTTGGGCCTCCGCAATGGGGTAGCGTAGGGGGCTTGGCGCGGGGTTGATATGCCTCTGTGGGGGTACCTCTTGCGGGGTTTGTGTAAAAAATGTGGGAGGTGGCTTGCCCTCGATGGCGGCCTTTGGGCCGACCATTTTTTTGGATTGGACCGAGTGCATATCCGTTGCTGCGGTAACGGCTGCTTAGGGTTCCGCTCTTACAGCGGGTCACTTTGGAAAAGAGCCCCAAAGTAACCAAAGGGCTCTTGCCCCAACACTCGGCACCTCGCCTAGGCTCGGTGTGCCCTCACTCCGGCTTTGGAGCGTGGGCCGCCGCAATGGGCCATCCCTGGCCCAGTGCGGCTAACCCGGCGTCCTGCCGGGTTACCCACGCTCCAAAGCCTGCGTTCGGCCAGCGTGTTTGACGGGGCGATTTGAGATCAAAAGCCAAAGCGCGGCGGCCTTAGAGCCGACCGGAGTTGGGTCTGGTGCACTCGGTGAAAATTGTGGGAGGGGGCTTGCCCCCGATGAGGGAGTGTCAGTCACTTATTTTTTTAACTGACCCGGCGCTATCGGGGGCAAGCCCCCTCCCACATTTGGATCTCCGCATATCAGCTAGATCTCGGTCTGCTTTTGCTCTGCTTTTGCTCTGCTTTTGCTCTGCTTTTGCTCTGCTTTTGCTCTGGCTTTTGATCTTGATCCTGGGCGCCCCGTCAAACACGCTGGCCGAACGCAGGCTTGAATCCGTGGGTAACCCGGCAGGACGCCGGGTTAGCCGTCCTGGGCCATGGATGGCCCATGACGGCGGCCCACGGATTCAAGCCGGAGTGAGGGCACACCGAGCCTAGGCGAGGTGCCGAGTGTTGGGGCAAGAGCCTTTTTGGTTACTTTTGGGGCTCTTTTCCAAAAGTGACCCGCCGTAAGGGCGGAACCCTAAGCCGCCGTTACCTAAATAACGGATATGTACTCAATCCCCCCAAAAACCTCACCCCGCCTGCCGCAAATGCTCCATCGCCCAGACCGCCGCCTCGACCCGCGACCGCAACCCCAGCTTATGCAGCAGATTCTTCACATGCACCTTCACCGTGCCCTCGGTAATCCCCAATTTGTGCCCGATTACCTTGTTGCTGTGCCCACTGGCAATCGTCCTCAGCACCTGGCGCTCGCGCTCGGTCAATTCCACTGCCGCATGGGGCTGTGGCGAGCGCAGGGCCTGGGCCAGGACGCGGGTCAGGCCGGGGCTGATGACCAGCGCGCCATGCAACGCATCGCGGATGTACTGGATCAACAACTCCGGCTCCATGTCCTTGAGCAGATAGCCATTGGCATCCAGGCGTAGCGCATCGCGTATGTCGTCCTCGGCGTCGGACACGGTAAACAGCAGCACCTTGCCGGCATAGTTCATCGCCCGCAGGCGGCGCAGGGTTTCCAGGCCGTTCATGTGCGGCATGTTGTTGTCCAGCAGCACCAGGTCCGGTTGCAGCCCGTCGATCTGGTCCAGGGCTTCCTGGCCGTTGCCGGCTTCGCCGACTACTTGCAGGTCGTCTTCCAGTTCAAGCATCTGGCGCATGCCGTGGCGCATCATCGGGTGATCGTCGACCAGCAGGATACGGTGGCGGGTGAGGGTGTTCATGAGGCGGTGCCTTGTAGGGAGTGGCCGAGAAATTCCGGTTGGAAACGCAATTGCACGCGGGTGCCCTGGGGCTCGCGGGGGCTGATGTCGAGGCGGCCATGCAGACTGCGGGCGCGCTCGTCCATGATGGTCAGGCCGTGGTGTTCGCGGGTGTCGACCTCACCGCAGAAGCCCCGGCCGTCGTCCTCGATGCTCAGGCTCACGGTCTCGCCTTCCTGGCGCAGTTGCAGCCAGGCGTTTTGCGCATGGGCATGGCGCAGGCAATTGGACAGGGCCTCGCGGGTGACCTGCAACAAGTGGATCTGTTCGCTGGCCGACAGCTGGAAGGCTAGAGCGTCCACATGCAGATGCACCTGGAACTCCCCACGCCGCGAGAACTCCTCGGCGGTGTCCTGTAGCTCCTGCACCAGCCCGGCATCGTGGATTTGCAGGCGGAAGGTGGTGAGCAATTCGCGCAGTTGGCGGTAGGCGTTGTTCAGGCCATCGCGCAGTTCGGCGGTGACGGTGGCCAGGGTTTCCACCGGTTCGCCACGGCGGATCAGGGTTTGCATGCGGCTGACCTGCAGCTTCATGTAGGACAGCGCCTGGGCCAGGGAATCGTGCAGTTCCCGGGCGATGATGGTGCGTTCGTCGAGCAGCAGTAGACGATGGTCCTGTTCGCGCTGGCGCTTGAGCGACAGCGAGGTGCCGATCAGGTTGGCCAGGGCCTGGATCAACTGTTTCTCCCAGTCCTGGGGCGCATGGCCGTCGAGGAAGTGCGCCTTGAGTTCGCCCAGTTCCGAGCCCTGGTTGCTGATGCTGAATACCTGGGGGAGCGCCACTTTCTGTTTTTGGCACGTTGCGCAATCACCGATGGCGCAGACGTTGCGGCTATCCCCTCCATTCAAGGAGAGCATCTGCTGGGCCGGCGCCAGGAAGTGCCCTTGCAGGCACAGCGACAGGCGCAGCCCCGGCAGGCGTTTCTGGAAGCGCCGGATCAGTTCATCCAGGCCCTCGGCGTTCGCCAGGCGCGTGGCCAGGCTGCGGCTGCTCTGGTAAAGCAGCTCCAGGGCAGCGTTGGCTTGTTGCAGGTTGAGGGTTTTCTGCCGCACCTGGCTCTCCAGAGTGCGGTGGGAGTGTTCAATGGTTTCGGCCATGGTGTTGAAGCTCAGGGCCAATTGCCCCAGTTCATCCTCGGAGCGGTGATTGACCCGGGTCTTGAAGTCGCCATCACGAAAGCGCCGAGTCGCGTGCACCAGTTCTTCCAGCGGGTTGACCACCCCGTACTGCAATTCATACAGGCCGATCAGCAGGATGATCAGCGTGCTGAACAGTGCCAGGCCCTGGATGCCTTGCTGCCAGCCCTGTTTCTGTTCGCTGTGTTGTTGCAGGAGGCTGACGAATTGGTTCAGTTGCTCGACGAACCCCGGTGCGCTGGCCTGGAACAGCACCGCGTCGCCGCGTGCCAGCGCCGGGCGCAGATCGGTGTCCCAGCGCTGCTGGATCTGTTGGTAGCTCTGCAGCAGGGCGCTGCGCGGGCCGTCCTCGAGCACCGCCTTGAGCGATTGGCTGTCGAGGCGCCCTTGCAGGCTGTGGGTGATGGCGTCGATCTCGTCGGCAGGCGCGCCGGCCGCCAGTTTCCAGCTCAGGTGGTAGGTCTCCATGCGCACCGAGCCGGCGGTGTTGATGGCGGCGGCATCGCCCTGGCTGAACCAGGCGATCAAGCCGGCGCTCAAGGAACTGGCGAGGGCGAGGATGGCGATCAGGATCACCGCCAGCCCGGCGCGAGCGGGCAGGGAGCTGCGCAGCCAGTTAAACATGGCGGCGTGATCGAAGGGGGTTGAGAGCCTGCATGGCGGCACCTGCAAAGGGAAAAGGGCTGAAAAACCGCAATCCCTGGCGCACTACCTCTAAAGAGTTGCCGGCAAACCCTCCCACGGGAAAACGCCGGCACAAGAGACCAATCCATTGATAAATAAAGACTTTCTCTTGTTGTTAGGACTACCTCCTTAGAGGTATGTGGGGCCAGCATAGCCCCATACCCCCCAGGCGGACGTTGACCTGGGTCAAGTTCCACGGGGGTGTCGCCCCTAACCTGCGCCCATGGAATCACTTTCTGGAGCGCATACCGTGACTCAACCCCGTATGAGACAAGGCCTGGTGCTGGGCATGAGCACACTCGCCTTCACCGTCTGCTTTATGGTGTGGATGATGTTCGCCGTGTTGGGCGTACCCATCAAAGAGCTGCTGCAACTCAACGAAACCCAGTTCGGCCTGCTGGCCGCCACGCCGGTGTTGACCGGTTCCCTGGTGCGCCTGCCCCTGGGCCTGCTGACTGACCGCTTCGGTGGGCGCATCGTGTTCTTCCTGTTGATGCTCGCCTGTGTGCTGCCGCTGTACCTGATCACCTACGCCACCGCCTATTGGCAGTTCCTGGTGCTGGGCCTGTTCGTCGGCCTGGCCGGCGGTTCGTTTTCGGTGGGCATCGCCTACGTCGCCAAGTGGTTCGACAAAGACAACCAGGGCTTTGCCATGGGCGTGTTCGGCGCCGGCAACGCGGGCGCCGCCGTCACCAAGTTCCTGGCCCCGGCGCTGATCGCCCTCGGCACCTGGCACCTGGTGCCCAAGGTGTTCGGCGCGATCCTGTTTATCACCGCGCTGCTGTTCTGGTTCCTCACCAGCGAGAACAAGGCCCACCGCAGTGCCGGCGGCGCCAGCCTGCGCCAGCAGTTGCTGTGCCTGAAGGACCCGGCCGTGTGGCGCTACTGCCAGTACTACTCGATTGTATTCGGCGGCTATGTGGCCCTGGCGCTGTGGATGACCAAGTACTACGTGCAGGAATACGGCTTCAGCCTGCAAAGCGCCGCGTTGCTGGCCGCGTGTTTTTCCCTGCCCGGCGGCGTGCTGCGTGCGGTGGGCGGCTGGATGTCCGACCGCTGGGGCGCCCAGAGCGTGACCTGGTGGGTGCTGTGGGTGAGCTGGATCTGCCTGTTCCTGCTCAGCTACCCGCAAACCCAATTGCAGGTGCAGACCGTCAACGGTCCCCTGGATTTCCACATCGGCCTCAACGCCACCCTGTTCACCGTGCTGCTGTTCGTGATGGGCATCGCCTTCGCGTTCGGCAAGGCCTCGGTGTTCAAGTACATCGCCAATGACTACCCACAGAACATGGGCGCGGTGTCCGGCATCGTCGGCCTGGCCGGTGGCCTGGGCGGCTTTGTGCTGCCGATCCTGTTTGGCGCCCTGGTGGACCTCACCGGCGTGCGCTCGTCCTGCTTCATGTTGATGTACGGCGTGGTCTGGGTGTCCCTGACCTGGATGTACTTCAGCGAAATGCGCAAGCAACCGCTGTTGGGCAAAACCGCCCAACCTCTCCAAGGAGAATGAACATGTCCATCGCGCAAAAGCCCGGCTCGGGGCCGGTGATCCACGACTGGCGCCCTGAAGACCCGGCGTTCTGGGGCGCCAGCGGCAAGAAGACCGCGACCCGCAACCTGTGGATCTCGATCCCTGCGCTGTTGCTGGCCTTCGCCGTGTGGATGGTGTGGAGCACGGTGATCGTGCGCCTGAACGCCATCGGCTTTACCTTCACCACCGACCAGTTGTTCTGGCTGGCGGCGTTGCCGGGTCTGTCCGGTGCCACCTTGCGGGTGTTCTACTCGTTCATGGTGCCGATCTTCGGCGGCCGCCGCTGGACCGCCCTGAGCACCGCGTCGCTGCTGCTGCCGTCGCTGTGGATGGGCTTTGCGGTGCAAGACCCCAGCACCCCCTACAGCGTGTTTGTACTGATCGCGCTGCTGTGCGGTTTCGGTGGCGGCAACTTCGCCTCGAGCATGTCCAATATCAGCTTCTTCTACCCCAAGTCGCAGCAAGGCACGGCCCTGGGCCTGAACGCCGGCCTCGGCAACCTGGGGGTGTCGGTGATGCAGTTCTGCGTGCCGCTGGTGATCACGTTCGGCGTGTTCGGCCTGGTGGGCGGCCAACCGCAGACCTTGGCGGATGGCAGTCAACTCTGGTTGCAGAACGCCGGTTTCATCTGGGTACCGTTTATCCTCACCGTCACCGTGGCGGCCTGGTTCGGCATGAATGACCTGTCCAGCGCCCGCGCTTCGTTCAGCGAGCAGGCGGTGATCTTCAAGCGCAAGCACAACTGGCTGATGTGCTGGTTGTACCTGGCGACTTTCGGCTCATTCATCGGCTTTTCGGCGGCGTTCCCGCTGCTGATCAAGACCTCGTTCCCCGATGTGGTGGCGCTGAAATTCGCCTTCCTCGGCCCGCTGGTCGGCGCCCTGGTACGCCCACTCGGCGGCTGGCTGGCGGACAAGCTGGGCGGCGCACGGGTGACCTTGTGGAACTTCGTGCTGATGATCGTGATGGTGTTCGGCGTGCTGCACTTTTTGCCGCAGAACGGGCAGGGCGGCAGCTTCTACGGTTTCCTCGGCATGTTCATGCTGCTGTTCATCACCACCGGCGTCGGCAACGGCTCCACCTTCCGCATGATCCCGGTGATCTTCCGCACCCTGCACGAGAAGGCCAGTGCCGGTAAATCCGCCGCCGAGCGCGAGCAGGCGATCAAGAATGCCGGTAAGGAATCCGCCGCCGTGCTGGGCTTCAGCTCGGCCATGGGCGCCTTCGGTGCGTTCTTCATTCCCAAGTCCTTCGGCACGTCCATGGCCGCCACCGGCAGCCCGGCGATGGCCTTCTACATGTTTGTCGGTTTCTACCTGAGCTGCATCGTCGTGACCTGGTGGTGGTACGCCCGCAAAGGCTGCGCCACACCCTGCTGATCGACCACGAATTCGCGGGGCAACGCACCCCACGGCACGCCTGATGAGGAAAGCATCATGAGTCACCTATTGGATCAACTGCGGTTCTTCAACCGCAAGCAAAACGAATTCTCCGACGGTCACGGCGAGACCCGCCAGGAGTCCCGCGACTGGGAAAACGTCTACCGCTCGCGCTGGCAGTACGACAAGATCGTGCGCTCCACCCATGGTGTGAACTGCACCGGCTCGTGCTCGTGGAAGATCTACGTGAAGAACGGCCTGATCACCTGGGAAACCCAGCAGACCGACTACCCGCGCACCCGCAACGACCTGCCCAACCATGAGCCGCGCGGCTGCCCACGGGGTGCCAGCTACAGCTGGTACATCTACAGCGCCAATCGCCTCAAGTACCCGAAGATCCGCAAGCCGCTGCTCAAGTTGTGGCGTGAGGCGCGCCAGACCCTGTCGCCGGTAGAGGCGTGGGCGAGCATCGTCGAGGACAAGGTCAAGGCCGACTCCTACAAGAGCAAACGCGGCATGGGCGGTTTCATTCGCTCTAACTGGGAGGAGGTCAACGAGATCATCGCCGCCTCCAACGTCTACACCATCAAGCAATACGGCCCGGACCGCATCGTCGGCTTCTCGCCGATCCCGGCCATGTCGATGGTCAGCTACGCGGCGGGTTCGCGTTACCTGTCGCTGATCGGCGGCGTGTGCCTGAGCTTCTACGATTGGTACTGCGACCTGCCACCTGCCTCGCCGATGGTGTGGGGCGAGCAGACCGACGTGCCGGAATCGGCCGACTGGTACAACTCCAACTACATCATCGCCTGGGGTTCCAACGTCCCGCAGACCCGTACCCCGGACGCGCACTTCTTCACCGAGGTGCGCTACAAGGGCACCAAGACCGTGGCCATCACCCCGGACTATTCGGAAGTGGCCAAGCTCACCGACCTGTGGCTCAACCCCAAGCAGGGCACCGACGCCGCGTTGGCCCAGGCCTTCAACCATGTGATCTTCAAGGAATTTCACCTGGATAAACCGAGCGCCTACTTCACCGACTACGCCAAGCGCTTTACCGACTTGCCGGTGCTGGTGATGCTCAAGCCGATGACCGGGTTCGCGCCCGGCGCCGGCTTCCAGCCCGATCGCTTCCTGCGTGCCTCGGACCTCACCGGCAACCTCGGCCAGGACAACAACCCGGAATGGAAAACCATCGCCCTCGACGAAAGCGGTGAACTGGTGTCGCCACAAGGCTCCATCGGCTACCGCTGGGGCGAGAAGGGCAAGTGGAACATCCTCGCCAAGGAGGGCGGTGAAGGCCGCGCCATCGACCTGAAACTCAGCCTGATCGGTGACGACATCGCCGAAGTGGCCTTCCCGTATTTTGCCGGCGAAGCCCACGAGCACTTCCAGCACGTGGCCGGCGATGCCGTGCAGTTCCGCCGCGTGCCGGTGCACAGCGTGACCCTGGCCGACGGCAGCGTGGCCAAGGTGGCGACGGTGTTCGACTTGTCCGCCGCCAACCTGGCCATCGACCGTGGCCTGGGCGGCCAGAACGTGGCCAGGGACTACGACGACGCCAGCGTGCCAGGCACCCCGGCGTGGCAGGAAGCGATCACCGGCGTCAGCCGCGAGAAAGCCATCCAGATCGCCCGTGAGTTCGCCGACAACGCCGACAAGACCAAGGGCCGCTCGATGATCATCGTCGGCGCGGCGATGAACCACTGGTACCACATGGACATGAACTACCGCGGGCTGATCAATATGCTCATGCTCTGCGGTTGCGTCGGCCAGACCGGCGGCGGTTGGGCCCACTACGTCGGCCAGGAAAAACTGCGCCCCCAATGCGGCTGGCTGCCCCTGGCCTTCGGCCTCGACTGGAACCGCCCGCCACGCCAGATGAACGGCACCAGCTTCTTCTACGGCCACAGCTCGCAATGGCGCCACGAGAAGATGAGCATGCACGACGTGCTCTCGCCCCTGGCCGACAAGTCGCAATTCCCGGAACACGCCCTGGACTACAACATCCGCGCCGAACGCGCCGGCTGGTTGCCGAGTGCGCCACAGCTCAACACCAACCCGCTGCACATCTGCCGTGACGCCGCTGCCGCCGGCATGACGCCGAAAGACTACGTGGTCAAGTCCTGGCAGGACGGCAGCCTGCGCTTCGCCTGCGAACAGCCGGACAGCCCGGTGAACTTCCCGCGCAACATGTTTATCTGGCGCTCCAATCTGCTCGGTTCCTCGGGCAAGGGCCATGAGTACATGCTCAAGTACCTGTTGGGCACCAAGAACGGCGTGATGAACGAAGACATCGGCCACAGCACCGAATGCAAGCCCACCGAGGCCGAATGGGTCGAGGACGGCGCCATCGGCAAGCTCGACCTGGTGACCACCCTGGACTTCCGTATGTCCTCCACCTGCGTGTATTCCGACATCGTCTTGCCGACTGCCACCTGGTACGAAAAAGACGACATGAACACCTCGGACATGCACCCGTTCATCCACCCGTTGTCGGCGGCCATTGACCCGGCGTGGGAGTCGCGCTCGGACTGGGAAATCTACAAGGGCATCGCCAAGGCGTTCTCGGCCATGTCGGTCGGCCACCTGGGTGTGGAGCAAGACCTGGTCACCGTCCCGTTGATGCACGACAGCGTCGGCGAACTGGCCCAGCCGTTTGGCGGCACCGACTGGAAAAGCGCCGGTGTGGCGCCGGTGCCGGGCAAGAACGCGCCGAACATGGCGGTGGTGGAGCGCGACTACCCGAACATCTACAAGCAGTTCTCGTCCCTGGGCCCGATGCTGGAAAAACTCGGCAACGGCGGCAAGGGCATCAACTGGAACACCGATGAAGAAGTCGAGTTCCTCGGCGAGCTGAACCATCACGAAAGCGCTGCGGGCATCAGCCACGGCCGGCCGAAAATCGACACGGCCATCGACGCCGCCGAAGTGATCCTGTCCCTGGCCCCGGAAACCAACGGCAAGGTCGCCTTGAAAGCCTGGGCCGCGCTGTCGGAATTCACCGGCATCGACCACAGCCACCTGGCGATCTCCAAGGCCCACGAAGCGATTCGCTTCCGCGACATCCAGGCGCAGCCGCGCAAGATCATCTCCAGCCCGACCTGGTCAGGCCTGGAAGACGAGCATGTGAGCTACAACGCCGGCTACACCAACGTGCATGAAAACATCCCATGGCGCACCATCACCGGCCGCCAGCAGTTCTACCAGGATCACCCGTGGATGCAGGCGTTCGGCGAGCAGCTGATGAGCTACCGGCCACCGGTCAACACCCGCACCATCGAAGGCGTGAAGGGCAAGCGCAGCAATGGCGAGACCGAGATCGTGCTGAACTGGATCACCCCGCACCAGAAGTGGGGCATCCACAGCACCTACAGCGACAACCTGCTGATGCTCACCCTGAGCCGTGGCGGACCGATCGTGTGGCTCTCGGAAATCGACGCCAAGCGCGCCGGCATCGAAGACAACGACTGGATCGAATGCTTCAACGTCAACGGCGCATTGACCGCCCGTGCGGTGGTCAGCCAGCGCGTCAAGGAAGGCATGGTGATGATGTACCACGCCCAGGAACGCATCGTGAACGTGCCGGGTTCGGAGACCACCAAGACCCGTGGCGGCCACCACAACTCGGTGACCCGCGTGGTGCTCAAGCCGACCCACATGATCGGCGGCTATGCCCAGCAGGCCTACGGTTTCAACTACTACGGCACGGTCGGTTGCAACCGCGATGAGTTTGTCGTGGTGCGCAAGATGGCCAAGGTCGACTGGCTCGATGGCTCCAGCGGCGATGATTTGCCGCGCCCATTGCCGACTGACATCGAGGAGAACTGAGATGAAAATTCGCTCACAGATCGGCATGGTCCTCAACCTGGACAAATGCATCGGCTGCCACACCTGTTCCATCACCTGCAAGAACGTGTGGACCAGCCGTGAAGGCATGGAATACGCCTGGTTCAACAACGTCGAGTCCAAGCCCGGCGTCGGCTACCCCAAGGAGTGGGAGAACCAGGACAAGTGGAAGGGCGGCTGGGTGCGCAACGCCAACGGCTCGATCAACCCGCGCATCGGCGGCAAGTTCCGCGTGTTGGCGAACATCTTCGCCAACCCCGACCTGCCGAGCCTGGACGACTACTACGAGCCGTTCGACTTCGACTATCAGCACTTGCACACCGCGCCATTGGGCGAGCACCAGCCGACCGCACGCCCGCGTTCGCTGGTGTCCGGCAAGCGCATGGAAAAGATCGAGTGGGGCCCGAACTGGGAGGAAATCCTCGGCACCGAATTCGCCAAGCGTCGCAAGGACAAGAACTTCGACCAGATCCAGGCCGACATTTATGGCGAGTACGAAAACACCTTCATGATGTACCTGCCGCGCCTGTGCGAGCACTGCCTCAACCCGGCGTGTGCGGCATCGTGCCCGAGCGGTGCGATCTACAAGCGTGAAGAAGACGGCATCGTGCTGATCGACCAGGAGAAGTGCCGGGGCTGGCGCATGTGCATCAGCGGCTGCCCGTACAAGAAAATCTACTTCAACTGGAAGAGCGGCAAGTCCGAGAAGTGCATCTTCTGCTACCCGCGTATCGAAGCCGGTATGCCGACCGTGTGCGCCGAAACCTGCGTGGGTCGGATTCGCTACCTCGGTGTGTTGCTGTATGACGCCGACCGCATCAGCGAAGTGGCCAGCACCGCTAACGAGCAGGACCTGTACGAGAAGCAACTGGAAATCTTCCTCGACCCGAATGATCCGGCGGTGATTCGCCAGGCCCTGGCCGATGGCGTGCCGCAGTCGGTGATCGACTCGGCCCAGCGTTCGCCGGTGTACAAAATGGCCGTCGACTGGAAGCTGGCACTGCCGCTGCACCCGGAATATCGCACCTTGCCGATGGTCTGGTACGTGCCGCCGCTGTCGCCGATCCAGAACGCCGCCGCGGCCGGCACCGTGGGCATGAACGGGGTCATCCCGGATGTGGACAGCCTGCGTATTCCGCTGCGTTACCTGGCGAATATGCTCACCGCCGGCGATGAAAAACCGGTCAAGCGTGCACTCAAGCGCCTGTTGGCGATGCGCGCCTACAAACGCTCCCAGCAAGTCGATGGCGTACAGGACCTGCAAGTGCTCGAAGACGTCGGCCTGAGCGTTGAACAGGTGGAAGAGATGTACCGCTACCTGGCCATTGCCAACTACGAAGACCGCTTCGTGGTACCGAGTGCCCACCGTGAAGACGCCATGAGCGACGCGTTCGCCGAACGCTCCGGCTGTGGTTTCAGCTTCGGCAGCGGTTGCAGCGGCAGCTCCGACACCAACATGTTCGGCGCCAAGAAGGCCAACCGCCGCGACGTGCTGAAAACCGTCCAGATCTGGGAGGACTGAGCCATGCGCATTCTTAAAGTGATTTCGTTGCTGCTGGACTACCCCACTGAAACCTTGGTGAACGGCCGCGACGAACTGGAACAGGCGATTCTCGAATCCCGGGAAATCAGCCCCAAGCAGCGCGGTGCGTTGTTTGAGCTGCTGGAACTGATCTGTGCCAATGACCTGATGGACGGCCAGGAACACTACGGCGCGCTGTTTGGTCGGGGCCGTTCGCTGTCGCTGTTGTTGTTCGAACACGTGCACGGCGAGTCCCGCGACCGCGGCCAGGCCATGGTCGACATGATGGCCCAGTACGAAGAAGCCGGGTTTGCCATCGGCGTCAAGGAGCTGCCGGACTACATCCCGTTGTACCTGGAGTTCCTGTCCACCCGCGAAGACATCGAGGCCCGCGAGGGCCTGGCGGATGTGGCGCACCTGTTGGCCTTGCTCGCTGCGCGTCTCGACGAGCGTGAGAGCGGCTATGCCAGTTGTTTCCGTGCGCTTTTGCAGATTGCCGGCGCCGAGCCGCACCAGGCCGTGGCCGAACTGCGCGCCCAGGTCGCCGCCGAACCGCGCGACGACTCCCTCGAAGCCCTGGACAAAATCTGGGAAGAGGAAGCGGTGGACTTTATGCAGGCTGAGCAACAGGACCGCTGCAGCTCGATGCCGAGCAGTCCGGGCAAGGCCCGCGAAGAAAGCGCGGTGCCTTTGCACTGGGTGGATTTTCAGCAAGAAGGCCGGGCCGCAGCGCCCGCCGGGGAGGTGGGTAATGTCTAAGTGGAATTTGCTGGTATTCGGGGTGTACCCCTATGTGGCCCTGGCGATCTGCCTGTTGGGCAGTTGGGCACGGTTCGACCTGTCGCAGTACACCTGGAAGGCCGGTTCCAGCCAGATGCTCAACAACCGTGGCATGCGCGTGGCGAGCAACTTTTTCCACATCGGCGTGCTGTTCGTGCTGGCCGGGCATTTTGTCGGCCTGCTGACCCCGGCGTCGGTCTACCACCATGTGATCAGCACTGAGCACAAGCAGTTGCTGGCGATGGTCTCGGGCGGCTTCTTCGGCCTGCTGTGCCTGGTGGGCCTGCTGATGCTGGTCAAGCGTCGCCTGGGGGACCCGCGCGTGCGGGCTACCTCGAGCCCGTCGGACATCCTGATCCTGCTGGTGTTGCTGGCGCAGTTGCTGCTGGGCCTGCTGACCATCGTCGCTTCCACCGGGCATATGGACGGCTCGGTGATGGTAATGCTCGCCGACTGGGCGCAGAACGTGGTGCTGTTGCGGCCGGTAGAAGCGGCCGAGTCGATTGCGCCGGTGTCGCTGATCTACAAGGCCCACGTGGCGCTGGGCTTGACCCTGTTTGTGCTGTTCCCGTTTACCCGCCTAGTGCACATGGTCAGCGCGCCGATCTGGTACCTGGGGCGTCGTTATCAAATCGTGCGGCAGAAGTATTGAGGAGAACGTCATGACTACAGGATGCGGATGTGGTGGCGGTAACGGCGGCAGCGGTGGTTGCGGCTCGTCGGCCAAGGAACCGGTGATAGCCGAGGCTGTGGCCCAGGCCTCTTTCGAGGAGATCAAGGCGCCGGAATTGATCGCCAGCAGTGAACAGGAATGGCCGATCATCAGCGTCAACGGCGTGGCGGTCACGCCCGAGGCCATGGCCCTGGAGTTGCAATACCACCCGGCCGCCAGCCGCGAGGAAGCGGTGTACCTGGCCGCTCGCGCGCTGGTGATCCGCGAGCTGTTGCAACAGCGGATTGCCGAGCTGGGCCTGGCGGTGGAAATCGCCGCCGGCGAAAACGAAGAAGAAGTCGCCACGCGCCTGCTGCTGGAGCGTGAGGTGACGGTGCCCGACTGCGACGAAGCCACCTGCGTGCGCTACTTCGAGAACAACCGTGGGCGCTTTCACAGCGCACCGTTGCTGGCGGTGCGGCATATCCTGCTCGAGTGCGCGCCGGACGACGCCGAGGCGCGCCACCTGGCGCACACCCAGGCCGAAGTCCTGCTGCTGAGCCTGGAAGAACAGCCCGGCCAGTTTGCCGAACTGGCGCTCAAATACTCGGCCTGTCCATCCAAGGCCCAGGGCGGTTCGCTGGGCCAGGTGAGCAAAGGCCAGACCGTGCCCGAGCTGGAGCGCCAGTTGTTCACCCTGGCCCCGGGCCTGGCCGCCAAGCCGCTGGAGAGCCGTTACGGCTGGCACGTGATCAGCGTCGACCAGCGTATCGAAGGCCAGCCGTTGCCGTATGAAGCGGTGGCCGTGGCGATTCGCACCCAGTTGCAGCAAGGGGTGTGGCAGAAGGCATTGGTGCAGTACCTGCAAACCCTGATCGGCGCAGCGGACATCCGCGGCATCGCGCTGCAGGGCGCCGACTCACCGTTGGTGCAGTGACATGAGCCTGGTGGATGGGGTGGGCCGTTCGATCGAGTACCTGCGCTTGTCGGTGACCGACCGTTGCGATTTTCGCTGTGTGTACTGCATGGCGAAAAACATGACATTCCTGCCGCGCCAGCAGGTGTTGACCCTGGAAGAACTGCAACGCCTGGCCGCGCTCTTCGTGGGGCAGGGCGTGCGTAAGATCCGCCTCACCGGAGGCGAGCCGCTGATTCGCCCGGGCATTGTCGGGCTGTGCCGTAACATCGCGGCACTGCCGGGCTTGCGTGAACTGGTGATGACCAGCAATGGCTCGCAGTTGGCGCGACTGGCGCGGCCGTTGGTGGAGGCGGGGGTCAAGCGTATGAACATCAGCCTCGACAGCCTGGATGCGCAGCGCTTTCGCGGGATTACCCGCAACGGTGATCTGCGCCAGGTGCTGGACGGTATCGAGGCTGCGCGGGATGCGGGGTTCGAGCGGGTCAAGCTCAACTGCGTGGTGATGAAAGGGCGCAACTTCGACGAGGTGCCGGCGTTGGTGCGGTACGCCATCGACCAGGGTGTCGACATCAGTTTTATCGAGGAAATGCCCCTAGGGGACGTGGGGCGATCGCGGGGCGAGACGTTCTGCTCCAGCGATGAAGTACGGGCGGTGATTGCCCGTGAATATGGGTTGATCGATAGCACCGAGAACAGCGGCGGGCCGGCGCGGTATGTGCGGTTGGCGGGGCATCCTGGGACGCGGGTCGGGTTTATTTCGCCTAATTCGCATAATTTTTGTGGCAGTTGTAATCGGGTACGGATGACGGTGGAAGGGCAGTTGCTGTTGTGCCTGGGGCAGGAAGATGCGCTGGATTTTCGCGCGTTGTTACGGCGCTATCCGTTGGAGAATGGGCCGTTGGTCGAGGCGTTGCACAGGGGGTTGAGGGGCAAGCCGTTGCGGCATGATTTCAGTGGGGATGGGGAGGTGCAGGTGGTGCGGTTTATGAATATGAGTGGGGGGTGAGGGGCGGTGTGGTACTGAGTACATATCCGTTTCTTCGGTAACGGCGGCTTAGGGTTCCGCTCTTACAGCGGGTCACTTTTGGAGGGACCCAAAAGTAACCAAAAGGTCCTCGCCCCAACACTCGGCACCTCGCCTAGGCTCGGTGTGCCCGAACGAAGGCTTTGGAGCGTGGGCCGCCGCGATGGGCCATCCTTGGCCCAGCGCGGCTAACCCGGCGTCCTGCCGGGTTACCCACGCTCCAAAGCCTGCGTTCGGCCAGCGTGTTTGACGGGGCGATTTGAGATCAAAAGCCAAAGCGCGGCGGCCTTAGAGCCGACCGGAGTTGGGTCTGGTGTACTGGGTTAAAAATGTGGGAGGGGCGGTGCGACGATTCGACTTGCCCCCGATGAGGGTGGGTCAGTGATACTTGGGTTGACTGACTCACCGCTATCGGGGGCAAGCCCCCTCCCACATTTGGATCTCCATCCAGCAGGTAGACCTCAGCCTGCTTTTGCTCTGCTTTTGCTCTGGCTTTTGAT